>NZ_VITD01000010.1:0-286473 GCF_007827755.1 Micromonospora sp. CNZ322
ACATCAGCCTCACCCGAGCAGCCTGATCAACAACACCTGACACATCTATCGGGACTTCCCCTTGACACATGTCTCGGGACAGCACAGTCAGCGCGGAACGGATAGTGTCCAAGATCTACCCTGCGAGCCTCTCCCACGCCACTGCCGGGGGCGACAGCGCGAGGAACAGCGGCGCGGCCCGCAACAGCGGCGCTGGCGCGGGTGGGGTGGGGTGCCGGGCCGGCTTTGGAGCTGATGCCGTAAACGATTCATCCACCGGGCCGGGCGAAGGGCGCAGGGCGAAGGGCGCCGGGCCAATCCGATGACGAGGTCTGACTCGTCAATGGGGTCTGATCCGTTGGCGAAGTCTGCTTCGTCGCCACAACCGATTCGTTTGTGACATCAGCTCCAAAGGCGTTCTGTGACAGATGCCGAGGCCGCACGGACGTCACTCCACGGGCCGCACGGACGCCACGCGACGGGTGGCCGGATGCCAACGGATCGCCGCATGACCACGGATCGGCCGGACGCCCATGGATCGGCGCGACGTCGACAGGCCGGCCGGGCGGGGACATCGCCGGCACTAGCCTGGGTGGCGACAGGCTCATCGACCACGAAGGACCAAGGGGACGAATGGCGTACGTGCTGCTGGGGATCGCCATCCTCGCCGAGGTGGTGGCGACCAGCCTGATCAAGAGCACCGCCGGGTTCAGTCGGCTCTGGCCGACGGTGGCGTGCCTCGGCGGCTACGCGCTGGCGTTCCTCCTGCTGGCCCAGGCCGTCAAGGAGATCCCCGTGGGGGTGGCGTACGCCCTCTGGTCGGGTCTGGGCACCGCGGCCATCGTGGCAATCGGGGCGGTGTTCCTGGGTGAGTCGGTGGGGCTCGCCAAGCTCACCGGCATCGCACTGATCATTGCCGGGGTGGTCATCGTGAACCTGGCCGGGGAGCACTGACCAGGACGGTTTCCGGTGGCCGGGTCCGGCGCGGACCCGGCCACCGGTCCGACGGTCAGCTCGCCGTGCAGCTCACGACTGGCAGGCTGTTGGTGCCGGTCCAACTGCCGAGGAAGCCAAAGCTGGCACTGGCCCCGGCGGCCAGCCGTCCGTTGTAGTCCGTGTTGCGGGCGCTCACCGTGGTTCCGCTGCTGGTGAGGGCCACGTTCCACGACTGGGTGACGCGCTGGCCGTTGGCGAAGGTCCACCCGGCGGTCCAGCCGGTGATCGCCCTCGTGCCGGCGGTCACCCGTACCTCACCCTGGAAGCCGCCCTGCCACTGGTTGGTCACCGTGTACGTCGCCGTGCAGCCACCGTTCGGCGGGGGCGTCGTCGGTGGCGGCGTGGTCGGCGGAGGCGTCGTCGGAGGTGGGGTGGTCGGCGGAGGCGTCGTCGGTGGAGGGGTGCCGCCGAAGACGCTGGCCTCGCGGGCGGTCTGCCGGATGCCGTTGACGCCGTTGAAGAGACGCTGACCCCAGTCGGTCAGGCTCGCCGGGTTGAAGTTGGTGGCCAGGTCGAGATACTCGACGCCGCCGCCGTTGCCGCTCCACGACCAGCCCAGCCAGCCGATCCCGTTGGCCTGGCTGTACGCGAGGATGGCGTCCTCGTCCGGGTTCCCGTCGGAGTGGTTGAAGCCGAACTCACCGACCACGATGGGCAGCCCGGCGGTGCGGAACCGACCCAGGTAGTCGCTTATCTCCGCGGCGGTGTCGAACACCCCGTACATGTGGATGGAGAACACGGTGTTGCGGGCCGGGTCGGCGGCGAAGACCGACGCGGCGTTGTCGCGCATGGTGAACGACCAGTCCTGCCCCCAGTTCGGCGCGTCCACCATGATCGTGTGGGTCAACCCGCCGGCCCGCAGGCGCTTGATCGCATTGGCGTTGTCGGTGGCCCACGAGGCGTAGTTCTGGTTGCCGTACGGCTCGTTGCCGATGTTGACGATGACGTACCTCTCCTGACCGGCGAGGACGTCGGCGAGGCTGAGCCAGTAGTCGACGGCGCGGTCGAGGGTGATCGCGCCGCTCTGCTCCCCGTACCCGGTGGTGTCGTGCACCTCCAGCACGCAGATCAGTCGGTTGGCCTTGCAGAGCGAGATGACGTTGGCGACGTCGGCGTTGGTGTTGCGGGTCCACCGGTCGCCGCTGGAGAGCACCACCCGCACGGTGTTCGCGCCGAGCGCCTTGACGTCGGCGAACGAGCTGGTCTGCTGCGGGTACCAGGTGTGCGCGTGGTTGACGCCGCGCATGATGAATTCGGCGCCGTTGGCGTCGTACAACTTGCCGCCAGCGACGGAGAAACCGGCCGCGGCGTGTGCCGGCTGGCCGAACGCCAGCACTGTGACGAGCAACGCGAGCACTGTCGCGCCAGCGGCGGAGAGTCGAGTCTTCATGGCCTTCCTCAGGGAGGACCCCCGGTGCCCGACAGGGGTGGGGACGTGACAGGGAAGGCGGCTGCAGCCCGGCAGCCGCGACCGGCTCCCGGCGCAGGCATCAGCGTAGGACGATGGATTGGTCCTCGCAACCGGTTCAGTTGACGGGCCCGCAGCCCGGACAGCCGCAACGGCCCACGCGGACGCGGGCCGTCACGGGGCGGTCATCCCCACCACAG
Organism: Micromonospora sp. CNZ322; assembly: GCF_007827755.1. Classification (NCBI taxonomy): domain Bacteria; kingdom Bacillati; phylum Actinomycetota; class Actinomycetes; order Micromonosporales; family Micromonosporaceae; genus Micromonospora; species Micromonospora sp. CNZ322. The sequence goes on from NZ_VITD01000010.1 coordinate 2,584, forward strand.
GATGTGCGCCACACCCGGCTCTTAACCGGTTAAGACCGACGGTAGGCAGACGGCCGGGATCCGTCAAGCACTGCGGCAGCCGAACCGGACGGGAGGGTTGACCGCCGTGCACCGGGGTATCCCGGGAACGATCCGTCAGCGAGAGGGGATACCAGGATGGTCAGCGTCGGCTACACCCTGATGAGCGAGCAGGCCGGGCCCAAGCAGCTGGTGGACCATGCGGTACGGGCCGAGGCGGCTGGTTTCGACCAACTGGTGATGTCCGACCACTACTACCCCTGGCTGGACTCCCAGGGGCACTCCCCGTACGCCTGGTCGGTGCTCGGCGCGGTCGCCCACGCCACCTCCCGGGCGCAGCTGATGTCGTTCGTGACCTGCCCGATCCGCCGCTACCACCCGGCCGTGGTCGCGCAGAAGGCCAGCACGATCGGGGCGCTCTCGGACGGCCGTTTCACCCTCGGCCTGGGCGCCGGGGAGAACCTGAACGAGCACGTGGTCGGCGGTTGGCCGCACGTCCAGCAGCGGCACGAGATGTTCGAGGAGGCGTTGCAGATCATCCGGCCGTTGCTGAACGGGGAGACGCTGACCTTCTCCGGCAACCACTTCGACGTGCCCGACGCCTACGTCTGGGACCGCCCGGACCAGCCGGTGCCGATGGCCATCGCCGCGTCCGGTCGACAGTCCGCGACGCTGGCCGCCGAGTACGGCAACGGCCTCATCTCCACCGAACCCGACCGGCACATCATCGAGATGTACGACGACGCCGGGGGCGCCGGCCAACCCCGCTACGGCCAGGTGGCCATCTGCTACGGCCCCGACGAGGCGGAGTGCCGCAAGATCGTGCACGACCAGTTCCGCTGGTTCGGGATGGGGTGGAAGGTCAACGCCGACCTGCCCGGCCCGGAGTCCTTCGCCGCCGCCACCCAGTTCGTCCGCGAGGAGGACGTCGCCGAGGGCATCTCCTGCGGCCCGGACGTGGACGCGCACGTCGAGGCGTTCCGCAAGTTCGTCGACGCCGGCTTCACCCACGTGGCGATCATCCAGGTCGGTGGGGAGAGCCAGCCGATGTTCCTGGACTGGGCGCAGGAGCAGCTGCTGCCCCGGTTGCGCGAGCTGTGAACCGAGGTGCGGCGCCCCCGCCGACCGGGTCGCCCCTCCGCAGCGCCGTCGGCCGGTTCGGGCCGGCCGAGCTGCGGCTCGCCATGGCCGCGCCCCGGCCAGCCGGCGGGCTGACCAGCGAATGGCGGGTCGTCGACGGGCTGCGCACCCACACCCGCCGCAGCGCCGACCCGGGGACCGGGGCACCACCCGTGGTGCTGGTCCACGGCCTGGCGGTCTCGCACCGGTATCTCACCCCGCTGGCCGTCGCGCTCGCCACCACCCATCAGGTGTACGTGCCGGACCTGCCCGGCTTCGGGCTGACCGAACACCCCCGGGGCGCGTACGACGTCCGTCGGCACGCCGACCACCTGGCCGCCTGGCTGGCCGCGTACCAATTGCCACCGGTCTGCCTGCTGGGGCACTCGTTCGGTGCGGAGGTGGCCGCCTCAGTCGCCGCGACCCACCCCGACACGGTACGCGCGCTGGTGTTGGCCGGACCGACAAGTGACCCGGCGGCCCGGTCCCGACGGGGTCAGTTCGGTCGTTGGCTGGTGGACAGCCTGCGTGAGGCGCCGCTACAGGCCCCGATCCTGGTACGGGACGTCTGGAACGCCCGGCCCTGGCGGGTCCTCGCCACGCTGTCGCACTCGGTGCGGAATGCGATCGAGGCGGACCTCGTCCGGGTCAGCGCGCCGACCGCCGTCGTGACCGGCGACCGCGACCCGGTCGTGCCGCAACGGTGGCGGGACGAGGCGACCCGGCTGGTGCCGGAGGCGGCCCTGGTGGTCGTTCCCGGTGCCGCGCACAACGTGGTCACGACCGCCCCAACTGCCGTCGCGGACGCGATCCGGCACCTGCTCGCCCCTCAACCCGCACTCACGGACAGGTGAACATCATGCGCTTCGGCAACACGGAGATCCGCCCGCTCGGCGGGGGCCTCGGCTGCCTCCTGATGATCCTCTTCTCGATCGTGGCGTCGGTGGTGCTGACCGTCCTGCTGAACCTGGTGCTCTGAGCCCCCGCACGCGTCAGCCGGAAGACAACTCCAGCGTGGCGAGCAGCGGATAGTGGTCGGAGGCGGTGGCCGCCGCGCCGTCGCGGATCACCCGACAGTCGTGCACGCGTTGCGCCACGGCCGGGCTGCCGAGCAGGTAGTCCAACCGCATCCCGGCGAACTCGGCCCCGCCGAGCCGGGTGGGCACGGTGTGGCCGTCGGCCTCCGGCGCGTCGACGTTGCCCGACGGCCAGAGGTCGACCAGGCCGGCCGCGAGCAGCCGGGCGATCGCGCGGGTGTCCACGGCGCCGCCGGAGCGACGCAGGTGCCGCCGCCGGTAGAGGGTGGGCATGCCGGCCAGCCGGACCGTGTGGTCGACGCTCGGGTCGAGCGAGTTGAGATCACCGGCGACCAGTGTCAGCTGCCGCTGGTCGCGGCGCATCGCGGCGACCAACCAGTCGACCTCCATCCGCCGCCGGCCCCCGGAGTACGGGTAGAGGTGGGTGCCGAGCACTGTGAACGGGCCGGCGGACGTGGCCACCACGACGCGGGCGGCGGCGTGGTGGAACGGGCGGCGCACCGACCCCGCGTCAATGATCCGGTACGGCGGCCGGACCAGCACCGCCACCGGCTGCCCGAAGCAGGACCGGGCCAGGTGGGGAATCATGCCCACCCGGCCCGCCATGCTGGCCATCAGCCCGTCCCGGTCGAAGCCGCGCAACTCCTGCAGGGCCAGCACGTCCGGTGCCTGCTCGCCGACAACCTGGACCACCTGATCCAGCCGGTCGAGGCCGCCGCGATCCCGGCCGCCGGTACGGATGTTCCAGGTCATCACCCGCAGCACGACGGCGGCCCCTAGTCGGCTCGGCCGGCCCGCGCCAGCTCGTCGTCGAGGCTGCCCACGTCCTCCGACTCGATGGCCGGTCGGTTGCCTTCCTTCAGGTCCTCGTTCGGTCGGATCACCAGGTAGAGCAAGCCGATCCAGAGCGCGGAGAGCAGGATCGCGCCCATGAAATCGGTCGGGTGGTGCATCCCCCGGTACATCCGGGAGGTGGCCACCCCGACCGGCATGAGTACGGCCAGCACCACGAAGATCCAACGCCACCACCGGTCGGTACGCGGGAACACGATGAGGGTGATCGCCAGCCAGACGCAGATCGTGGCCGCGATGTGCCCGGACGGGAACGACGAGGTGGGCATCTGCCCGTCCAGGTTCTCCACCGGCGGACGCGGCCGGTCGACCGCGCGGGCCGACGCGAGGAAGAGGGTCAACTCCCCCACCATCGCCAGCGCCACGAACAGCACCGGGCGCCAGCGCCGCCACACCGCCAGCACCAGCGGGCAGAACACCAGCGAGATCAGCAGGATGGCATGGGTGTCACCGAACTTGCTCCACCACCAGCTGACGTCGGTCAGCACCTCGGTGTGCCGCTCGGCGAACCACTGCGGCACCTTGGTGTCGAGGGTGTCGAAGAAGGTGCCCTTGGCGTGGTAGCTGACGTACGTGCCGAAGCCGTACAGCGCCCCGAACACGATCACCCAGCCGACCAGCAGCTCGGCCACCGCCGAACGGGGGTGGGCCAGCACGTGTTCCTCGGCCGGGGCGGGGGCGATGTCGTGCCCCGCCTCCGGCTCCAGGCCCTCGGTCAGCGGAGGCACCGGCCGCCCCCGCTCCCGCCGCCACAGTCGGAAGGCGTACGCGGTGACGCCCAGCCAGGCGGCCCCGAGCAGCCAGGCGGCCAGCACGTCGGAGACGAAGTGCACGCCCAGCGCGATCCGGGTCAGCCCGACCAGTGCCACCAGCACACCGACGCCGACGATGGCCGGCTTGCGCCAGCGGGGCGCCATCGCCGGCAGGAACACCAGCAGCAGCGCTCCGTACGCGACGAACGAGCCGAGGGCGTGCCCGCTCGGGAAGCTGTTGCCGGGCGCGCTGGCGATCGGCACGTCCACGACCGGGCGGAGCCGGCCGACAAGCGTCTTCAGTGACGGGTCGAGGATCAGGCCACCGACCCCCGTGATGATCAGGTAGACGGCGAGTCGGGGCTGCCGCCGGATCAGCAGCCCGACCACGGCGATGGTGACCAGCCAGATGAGGATCGGCCGACCGCCCAGGTCCGTCACCGCCTGGAGCACGGTGACCAGCGCGTGGTGCGGGGCGACGAGCCCGTTGAACCACTCGGCAAGCCCGTGGTCGACATCCTGCAACGGGCTCCACTGCACCCGGACGAGCAACAACAGCAGCCCGAAGGCCACCCCGGCACCGGTGACGGCCACCAGACCGGCAATGCTCCGTTCGGCGAAATGACCGATCGGACGGCGAGCCACCTCTTTGACCGCGGTCACCCCGCACCTCCCTTATCTGTCTGGCGAGGCGCTTTACCCGATCCGCGTCCGTCGTACACGCCGGTGCCGTCAGAGCGCTGACATGTCACCGGTGTCGTACAGCTCGGCGCGGTCCGGGTCGGGCTCCCACAGGTCCGGTTGGGCGGGCTCCTGCACACCGATGCGCAGCGCCTCCAGCTGGGCGGCGAAGGACAGCCCGCCGAAGAGCGCCATCCCGGTCAGGTTGGCCCAGAGCAGCAGCGCCATCATGCCGGTCAGGGCGCCGTAGGTCTGCCCGAAACCGTCACTGAACCGCACGTACGCGGCGAGCAGCAGGCTGGCCAGCCACCACAGCGCCGTGGCGATGCCGGCGCCGAACAGCAGCCAGGACAGGCCGGGCTGGTTGCGGCGCGGCGCGTGTCGGAACACCACGGCCACGGCGACGACGGTCAGCGCGAGACTCAGCGGGAAGCGGATCACGTCCCAGATCCCGTTGGCGAGTTCGCCCCACTCGTAGTGTTCGCGGACCGAGTCGCCCATCGCGCCGCCGCCCACCAGGATCAGGAAGCCGGCGAGCGCGGGCAGGCCGGCGGTGACGGCCAGCACGGCGGCCCGCAGGTACTTGCGCAGGGCCGGGCGGTCCCGCTCGACGCCGTAGATGCGGTTGGCGCCCCGCTCGATCTGGGCCATCGTGGTGGTGAGCGCGAACAGGCCGGTGAGCAGACCGAGGGTGAGCGCCAGCTCCCCGGCGTCCTCGACGCGTTCGCCCTCGCCGAGCAGCTCGGAGACCATCTGCGAGCTCTGGCCGGGGGTGAGCGCCAGGACGGTGTCGGCGACCACCTGGCCGCCCTCCTCGACGCCCAGCTCGCTGATCAGGCCGGTGAGGGCGATCAGGAAGGGCACCACGGCGAGGCAGAGTTGCAGCGCGAAGGCCCGGGAGTGGCTGAACCCGTCGCCGTAGCGGAACCGGATGAACGCGTCCCGCAGCAGGTGCCAGCCACCCTGGCCGCGCAGTGTGTGCCAGGCGTCGTCGGCGGACAGCTCCTCGTCGGCCATCAGCCGGGTCTCCGGCACGATCCGGGTACTACTCACGGCGGGCTTCCTCGATCAGCTGCTCGCCCCGCTCCCCGGCACCTTGCGCGTCGACGGCCAGGTCGGGGGCGCCCTCGGGTTGGGGGACGCAGAGCCAGAGGGCCTGCGGCCGGACCTCCGCCCGCAGCTGGCGGCCCGGGGAGATCAGGTCGCCGTCCAACTCCCGAGGTTGCGCCCGGTTGCTGGTGACCACCACCCGCCGGCCCCGGAAAACCTCCAGCTGCGGCACCTGGCCGCTGCGGCGGATCACCGCCCAGCCGAGCGCGAGCCAGTGCCGCAGGTTGCGCGGGGTGAGCACGGCGACGTCGAGCCAGCCGTCGTCGGGCTCGGCCTCGGTCAGCAGGGTGACGCCGCCCTGCAGGCGGCCGACATTGGCGATCAGGACCGAACGGGCCCGGCGGCGCACCGGCGGCCGGTCGTCGATGCGGATCTGCACCCGCATCGGCCGGTCCCGTAGGTGGCGGGCGGCACCCATCACGTACGCCGGCCAGCCGATGCGGGCCTTTGTGGTCTCGTTGGTGGCCTCGAGCATCTGGGCGTCGAAGCCCATGCCGGCCATCACTGTGAAGTACTTGTCCTCGACAGCGCCGACGTCGAGCAGCCGTCGGCCGCGTTCGACGGCGACCTGCAACCCGGCGGCCAGGTCGGTGGAGAGCCCCAGGTTGGCGGCGAGCAGGTTGCCGGTGCCCTGCGGCAGCACGGCGAGGGCCACATCGGTGCCGACCAACCCGCTGACGCAGGACATCACGGTGCCGTCGCCCCCACAGGCGAAGACCAGGTCGACGCCGGCCTTGACGGCCTGCTCGGTCTGGCCGCGACCCGGGTCGTCGACCGTCGTCTCGTACCACTGCGGCGCGGGCCAGCCGGCCGCGGTCAGGGCGTCGTCGACGGTACGACGCAACTCGTCGAGATCGTCGACCTTGACCGGGTTGACCACCACCGCGGAGCGCAACCCACCGTCGCCGCCCGAGGGCCGCCTGTCCTGTCCAGCATCCACGGCGCCAGTGTGCAGCACCCGGACGGCTTCAGCGACCCGGCGACCGGCGCGCGTCGGAAGTGCCACAGACAGGTTTCAACCATGCCTCACCCGTCAGGCCGCCGCCCGCAGTGCGAGCTCCACCCGCCGGCGCAGATCGTCGAGGTCGACCCCGGACTCGGTGAGCACCAGAGCCCCCAGCCCGTTGCCCTCCCGGAGCACCCCGAGCAGGATGTGCTCGGTGCCGATGTGGCGGTGGCGCAGGCGCAGGGCTTCCCGCAGGGACAGCTCCAGCACCTTCTTCGAGCGGGGCGAGAACGGGCCGCCGAGGTACCGCTTACGCCCCCAGCGGCGGCGCGGCGCCGGCACCGCCTCCCGGAGCGCGTCCGGGCCGAAGGACTGCTCGATGCGGGCCACGATCGCGGCCAGGTCGATGCCGATCTCCCGCAGCGCCGCCGCGTCCGCGTCACCGAGGCCCGCGCCGCCGTTGGCGGTGTGCCGGCGGACGCGTTCGCGCAGGTCGTCGGCGCGTACCCCGGCGTCGGCGAGCACCCGGCTGGCCAGCCCGGCCTCGTCGGCGAGCAGGGCGAGCAGCAGGTGCTCGGTGCCGACGGGGCGCTGGCCCTCGACCCGCGCCTCCTCCAGCGCCCGTCGCACCACGTCGCGCGCCCGGTCGGTGAATCGTTCGAACATCACGCCTCCCAGGATGAGTTGACCGCCGGTCGCCCGGCGTGCTTCTTGTGCACTGCCTGCCGGCTGACCTCGAGCGCGTCGGCGATCTCCTGCCAGGACCAGCCCTGTCGTCGGGCGTTGTCCACCTGGACCACCTCGAGCCGCTCGAGGAGCCGGCGTAGCGCGCGGACGGCGCGCAGCCCGACCCGGGGGTCGGTGCTGCCGGCTGCCGCCGCGAGTTCTGTCGCCTGACTCATGTCGTCAACATACGTTGACAGCCCTGCCGTGTCAACCCTGGTTGACGTGATCGGTTCGCGGCGACAACAACCGGCGCGCTCCGGCGCCCTCACGACCGAGCACATCGCGGGGGTTGGTCAGATGGCAGGCCCGCAGCGACAGACAGCCACAGCCGATGCAGTCGCTGAGGTCGTCGCGGAGCGCCTGCAACTGCGCGATGCGCGCGTCCAGCTCGGTACGCCAGGCCGCCGACAGCCGGGCCCAGTCGTCGGGGGTCGGCGTGCGTTCGCTGGGCAGCTGGTCCAGGGCTTCGCGGATCGCCGTCAGCGAGATGCCGACGTGCTGGGAAGCCCGGATGAACGCGACCCGCCGCAGGGTGTCGCGGCTGTACCGGCGCTGGTTGCTCGCCGTGCGCGTGCTGCGGATGAGGCCCTTGCGCTCGTAGAAGTGCAGCGCCGAGATGGCGACACCGCTGCGGTCGGCGACCTGCCCGACGGTGAGTTCGTGAAACGTGGTGCGGGGCCTTGGCATTGACCGACCGTACCGCTTGACCTCAACCATGGTTGAGGCCAGAGGATCAGCGGCGTCCCCGAACCGCGAACAAGGAGCCCTTCTGTGACCACAGTTCTCGTCATCGGCGCCACCGGGCAGCAGGGCGGCGCCGTCGCCGATCTGCTGCTCCAGCACGGCCACGAGGTCACCGCCTATGTCCGCTCACCCGAGTCGCCGCCCGCCCAGGCGCTGTCCGCAACGGGAGCACGACTCGTCACCGGTGACCTGGGCGACCCGGTGACGCTCGCCGACGCCGCCCACGGCGTCGACGCGATCTTCGGACTGTCCGTGCCGTTCGGATCCGGCGGGAAGGACGAGGAGATCGCCCAGGGTCGCCTCCTGGTCGACGCGGCGGCGCGGGCCGAGGCGCACCTCGTCTACTCCTCGGTACGCGGCGCCAACCGGACGATCGAGTCCGACATCGACCACGCCGACAGCAAACAGCACATCGAGGCGTACCTGCGCAGGCAGCAGGTACGCGCGACCGTCCTCGGACCGGTGTACTTCATGGAGAACGTCCTGAACACCGGGTTCAGCCGCCTCACCGACGGCGTCCTGGCCAACCCGCTCTCCGCGGGCAAGCCGTTGGACCAGGTCACCGTCCGGGACATCGCCGGCCTCGCCGCGCACGCCATCGAGCACCCCGATCGGTTCGTCGGCGAGCGGATCGACGTCGTCTCCGACCGGGTGACCGGCGAGGAGGCGGCCCGCATCCTCGGCGACGTGCTCGGCCGTGAGATTCCGTACCGACAACTGCCGTTGGATCAGGTCCGGCAGTGGGCCGGCGACGAGATCGCCGACATGTTCCAGCGTTTCGAGGACAACACCGACTTCGTCGACGTCGACGCGCTGCACGCCGCGTACCCCGACGTCGCCTGGCACCGCTACGCCGACTGGGCCCGCACGGTCGACTGGGACCGGGTCCTCTCCAGCCGGGCGAGCGGGCGATAACGCAACGACGCAGCGCCATCGTGCTCATCCGACTACCCTCGGTCAGGGACAGCTTGGTCGTGCCGGGCGCGACGCCCGGGAGGTGATATCGGATGGCCGCACCCGCCGACGCAGCGGTGCTGGTCGGCCTCGGGTCGGAACTCGACCTTCCGGTCGTCGAACAGGCCGCGCAGGAGGCCGCCGACCACGGCCGCCCGCTGCACCTGCTGCACACCTTCGACTGGAGCGCGGCCTTCGCCGCGGACACCGTTGCCGCACCCCGCGACCAGGCCGAAAAACTGATCACCCGCGCCGCCCAGCTCGCGCATCAGACCGAGCCGGGGCTGACCGTACGCGGGGAGATCGTCGAGAGCTCCATGCTGCCCACCCTCATCCGCCGCTCGGAGGTCGCCTTCCTGCTGGCCGTCGGCGACAGCGGCATGGCGGGCAGCGGTCAGTGCGTTCCGGCCGAGACGACAGCCGTGCAGTTGGCCGCCCGGGCCGGCTGCCCCCTGTTGGTGGTCCGGCGTGAGCCGCCACCGCAGGGCCCGGTGCTGGTGGGCGTGGACGGCTCGCCCAGCTCGCACCTCGCCCTGCAGTGGTCCGTGGAGTGCGCGGCCCGCCGCGACGCCCGACTGCTCGCCCTGCGGGTGGTGGAGTACGACGAGGACACCGACGCGGTCGCCGAGCAGCTCACCGAGGCAATGGCCCGGCACACCGGCCGGGACAACACAGTGCCGACCGAGTGTCGCGTGGTACGCGGCGACCCCGCCGAGGTGCTGATCGACACCTCCCGCAACGCGCAGGTGGCGCTGGTCGCCGCCCGCGGCGACGAACCGGGCCGGGCCATGCTGGGCGCGGTCGCCCAGTCCCTGCTCTACCACTCCCCGGCCCCGGTGGTCGTCGTCCGCGGCCTGGCCGAGGCGCCGCTGACCGGGCCTGGTGCCCGCCCGACGGGGGACCAACGGCCCTGACCCGGGGCGTCCGCAGTGACCAGGCTGGACGCCGGACGCCCCACTCCTACCCGCGAGAGGCAGCATGATGGAGACCGCTCTCGACGTGCACCGCGCCCTCACCGACGACGAGCTGCGCCGGCTGGACGCCTACTGGCGCGCCGCGAACTACCTCACCGTCGGGCAGATCTACCTGCTGGACAATCCGCTGCTGCGCGAGCCGCTGACCCCCGACGACATCAAACCGCGGCTGCTCGGGCACTGGGGCACCAGCCCCGGCCTCAACCTGATCTACGCCCACCTCAACCGGGTGATCGTGGCGCGCGACCTCAACGCCATGCTGGTCACCGGCCCCGGTCACGGCGGCCCGGCCATCGTGGCCAACACCTGGCTGGAGGGCACCTGGTCGGAGCGCTACCACGACGTGGCCCGCGACGAGGCCGGGATGTCCCGGCTCTTCCGCCAGTTCTCCTTCCCGGGCGGCATCCCCAGCCATGTCGCGGCGGACGTGCCGGGTTCGATCCACGAGGGCGGCGAGCTCGGGTACGCGTTGAGCCACGCTTACGGCGCCGCGTTCGACCACCCGGACCTGCTGGTGGCCTGCGTGATCGGCGACGGCGAGGCGGAGACCGGGCCGCTGGCCGGCAGTTGGCTCTCCGACGTGTTCCTCAACCCGGCGCGCGACGGCGCGGTGCTGCCCATCCTGCACCTCAACGGCTACAAGATCGCCAACCCGACCGTGCTGTCCCGGATCCCCGAGGCCGATCTGCTCGACCTCATGCGCGGGTCGGGCTACCAGCCGTACGTGGTGGCCGGTGACGAGCCCGCCCGGGTGCACCGGACCCTCGCCGCGACGCTGGACCGTGTGCTGAACGAGATCGCCGAGATTCAGCGGCGGGCCCGCTCCGGAGGCGCCGTCGAACGGCCCCGCTGGCCGATGATCATTCTGCGGACGCCGAAGGGCTGGACCGGTCCGAGTGAGGTCGACGGCACCCAGGTGGAGGGCACCTACCGCGCCCACCAGGTGCCGCTGTCGGGCGTACGCGACAACCCGGCGCACCGGGCCGAGCTGGAGCACTGGCTGCGCAGCTACCGGCCGGAGGAGCTGTTCGACGCGACCGGCGCCCCGGTGGAGGAGTTGCTGGCGCTGCCGCCGCGCGGTGACCGGCGGATGAGCGCCAACCCGGTCACCAACGGCGGCGTGGTGCTGCGCGACCTGACCCTGCCGGACTTCCGCGACTACGGCGTGGAGGTTCCCGAACCGGGTACCCCGGTCGCCGGCGCGACCGGGGTGCTCGGCCCGTGGATCCGCGACGTCATCAGCGCCAACCCGGAGACGTTCCGGCTGTTCGGCCCGGACGAGGTCGCGTCCAACCGGCTGGGCGCGGCGTTCGAGGTGACCGACCGGGCCTGGGTGGCCGCCACAGTGCCCGGCGACGACCACCTCTCCCCCGACGGGCGGGTCATGGAGGTGCTCTCCGAGCACCTGTGCCAGGGCTGGCTGGAGGGTTACCTGCTGACCGGCCGGCACGGCGTGTTCACCAGCTACGAGGCGTTCATCCACATCGTCGACTCGATGCTCAACCAGCACGCCAAGTGGCTGAAGGTGACCCGGGCCATCCCCTGGCGGCAGCCGATCGCCTCGCTGAACTACCTGCTCTCCAGCCACGTCTGGCGGCAGGACCACAACGGCTTCTCCCACCAGGACCCGGGCTTCATCGACCACGTCGTCAACAAGAAGGCCGAGGTGGTGCGGGTCTATCTGCCGCCGGACGCCAACACGCTGCTCGCCACGATGGACCACTGCCTGCGCAGCCGGCACTACATCAACGTGGTGGTGGCCGGTAAGCAGGCCGCCCCGAACTGGTTGACGATGACCGAGGCGATCCAGCACACCCGACGTGGCCTGGGCATCTGGGAATGGGCCAGCAACGACGGCGGTACCGAACCGGACGTGGTGCTCGCCTGCTGCGGAGACGTGCCCACCCTGGAGACGCTGGCCGCCGTCGAGCTGCTGCGGCAGAACCTGCCGGCGTTGAAGGTGCGCCTGGTCAACGTGGTCGACCTGATGCGACTCCAGCCGGACACCGAGCACCCACACGGCCTGACCGACAACGAGTTCGACACCATCTTCACCGAGGACCGGCCGATCATCTTCGCGTACCACGGATATCCGTGGCTGATCCACCGGCTCACCTACCGCCGCACCAACCACGAGAACCTGCACGTGCGCGGTTACAAGGAGGAGGGCACCACCACCACTCCGTTCGACATGGTGATGCTCAACGACCTGGACCGCTTCCACCTGGTCATCGACGTCATCGACCGGGTTCCCGGGCTGGCCGCCAGCGCCGCGCACCTGCGCCAACGGATGGTCGACGCCCGACAGGCGGCCCGCGACTACACCCGCCAGTACGGCGAGGACGACCCCCAGGTCGCCGAATGGCGCTGGATCCGCGAAACCGACCCGACCACCCCCTGAAGGAGGACGACGTGCGCGACGCGGAGATCCTGGTCGGCTACGACGGCTCCACCGACGCCTCGTTGGCCCTGGACTGGGCCGTGGAGGAGGCGCGGCACAGCGGCCAGCCGGTGCGGCTGGCGTACGTCTTCGAATGGCTGACAGTGGCCAGTTGGGTCGGCCCGGGCGTCGCGCCCGGCGTGTGGCCGGACGACACCGCCCGCCGTCAGGTCGAGGACCTGGTCGGCAGGGCCGCGGCGGACGCCACCGCTGCAAACCCCGGGCTGCGGATCACCGGCGAGGTGTACGACGGGCCGCCCGCGCTGGTGTTGCAGGAACGCTCCGCGGAGGCCGGGATGCTGGTGCTGGGCAGCCGGGGTCACGGCGGCTTCGGCGGCCTGCTGGCCGGGTCGACGGCGGTCTCGGTCGCCGCGCACGCCCACTGCCCGGTCGTGGTGGTCCGGGACGGGGGCGGCAGCGCCGCGACCGACACGTCGGGCCGCCCGGTGGCGGTCGGGGTGGACGGCTCGGAACCGTCGCTGGTGGCGCTCGGCTTCGCGGCCGAACGGGCGGCGCAGCGGCAGCTGCCGCTGCGCGTCCTGCATGCCTGGACACCGGGCCCCGGCGGGGCGGCCGGGGTGCCCGACGAGCGGGCCGCCGTGGAGCAGGCGCTGGAGCCGTGGCGGCGAACATTCCCCCAGCTGGTGGTGACCGTCGACCTGGAGTCGACAAGCCCGTCGGCGATGCTGATCGAGGCGAGTCGGGACGCGCGGCTGGTAGTGGTCGGCAGCCGGGGCCGGGGCGGGCTGGCCGGCATGCTGCTCGGCTCGGTCAGTCAACAGCTCATCCAACACGCCGCCTGCCCGGTCGCCGTGGTCCGCGAACGCTGACGACAGCGTCATCGTCGCGGCGGCCAGACCCAGCGGGCGGGCCACGGCGGGCCCAACGACCCGACCGGATCGGGACCTGTGGCCCTGCGGGCACAGCGGCGAAGGCCACAGGATGAGGCGGCAACCCGGGCGCGGCGACGCGCCCTACGGCACGATGAGCAGAGACGGAAAGGTCGTGACCATGAGTCAGGAAAGTCAGCTGACCACCGCGCTGGCGGAGGCCGCCGCCACCGCCGGCCACGCCCCCTCGGTGCACAACACCCAGCCGTGGCGCTGGCGGGTGCTGCCCGACGCGTTGGAGCTGCGCTCGGTCGCCGACCGACAGCTCGCCGCCAGCGACCCCGACGGGCGACTGCTCGCGGTCAGCTGCGGCACCGCCCTGCACCACGCCCGACTGGCGCTGGCCGCCGAGGGGTGGCGCGCCGTGGTGGAACGGCTGCCCGACCCGGGCGACAGCGAGTTGCTGGCCCGGCTGACCGACCTCAGCCACACCGGGGCCGACCCGGACGCCATGCGCATGGTGCAGTGCATGCAGGTGCGACACACCGACCGGCGGCCGGTCAGCGACGAGCCGCTTCCGCCCTCAGCGATCGAGGAGATCACCCGGGCGGTCAACGCGGAGGGCTGCCGGTTGCAGATCCTCGACCGTGACCAGGTGCTGGAGCTGGCCGCCACCGCCGCGCACGCCGACACCGTCGAGGCCGAGGACCCGGAGCTGCGCACCGAGCTGGCGTACTGGACCAGCCGGGCCGGCTCGGGCACCGGCCTGCCGGCGGAGGTGCTGCCCGAGCAGCCCGCGCAGACCACAGTGCCGGGCCGGGACTTCGGCCGTCCCGGCAGCCTGCCGATAGGCCCGGGCCACGACCGGATGGCGGTGTACGCGATGCTGCACGGCGACGAGGACGAACGGGACAGCTGGTTGCGTGCCGGCGAGGCGCTCTCCGCCGGTTGGCTGACCGCCACCCGACTCGGCGTGTCAGTGGTGCCGCTCAGCGCGGTGGTGGAGGTGCCGGGCACCCGGCAGACCCTGCGGCAGCTGCTCTCCGGGATCGGCTTCCCGTACCTCGTGCTGCGGTTGGGCATCGCGGACCCGGCACACGCCGGCCCGCCGCACACGCCGCGGTTGACCACCGCGCAGGTGGTCGACACCTCGGCCGTCGGCTGACGGGTCTGGCGACGAGCGGCACCGGCGCTACCATCCCCCGGTGACCAGCAGTGTGCCGCCGCCCCGTCCGGAATCGTCCCCGGCACCGTCGCTCGGGCTGAGCCCGCTGTCGCGGGTCCGTCTCGACGAGTTGTTGCAGGAGATGCTGGTCCGGGTCGGTGAGGTGGTGACCAGCCGGGAGCGCCTGCGGGCCCTGCTCGACGCGGTGGTCGGCATCGGCACCAACCTGGATCTGCGCACCACCCTGCAACGCATCGTGCAGGCGGCCTGCGAGTTGGTCGGCGCCCGGTACGGCGCGCTCGGCGTGGTCGGCCCGGACCGGCTGCTGCACGACTTCATCGTCCACGGGATCACGCCCGAGCAGCATGAGCGGATCGGCGACCTGCCGCACGGGCGGGGCGTGCTCGGCCTGCTCATCGACGATCCCCGGCCACTGCGGATGCCCGACATCACCCAGCACCCCCGCTCCTACGGGTTCCCGGCCAACCACCCGCCCATGCACAGCTTCCTGGGCGTGCCGGTCCTCATCCGGGACCAGATCTTCGGCAACCTCTACCTGGCGGAGAAGAAGGGCGGTGCGCAGTTCACCGAGGACGACGAGGAGATCGTTGTCGCGCTCGCCGCCGCCGCCGGCGTGGCCATCGAGAACGCCCGCCTGTACGCCCTGGCGCACCGGCGGGAACGCTGGCTCGCCGCCACCGCCGAGATCACCACGGTGCTGCTCGGCGAGGTACGTCGTATCGACGCGTTGGCGTTGGTCGCCCGCCGAGCCCGCGAGGTCGCCGAGGCCGAGCTGGCACTGGTGCTGCTCTACGACAACGACACCGAGCAGTTCTCCGTGGAGGTGGTCGACGGCACCGACGAGCAGGCCCTCGCGCTCGTCGGAGCGGTCCTGCCCGCCGTCGACACCAGCTTCGGCGCTGCGGTCGCCGAGGGCCGGCACGACCAGGTGGACGACCTGGCGCACGCCGCGCCGTGGCCGGCGCTGCTGCACACCGGCCCGGCGATGATCTCACCACTCGCCACCGCCGAGACCCTGCACGGTGTGCTGATCGTGGCGCACCGGCCGGAGCGCGGCGGTGGCGCCAGCGAGGAGGATCTGACGCTGCTGGGCAGCCTCGCCGGGCAGGCCGCGCTGGCGATGGAACGGGCGCGCGGCCAGGAGGAACGGGAACTGCTGGTGGTCCTTGAGGATCGCGAGCGGATCGCCCGCGACCTGCACGACGTGGTGATCCAACGGCTCTTCGCCACCGGCCTGCAACTCCAGAGCGCCGCGCCGATGGCCCGCCCCGAGGTGGCCAAGCGGATCAACGCGGCCGTCGACGACCTGGACGCCACCATCCGGGACATCCGCCGGACGATCTTCGAGCTGCGTACGCCGATGACCTCGGAGCTGCGCACCGAGATCCGTGCGGAGATCGAGGCGGCCGCCGAAGCGCTGGGCTTCAAGCCGCACCTGGACCTGACCGGGCCGGTGGACAGCGCCGTGCCGGACGCCATCCGCCCGGACCTCACCGCCGTGCTGCGCGAGGCGCTGTCGAACGTGGTCCGCCACGCGCAGTGCACCCGCGTCGACGTCGTCGTACGCGTCGACGCCGGCCAGGTCACCGTGGTGGTCACCGACAACGGGGTGGGCTGCGACCCGGCCGCCGCCCGGGGTGGCCTGGTCAACCTTCGCGAACGCGCCAGCCGCCTCGACGGCACCTTCACGATCGCCCCGGCCGAGCCGCACGGCAGCGAGGTGCGCTGGGCCGTGCCGCTGCGCGACTGACCCCCGCGACCCTGGGTCAGGGCGTTTTGCCGAGCAGACGCGTGGCCAGAACGGCGGCCTGCGTGCGGCGCTCCAGGCCCAGCTTGGCCAGCACGCTGGAGACGTAGTTCTTCACCGTCTTCTCCGCCAGGAACATCCGCCCGGCGATCTCCCGGTTGGTCAGCCCCTCGGCCACGTACTCCAGGATCCGCCGCTCCTGCTCGGTGAGCGACCTCAGCTCGCGCGGCTGCTCGACGCCGTTGCGGATGCGCTCCAGCACCCGGGTGGTGATCGCCGGGTCGAGCAGCGACTGCCCGGCCGCGACGCGGCGCACCGCGTCGACCAGGTCGGTGCCACGGATCTGCTTGAGCACGTACCCGGCGGCACCCGCCATGATCGCCGCGAACAGCGCCTCGTCGTCCTCGTAGGAGGTGAGGATCAGTCCCTTGATGGACGAGTCGACGGCGCGGACGTCACGGCACACGTCGATGCCGTTGCCGTCGGGCAGCCGTGCGTCGAGGATCGCCACGTCGGGCCGCAACGCCGGGATGCGGCGGGCCGCCTCCTGCGCCGAGCCGGACTCGCCGACCACCTCGATGTCGCCGCTGCTCTGCAACAGGTCGGCCAGGCCACGGCGGACGACCTCATGGTCGTCGAGGAGGAACACACGGATCATTCCTCGTTTCTACCCGCTGCCCACTGCCCACCGCACGGGCCGAAAGTCCCGATCGGCACGCGGCGAGCGGGCGCTCGGACCCGACTGGTCGGGACGTCCGGCCCTGCTCGGCGACCACCGAACGATGGACCGTGAAGGTACGCCGGCACCGCGGCACCACCCGCCGCCGGCCCAGTGGGAGAGGAGCACCGCCATGGACATCGGCTACACCGCAGACCAGCTACGGACCGCCGCCGTGGACGCGGTCCGGGCACCGTCGTTGCACAACACCCAACCGTGGCGGCTGCGGCTGCGCGACGGCGGCATCGAGGTGCTGGCGGACCCCACCCGCCGGCTGCCGGTGACCGACCCGAGCGGGTGGGGTCTCCGGATCGCCTGCGGCGCGGCGTTGTTCAACCTGCGGATCGCCCTGGCCGTGGCCGGCAGCCCAGCCCAGGTGCGGCTACGCCCCGACCGAGCCGAGCCGGACCTGCTGGCTCGGCTGGTACCGGACCTGCCGCGCCGGCCCACCCCCACCGAGCAGAGCCTGTACGCGGCCATCCCGCGCCGGTTCAGCAACCGCCTGCCGTTCTGGCCGGACCCGGTGCCGGCCGACGCCCGGTGGCGCCTCGGCGAGGCGGCCCGTGCCGAGCAGTGCTGGTTGGAGCTGCTGATCGGGGTGAGCGCGGTCTCCGCGTTCGGGGAGATCGCGCGCAGCGCGCACCGGGTGCTGGAGCGCGACCCCGCGTACCGGGCCGAACGGGAAGGATGGCTGCGTCAGGAGTCGACCCCGGACGGCGTGCCCGGCTCGGCCGGAGGTCCGCAGGGCGAGCCGCAGGACGTCCTCCCGACGCGCGGCTACGGTGGGCGCGACCGCGCCCCCGGACGGGACTTCGAACCGGAACCCCTGGTGGGGGTGCTGGGCTCGATGGGCAACACCGCCGTGGACCAGGTGATCGCCGGGCAGTCCCTGCAACGCCTGCTACTCACCGCCACGGATGCCGGACTCAGCGTGTCGATGCTCTCCCAGCCCATCGAGGTGCCCACGGCGCGGGAACAACTGCGGGTGTCCCTGGGCCGGTTCGGCACACCGCAGATGGCACTGCGGATCGGGTACGGCCAGCCGGGTCGGCCGACCCCCCGACGTGGCGTCGACGAGGTGCTGGACCTGCCGGTGGTGTCCGCCTGACCCGCCGGGGCACGGTCAGGCGGCGAGCACGGCGGCCTCCACGGTCGGGTCCAGCCCGATCGAGCTGCGCTGCGGTCGCCCGGCGCGCGGCGGAACCGCACCGACCTCGCGCAGCCAGCGCCAGGTGTCGCCGACGGTCTCGGCCACCGGCCGGCAGGTCAACCCGGCGGCCAGCGCCCGGGTCACGTCCTGCTCCAGCAACCCCCGGTACGGATGCCCGCGCGGCAGCCAGATCGGCAGGTCGCTCCACGGCTGCACCCCGGCGGCGAGGATAGACGCCGGATCGGTCCACCGCAGCCGGGCGTCCGCGCCGGTGGCGGCCACGCACGCGTCGAGCAGCTCGCCCATCGTGGTCTGCGCCGGACGACCGACCGCGTTGAACGTGCCGCCCACCCGCCGGGTGCCCGTGTCCAGCATCCACCCCGCCAGGTCGCGGACGTCGACGTACTGCACCGGCAGGTCGGCCGGCGCGGGGGCGAGCACCTCCCCGCCCCGCTCGACGCGCCGTAGCCACCAGGGCAGCCGACCGATGTCCTCGCCCGGGCCCAGGATCAGGCCGGCCCGCGCGACCAGCGCCCGCTGACCGAAAACCTCCCGCACGGCGCGCTCGGCACCGGCCTTGAGCTGCGGGTAGTCGCCGTCGACGGAGCCCGGGTCGGCGGCCACCACCGGGGAGTCCTCATGCAACCCCGCCGCCGCATGGTCGGTGTAGACCGAGCCGCTGGACACGTACACGTAGTGGCCGACCGCGTCAACCAGGGCGCGGGCAGCGTCGCCGGCGGCCCGGGGCGCACCGTCCCAGGTGTCCACCGCGACGTCCCACTCGCCGCCGGCCAGCGCGGCCAGGCCGTCCGGCGCGGTGCGGTCACCCCGCAACCGGTGTACGCCGGACGGCACCGTGCCGTGCAGCCCTCGGTTGAGCACCGTCACCGACCAGCCGCGGCGCACGGCCTCGGTGACAGCGGCCCCGCCCACGAAGCCCGTACCGCCCAGCACCAGCAGTCTCATGCGCTCCACAGTGCCGGCCCCGGCCGGCGAAGGGCACCCCTGTTCACCGGCAGCGGATCTGCCCGTGGCAGAACCCGGGTCCGGTGCACGGGAGACACCGGTCGGGTCGTTCACATCGACCCCTCGTCCACCATGCAGGAAAGCCGCCCAGGGAATGGTCAACGGAGCCGCCGATTGCGAAACTGCTTCAATCTGCGTCAGCACGGGCAATCGAGGCGCACAACCCGGACGGAGAAGGCGTGTCCAGCACACCGCTGTCCCTGCCGCAGCCATCCGCGCGGGCACCCGAGTTCGGCCGGGACGCGCTCATCGTCTGCGAAAACCTGGTGCGGATCTACCAGACCGGTTCGATCGAGGTACAGGCACTGCAGGGGCTGGACCTGGCCGTGGAGAGCGGTGAGCTGGTCGCCGTCGTCGGTGCCTCCGGATCGGGCAAGTCGACACTGCTCTCCATCCTGGCCGGCATCGACGCCCCCACCGCCGGGCGGGTCCGGGTCGACCGGTGGAACCTGCTGGCGATGTCCCGCGCGGACCGGGTGGACTACCGGCGGCACACCGTCGGGTTCGTACGGCAGCAGACGGCGAGCAACCTGATCCCCTACCTGACCGCACGGGAGATGGTGGACCTGCCGATGACGGCGGCCCGTACCCCGAAAAAGGAGCGCCGGGAGCGCGCGGCCGAACTGCTGGACAGCCTCGGTGTCGCCGGCTGCGCCGATCGCCGCCCCGGGCAACTCTCCGGAGGGCAGCAGATGCGGGTCGCCATCGCTGTGGCGCTGGCCAACCAGCCGCGGGTCCTGCTCGCCGACGAGCCGACCGGCGAGCTGGACGCCGCCACGTCCGCGGAGGTCTTCGGCGTGCTGCGCGACGTCAACCGGCGCTACGGCGTCACAGTCGTCGTGGTGACCCACGATCCGGAGGTCAGCGGCCAGGTCGAACGGACCGTCGCGATCCGGGACGGGCGCACCAGCAGCGAGGTGCTGCGCCGCACCACCACCGACGCGGAAGGCGACACGCACCTGATCGCCGAGGAGTACGCCGTGATGGACCGGGCCGGGCGGGTCCAGGTGCCCCGCGAGTTCCGCCAGGCGCTGGCGCTGACCCGACGGGTCCGGCTGGCCCTGGAACCCGACCACATCACGATCCGCCCCGACTCGGGAAGCGGCGAATGAGCAGTCAGCCGCTGCTGAGCGTGCGCGGCGTACACCGGCGCTTCCGCACCGGGCCGACCGTCGTACACGCCCTGAACGGCGTGTCGTTCGACGTGGCCGCCGGTTCGATGGTGGCGCTCGTCGGCCGGTCCGGCTCGGGCAAGACCACCCTGCTCAACGTCATCGGCGGCCTGGACCGCCCGGACGCCGGCACCGTGCACGTCGACGGCACCGACGTCACCGCGCTCGACGAGGATGGCCTGTCCCGGCTGCGGCGCGAGAAGGTGTCGTACGTCTTCCAGAGCTTCGGGTTGATCCCGGTGCTGTCGGCCGCGGAGAACGTCGCGGCACCGCTGCGGATGGCCCGCGTCGCCCCAGCCGAGCGCGAGCGGCGGGTCGAGTTGCTGCTGGAGCTGATCGGCCTGGCCGACCACGCCCGGCAACGGCCGGCCGAGCTGTCCGGCGGCCAGCAGCAGCGGGTGGCGATCGCCCGCGCGCTGGCCGCCTCGCCCCAGCTTCTGCTCGCCGACGAGCCCACCGGGCAACTGGACGCCGAGACCGGCCTGTCGGTGATGGCCCTGCTGCGCGGGATAGTGGAATCCGAAGGCGTCACCGTACTGGTGTCGACGCACGACGCGGTGATGATGGCCCTGGCCGACCGGGTGATCCGCATCCACGACGGACAGCTCGACGAACAGGCGGCCGGGCAGCCGTACGCTCCCGTGCCGGACGCCGGGTGACGCGACGATGAGGTTGGTCAGCCGGCGCGCCCGCGCGCAGTGGCCGTTGCTGGCAGCCCTGCTCGGGGTCGTCACGATCGGCGCGACAGTGCTGGGTACCTGCACCCTGCTGACCACCCGCACCGCCGAGCGGGCGCTGGAGGTCGCCATGGCCCGCGCCGCCCCCGCCGCCGTCGACGTGACCGTCTACACCGGTACCGTCGAGGGCCCGGACACGCCGTCCGTCGCCGCCGACACCCGCACCGTGGTGGCCTCCACGCTCGCACCGTTCCCGGTGACGACAACCGCGCGGGCGTCGACGGTGCTGCGGGCGCTGCCGCCCGCACTCGCCGAGGGCACCACCGTCGGAGCCCAGGCGTACCTGTCGGGGCTGGACGACCTGCCGACCCGAAGCGAGCTGATCACCGGGCGCTGGCCACAGCATCCTGGCGACGCGGTGCTGCTGGAGTCCACCGCACAACTGCTCGGCCTCACCCCCGGTCACCGCGTACGCCTCGGCGCCGAGCTGGCCCACGCGCCCGTCCCGGCCATCGACGTGGTCGTCGTCGGTGTGGTACGCCCGCTGCCGGGGCGCGGCTGGGACCGCGACCCGCTGGCCGCGGCCGGTTCCGCCACCGGCTACCGGGACGGCCGCTTCCAGCAGCCGGTCAACGCCTACGGCCCGTTCCTCGTCGACCTCGCCGACCTGGTCACCACCGGTGCCACAGTCGACCGGCTGGAGGTCACCGCCCATCCGGACCTGTCCCAGAGCAAACGCCACGACCTGGAGACCGTGGCCGCAGCCGTCGACGGCGCCGACGGCCGGCTGGCGGGCACCCTCGGCGACCGCGTCCGGCTCGCACGTGTCGCCTCCGAACTGCCGCTGACCCTGCGGGCCGCCGACGACCAACGGCACGTCACCGCCGCCGTCGTGCTCGCCGTCGCCGTCCTCGGCGGGGTCCTGGCCGCGACGGCACTCGTCCTCGCCGGCCGGCTGACCACTGGCATACGCGCCGACGAGACCGCCGTGCGGTCCGCTCTGGGCACCAGCCGTGGCCAACTCGCCGCCACCGCGACACTCGAGGCCGGGCTCGTCGCCGCCGTCGCCGCCGCGCTCGCGATACCGGCCTCGTCTGCCCTGCACGCTGGCCTGACCCACCTGCCACCGCTGGACGGCGCCGGCCTGACCGTCCGGCCGGCCATCGCCGGTGCCCAGGTCCTCGCGGTCGTCGGCGGCGCGCTGGTGCTCGCCGCTGTCCTCATCGTCCTGGCGATCCGGCCCGTCCCGGCAGCCGGCGACCAGCGCACCCGCCGCGAGCTGCTGGCCCGATCCGGCGGCGACCTGATGCTCGCGGTGTTCGCCGCCGCCGGATGGTGGCAGCTGTACGCCCAGCCCACCGCCGCCAGCCCACGCGCCGACGCGGTCCGGGTGCTCGCGCCGGCGCTACTGCTCACCGCAGGCGCCGCCCTGGCTCTCCGGGTGGTACTGCCCGCCCTTCGCGGCGCCGACCGGCTGGCGTACCGCGCCCACGGGCTGGCGCTTCCGCTGGCGGTCTCCGAGGCCGCCCGCCGGCCACAGGCGGTCGCCGCCGGGCTGCTCGTCGGGCTGGCCTGCGCGGCCGGAACCTTCGGCCTCGCCTTCGACGACACGTGGCACCAGTCGCAGCGCGACCAGGCCGCGCTCGCCGTCGGCACCGACCTGGCACTCACCCTCAGCACGGCGCCGGTGGCCGGCGACGGTGCCATCGTCAGCGCGGCCACCGCGGGGGCCGTGAGTCCGGCCCTCAACCGTGGCACCGCCGTCGGTCAATGGCTCGGTGGCGCCGGCGACGCGCCGCGCCTGGTCGCCGTCGACACCACCCGCGCGGACGCGCTGCTGCGCGGGCGGCTGGACAACGACAGCGGATGGGCGGACGTTGGTGCCACGCTGGCACCACGCACCCGGGTCACCGGCCTCGCCGTTCCGGCTGGCGCCCCGCTCGTCCTGACCGGGACCACCGCCGGCGACACCCCGCTCGCCGTGACGCCCCGGCTGATGCTGCAGGACGCGACCGGCCTCCGCACGTCCTGCACCGGTCCCGCCGTACCGCTCGACGGCCAGCAGTTTCGGCTGCCCGCCTGCGCGACGGCTGACGGGCTGCGCCTCGTCGCGGTCGCCCTGCCGGTCACCGCCGACTCCGTCGGCGGACGCGTCGCCGTAGCCGTCACACTCACCGTGCCGCCCGCCGGGTCGGCGGAAACACCCACTGACGGATCGGGTTGGACCGCCACGTCCGCGCCGCCCGTCCCGAGCAGGTTGAGCGACCCGACCGTCACGGTGTCCGCCACCCCGACGGGAACCGCGCTGCGGATGGCCGCGACCGTCGACCTCGGCGGCGCCGAGGACGCCGCCCGGACCCTCGTCGCCACCGCCTTCCCGGATCCCGGCCCGGTGCCCGTGGCCGTCTCCGCCCGCTTCGCCGGCGAGGTCGGCGCCGAGAGCGGCAGCCGGCTCAGCGTCACTGTCGGCATCACGCCCGTCCCGGTCGTCGTCACCGAGGTCGTACCGGCCGTACCGTCCGCCCCCGGCGCCGTCGCCGTCCTGGCCGACCTGGACACGCTGTCCCGCGCACGTGCCGTCACCGGCGACCTGACGTTCCCGGTCGACGCCTGGTGGGTCGGCCACCCAGCCGGCCCCGGCGCCGGCGAGCGGGCCACCGCCCTGCACCTGGGCACCGTCGCGACCCGCGAGGCGGAGACCGCCCGCCTCACCAGCGGCCCGCTGCGCGCCGGGCTGCCGGCCGCGCTGCGCCTCATCGTCCCGGCCGCGGCCCTGCTGCTGCTCGCCGGCGTCGTCCTGCACGTCACCTGTGACCTCCAGGTCCGCGCCGTCGAGGTGACGCGGCTGCGCGGCCTGGGGATGTCCCGGCGCGGCATCCGGGCCGTGCTGCTCGGCCAGCACGCCGCCGTTCTGCTGCCCCTGCTCGCGGCGGGCGCCGTCGTCGGCGCGCTCGTCACCCGCGTCGCCGCTCCCCTGCTCGTGCGCTCCGAAACCGGCGCCGCGCCCGTCCCGGCCACCGAGGCACACTGGCCGTGGCCGGCCGAGGCCGCACTGCTCGCCGTACTGCTGGCCGGATGCATGCTGGCGGTCGCCGTAGTGGTCACCGTCCAGGTCCGCCGGGCCGACGCCGCACACCTGCGGGTGGCCCCGTGAACCGGTGGCTGACCCGCCGGTGGCCGGCGCTGCACTGGCCCAGCGTCCGCGGCCGTGGCCGTGCCGACGCCGGACCGCTGCTGCTCACCGCGGCCGTCATCGCGGCCGTCGCGCTGCTCGCCGGGGCCGCGCCGGTGCTGCTCCGCGCCGCCGCCGACAAGGCCGTCCAGGACACGGTCCGCCGAGCCGGCAACGACTCGAACGTCCTCGTACGCGCCAACTGGGAACGCGACGACGGGCCGACCGGCGGGAGAGTCCGGATGCCCAGCCTCGCCGAGGACCTCGACAACTTCCGGGCCCGGGCGACATCGGCGCTCGGGCCCGATCTGGACGCCGCGCTACTCCCGCCCCTCGCCGCTGTCAACGGCCCGATCCTCACCATTACCGACGGCAGCGTGCCGCGTACCTTCCAGTTCACCTACCTGGCCGGTGACCTCGGCGGCCCGGACGTGACCTGGGTCGCCGGAAGCCCGCCCGGCCCCGCCGTCTCCGACGAGTACGTCGAGACCCCCTACGACGGACCGCCCTGGCCGGTGCAGGTCGGCCTCTCCGAGGTGGACGCCGCCGCACTCGACCTCGGCCCCGGCGATCGAATCCCGGTCCGGGACGGCCAGGGGCGCGACAAGGACGTCCGGGTCAGCGGGATCTACCGACCCGCGGACAGCGCCGACCCAGCCTGGCGGCTCGCCCCGGCGCTCCTGCGCCCCGTGCCCGGCGCCGACGGCGTGGGGACCACCCGGTTCGCCGGCTTGCTGTCGCGCGAGTCGTTACCGGACGCCCGGCTCGCCGTCGACGAGGATCAACTACGCCGCGCTGTCCACTTCGCACCCGTTCCCGACACGCTCACCTGGGACGCCACCGCGGCGCTCGCCAGCCAGGTGGTCAAGCTCAAGGCGACCTCCGGCTCGTCAGGCGACCGCGAGCAATCCCTGAAGTGGGAATCACAGCTCGACATCGCCTTGCGCGACGCCCGTGCACGGAACAACGCCGCTTCCACACAGGCCGCCGTCCTGCTCGCCGGGGTACTGACCGCCACGGTGCTGGTCCTGCTGCTCGCCGCTGACCTGCTGGTCCGCCGCCGTACCCAGGTGCTGAGCGCCGCCCGGCAGCGTGGGGCTGCGCTACCCGACCTCGGTGCGGAACTGATCATCGAGTCCACAGTGGTGTCCCTGTCGGCCGCCGCCGTCGGGCTCGCGCTCGCGCGCGCCGCCGCTCCGGGCGTCTCCTGGACCTGGGCCGTTCCCGTGGTCCTGGCCGGCGCTCTCGCCGGGCCGGCGTTCGGCACCCTCGCCGCCGCCCGCGCCAGCCGGGACCGGCGCCAACCCGCCAACCCGGCCGCTCGGCGCTGGGTCCGGGCCACCGGCCAGTTGCGCCGCGCCGCAGTGGAGGCCGCCGTCCTGATCGCCGCGGTCGCCGCCTTCGTCACACTGCACCAGCGAGGGCTCCTGCTCGTCGCCTCCGACAGCGACACCGGTGAGCTGACCGGCGACCTCATCCTGCCGGTCAGCGCCCTCGCTCTGGGCGCGCTCGTCGGCGCGCTCGTCCTGCTCCGGCTCCTGCCCCTCGGGGCGCGGTTCGCGCTCCGACAGGCCCTGCGCTCACGCCGCCCGCTGGCCGTGTTCAGTGCCGCCCAGGCGGCCACAACGGCCGGGCGTGCGCTGCCGCTGCTGGTTCTGGTCAGCACCACGGCGCTCGCGTCGTTCGCGCTCATCCTCGGCGCCACCGCCACCCGGGGTGTGACCGACGGCGCCTGGAGCACCGTCGGTGCCGACGCCCGCCTCGACGTCGGCGCCGACGCCGAGGCCGCCACGCCTGCACTCGCCGAGCGCATCGCCGCCGCACCAGGGGTGGAGCAGGTTGTCGTCGCGCAGGTGACCGACTCCGCACGCGTCTTCACCGAGTCGACGCTGCTCACCCCACGCCTGGTCATCGTGGACACCGCAGCGTTCCGGCGCCTGCTGGCCACCACTCCGCTGCCCGACGCGCCGGCGTTGGCCCGGCTCACGGCACCGGGTCCTGGCCCCGGGGAGGTCCCAGCGCTGGTCCGCTCGAGTGACGGCGATCTGCGCACCGGCACGCGACTGCAGCTACCTACGGACGACGCCCCGACGATCCGACTCGCCGCCGTCGGCACCGCTCCCTCCGTCGACGGCGTCAACGACGTCGTCATCGTGGACGCCGCGGCCCTCGCCGACGCCGGGCTGCCCGCCGTTCCGAACACCGTCTGGGTGACCGGCCCCGGCGCGGGGCGGGCCGTGTCGAACACCGGAGTCGCCTCCGACGTCGTGCTGCGTGCGGACGTCCTGCGGGCGCAGCGGGTGGCGCCGCTCACGGCAGGGCTGGTACGGCTGGCGTGGACGGCCGCCGGAGTGCTGCTGGCGCTGGGGTTGCTCGGTCTCGCGCTCGCCGCCGCCGCCGGTGCGTCGCAGCGGTGGCAGACCCTGACCCGGCTGCGGACCCTCGGCCTGCGGCCACGCGACGCCCGCTGGGTCGCCGCCGGAGAGCTGCTGCCGCCGGTAGTGGTCACCGCGGTGTACGGCCCGCTACTCGGGGCCCTGCTCGCACGCCTGACGCTCGGCCCGCTCGACCTGCGGCTGCTCACCGGCCAGGCCGCCGACCCGGCGGCGGTCCTGCCGTGGTGGCTGCTGGGCCTGGTGAGCGTGGCGCTGCTGGCGACGGCCGCCACTGTCGTACCTGTCGAGTCGGCGCTGCGGCGACGCGACCGGCTGAGCGAGGTGCTCCGCGCCGGCGAGTGACCGATGGTCTCTCCGTGCGGGAAGCGGAAACGGCGAGACCCGTTACCGGATATCCGGTAACGGGTCATCTGATCCGCTTGTAGATGGTGGGCGATACTGGGTTTGAACCAGTGACCTCTTCCGTGTCAAGGAAGCGCGCTCCCACTGCGCCAATCGCCCGTGGTGGCCCCGTGGGGCACATCGCGAGCGGACGACGGGATTCGAACCCGCGACCCTCACCTTGGCAAGGTGATGCGCTACCAGCTGCGCTACGTCCGCACGTCCCCGGCAAGCGCCGGCGACAGGTGAACTCTACCCGATGCCAAGATCGCTTGGCACGGCACCCTGACCGGTCGCGGTTGCGCTGGTCCCGGCCGGGGTACTGAAGGGCTCGACAGCGCACCACACCCCCTTAAGGAGGCTGTCGTGGGTATCGGCACCAGCATCTTCCTGATCGCGCTCGGCGCGATCCTCACCTTCGCACTGGACGCGAGCGTCGGCGGCATCAACCTCGACGTGGTCGGCTGGATCCTGATGGGCGCCGGCGTGCTCGGCCTGATCATGACCACGCTGATCTGGGGTCGCCGCCGCCAGGTCGTCACCACCACCGAGCAGCCGGTGGAGTACCGCCAGGTCGAGGAGCGGCGGGACATCGCGCCGCCGCTGTGACCCGGGCCAGCTCCACCGCTGGCGGAGCCGCCAAATCACCGTGATTCCGGGCCGGCCGGCCGTCTCGTCGAAGGCGGCCGGCCCGTCGCACCGCGACCCAGCGGACGACGGGTAGGCATCGCCGCCGGTGAGTGGACCGCCATGCTCCGTTGGTGCCGGCGGCGGAATCAGAACTCGATGATCAACCGGCCGCGTACCCCTCCCGCTTCCAGGAGCTCATGCGCGCGGGCCGCCTCCTGCGGCGGGAACCGGCCGGCGACCCGCAACGTCAGCGCGCCCTCCTCGGCGAGCCGCCGAAGCACGTCGAGCTTGTCGCGGCGCCCGTCGTACTCGTGCACGTACGCGGACACCATGTCGATCCTCCGCTGGTCGGCCTGCGCGCGCAGCACCGGATCGGGCCCGCCGCGCAGCAGCGCCACGGCGCCACCCTCGCGCACCGCGGGCAGCAACGCGCCACCGAGCAACGCGGTGTCGACAGCGGCGTCCACCCCGTCCGGGGCATGCTCCCGGAAGCGGTCGGCGACACCCGGACCTCGGGTCACCGTCACGTCGGCGCCGAGCGCGGCGACCAGGTCGGCGTCACCCGGCGCCGCGTCGGCAAACACCCGGTGACCGGCGGCCTTGGCGAGCTGTACCGCGTACCCGCCGACGGCACCGGCCGCGCCGGTCACCGCGAGGGTGCTGCCGGGCGACAGCCGCAACTGGTCCAGGGCGTGCAGGGCGGTCAACCCGTTCAACGGCAGAGTGGCCGCCTCGGCGAGTGACACGCCCGCCGGAGCGGGCACCACCCAGGCCTCCGGGAGCACTACCCATTCGGCGTACCCGCCGCCGGCCGCCCGGGTCGGGTTGACCATGGCCATCACCGGGTCACCCGGGGCGAGTACGCCACTGGTGCCGGAGCCCACCTCGTCGATCGTGCCGGCGATGTCCTGGCCGGGCAGCAGCGGGTCGCTGCCGCGCAGTCGCACCGGCGTCATACCGGCGCGGATCAGCGTGTCCGCGGGGTTGACCGCCGCGGCGCGCACCCGGATGCGGACCTCGCCCGGGCCGGCGTGCGGCGTCGGAAGCTCGACCACCCGCAGCACCTCGGGCCCGCCGTAGCGCAGCAGTCCGACCGCTCTCATGCTCGACTCCTCATTCGGGTGACGGGCCGCCCGCCGTGTCCGGCGGTCAGTCCAGGCAGGTGAGCGCGACCTCGGCGTACCGCGTCAGCGCCGCCCGGTCCGGGTTGATGGCACCCATCACCCGCAGACCCTGAAGGCTGGTGACAAGGAAGCCGGCCAGGTCGGTGGCGCTGCGGTCGGTGGTGATCTGACCCCGCAACTGCGCCTCGGCGAGCAGGTCGTACAGCGCCAGCTCCAGAGACTGGGTGGTCGAGCGAAGCCGCTCGGCGACACGCACATCCTGGTGCGCCCGTTCCATCGACGCCCCGACGATGAGGCAGGAGAGGTGCCGGCCGTCGCCGGTGATGTCGTCCACCGTGCCGATGAACACCTCACGGATGACCGCCCGCGCGTCGCTGCCCGAGCGCAGCAGATCGACCATCGGTGTGGCGTAGCGCTGCCGGTACAGGTCGAGCACCGCCAGGTAGAGGCCGTCCTTGCTGCCGAACGCCGCGTAGATCGAGCCGCTGCCCAGGCCGGTCGCCTCGGAGAGGTCCCGCATGGAGGTCCCCTCGTAGCCCTTGCTCCGGAACACGTCCATGGCAGCGTCGACCGCGGCGTCGAGGTCGAACTCACGGGTGCGGGCCATGGCTGAACGCTACCCGCTATCTGGAACGATCGACAAAGTACCGCCGGTCACAGTCGCCGATCCCAGCCGTTTCCGCTGGCCGAGAGGCGTGCGGACCCCGCGTTACGATCCAGATCATGGAGCCTCTCGACACGGTGCTGGCCGCGCACCGGGCGTACCTGCTCGGTTGGAACATCGGTGTCGCCGGAGGGCCGGACCTCCCGACCTACCGCAGTGACGTGCCGCACGCACCCCTCAACGGCGTGCTGCGGATGGTCGGGCGCACACCACAGGACGCGCTCACCGAGGCCCGGAAGCGCCTGCACGGCGTACCCCGGATCTGGTGGGTCGGCCCGGACAGCGACGCCGGCACCGCGGACGGCCTGGTCTCCCTCGGCGCGGTGGAGGTCGCCCGCATGCCGATCATGACGGTGGGGATCGGGGCGGTGGCCGAGGTGCCGACTCCCGCCGGCGTGCAGATCGCCGAGACCACCGACCTCGCCACGTTCGTCCCGGCCTATGCCCGGGTGTCCGGAATCCCGACGGACGGTGTGGCGGCGACAATCGAACGGGAGAAGGCGTTCACCGGCGACGGCACCGTGCTCCGGCTGGCCGGCCGCCTCAATGACGGCCGGATCGTCGCGACGGCCGTCGCCTGGATCAGCCACGGTCTGGTCACCCTCTACTTCGTCGGCACCCAGCCGGAGCAGCGCCGCAGGGGCATCGGCGCGGCCATGACCAGGGCTGCCATCGAGCTGGCTGGCGAGCGGGGCGCCGGCACCGCCGCCCTCACCTCGTCGGCCGTCGGCGAGTCGGTCTACCGCGGCCTCGGCTTCCGGCCGGTGGGCGAGTTCCGCCTGTTGACCTTCTGAGAGCGATCGCCCGACCCGGCGAGCCCGAGTGGATCACGGGGTGGCCGCCCGCCGGAAACCATTGACTACGGGGTTCAGACAGCGTTGTCTTTTACTGGCGTCTGGGGAGGTACGACAGTGATCGACGATGTGTCCCTCGTGTTCTGCGTGACCGCCGACGTGTCGGTGCGCGAGCGGATGGTGCGGCGCCTGGACGGACTCGGCACCCTGGTGATCTGCACCGACCTCGCGGAGTTGCAGGCGATGATCGGCGGGCCGGTCATCAGCGGGCCGGCCCGGCTCACCACCCCCACCACCGCGTCCGCCCCCGCTCCAGCCGCTGCCGCAGCCGTTCCAGCCGTCGGCGTGGCCGGCCGGATCAACCTCGGTGACCTCACCATCGACCCGCTCGACCATCGGGTGACGTGGCGCGGAGAACCGCTGGCCCTGACCCGACTCGAGCGCAACCTGCTGACCCAACTCGCCACCGCACCGGTCGGAGTCTGGACGTACCAGAGGCTCTTCGAATCGGTCTGGGGCTGCGCGTTCCTCGGCGACACGTCGGTCCTGCACTCAGCCGTGAAGCGATTACGTCGCAAACTGCACGCCGTCGACGATGCCCTGCGCGTGCACACCGTCCGGGGCATCGGCTACCGGCTCAGCGTCGACTGATGACGTGGCGCCACAAGCGAAACGGCTCGTCACCGGGTCTTCCGGTAACGAGCCGTTCTCCTCTGGTGGGCGATACTGGGTTTGAACCAGTGACCTCTTCCGTGTCAAGGAAGCGCGCTCCCACTGCGCCAATCGCCCGTGCTTGTTGCCGAGGTGGGGACGGGATTTGAACCCGCGTACACGGCTTTGCAGGCCGTTGCCTCGCCTCTCGGCCACCCCACCGAGGTTGCCCCCGTCATACGTGGCGGCAGCTCCGAGCGGACGACGGGATTCGAACCCGCGACCCTCACCTTGGCAAGGTGATGCGCTACCAGCTGCGCTACGTCCGCACGCCCCCGGACGTTCCCGGGTGACGGATGAGAACTTTAGCCGAGTGGGTGTTTGACTGCCAACTCGGGGTCGCCTCGGCGCGTCCCGGGTGGCCGGGGCTGGAGCGGAGTCACCCGCGGCGGGCTTCCTAGGGGGCTGATCCGGTTCCTGGATCCAGCACGGACCGTCACACTCCGACATTCCTCAGCAATGATCGTCATCATCGCGTCGCATGCTCGACCATCGACGTCTGCGGGATTCGACACCGGGCAGCGGACCTCGACGAACACTCCCTGTGGAACGACCGACGACACCCGAAAGAAGTGTCCGGCTTCCGACTGTCACAGCGTGGATCGGCGCGCGGTGGTAACTGTTCGTGTTCAGTCGGATGGGCTACGGTAACGGTCGTGACGAGACGTGCGGCCGAGATCCGCCTGGATGCCCTGCTGCGCACCGCCTGCGACGTGATCGTGGAGCGCGGTCTGGCCAACACCCGGACGGCGGACGTGGCGAATGCCGCGGGCGTGAGTCAGGCGTTGGTTTTCTACCACTTTGCCACCAAGGAGCGGCTGCTCGCACAGGCCTTCGCGTACGCGGTCGAACAGGATCTGGCCCGGCTCGACGCGGTGACCCGCTCGTCGGCCGCACCGCTGACCAAGCTCCGCCGGATCCTCAAGCTCTACACCCCGGCCGGGCGGGCGACCTCCTGGTCGATGTGGATCGACGGCTGGTCCGAGTCGCTACGTACCCCCGAGTTGGAGAAGGTCTCCCGGCGACTCGACCTGCGCTGGCGGCAGGACCTGGCCGCGGTGATCACCGCAGGGGTGGCCGACGGCACCTTCCAGTGCGCCGACCCCGACGGGGCCGCCTGGCGGATCAGCGCGGTGATGGACGGCCTCGCCGTCCAACTCGCCGTGCACGACCGGGTGATCTCCCGCCGCCAGTTCGGCGAGTGGGTCCGGCTGGTCACCTCCCGAGAGCTCGGCCTGGACCCGGCCGACCTGGACTGAGCTGGTCAGCCAGCACCGATCCCCCCACACCGGGCCGGGCAAAACGGGCTCAGTCCGCCCCGTCGACCGGAACAATCGGCAGCATGGATCTCCTGGAGGCGTACCGCCGGAGCCTGGCCGAATTCATCGACCGGGTGGATCAGATCGAGCCCGGCCAGTGGTCCGACCCGACACCCTGCTCGGACTGGGACGTCCGCACGCTCGTCAACCACGTGGTGACCGAGGACCGGTGGAGCGTTCCGCTGCTCGCCGGCCGGACCATCGAGGAGGTCGGCGACCGGCTCGACGGTGACCAACTCGGCGCCGACCCGATCGCGACGGCTCGGGAGGCCGCCGCGCAGGCCGAGGTCGCCGCCACCCACCCCGGCACTGTCGATCGCACAGTGCACCTCTCGAGCGGCGACACCCCGGCCATGGAGTACCTCCAGCAACTCCTCGCCGAACACCTCGTGCACGGCTGGGACGTGGCGGTGGCGATCGGCGCGCAGCCACGGCTCGACCCGGACGCGGTGCACGCCGCCGCCCAGTGGTTCGCCGGCCAGATCGACGCGTACCGGCGCAACAACCTGGTCCACACCGGGGTACAGGTGCCCGACGACGCCGACGAGCAGGACCACCTACTGGCCGCGTTCGGCCGCGACCCCGACTGGGCGCCGAGCGACTGAGCAATCTCGATCTGTTGGCGCGATAGCGGCTCGGGACCTTGCCGCGACCTCGGGAGACTGATATCCACAGATGCGCATGCGTCACAGCGCATCTGTGGTCGGCGACTCGCCGGCCATCCCTCTCCCACGAGGAGGTCCCGTGCCACAACCGGAGTGGTCACCCCCGATGAGCCGGCGTCGACGCCGGCTCATCGCCATCCTGGCGACGACGGCGACTGTCGCCGCGCTGCTCCCCACCGGCGTGAGCACCGCGGCCCCCACCGGCGGCGCGGCGTCCGCCGAACGCCGGTCCGGGCCGTTCGCCGAGGGACACGCGCCCGCCGACGCCGACAACCGCACCGGTACGGCGGCACCCGACGCCCGCCAACGCGGCCTGGCCCGCGCCGTCGACCCCGACGTCCGGTGGAACCGGCTCGGCACCCCGCAGGCGCTCGGCCCCGGCCGCGCTCGGCTGGCCAGCGGGCTGCCCGCCGACCCGGAGGCCGCCGCCCGCGCCTACCTGACCGCCAACCACTACCTGTTCGGTATGGACGCCGCCACGGTGGCCAGCATGGAACGGGTGCTGGTCCGGCCGATCGGCAGCGGCACAGTGGTCACCCTCCGGCAGCGCTTCGGCAACCTGCCCGCCGGGCCGGACGGTCTCGTCACCCTGGCGGTCGCCGACGGCGCGGTGCTCTCGGTCAGCTCCTCGCTGGCCCGCAACACCGGCACGCCAGCGCCGGCCACCCGCACCGCCGAGCAGGCGTACGCTGCCGCGCTCGCCGACGCCAAGCTGACCGCCGACGCGGTGGCCAGCCACACCATCCGGTCGGTGGCCGTGCCCACCCCGCTGGACGGGCCACGGGCCGCCTACGAGGTGACCATGATCGGCGCGGACACCGAGCACCCGGCCGCGTTCACCAGCTACGTGGATGGCAGCACCGGGCAGGTGCTGGTCCGCGAGGACCTCGTCGACTTCGACTCCGACAACCCGAGCTGGGCGGTCTTCCCGGCCACCCCGCCCCGCGACCTCGGCCCCGGGCAGGACCCCCGGGTGCGCTGGTGCGGTGACCCGGCCCCCGGCTGCCAGGCCGCCTTCCGGGACCCGGCCACCGGCCAACCGTGGGACGTCGACGCGGCCACCGGCACGCCGACCTTCACCTCGCGCGGCAACTCGGCGAACACGGTGTTGTCCTGGGGTGCGAACACCCCGGTCGTGCCGGCTCCCACCAGCCCGGAACGCCGCTACGAGTACCCCTTCACCGACCAGTGGCACCAGGCCCGGTGCAACCCGGCGGTGTTCACCTCCGCACAGCGCAACGACGCCGACGCGTCGATCGCCAACCTCTTCGCCATGCACAACCGGATGCACGACTGGTCGTACCAGCTGGGCTTCACCGAGTCGGCGTGGAACCTCCAGGCGGTCAACCTCACCCCGTCCGGCCTGGGCGGTGACGCCGAGCAGGGCCGCGCCCAGCAGGGCGCGCTGAGCGGCAACCGGAACAACGCCAACCAGGGCACCCCGCGCGACGGGCTGCCGCCGACCACCAACATGTATCTCTGGCAGCCACAGGCCGGCGGGCCGTACCCGCCGTGCGTGGACGGCGACTACGACATGACGGTGATCGGTCACGAGTACACCCACGCGATCACCAACCGGATGATCGCCGGGCCGGACAGCGGGATCAGCGGCCACCAGGGCGGGTCGATGGGTGAGTCCTGGGGTGACCTGCTCGCCGCCGAGTACCTCTTCCAGCACGGGCTGCGCGCGCCCGGCGAGACGCCCTTCATCACCGGCGGCTACGTCACGGGCAACCTGGTCAGCGGCATCCGCAACTACGACCTGAGCCGAAGCCCGCTCAACTACTCCGACATCGGCTACAACACCGCCGGCCCGGCCGTGCACGCCGACGGGGAGATCTGGGGCGCCACCAACTTCCGGGTCCGCTCCGCCCTGGTGAAGCGGTACGGCCTCGGCACCCCGCAACGGCAGCTCGACTGCGCGCTGGGCAAGGTCGCGGCAGATCAGTGCCCGGGCAACCGGCGCTGGTCACAGCTGGTCTTCGACTCGTTCCTGCTCCAGGCCGCCAGCCAGGTCAGCATGCTCGACATGCGCGACAACATGCTCACCGCCGACCTGCTCCGCTTCGGCGGCGCGAACCAGGACCTGATCTGGGCCGAGTTCGCGCGCTCCGGGATGGGCCGGGACGCCGCCACCAACGGTGCCGGCGACACCGACCCGACGCCGAGTTTCGCCTCACCGCGCGGTGGCAACGCGACACTCACCCTGCGCCCGCGCGGGGACAGCGCCGAAGCGCCGATCCGGGTGTACGTGGGGGCGTACGAGGCGCGGGCCGTGCCGGTGGCCGACACCGACCCGGCGACGCCGATCCCGGACACCGTGGAGATGGTGGCCGGCACGTACGACCTGCTCGCCGTGGCCCCCGGGTTCGGGCACCAGCGGCTCAGCGTGGTCGCCAAGGCCGGTCAGGACGGGTACATCGACCTGCGGATGAGCCGCAACCTCGCCTCCACCGCGTCCGGCGCCACAGTCACCGGCGACGGGGTCAACCTGGACCGGGTCGTCGACGACACCGAGGCGACGAACTGGGCCTCCCTGGACGGGGTCGCCGGCCGGCAGCTCACCGTGGCGCTGCCGGGCGACGCCCCGCAGACGGTCAAGCGGGTGAATGTCAGCGCGATGCTGCGCCCGGCGATCACCGGCGACGCCGACACCGGCGCCCAGAACGCGCTCACCGCCCTGCGGTCGTTCGCGGTGTCCGCCTGCAACGCGACGACCACCGACTGCGCGGATCCGACGCGTTGGCAGCGCATCTACACCAGCGCGGGGGACGCCTTCCCCGGCGGGGCGTACCGGGCGTACAGCCGCGACATCAACCTCCGGACGTTCGCGGTACCCACCACCCTCGCCACCCACCTGCGCCTCGAGGTGCTGGCGAGCCAGTGCACCGGCGGCCCGCACTACGCGGGCGAGCAGGACGACGACCCGGCCACGACGACGGACTGCGCGACCGCCAGCCCGGCCCGCAGCCAGGTCAGGATCGCCGAGTTCCAGGCGTTCTCGAAGTGACACAGTGGGGCCGGCGGACATCCGCCGGCCCCACTGCCCTCGATCAGCGGTGCGCCCGGCGCCAGGGGTCAGCGACCGCCGGACCGTTCCCAACGCGGGCCCTCGATCAGCGGTGCGCCCGGCGCCAGGGGTCAGCGACCTCCGGGCGCTCCCATCGCCGGTCCACCGGGGGACCCTCGCCCCCGTCGGCGTCCCCGGCCGCGGCCCGGGTCAGGTGCCGCAGCCTCAGCAGCAGCCCCACCCCGAGGAAGAGCAGCAACCCGCCGAGCAGGAAGGCGACCTGCACCACGCCGAACGCGCCGGACTGCGAGACCTGGCGGTTGGCCGCCGGTGGCACGGCCTCGGCCGGGTACTCCGCGACCGGCTCCTCCGTCGCCGTACTCTCGCCCTCGGCCGGCGCGCTCGCGGACTCGGTGGGCTCCGGCGGGGTCGCCGTCGGCTTCGGCGTACTGGTCGGAGCGCCGCCCACCCCGACCACCGAGCGGGTGGCGGTCTGCCGGGCCAGCAGGCGCAGGTTGGCGTCGTACGCCTCGGCCGCGAGGGTGACCCGCCCCTGGGTGACGTCCTCGGCGAAGGCCACCCGGTAGCGGGCCGTAACAGTGCGGCCCGGGCAGAGCGTGCCCGGGTCGAGCTGCCGGTCGGTCAGCCGGGCCACGTCACCTTCGGTACGGATCTCCAGCGGAAAGTCGCCGGTCTCCTCCACCCGGTCCATCTTCACCTGGTCGAGCCGGAGGCCGCCCTGCACGCTGAGCACCATCGACCAGCGCACCTTCGCGCACCTGGCGCGCCGATCCGTCTGCGAGACCACCGCGGAGATCGTCCGCACCTGCTCACCGGCCGTGAACCGTCCCGGCAGACCGCTCATCTCGGTGGTGAAGGCCGCCTGTGCCGGGGCGGCCACCGCCAGCTCCACCCCGCTCAGACAGGCCAGCACCACCCCTGCCCTCAGCGCATACCGCCACACCGTCACCACCGCCGTCCTCCGTTCGGTTGCCTCCACCCCGCAACGCTAGAAGCGGGGCACCGCGCCGACCAGACGGGTGTGTTCGCACCGGACGGCAAGGACGGGGTGGGTTTTCACCGACCGTGGTGAACCGGTCACCACTCCCCCGCGACACGCCGGGAGCCGGGCCGCTGGGAGAATCACCCCGTGTCCGAGCTCTCCAGCACGTTCGTCCGGCTGCACGCGCGGCTGGCCCCGGTCCCCTTCGTTCCCGAGGTGCGGCTGCACCAGGCGGACGAGCCGATCGGCCTGTGGGAGCTGACCGAGGGCGAGTTCTCCAGCGACCGGCCGCCGCCGTTCTGGGCGTTCGCCTGGGCCGGCGGGCAGGCCCTCGCCCGCCACGTCACCGACCACCCGGAGCTGGTCGCCGGCCGGCGGGTGCTCGACCTCGCCTCCGGCTCCGGCCTGGTGGCCATCGCCGCCGCCCGCGCCGGCGCGGCGTCCGTACGGGCCGTCGAGGTGGACGAGCTGGCGGTGGCGGCGGTCGCCCTCAACGCCGAGGCCAACGGGGTACGCGTCGACGCCGAGTTCGGTGACATCCTCGACGGCGATGCCGGGGACGCCGAGGTGGTGCTCGCCGGAGACGTCTTCTACAGCGAGGCGATGGCCCGCCGGGTGCT
This sequence comes from Micromonospora sp. CNZ322, assembly GCF_007827755.1. NCBI lineage: Bacteria > Bacillati > Actinomycetota > Actinomycetes > Micromonosporales > Micromonosporaceae > Micromonospora > Micromonospora sp. CNZ322. The sequence continues at coordinate 39,932 of NZ_VITD01000010.1, forward strand.
GCGGTTCCTGCTGCGCGCCGCCCGGGCCGGCGCGCCGGCGCTGGTCGGTGACCCCGGCCGGGCGTTCCTGCCCCGGGACCGCTTCGACGAGGTGGCCGGGTACGACGTGCCGGTGCCGGAGGCGCTGGAGAGTGTGCGGGTGAAGCGCACCACCGTCTGGCGGCTGCGGGCCGGGCTGCCGGGGGCCTCCGGCTAGCGTGTCCGGGTGCTGTTCCGCAGCTGGGCGCAGGTGGCCGACCCCGCATGGCCGGACGTGGCCCGGGTGCCGGACCACGTCGGCGGCACCCACCTGGTCGTGACCCGGCACGCGTTGGTCCGCCAGGTCCTCGCCGACCCGGTCACCTACCGGCCGGACAACGCGCTGGACGCGGTGACACCGATGCCGGTGACCGCGCTGCGGGTGCTCGCCGGGCACCGGTTCCGGCTGCCGCCGACCCTGGCGAACAACTCGGGCGTCAGCCATCCGCAGATCCGGGCGATCGTCGCGGAGGCGTTGCACCCCGCCCGGGTGGCCGCGCAGCGGCAGTGGCTCACCGCGCTGGTCCGGGACCGGGTCGCTCGGATCGGCGCCGCGCTCGACGCCGGCAAACCGGTCGACCTGTACGCGGACCTCGCCGCCGACCTGCCGCTGCTGGTGCTGGCCAGGCTGGTCGAGTTGCCGGACGCGCCGGTCGGCGCGGTCAAGGAGTTCGCCCGCGCCGCGCTGGAGTTGTTCTGGGCACCACTGGACGCCGACCGGCAGGTGGCGCTCGCCGCCGAGGTGGGCCGGTTCCACCGGGTCCTGCGTGACTTCGCGGCCGTCGGTGGCGGTCTGGCCGCCGAGCTGCGCGCGGCCGGGCACCCGCCGGACGTGGTGGTCGGCGCGCTCTTCTTCCTGTTGGTCGCCGGGCAGGAGACCACCTCGCAGTTCCTCACCCTGCTACTGCACCGGCTGGCCAACGAGCCCGTGGTCCGGGCCGGCCTGCGCACCGGCGAGGTCGCGGTGGCCGACGTGGTGGAGGAGGGGTTGCGGCTGGAACCACCGATCGTCACCTGGCGGCGGGTGGCGACGACGGAGAGCACACTGGGCGGCACGCAGGTGCCGGCGGGCAGCAGCCTCGTGCTGTGGCTGGGCCGCGCCGGTCGGGACCCGGCGGTCGTGGAGTCGCCCGACGAGTTCCGTCCGGGCCAGCGTGGATCACGCCGACACCTGGCGTTCGGGGCGGGCGCGCACCGCTGCGTCGGGGACGTGCTGGCCCGGATGGAGGCGGCCGTCGTGGTGGCCGAGGCCGCACCGCTGCTGGACGGGGTGACAGTGCTCCGTCCGCCCTGGTGCCCGGACAATCTCACCTTCCGGATGCCGGACGCGTTCGTGGTCCGCCGCTCCGCCGGGCTGACCGGATCCTGACATCCGCTCGGTATGTTTCCGGGCGTGTCAGCCATCACCACCCGTCGGATCCCTGCCGTCGTAACGCTTCTGGCCCTGCTGGCGTTGACTGCCTGCACAGTCGGTCCCAGCCATCCTGCGCACGCTCGGCAGATCACCGCGGCCCAGCCGACTCCGTCCGCACCGGCATCGACCCCCTCGGCCTCGCCGTCCCCGACCGCGAAACCCGCGTTCAAGAGCCTGGCCTGGTACGTGTCCCAGGTGCCGACGTTTCCCGAGGCGCCGCAGCCGCAACCGGTGGCGCTGCCCACGACCGGTTCGGCGGCGTTCTGGCACCGCCTGCCGACCGACCAGAGGGTCGCTTTCATCACCATCGACGACGGTGGGCTGGCCCGCCCGCCGGGAGTGATCGACTTCATCTGGGAGGCGCGCATCCCGGTGACGATGTTCCTCAACTCGCCGGCCGCGGCGGAGCACACCGACTACTTCCGGCAGATCGAGGCGGTGGGCGGGGTCGTGGAGAACCACACCGTCACGCACAACTCGCTGGCCGGCCGGTCGTACGACTACCAGAAGCAGGAGATCTGCGGTGCCGCCGACACGTTGGAGGAGCTGTTCGGCAAGCGGCCCACCCTGTTCCGGGCACCGTTCGGTGAGCATGACAGCACCACGCTGAAGGCCGCGCACGACTGCGGCGCGAAGGCGGTCTTCCACTGGACCGAGACCGTCCACGAGGGAAAGGTGCGCTACCAGACCCCGGAGAAGGTGGTCCAACCCGGCGACGTGCTGCTGATGCACTTCCGACCGGCGCTGATGGACGACCTGCTCGCGGCGTTGAAGGCGATCCACCGGGCGGGGCTCACCCCGGCGCTGCTGGAGCAGTACGTACGGTGATCAGCCCGCCACCGGCCTGACGAAAGTCAGGGGTGGGTGGTGCCGTTCGGGCGCGGCGGCGTGGCAGGCCGCTCGCCTAGCGTCAGCGCATGATCACATTACGTGGGTTGACGAAACGGTTCGGGTCGACCGTCGCGGTCGACGCGTTGACAGTCGACATCGCGCCCGGTCGGGTCACCGGCTTCCTCGGCCCGAACGGCGCCGGCAAGTCCACCACCATGCGGATGATCCTCGGGCTGGACCGTCCCACCGCCGGGCAGGCCCTGGTGGGCGGGCGCGCGTACCGGGAGTTGCGCCGGCCGCTGCACGAGGTGGGCGCGCTGCTCGACGCCCGAGCCATCCACCCGGCCCGGTCCGGCCGGGCGCACCTGCGGGCCATGGCGCACAGCAACGGCATCCCGACCCGCCGGGTCGACGAGGTGTTGGACACCGTCGGGCTGGACGGACGGGCCGCCGGTAAGCCGGGACGGACACTCTCGCTCGGCATGGGCCAACGGCTCGGCATCGCCGGCGCGCTGCTCGGCGACCCGCCGGTGCTGATGTTCGACGAGCCGGTGAACGGACTCGACCCGGACGGGGTGCGCTGGGTGCGGCAGCTGATGCGCTCGCTGGCCGACGAGGGGCGGACGATCTTCGTCTCCAGCCACCTGATGAGCGAGATGCAGCTCACCGCCGACCAGCTCGTGGTGATCGGCCGAGGGCGACTGCTCGCCGACGAGCCGATCGGCGAGGTGATCGCCCGCAGCACTGTCGCGGTCCGGGTCCGCAGCCCGCACCCGGACGGGCTGGCCGCGCTCGCCGCGCGCCTCACGGCCGCCGGGGCGAGCGTCGAGGCGGCCGACCGGACCGAGCTGACCGTCACCGGCGCCACCGCCGACCAGGTCGGCGACCTGGCTCACGAACTGGGGGTACGACTGCACGAGCTGAGCGCGCACGCCGCGTCGCTGGAGCAGGCGTTCATGGAGCTGACCGCCGACAGCGTCGAGTACGCCGGTGGCCCGACCGGAGGTGGCGCGCGATGAGCACCAACACCAGCACCAGCACCCGTCACGGCGCCGTGGCCGCCGAGTGGACCAAGCTCTCCTCGGTGCGGAGCACCTGGTGGACGGCGCTGGCCGGGCTGCTGGTGATGGCCGCCAGCGCCGGCCAGCTGGCCATCTACGCGGCGAACGACAACACCAACGACGACCCGACCGACGACCGGGGGATCGTCACCGTCGGCAGCGTGCTCATCGACTCGGTCGAGCTGACCCAGTACGTGGTGCTGGCGCTGGGCCTGCTCGCGATCACCGCCGAGTTCACCAGTGGCACCATCCGCACGACGTTGCAGTGCACCCCGTCCCGTGGTCGCGTACTGCTGGCCAAGGCCGCGGTCGCCGGGGCGGTCACCTTCGCGCTCGGGCTGCTGCTCGGCGGCGTCGGCGCCCTGGTCGCCCGGCCAGTACTCGGCGAGTGGGGCAGCGCCCCGGCCGCCGACACGGTCGGCGACATCATGGCGGTGGCGACCTACCTGGCGCTGATCGGTGTGCTCGCCCTGGGCCTCGGTGCCGCGTTGCGCAGTGCGGTGCTCACGCTCACCGTCCTCCTCGCCACCCTGATGATCGTGCCGCTGTCGCTTCAGGAGCCGGACATCGACGTGCTGAACCGGATCGCCGACATGTTCCCCGGCGTGGCCGGCGGGCACTTCCTGGCCGGCGACACCGAGCCGTACCCGCCCCTGGTCGGGCTGCTCCTGCTCGCCGGGTGGGCCGGTGCCGCGCTGCTCCTGGGCCGGGCCGCACTGCGCCGCCGCGACGCGTGAGCGATGTCGGCTGAGCGGGGGCTTTCCGGCCCCCGCTCAGCCGTCGACCAACCCCGCCTCGTACGCCAGGATCGCCGCCTGCACCCGGTTGCGTACGTCCAGCCGGGTGAAGATGCTGGTCAGGTAGCTCTTCACGGTGCCCTCCACGAGGTGCAGCCGGCGGGCGATCTCGGCGTTGGAAAGGCCCGCCCCGACCAGGGCAAGCACCTCCCGTTCCCGCTCGGTCAGCCCGGCCGCACGCTCCCGGGCGGCGGGTCGACGGGCCAGCCGGTCGGCCCCCAGCTCGATCACCCGGCGGGCCACCCTCGGCGACAGGTACGCCCCACCGTCGGCGACGGCGTGCACACCGGCGATCAGCTCACGCGGGTCGCCGGCCTTGAGCAGGAATCCGCTGGCCCCGTGCCCGAGCGCCCGGGCCACGTGGTCGTCCTCGCCGAAGGTGGTCAGCATGATCGTCGCGGTGTCCGGCACGACCCGGCGGATCTCGGCGGCGGCGGCCAACCCGTCCAGCCGCGGCATCCGGATGTCCAGCAGCGCGACCCGGGGTCGGTGGGCACGGACCAGCTCCACCGCCGCGTGCCCGTCGCCGGCCTCGGCGACCACCTCGATGCCGGGATCGCTGGCGAGGATGGCCCGGACACCGGCCCGGATCATCGCCTCGTCGTCGGCCAGCACCACCCGGATCGGCGGTGCCCCAGTCGTGTCGGTGTCCACTACGCGATCCACTCCTTGCTGACCAGCCGGCCGTCGGTGAAACAGAGCCGCCAGGTCGGCGCGGCGAGGGGAAAGTTGCCGTCGGTGTAGTACTCGCAGCCGGCCCGGTCGACAGGTGTCGGGCGTTCCAACTGCCGCCGGGGCAGCCCGACCAGCTCCGACCGGGCCGCGCCGACGCGCATCTGGTCGAAGGTGGCCCGGTCCAGCACCGTCCCGGCGGTCGCCACCGGGTAGTAGACGAACGAGAGCACCAGGGCGAAACCGACCGGGGCGACGAGCGCCACAAGCAGGCTGCGTCGAACCCGCCGCTTGGCGTCGTGCAGCCGCCGCTCGGCGTCCACCGGCCGCTCCGCCGGACCCTGTCGCTCGTCGGACCAGGACGTCGGCCCGACCTCGGCCACCGACCCGATCGGCTCGGGCGGCGCCGTGGTGGCCGGCAACACCGCCCGTACCGCGAACCCGCCGTCGGCCCGGTGGCCGGCGTCGAGCGTCCCGCCGGCGAGGCGGACCCGCTCGGCGAGGGCGAGCAGCCCACTGCCCTGCGACGGCGGGGCGGGCAGCGGCCCGGCCGGCGGAGCGTCGTTGACGACTGTCACCTCGACCCGGTCACCGTCGCGGGCGAGGCGCACGTCGACCGGGGCGCCCGGCGCGTACCGGGCCGCGTTGGTCAGCGCCTCCCGGACGATCCGGTGCGCCGCGTGCCCGGTCATCGCCGGTAGGTCCGCGGCCACCGGGGCGGTGTCCAGCCGTACCGCCATGCCGGCCTCCCGGGCGCCGTCGACCAGGTCGGGCACGGTCTCCCCGCTCGGACGCAGCGACGCGCCAGCCTCCTCGCGGAGCACCCCGATGATCTCGTGCAGTCGCTCGGTGGCGGCGGAGACGCTGGCCCGCAACTCCCCCGCCGCGGCCCGGTGCCGGTCGTCCAGGTCGGCGGCGACCTCCAGGGCGGCGGCGCGCAACGCGATCAGGCTGAGGTCGTGACCGAGCGAGTCGTGCATCTCCCCGGCGATCCGGGCCCGCTCACGCAGCCGGATCCGCTCGGCGGCACCCCGCTGCTCGCGGGTCAGCGCGTCGACGTGCCGGCGACCGGCGTCGGTCAACTCCTGCTGCTGGCGGCGGTACCGGCCGACCAACCAGGGGAACACGGCGGCGAAGAGCAGCACCGAGGCGAGCAGGAACCAGGTGGCCGCGCCGGCGCCGAGCAGCCCCAGGTTGAGCGCGGTGCCACCGGCCGTGATCAGCACGAAGACCATGATCGCTGGAGCCACCGTGGCGCTGCGCCGCCCGGCGAGATAACTGAAGACCGGAATGGCGAACACGAAGTTGCCATCGACCAACGACCCGAGCACCGCCAGCACCAGGGCGACCAGCGGCTGACGTCGACTCGCCACCACCGCCACACTCAGCACCAGCAGCTTGCCGACCAGCAGCGGCAACGTGTACCGCGTATAGGGCGGGCTGGCCTCGGCGTAGCCGACCGGGGCGACCACCACCGCCCAGAGCAGCACGTCCAGCAGCAGGCGACGCCGCCGGTGCAGCCAAGCCGGCGGCGGGAAGTCGAGGATCCGCACGGCGGTCAGGCTACCCACGCCCGACCTGCGCGGACACCGACGAAAGTCAGGTGTTCAGCCGCTCTCCTCGGCCCAGACCCGCCAGTCGTCCAGCACGCCATGCAGGGCCGGGGTGAGCCAACCCGGCGCGGACCGCCGGAACACGCCCGGGTCCATCGCGCCCGCGCCGTCGGGCAGAGCGCCGAGCAGGTTCGGCACCAGGTCGGTGAGGTTCGTCCAGTGCACCAGCTCCGGCCGGGCCGGCCAGGCGCCGATCACCACACCGACCGGCACCGCCCTACGGTCCAGCGCCTCCAGCGTCAGCGCGGTGTGGTTGAGCGTGCCCAACCCGGCGCGGGCGACCACCACCGCGGGCGCGCCGAGCGACACCGCCAGGTCGGCCATCGTCCACGGCTCCCCCGACGGCCGCAGCCCCATCGGAACCAGCAACCCACCCGCGCCCTCGATCAGCACGAGGTCGTGCTTGTCGGCCTCCGCACGGACGGCGTCCACCGCCGCGTACAACTCCAGCGGCGGCAGGTCCGCGACCCGCGCGGCGGCCAACGGGGCGAGCGGATCCGGGTAGCTGGCCAGGGTCCGGCCGGTCAGCGGCGCAGCCAGTCGGTTCACCGCGTCCACGTCGCCGGGCTCACCGCCGGCCGTACCGGTCTGCCCCGGTTTGACCACCGCCACCCGCAGCCCGGCGGCCTGCGCGGCGGCCGCGATCGCCGCGGTCACCACCGTCTTGCCGACCTCGGTGTCCGTCCCGGTGACCAGCACCGACCCCGCCCACCCGGTCATGGGGCGGTGTCCACGATGACGTCCAGCGCCCGCTCGAACGCCGCCCGGGGCACCCCCGCGCTCACTGTGAGGCGCAGGCGGGAGCGGCTGTCCGGGGTGGATGGTGGCCGGAAACAGCCCACCGCGACGCCCCGGTCCCGGCAGTCCGCGGCCCAGGCGGTCGCCGCCTCCGGCCCCGGGGCGGTCACCGAGATCACCGCCGCGTCCGGGGCGGAGACGGTCAGCCCGGCCGCCCGCAGTCGACCGACCGCCAGTCCCACCCGGTCGGAGAGTTCGGCGCGCAGGTCGTCGCCGGCCTGGGCGAGCCGCAGCGCGGCGTGCACACCGGCGGCGACCGCCGGCGGCAGTGCCGTGTCGAAGATGAACGTGCGCCCGGTCTCGACCAGATGCCGGACGAACTCGGCCGGGCCGGCGACAACGCCACCCGCGCCACCGAGCGCCTTGGACAGGGTGGCGGTCACCACCACGTCCGGCTCGCCGGCCAGCCCGGTGGCCGCCACCGCGCCCGCGCCGGCCGGGCCGGTCAGGCCCAGCGCGTGCGCGTCGTCGACCAGCAGCAGCGCGCCGTGACGGCGGGCCACCGCGTGCAGCCGAGCCAGCGGGGCGAGATCACCATCGACCGAGAAGACCGACTCGGTCACCACCACCGCCGGGCGGCCGGGAGCGGCCGCGAGCGCGGCGGCTACCGCGTCGACGTCGGCGTGCGGGGTGACCACCGTCTCCGCGCCGGAGATGCGGCAGCCGTCGATCAGCGAGGCGTGGTTGTGCGCGTCGGAGACGAGCAGCGTCCGAGGTTGGACGAGCGCCCGCAGCGCGCCGAGGTTGGCCAGGTAGCCGGAGGAGAAGACCAGGGCACCGTCGGTGCCCAGCCAGCGGGCCAGGTCCTCCTCCAGCGCCCGGTGCGCGTCGGTGGAGCCCCGGACCAGGCGCGACCCGGTCGCCCCCAGCCCGTATGCCGACAGGGCCGCCGTGGCCGCGGCGATGACGTCCGGGTGGGTGGCCAGGCCGAGGTAGTCGTTGCCGGCCACATCGGTCATCTGATCGTCGGCCGGACGCGGATGCAGTCGCCTGGTGAGCCCGGCCTTCGCCCGCAGCTCCGCGCGGCGGTCGAGCGCCGCCAGCCAGTCCGCCACCGTCACCCTCCCCCGCTGTGCGTGCCGGTCAGCCCGACACCCGCCGGGCGAAATTACCACCCGCCGCCACCGGCCCGACGATTCCACTCGGTGCAAGGTGCCGACCGGGCTGCCAGGCCATTCCGGCTGATCGGAGAGCCTTGTAGGGTACGAGCCATGCCAGAGATCCTCGACCAGGCCCGGACCCAGGTCCTGGGTGACGGTGTCGGCCTCGATCAGGCCGGCGTCCTCGCCGTGCTGAACCTGCCCGACGAGCACCTGCCCGCCGCCCTTCAGCTCGCTCACGACGTGCGGATGCGCTGGTGCGGCCCGGAGGTCGAGGTCGAGGGAATCGTCTCGCTCAAGACCGGCGGCTGCCCGGAAGACTGCCACTTCTGCTCGCAGTCGGGCCTGTTCACCTCGCCGGTGCGCTCGGTCTGGCTGGACATCCCGTCGCTGGTCGAGGCGGCGAAGCAGACCGCCGCGACCGGGGCCACCGAGTTCTGCATCGTCGCCGCGGTCCGCGGTCCGGACGCCCGGCTGATGAAGCAGATGCGCGAGGGCGTCGCCGCCATCAAGGCGGAGGTCGACATCCAGGTCGCCGCGTCGCTGGGCATGCTCAGCAAGGAGCAGGTCGACGACCTGGTCGACATGGGCGTGCACCGTTACAACCACAATCTGGAGACCTGCCGGTCGTACTTCCCCAACGTGGTCACCACGCACTCGTGGGAGGAGCGCTGGGAGACGCTGCGGATGGTGCGCGACTCCGGCATGGAGGTGTGCTGCGGTGGCATCCTCGGCCTCGGTGAGACCGTCGAGCAGCGGGCCGAGTTCGCCGCGCAGCTCGCCGAGCTGAACCCGCACGAGGTGCCGCTCAACTTCCTCAACCCGCGCCCCGGCACCCCGCTGGGTGACCGTCCGGTGGTGGAGGGCAAGGACGCGCTGCGGGCCATCGCCGCGTTCCGGCTGGCCATGCCGCGCACCATCCTGCGGTACGCCGGTGGTCGCGAGATCACCCTCGGCGACCTCGGCACCCGTGATGGTCTGCTCGGCGGCATCAACGCGGTGATCGTGGGCAACTATCTGACCACGCTGGGTCGGCCGGCGACGGCCGACCTGGAGCTGCTGGACGAGTTGAAGATGCCGGTCAAGGCGCTTTCCGCCACGCTGTGACGACCATGACGACGACGGAGCTGTGGTGCGACCGGTGCGGTGAGTCGGCGACGGCTACCGCCCACCCGGCCTGCGCGTCGGCCCGCCAGTTGGAGCCGCCCCGGTTCTGCCCCCACTGCCGTCGCCGGATGAAGGTGCAGGTGCTGCCGGTGGGCTGGTCGGCGGTCTGCGTCGAGCACGGCGAGATCCGGGGCTGAGCCGGTGCTGCGAGGGCGGGCGGTGACACTACGACCGGCGACGGTCGCGGACGTGCCGGCCCTCGCCGCGATCCGGGCCGACCCGGAGGTACGCCGGTGGTGGCGGGGCGGCGACGACCTGGCCGACTCCGTACACGCCGACCTCGCCGACGACGACCTGCACGTGTACGCGATCGAGCACGACGGTCGGGTGATCGGCGCGATCCAGTGGTACGCCGAGGCGGACCCGGACTACCGGCACGCCAGCCTGGACGTCTTCCTCGACCCGGCGGAGCGCGGCGCCGGCCTCGGCGGTGACGCCATCCGCACCCTGGCCCGACACCTGATCGACCAGTACGGCCACCACCGCTTCACCATCGACCCGGCCGCGGCGAACAGCGCCGCCATCCGGGCGTACGCGAAGGTCGGTTTTCGTCCGGTGGGGGTGCTGCGCCGCTACGAGCGCGGCGCGGACGGCCGCTGGCACGACGGCCTCTTGATGGACCTGCTCGCCGACGACCTGGTGGAGTGACTCAGGCCTCGTCCCACAGCAGGTGGCCGTCGGGCAGTCGGCGGGCACCCTCGGCCGGCGGGTGCGGGCTGAGGCGGCCGTCCGGCATCAGATGCGCCACGGGGACTCCGTTGCCCAGCGTCGCGACGTCGGCGATCAACCGCCGGTGGCAGCGCCACCACACGCTCTCGCTGCACATGATCGCGGTGGTTCGACGATCCGCCTCGGCGAGCACCTCGGCGAGCGCGTCGTCGAACTCGGCCGTCCGCGTGTGGGCGGCGTACGCCCGGAACGCCGCGACCGTCCACCAGGTGTCCGGCTCCGGCTCCCCGGCCGGGACGTGTCGTCGTCCACCGAGCCGCGGCTCCCAGCGGTAGTCGATGCCGCACTCGGGCATCCACTGTTCGAGTTCCTCGCGGCGGACGTCCGGGTTGGTGCGGCTGGCCGGGTATCGCCGCACGTCCACCACCTGGGCGATCCCGGCCCCGGTCAGCAACTCTCCCAGCCGGCCCCGATCGGCCGCGCCGTGTCCGACGGTCAGCAACTCTCGCACCACCGTGGCTTGCCCGGAATCCCGCCGATCTATCCCACCCGGGTCCGCCCGGGAGGGCCCGGCACCGCAGATCTTGGACAGTTACCGTCCGGGCGGGACTATTCAGTCCGGGCGGAACGGTAACTGTCCAAGATCTCGTCACGGTGCTGGTCAGGCGATGGTGCAGGGGGTGTTGTTGACGGTGATGGCGGTCGGTTTCGGGTTGGCGCCGCTGTACGTGCCGTTGAAGCCGAAGCTCACCGACGCGCCCGCCGCGATCGTGCCGTTGTAGGACAGGTTCGTGGCGGTGACCGCCGCGCCGCTCTGGCTGATCGCCGCCGACCAGCCCTGACTGACGCTCTGCCCGCCGGGGAAGCTGAACCGCAGGGTCCAGCCGTTGATCGCGGTGGTGCCGGTGTTGGTGATTGACACGTTGGCGGTGAAGCCGCCGCCCCAGTCGGTGGTGGCGTACCCCACAGTGCAGGTGCCGCCGACCGGCGGGGCCGCGGTGGTCACCGCGACCGGCGTGGACGCCGCGGAGGTGTTGCCCGCGGCGTCCACGGCCACCACGTAGAACTGGTACGCCGTCGAGGCGGTCAACCCGGACACCGCCTGGGTGGTGCCGGCCGGCGAGCCGACCAGCACATCGGTGGCGCCGGCCTCGCGGTAGACCCGGTAACCGGTGACGCCCACGTTGTCGGTCGACGGGGTCCAGGCCAGTGTGAGCCCGGTGGCGGTGACGGCCGAGGCGACCGGCGTGCCGGGGGTGCTCGGCGCTGTGGTGTCGGCGGTGCCGGCCGGTGGCGTGGTCACGCTGAGCTTCGGCGAGGCGGCCGACTCGTTGCCCGCGCCGTCGCGCGCCACGATGGTGTACTCGAACGTCCGCTCCGGCAGCAGCGTGGTGATGGTGATCGAGTTCTCGGTGACCCGTCGGGTCGCCACCACGTCGTTACCGACCATGAACTCGCGAACGTCGTACCCGGCGAGGCCGCTGCCGCCGCTGTCGGTGGACGGCGCCCAGGTCAGGGTGACCGTGCGGGGGCCGAGGTTGGACGCCACGGGAGTACCCGGGACGGTCGGTTTGGTGGTGTCCGGCACGACCGGGCCCGGCTCCTCACCCCAGACGCGGGTGGCGCCCGAGTAGAGCGGCACCTTCCGGTTGGGGCCGGCGGTGGCCTGGTACGACGGGTCGTTTGTCGGGTCCCAGGTGCCGCCCTCCGGCACGCCGATCTTGAACTGGACCTCCATCCGGTGCTGCGACTGACCCGCCGGGGCGATGGTGTGCCCGGCGCAGTCCACCTCGACGTACCAGATGTCGCCGCTGAACTGCTTGGCGGTGGTCGGGGACGGGCAGCCCTGGGTGTAGCCGGCGGTGACCTGCACGGGGCCGGTGCCGTCGGGCCGGAAGTAGTAGCGGAACCGGCCGTCGGTCAGCGCGCGGGCCGGGAACGCGGACTTGTTGTAGACCATCACCTTGAGACCGGTGGCCCGAGGTTCGGCCTGCGTCACAGTGGTCTCCACTGTCAACTCGTCGATGTCCGGCGTCTCGGCGACCGGGAAGTTCGCCAGCGGCGTGCCGCCGTACTCGGAGGTCAGCCGGACCAGCGCGGACGTGAAGCCGGCGTTGTAGTCGGTGGCCACCTCGTTCATCACGTAGTCCGAGCGGCTGTCGCTGTACGCATCGTTGGCCGAGGACGGGCCGCCGACCAGCGCGCCGTAGAGGGTGTGCCGGGTCTCGACAGGCACGGTCTGGCTGTCCCACCAGGAGCCGTGTGCGGTGCGGTGGTGCGGGTTCTTCGGTGCGTTGGCACCGAACCCGATGACGTAGCTGGAGTTACGGGGGTTGTCGCCGAGCGCGTAGTTGATCTGCCGGACGGCGAAGTCGTGGTAGCGCGCCTTGCGGGTGGTGTCGGTGGTCTTGTCGCTGTAGACCAGCGCGGCGAAGGACGTGTTCGCGGCGTAGCGCAGCGCGCCCCAGGAGTCGAGCACCGCCATCCCGCCCGGCGAGTACGGCACCCGCTGCCCGTTCACCCCGACGGTCCAGTAGTCCAGCCACCGGTTGGCGTCGTCGACGTACTTCTGCTTGCCGGTCAGGTTGGCCAGCAGCACGTACGCGCCGAACTGCTTGTTGTCCCAGGCGATCGTCCACTTGTAGGAGCGGGTGGTGGACTGGTTCTCGGTGCCGAGCTTGTCGTACTCACTCTCGGCCTTGGTCAGGTAGCTGGCCTCGCCGGTGGCCCGGTGCAGCCAGATCGCGGCCCAGACCAGCTCGTCCTGCCAGCCGCTCCAGGAGCGGTAGAAGCTCGTGGCGTCGGTGATGCACTCGTGGTAGGCCTTCCGCACCGTGTCGGCGAAGGTGTAGAGCTGCCGGGCGTGCCCGAGCAGCTTGTCCGCGTAGGCGGCGTCGGTGGGCCGGAACACCATCGAGGAGGCGGCCATCGCGGCCGCCGTCTCCCCCGCCAGGTCCGCGCCGCCACAGCTGGCATCGATCTTGTACGCGGGCCGCGCCATCGGCATCACCTCGGCCGGACCCCACCACTTGTGGTCGTCGTCGCCCTTGCCGACCTGTCCGTAGAGGACGTTGGCCGAGGGGTGCGCCTTGATGAAGTAGTCGTTGACGAAGCGCAGGTTGTTGAGCAGGTGCGGCAGTTGCCCGGACGAGGTGTAGCCGCTGCGGTACTCGACGGCGCCCCAGGCGAGCATGGTGGCGCTGAACGCCATCGGGAAACCGAACTTGACGTGGTCGCCGGCGTCGTACCAGCCGCCGGTGAGGTCCACCCCCGCGCTGGCGCCGTCGGTGAGCGCGCTGTCTCCGCGCCAGGAGACCCGGTTCCAGTCGGGCAGTCGACCTGACTGCTGCGCCTCGTAGAAGAGCAGCGACTTCTGCAACGCCTCGGCGTAGTTGTAGGTCGCCGCCGGCGCGGCGGAGGCGGGCCCGGACGGCGGCGCGGTCACCGCGAGGGACGCGCCGGTGAGCAGCGCGACGCCGAGGGCCAGCAGCCGCCGCGGCCAGGGCTGGTCGGCGGCCGGCGACCGGCCGGGCTGGCCGCTGAACGGCCGGGTCAGGTGGCGCATGGCGGACTCCTGTCGGAGGCGCCGCCGGCGGTCGCACCGACGCGGGACGGCGTACGGGCGGCACGGCCACCGGCGACAGCGGGGTGGCGGTGTGACCATGGGTCATGGAAGCGCTCCCATGGATAACCGACAATGTAATGGGCGGGTCGCTGGTTGGGAAGCCTGCCGACCGGGGCGCACGCGCGCGGCATCGCTCCCGTACTCGTGAGTAACATTGCGGAGCATCTCACACCATCGATGCGTGTCGATTAGTGCTCGCCGTTTACGCAGCTCAAGCACGAGGCTTCGGGAAAGATCACTGCACCGTTCGAGCGCTTCGGCGACCAGCCAGACAAACGTACTGTTGCTGACCCGCTACGAAGCGCGAGACAGTACCGCTCACCAGCGGTGCCGTCGACGCCGCCGCTCCCTGGTCAACCCTGAGGAGAAGCGATGGCACTACGACTCGCAGAGGACACCGCCTGGACCGACATCCTGGCCCGCGCGGTGGCCGCCACCCCGGAGGCGTTCGGCGCCGAGGTCGACGGCGTCACCACAGTGCGCAACCTGGTCGAGGGCGAATGGCGGGCGGTCGGCCAGCCCGCCCCGGTCCGCACCCCGGTGGACAACACCGTCCTCGTCAACCTGCCCCGGGTCGACGCGACCACCGCGCGCGCTGCGGTCGCCCACGCCGCCGCCGCGCACCGGGCCTGGGCCCAGACCCCGCTGGCCGACCGCAAGGCCCGGGTCGCCGAGGCAGTGGACTCGCTCACCGCCCATCGCGACCTGCTCGCCCTGCTGCTGGTGTGGGAGATCGGCAAGCCGTGGCGGCTGGCCTGCGCCGACGTGGACCGGGCGCTCGACGGCGTCCGCTGGTACGCGGGCGAGATCGACCGGATGCTCGCCGACGGCCGCGAGCCGCTGCCCGGCCCGGTCAGCAACATCGCGTCGTGGAACTACCCGATGAGCGTGCTGGTGCACGCCGAGTTGGTGCAGCTCCTGGCCGGCAACGCGGTCATCGCCAAGACCCCGTCCCAGGGCGGCGCGGTGTGCCTGACCGTCGCGCACGCGCTGATGCGCCGGGCCGGGCTGCCCGCCACGCTCGTCTCCGGCAGCGGCGGGGAGTTGTCCGAGGTGCTGGTCCGGGCACCCGAGATCGGCGCGGTGGCGTTCGTCGGCGGCCGCTCCAACGGCGGCAAGGTGGCCGCCGCGCTGCTCGACAGCGACAAGCGGCACTTCATCGAGCAGGAGGGCCTCAACGCCTGGGGCATCTGGAACTTCTCCCAGTGGGACCTGCTCGCCACGCACCTCAGAAAGGGCTTCGAGTACGGCAAGCAGCGCTGCACCGCGTACCCCCGGTTCGTCGTGCAGCGCGACCTGGTCGACGAGTTCCTCGACATGTACCTGCCGGTCGTCCGCTCGGTCCGCTTCGGTCACCCGCTCGCCGTCGGCGACGACTGGGCCGCCGGTGACCCGCTGCCCGAGCTGGACTTCGGGCCGCTGATCAGCGCCGCCAAGGCCGACGAGCTACGCCGCACTGTCGACGAGGCGGTCCGCGGCGGCGCGATCCCACTGCACCGGGGCAAGCTCACCGGCGCGCCGTTCCTTCCCGGGCAGGACACCTCGGCGTACGTGGCGCCGTCGGTGCTGCTCGCCCCACCCGGACGGTCCCGGCTGATGCACGCCGAGCCCTTCGGGCCGGTCGACACGATCGTCGTGGTGGACACCACCGACGAGCTGCTGGCCGCGATGAACGCCTCCAACGGCGCGCTGGTGGCCTCGCTGGCCTGCGACGACACCGACGAGGCCGGCAAACTCGCCGTGGACCTGCAGGCGTTCAAGGTGGGCATCAACAAACCGCGCTCACGCGGCGACCGGGACGAACCGTTCGGCGGCCGGGGCGCTTCCTGGAAGGGCGCGTTCGTCGGCGGCGACCTGCTGGTGCAGGCCGTCACCGTCGGCGGAGACAGCCGGCTCTACGGCAACTTCCCCGACTACAACAGCTACCCCACGACCTGAGCACCGGAACCGGAGAGGTCCTCTTGTGGACGCTCGCCGCGCACAAGGGGACCTCGTCGGCGCGTACCGTCGGGAGATGGCATTGATCGCGCAGCTCTCCCTGGGCGTGTCCGACGCCGAGCGGGCGGGAACGTTCTGGGCCGCGGCCCTCGGCTACCGTCGCCGCGAGCCCCGATTCACCGGCGACGAGTGGATCGTGCTGGAGCCGCCGCCGGGGGTGTCGGGAGCGGTCCTCGCGATGGACCTCAGCGAGAGCCCCGTGCGGGAGTTCCCCCGGCTCCACCTGGATCTGGACGCCGGCGACCGACCCCTCGACGAGGAACTCGACCGACTGCTCGCCCTCGGCGCGCGGATCGTCGACTGGCGGCACTATCCCACCGATCCACACCCGACCGAGCCGCCGTACGTGGTGCTCGCCGACCCGGAGGGCAACCGGTTCTGCGTCTCGGGCCGCCGCGAGCCGTCCCGACCCTGAGCAGGGCCGCAGGGCCAGCTCTTATGAAACAGGCCCTAGACGCGCGGCGTGGAGAACGCGCCCTTCCGGTCCGCCCTCACGGCGACGGCGAGCGGGACGGTGAGGGTGAGCAGCCCGCCGTCGCGCTCCACCGCAGCGGGCCGGCCCAGCCGGTGCAGCGTACGCAGCATCGGGTCGTTGGTGGCCTGCACGTGCAGCACCAGCGCCGCGTACCCGGACCGGTCGGCGTGCTGGACCACCCGGCGCAGCAACGCCGAGCCGAGCCCACGCCGCTGCCAGTCGTCCCGCACCAGCAGCGCCACCTCGGCCTCGTCGCCCTCGCCGAGCAGGTTCGCCATGGCGACCACCGACTCGGCCGTACCGTCGGAGCCGGTGGTGCTGGCGATCAGCGTCAGCCCTCGGCTCGGCTCCAGCAGTCGACGCAGGCGGGCCGGCTGCGGCAGCGCCGCCCCGCCCAGGTAACGCCGCTGCCGGCTACGCGGTGAGCACGCCTCGTGCAGCTCCACCACGCCGGGCAGATCGTGGGCGCTGGCCGGCCGGACGGCCACCTCCGCGCCGTCGGGCAGCACCAGTGTGACCTGTTCGGCGGCCCGGCGCGCCACGGTGGCGGCCAGCTCGACCAGGGCCTGCGCCCGCGCGTACTCCGCCGGGGTGAAGTCGGGCGCGGCCCGGCGCAGCGCGAACGAACCGCCCTCCGGGTCGGCCAACAGCATGTCGGCCCCGGTGATCCCCCGTTCGCCGCCGACCGACGCTGGTCGCCAGCTGACGACGTCGGCAGCGAGCAGGGTCCGCAACGCCTCGCCCGTCGCGTCCGGGTCCCGCACCAGCCGGTTGGCCAGCCCGAGCACCCGGGTGGGCTGGTCGGCCAGACCACGCGCCTCGCTGCGCGCCACCCAGCAGTCCCGGCCCCGACCACGCTCGACGGCGGCGATCAGCTCGGCCTCGTCGAGCGCGTCCGGCGCGTCGACCAGGAAGTCGTCCACCGCGCCCTGCTCGGTGGGCTGCACCTGCACGGTGAGGATGTTGACCCCGCGCAGCGCGAGGCTGGCCGTGAGCACCGACAGGTAACCCGGCCGGTCGTCCACCGTCGCCCGGATCCGCCACAACGTCATGGTTGGCTCCCTTCCCCGGGTGCCAGCCTCGTCCCCCGCTGTTGCCGCCCGATTGCCCGGCGGTGACGGGTTGCGCTCAGGAAGTCGACCCCGCGCGGCGGGTCACCGGATCCGCCGCTACACGAAACGGCCGCGGTAGCCGATGGGGCCCTCCCCGACCCGCTGGTAGGTGCCCAGGAATCCACCGCCGCCGAAGGCGATCGTGCCGTTGTTGCCGCGCAGGTCCCGCCAGGCCAACCTGGTGACCGGGCAGCCGTGCACCTCCACCGCGAGGAGCAGGTCACCCGAGCGGTGCCAGCCACCGGCCCAGCCCTCCTCAGTGTCGAAGCGCCACGCCTCCTTGGCGACGGTGCCGCGCTCGGTCAGCCGGCCGCGGAACTCCGTCGGCTCTCCACCCGGCTGCCGCCGCCAGCCGTATAAGGCCCGCTGTCGCTTCTCGAACGTGATCGCGTACTCGGTGCCGGACGTGTCGGCCCACGCCACCTGGTCGAGGACGGACTGCTCGCCCCGATCGACGAAGATGGTGACCTCGCCGGCGTCGCTCGCGTACCGCAGCACCGGCTTGGCGACCGCCTGCCGGACGAGGGCCAGGCCCGCCTGGTCGTGCGCGTTCATCGGGTCGACCGTGACTCGGTAGAGCCACAGCATGCTGCGGGCGTCGACACCGCTCGCGATCCGCATCGTGTTCCGGCCGGGCACCAACTCCTCGGCCGGGACCGCGAAGACCAGCCGTTGCGGAAGCCCACCACCGTTCGGGATGCGGAGCTCATCGGCCAGCGGCCGGCCGTTGAGGTGAACGGTGAGCGGGGCGTACCCGGGGCCTCCGGCCAGCATCGACACGAGCGCCACCAGGGTGACGCACGCCTCCCGGACCACGGCCGGGTCGGGCACGTCGAACTCGAACTCGACCGACCCGCCGGCGTTGATCGCCAGGTGGTCGTCCGCCGCCGAGGACCGGTGCACGCCGGTGATCTCGACGTTGCCGAGACGGGGCGGCTCGGTGCCGAAGTCCGCGTAGGTGGGTGCCATCTGGATCCCCGGCCGCCGTCCGGGCACCGGCGGGGGCGGCAGCTTGGCATCCGCCTCGTAGGCCCGCGGCGCACCGGAGGGGACGCGACCGCCGCCCTCGGGGGTCTCCGCTCGATATCCATCAGTGGAGATGTCCATCCCGAAGAGACTAGATCAACAAGTCCGGGCCCTGCGGACCGCCCGGTCGACGGGCGGCGCCTCAGGGATTGGCGCTGACCGGGGGCGCGCCCACCAGGTCGAGCCGGTCACCGAGGATCACCGTGCAGGCCCGGACGAGCTGGGTGAGCCGGTCCACCTCGGTGCTGTGGAACGCGGCGGCGGAGAGCGTCTCGGTGCGGTCGCGGGCCACGACCAGCACCAGGCCCGCCCGGCCGAACGGCGCGATCGCGTGGTGGGTGCCGTCGGGCGTGGTCATCGACCGACCGCGCAGCGGGGTCACCTCCGGCAACCGCAGGGGCACGGGAGCCCGCCAGCTCGCGTACCCCACGGTCGCCCCGCCGCCCCCGCTCCGCGAGGCCCAGTCGACAGGCACCACGGCGGCCACGGCCCAGTCGGCGGCCAGCAGCCCCGGCACCGCGTCGACCAGGGTGGCCAACCCGTCGGCCGGGTTGGCCGCGACCTGGGCCAACAGCTCCGCGTCCTGCCCGGTGGTGGTGGGCGCGCCGATCGCCCGCCACACACCGTCCACCCGCACCCCCGGTATCGCCGCGAGGCCGGCCAGCAGTCGTTCCACCCGCGCCGCGCCCGGCCAGACGACAGTGAAGTCGTCCACCGCGCGCCCGCCGAGCCGTTCGAGGACCACCACCTGGACGATGTCCGCCCCGGAGACGCCCAAGGTGCGGGCGACCTGACCGAGGGTGCCCGGACGGTCCGGCAGGGTGACCCGAACTCGCAGCAACATGTCTGTCCCTCCGCTCGGCGGGCCGGCAAGAGAGCGGCCGGCAGGCTGACCCCAGCCTGGTAGTTGACCATTTCGTCCCTGTTGCAGGGGCATGTCCCGAGCGGAAATTCTGACCTTGACAACGTGAGCGGGCTGCCATCAACTAGTCGGATGAGCGATCCGGCCGTCGACGCGTCCCGGCCGGAGGCCGTTCCCGTCTCCCCGGCAGGGCTGGCCCTGGACCGCCTCGCCGACTATCTGGCAACGCACCGACCCGAACTGGCCGTCGGGCCGCTGCGTGCCACGCTGATCGCGGGCGGCAAGTCCAACCTCACCTACCTGCTGCGTCTCGGCGACCGCGAGGTGGTGCTGCGCCGCCCACCGCTGGGCCACGTGCTGGCGACCGCGCACGACATGGCGCGCGAGTTCCGCGTCATCTCGGCGCTGGCACCGACCGATGTGCCGGTCCCGGGCGCGCTGCTGCTCTGCACCGACCCGGAGGTGATCGGCGCGCCGTTCTACCTCATGGAGCGGATGCCCGGCGAGGTGTTCCGCACCCGCGCGCAGACCGACCCGCTGGGCGACGAGCGCCGCCGCGCCCTCGCCATGGCCATGATGGACACGCTCGCCGCGCTGCACAACGTCGAGCCGTCCAGCGTCGGGTTGGCTGACTTCGGCCGCCCCGAGGGCTACCTCGCCCGGCAGGTCCGCCGCTGGGCCGGGCAGCTCGACCGCTCCCGCAGCCGGCCGCTGCCCGGCATCGACGAACTGCGTGACCTGCTCGCGGCGACCGCCCCGGAGGGCGCGAACGCCGGCCGGATCGTGCACGGCGACTTCAGGCTGGACAACCTCCTCGCCTCGGCCGACCCGGTCGCCGTGCACGCGGTGCTCGACTGGGAGATGGCCACCCTCGGCGATCCTCTCGCCGACCTGGGGCTGCTGCTGACGTACTGGGACGTGCTCGGCGGCAGCGACACCGCCGCGGGCAACCCCGTCGCCGACGGGCTCGGCCCGCGCGCCGACTTTCCCACCGGCAGCGAGCTGATCGACAGGTACGCCGGACGCAGCGATGTCGACGTCGGGCCGCTGCACTGGCACGTGGCGCTGGGCTGTTTCAAGCTCGCGGTGATCTGCGAGGGCATCCACTACCGCCACACGCTCGGGCAGACGCTCGGCGAGGGCTTCGACCGGATCGGCGAGATGGTGGCACCGCTGGTCGCGCACGGGCTGACCGCCGCCAGGGAGCGGTGATGGACTTCTCATACGACAGCCGGACCGAGGAGCTGCGCGACGAGCTGACCCGGTTCCTGACCGAGCACGTCTACCCGGCCGAGGCCGTGCACGCCGAGCAGGTGGCCGCCGGGGACCCGTGGTCGCGTACCCCGGTGTTGGGTGAATTGAAGGCGGAGGCCCGCAAGCGCGGCCTGTGGAACCTCTTCCTGCCCGACCCGCGCTACGGCGCCGGCCTGACCAACCTCCAGTACGCCCCCCTGGCCGAGCTGACCGGGCGCAGCCCGCACCTCGCGCCGGAGGCGGTCAACTGCGCGGCACCGGACACCGGCAACATGGAACTGCTGGCCGAGTTCGGGTCGGAGGCGCAGCAGAAGCGCTGGCTGATGCCGCTGCTGGAGGGTGAGATCCGCTCGGCGTTCTGCATGACCGAGCCGGACGTCGCGTCCTCCGACGCCACCAACATCGCCACCCGGATCACCCGTGACGGCGACGAATACGTGATCAACGGACGGAAGTGGTGGTCGTCCGGGGCCATGGACCCGCGCTGCGAGATCTTCATCGTGATGGGCAAGACCGACCCCACCGCCGACCGGCACCGCCAGCAGAGCATGGTGCTGGTCCCCCGCGACACCCCCGGGGTGACAGTGCGCCGAGGCATGACCGTCTTCGGCTACACCGACGGTTCACACGGCGGGCACGCCGAGATCGACTTCACCGACGTCCGGGTGCCCGCGGAGAATCTGATCGGCGCCGAGGGCACCGGCTTCGCCATCGCCCAGGCCCGGCTGGGTCCGGGCCGGATCCACCACTGCATGCGGCTGATCGGAATGGCTGAGCGGGCATTGGAGCTGCTCTGCCGCCGCGCGAACGAACGGATCGCGTTCGGCCGACCGCTGGCCGAGCAGGGCGTGGTTCGGGAGTGGATCGCCGAGTCCCGGGTCCGCATCGAGCAGGCCCGGCTGCTGGTGCTCAAGACGGCCTGGCTGATGGACACCGTCGGCAACAAGGGCGCCCACACCGAGATCCAGGCCATCAAGATCGGCACGCCGGCGATGGCGGAGTGGGTGATCGACAAGGCCATCCAGGCCTACGGCGGCGCCGGTGTCAGCCAGGACACACCACTGGCCGCCCTCTGGGCGCAAACTCGCACCCTGCGCCTCGCCGACGGCCCCGACGAGGTGCACCGCAACTCCCTGGCCAAGCGCGAACTCCGCCGCTGGGCCCCCACCCCCGCCTGACCCCCCCACCCGCTCACCCTTCTTGATCATGAAGTTATTGCCCTCCGCATCGGCGTGTCACGGCAATAACTTCATGATCAACCGGGGAAGGTCTGGGGGTGCCCAGGTCCTGGGGGGTCCGGGGAACTGGGGGGGTAGTGGGTTAGGCGGAGGCTCGGTGGACCAGTTGGGTGTCCAGGAGGATGTGGGAGGCGGGTAGCTCCTCGCCACGGATCCGGGCCACCAGCAGGCGGGCCATCTGCCGGCCCATCTCCTCCACCGGCTGGAAGACAGTGGTCAACGGCGGTTCGGCCTGTCGGGCGATGGTCGCGTCGTCGAAGCCGATCACCGCGACGTCCTGCGGAACGCGGCGGCCGGCCTCGCGCAGGGTACGCAGTGCGCCGAACGCCATCAGGTCGGACGCGACGAAGACCGCGTCCAGGTCCGGGCAGACCTCCAGCAGCCGGCGCATTCCCGCCGCGCCGCTGCCCTCGCTGAAGTCGCCGTACGCGATCAGGTCGGGGTTGACGCTGGCGCCGGTGGCCTTTACCGCGTCGGTGTAGCCCGCCAACCGGGCCAGGCCGGCACCCATGTCCTGCGGACCGGCGATGGTGGCGACGCGTCGCCGCCCCTGCCTCGCCAGGTACTCCACGGCCTGCCGGGCCCCGCCAACGTTGTCCACGTCGACAAACCAGGCCGGTTGGGCGCCGGGTTGCAGCATGCGGGCGGGCCGGCCGCCGAGCACGGCGGGCAGGCCGCGTTCCTCCAGCAGCGTCGGCAGGGGGTCGGAGTCGTGCAACGACAGCAGCAGTACGCCGTCGACGTGCTGGTTGGTGAGGTGGTGCTCGACCCGTTCCCGCTCCACCGGCGACTGTGCCATGGCCAGCCAGAGCTGCATCGGCGTCTCCAGCAACCCGGAGCTGATCCCCCGCACGATGCTGGCGAAGAACGGCTCGGTGAAGACCCGCTCGCCGGATTCGGACACCACCAGCGCGACGGAGTCGGTCCGCTGGGTGACGAGCGCACGGGCGGCCCGGTTCGGCACGTACCCCAGCTCTGCGATGGCCTGTTGGACCGCGGCCCGGGCCTCCGGGCTGACCTGGGGCGAGCCGTTGACCACGCGGGAGACCGTGCCCCGACCGACGCCGGCACGCGCCGCGACCGCGTCGAGGGTCGGGCGCCCGAGCGACCGGGTGCGCTGCGTTGTCATCGTCTGCTCCTCCGACGGCGGGCGGACCCGGCGCCACCTGCGGGAGGTGGACGCCGGGGCCGTCCTGATGGCTGGCCCGAGCCTATTGTGCGGCCAGACCGTTGCGCCGGATCACCGAGGCGTACCACTTGGCGCTGGACTTGGGGGTGCGGACCTGGCTGTCATAGTCGACGTGGATCATGCCGAACCGCTTGGTGTAACCCCAGGCCCACTCGAAATTATCCATCAACGACCAGGCAAAGTATCCCCGCAGAGGCACTCCGGCGTCGATCGCCTCGTGGGCGGCGCGCAGGTGGGCATCGAAGTAGGCCAGCCGATCGACGTCGTCGACCTGCCCGTCGACCACTGAGTCGACGAACGCGGAGCCGTTTTCGGTGACGTACAGGGGCAGATCGGTGTAGCCGTTCACCCGGCGCAGCGTCTCGGTCAGACCCGGGGCGTCGATCTCCCAGCCCATGTCGGTGACCGGAACGCCACGGGTGACGAACCGGACGTCCTCGCTGCCCGGCCAGCACGAGGGGGCCGGGTCGGCCTCCACGCCCTCGACCGGCGCGGCGACCACGTGCCGGCTGTAGTAGTTGACCCCGACCAGGTCCAGCGGCGTGGAGATGGTCGCCAGGTCGCCGTCGCGCACGTGCTCGA
The DNA here is from genome assembly GCF_007827755.1 of Micromonospora sp. CNZ322. Taxonomy (NCBI): domain Bacteria; kingdom Bacillati; phylum Actinomycetota; class Actinomycetes; order Micromonosporales; family Micromonosporaceae; genus Micromonospora; species Micromonospora sp. CNZ322. The sequence continues at coordinate 63,433 of NZ_VITD01000010.1, forward strand.
AGTCGGTCACCGTGCTGAGGTCGGCCACCAGGTCCTCCGGGTACGACCCGCGCAGCAGCGGGTCGAGGAAGAACCGGTTGGCCAACCCGTCGATCCGCCGGGCGGCGTCCCGGTCGGCGGGACTGTCACTGGCCGGGTCGACCGGGTAGAGGTTGACTGTCACACCCACCTCGGCGGCCGGCCGGGCGGCCCGCAGTGCCTGCACGGCCAGGCCGTGACCGAGCATCAGGTGGTGTCCGGCGCGCACCGCGTCCGCTCCGTTGGTGCGGCCGGGGGCGTGCACCCCCGAGCCGTAGCCGAGGAACGCGGAGCACCACGGCTCGTTCAGTGTGGTCCAGTAGCGCACCCGGTCACCGAGCGCGTCGGCCACCAGGGTGGTGTAGTCGGCGAAGCGGGCAGCGGTGTCCCGCGCCGGCCAGCCGCCGGCGTCTTCCAACGGCTGCGGCAGGTCCCAGTGGTAGAGGGTGAGCCACGGCTCGATGCCGTTGGCCAGCAGCTCGTCCACCAGCCGCCGGTAGAAGTCCAGGCCGCCCGGGTTGGCCGCGCCGGTGCCGGTGGGCTGCACCCGGGACCAGGAGACCGAGAAACGGTACGACTTCAGGCCCAGCTCGGCCATCAGCGCGACGTCGTCGCCGAGGCGGTGGTAGTGGTCGCACGCCACGTCCCCGGTGTGTCCGGCGACGACCCGACCCTCGGTGTGGCTGAAGGTGTCCCAGATCGACGGGGCACGGCCGTCCACGGCCGCCGCTCCCTCGATCTGGTACGCCGCCGTCGCGGCCCCCCAGAGGAATCCGGGTGGAAAGGTCAGCCCGGGGCGCTCGTCGAGGACATCGACGGCGGGTGGGCTGGCGGGGTTGCTCACGACTTGACGGCACCTTCCATGATCCCGCCGATGATCTGGCGGCCGAACACGAGAAAGACGATTACCAGGGGGATGGTGCCGATCGCCGTGGCGGCGAACACCTGGGAGTAGTCGGTGTAGTAGGCGTACGAGAGGAAGGAGAGCGAGACCTGCAGGGTCGGGTTCTCCGGGGTGAGGATGGCGTACGGCCACAGGAACGAGTTCCAGGTCTCCATGAAGGTCAGCAGACCGAGGACACCGGCGGCGGGACGCAGCGCGGGCAGCACGATGCTCCAGTAGATCCGGAACGTGCTCGCGCCGTCGACGCGGCCGGCCTCGATCAGCTCGTCGGAGATCGCCTGGCTGGCGTACTGCCGCATCATGAACACGCCGAAGGCGGTGACCAGGAACGGCACGGTGACCGCGTAGAGGGTGTCGTACCACCCCAGGTCCTGCATCATGCCCCAGAGCGGGATGAGCCCCATCTGGGTCGGGATCATCATGGTGACGATGATCGCCAGCAGGAGGGCATTGCTGCCGCGGAACTTCAGCTTGGCGAAGGCGAACCCGGCCAGCGAACCGGTGAGCACCACCGACAGGGTGACCACCGAGGAGACGATGATCGAGTTCATCATGCCGGTGAGGAAGTTGGCGGCGTCGTTGTCGAGCACCCGCCCGAAGTTGTCACCGAACGCGCCACCGGGGGTCAGCGGCGGCGGCACGTCGTTGATGTTGTCCAGGCTGCGACTGCCGATCACCAGCATGTAGTAGAACGGGTAGATCGACAGCAGCGCCGCCAGGACGAGCGCCAGGTAGGTCAGCGGGCTGGTGCGCCACAGGCGCTGGGAAGCCGAGATCATCGATCTCTCCTCACTTCGCCGAGCGGCGGACGAGTAGGAAGTTGAACAGCGACACCACGATGATGATCATGAAGATCGCCCAGGCGACCGCGGCTCCGTAGCCGGCGGTGTTCAGGTTCACGATGCCCATCTCGTACATGTACATGGCCAGCGTCTGGAACTCTCGCTGGTTGCCGCCGATGATGTTGCCGTTGCCGAAGAGCAGGGGCTCGGTGAAGAGCTGCATGCCGCCGATCGTGGACAGGATGACCACGAAGATGAAGGTGGGCTTGAGCATGGGCAGGGTGATCTGCCAGAACTGTCGCCACGGACTGGCACCGTCGATCTCCGCGGCCTCGTAGAGGTCCTTCGGGATCGCCTGCATGCCGGCGAGCAGGATCAGGGTGTTGTACCCGGTCCACCGCCAGTTGACCATGGAGGAGATGGCCGTCCAGGAACTCCACCGGTGCCCGTCCCAGTCGACCGGGTCGACACCGACGAAGCTGAGCAGCCAGTTGAACAGGCCGAACTCGCGCTGGAACAACATCCCGAAGACGATCGCGACCGCGGCCACCGACACCACGTTCGGCATGAAGATGGCCATCCGGAAGAAGGTCTTGGCGCGCAGGAGGCTCCGGTTCAGCAGGTTCGCCAGGAAGAGGGCGAGCAACAACTGCGGGATGGTCGACAGGGCGAAGATGCCGAACGTGTTGACCAGCGCGTTCCAGAAGTACTCGTCGGACACCAGCCGGGTGTAGTTGTCGAAGCCGATGAACGTGTGCTCGCCGATCATGTCCCAGTCGTGCAGCGACATCCAGGCGGTACGCAGCATCGGGTACAGCCCGAATACGCCGAAGATCAGGAAGAACGGAGCGATGTAGAGGTACGGCGAGTACTTGACATCGAGGCGGTTGAGTAACCTTCCCCGTCGACGTCGGCGATCGACGTCGGGAGAAGGCGGTGCTGCTGGCGACGGCCGTGCCGTCGTGGCCGACAGGCTCATGCGAATTTCCTTTTCCGGCGAGGCCCGGGGGCCCTCGCGCAGGGCGCTACGCGGAGGGGACCGGCCGGTGGCGTCCGGGAAACCCCGAACGCCACCGGCAGGGAATCACTCAGAAGGCACCCTGAGTCTTTGCGTCCTTCGTGAACTGCTCCCAGGCCTTGGCCTTGTCGGCCTGCCCGTTCTCGAACGCCCGCAGGGCCGGCTCGAGCGCGTTCTCCTTCACCGCCTGGTGCTTCGGACCCAGGTGGATCGGCTGGATCTTGGCGACGCTCTCCCCGAAGATCTTGCCGGTCGGCGCGTTGCTGAAGTACTCGTTGGTGTAGCCGAGGAAGGCCTCGTTCTTCAGCGCCTCCAGGTTGGTGGGCAGCGGGCCCTTGAGCTTGAAGGCCTCCACCTGGCTCTTCGCGTTGGTCAGGTACTCGGCGAGCTTCGCCGCCTCCTTCGGGTACTTGCTCTGCGCCGGAACCGCGAGCCACGAGCCGCCCCAGTTACCGCCGCCGCCCGGCACGGACGCGACGTCCCACTTGCCCTTGTTGGCCGGACCGGAGTTGTCCGACACGATGCCGAGCATCCAGGACGGGCAGAAGGTGGCCGCGAAGGTGCCCTGCTTGAAGCCACCCGACCACTCCGGCGACCAGGTGGACGCCTTGGCGGAGATGTCCGCCATCGAGGTGGCGGTGTCCCAGGCGTTCTTCACCGCGGGGCTGGTGTCCGCGATGATGTTGTCTTCCTTGTCGTAGAACAGGTCACCGTTGCCCTGGAAGAGCACACCGTTGGAGACGGCGGTGATCGAGTCGATGAACGCCTTGCCGCCGCTGCCCTGCTTGTACTTCAGACCGGCGTCGTGGAAGCCCTTCCAGTCCGGCCAGAGCGCCGACACCTGGTCGCGCTCGGCGGGCAGGCCGGCCGCCTGGAACAGGTCCTTGCGGTAGCAGACGGCGAGGCTGCCGACGTCGGTCGGCAGACCGATCAGCCGGCCGTCCGGCGCCTTGCCCAGCTCCCACTTCCAGGGCAGGTATTCCTTCGAGTGGTCGGCGACCAGCGGGCTGAGGTCGGCCCAGTTGCGCGCGTTGGGCTTGAACTCGTTGAGGATGCCCTCTTCCAGGGCGGTGACGTCCGCCGCGCCCTTGCCGGTGGCCAGGTAGCGGACCAGCTTCGGCCGGTACTCGCCGAGCTGTGCGGTCTTGCGCAGCTCGACCTTGATGCCGGTGTCCTTCTCGTACTGCTTGACGAGCTCGTCGTAGCCCATCTCGCCGAAGGTGTCGACGACCAGCTTGGCCGGCTTCTCGCCGGCCGCAGGCTTGTCGTCGTCGTTGCCGCAGGCTGCGAGACCGCTGACCGCGGTGATCGCGGCCAGGGCAGCGGCCGCCAGGCGGGTACGCCGCGTGGTGACACTCATTCGCTGACCCCTCTTTCCGGTGGTGAGGCTGATGTGTGTGGTGGGGGGTGCCCATCGCGCCGGGCCGGGGTCCGTGAGTGACACACACCACCTCCGGGAGCGCTCCCATGAGATTGCCGGCGGGTAACGGGAGTGTCAATAGGACGTTGGGAGCGTTCCCAGATCGTTACCGCTGACCACTCACACCGCACCCACCCCAACCACACCCCGTGCCCCACCCAGGTGATCAAGAGGTTTCGGTCAGGAAACGGAGCCCTGCTGACGCAAACTTCTTGATCAACAACGCGGGGGCCCGAGGGGCGGGCGGGTCAGCAGAAGTGGCGGAGGAGGGTGGTTGCGCGGGTGGGGTCGAACCGGGACGGGTCGAAGGTCGAACCCGCCCAGTCGCGCAGCACCGCGTGGCGGGAACTGACGGGGTCGGCCGTGGCGCTCCGGTCGTCCAGGGCTTCCAGGAGCGCCTGGTAGCCCAACGGCCCGCCGACACCCTCCGGCGGGCAGGCCCGTTCGCCGGCCAGGCAGACCGGATACCGCTCGTCGGGGTCGGCGGTCAACGCGTCCTCCACGACCAGGTCGTGCTCCCACCAGTCGCCGAAGTCGTACGTGTAGGAGAACCGGCTGCCCTTCCCGAGCACCGCGTCGAGCCGCACGTCCAGCTCGTCGTGCAACGCCAACTCCCCGTCCGGGTCCGGCTCGCCGTACTGCATCGCGTCGATCTCGAACGAGTGCAGGTGGCAGTCCCGCCAACCCATCGCGTGCTGCACCACCCGGTGCAGCCGGTCCAGCGTGTAGCCGGCCGGCACGAGCACCCGGCGCCACACCGGCGGGCGGGTCCCGGTGAGGGACATCTTCAGCTGGAAGATCTGACGCGACATGCTGTCCTGTCCTCCCGCGGCTTAGGCTGCGAGCATGATCTGCCGAGCGTGCCGGGCCCGGCGACACGACGACTGCCCGGGCCGGAACTGGTGCGACTGCCAGCACCGTACCGCCGAACCCACCCCTCCGGTCACCGGCCCGGCCGGCGAATGACCGTCGGAATTCCGATCCGACGGCTCTGGCCCGAGCCGTCGACGCAGCCGCTCGACGACGCCGCGCTGACCGCCCTCTACGGCCGCGCCGACAAGCCCCGACTGCGGATGAACTTCGTGGCCAGCCTGGACGGCGCGGTCACCGTGGACGGCTACTCCGCCGGGCTCTCCGGCGAGCCGGACAAGCGGGTGTTCGGCCTGCTGCGGATGGTCTGCGACGCACTGGTCGTGGCCGCCGGCACACTTCGCCACGAGGAGTACCGGGCGGTCCGGCTCAACGAGCGCCGCCGCGCCTGGCGCCGTGCCAACGGGCTGGCCGAGTACCCGACGCTGGTGGTCGTCTCCGGTTCGCTCGACCTGGATCCGGCGCAGGCCGCCTTCGCCGACGCGCCGACCCGCCCGGTGGTGCTCACCCACGCCGACGCCGATCCGCCGCCCGGGCTGACCGACGTCGCCGACGTGCTGCGCTGCGGCGCCGAGCGGGTCGACCTGGCGGCCGGTCTCGCCGAACTGCACCGCCGCGGGCTCACCCAACTGCTCTGCGAGGGCGGCCCACACCTGTTCGGCGCGCTCACCGCCGCCGACCTGGTGGACGAGCTGTGCCTCACCGTCTCGCCGCTGCTGGCCGGGCCCGGCCCCGGCCGGATCACCGCCGGCGACGCGGCACCACCCCGGCACCTGCCACTGCGCCACGTGCTCGCCGCCGAGGACGGCGTCCTCCTGCTCCGCCACGCCCGTCCGTAACCCGCCGTCGCCCGGTCACACACCCACCGTCGTGAGTGTGACGGCGCATGGTGTCGTCCGACGCGTCGCGTGGCGACCTGTCGTACTCCTCGGGCAGGATGCAGGGCATGCGCGCCGACCGTGATGCCCGAGCGACCCGAGTCGCCCGATGACCGATGCCGACCTCGACAGCCCTGGCGAGGCGGTCGGGCGGGTGCTGGGTACCGCCGACGCCACCCCGTTGCAGTTCTGGACGGCCGTGGCGCCCGGCAGTTACCTCCAGCTCGACGACGTGGTGGTCACGCGACGGGAGCTGCCGGACCGGGAGCCGGTGACGATCGCCGGGGTGGTGACCCAGGTCCGCGCTCGGCACGAGGGCGCCCAGTTCGACTCCGACGTGTTCGCCATCGCCGACGGCACGCTGCCGGCACAGGTGCAGGAGGCGGCCGAGGTCACCACCACCCGGGTCGATCCCGAGCTGTACGTGCCGCCGACCCCGGGCGCGGTGGTGTTCCGGGCCGAGGGCGACGCCCGGGCCCGCGCGCTGCACTTCGACCGGATGGAGCGGCGCATCCCGATGGGGATGGGTCGGGACGGGGTCCCGGTCTACCTCAACGCCGACTTCCTCGACGGCAGTCGGGGCGCGCACGTCTCCATCTCCGGCATCTCCGGGGTGGCCACCAAGACCAGCTTCGCCACCTTCCTGCTCTACTCGGTCTTCCGCTCCGGGGTGCTGGGCGGCGACGCGGTCAACGCCAAGGCGCTGATCTTCAACGTCAAGGGTGAGGACCTGCTCTTCCTGGACCACCCCAACACCCGCCTCGACGATCCCACCCGCGCGGCGTACGCGAAGCTCGGGTTGAGCGCCGGCGCCTTCCCCGACGTGCGGGTTTACGCTCCACCCCGGGTCGGCGACTCGGCCGGCACGCCGGATGTGAGCAGCCGGCTCACCGGGGTGGATTCGTTCTACTGGACGCTGAGCGAGTTCTGCACCGACCGTCTGCTGCCGTACGTCTTCGCCGACGCCGACGACGAGCGCCAGCAGTACACGATGGTGGTCCACTCGGTGGCCGCGCACCTGGCCCGCTACGCCCAGCCCGCCGACGGCGGGGTGAGCATCGACGGGGTCCGGCTCGGCTCCTACGGCGACCTGGTCGACCACATCGTCGATCAGCTCAACGACGACGAGACCCGCTCCGACTGGGCGGGCAGCGCGGTGGGGCTGGGCACCGTCAACGCGTTCGCCCGGCGGTTGATCGGCAGCAAGAAGGACCTGGCCCGGCTGATCCGCGGTGACCTCGCCACCCGCCGCCCCCACTCGATCAACACGAGCGAGTCGGCCCAGGTCACCGTGGTCGACCTGCACAACCTTCCCGACCGCGCGCAGCGGTTCGTGGTCGGTGTGACGCTCAAGAGCGAGTTCGAGCGCAAGGAGAAGTCCGGCACCGCCAAGCCGCTGCTCTTCGTCGTCCTCGACGAGCTCAACAAGTACGCCCCCCGGGAGGGCTCCTCGCCGATCAAGGAGGTCCTGCTCGACATCGCCGAGCGGGGCCGTTCGCTCGGGGTGATCCTGATCGGCGCGCAGCAGACGGCGAGCGAGGTGGAGCGGCGGATCGTCACCAACTCGGCGATCCGGGTGGTCGGCCGGCTCGACCCGGCCGAGGCGTCCCGCCCGGAGTACGGCTTCCTGCCGCCCGCGCAGCGCCAGCGGGCGTTGCTGGCCAAGCCAGGCACCATGTTCGTCAACCAGCCGGACATCCCGGTGCCGCTCTGCCTGGAGTTCCCGTTCCCGGCCTGGGCCACCCGGGTCTCCGAGGCGGGCCGGGCACCATCGGAGACGCTGCGCTCGATCACCCAGTCCGCCGACCCGTTCGCCGTGGTGGGTTCCGGCGGCGGCACCGACGACGACATCCCGTTCTAGCTAGGGGCCGGCACAGCCATGAAGATCCTGCACACCTCCGACTGGCACGTGGGAAAGGTGCTCAAGGGGCAGTCCCGGGCCGACGAGCACAAGGCCGTGCTGGCCGGGGTGATCGAGATCGCCCGTGCCGAGCAGCCGGATCTGGTGATCGTCGCCGGTGACCTCTACGACACGGCCGCGCCCAGCTCGGAGGCGACCCGCCTGGTCACCAGGGCGTTGACGGCGCTGCGGCGGACCGGCGCGGACGTGGTGGCGATCGGCGGCAACCACGACAACGGCCCGGCGCTGGACGCGCTGCGCCCGTGGGCCGATGCCGCCGGCATCACCCTGCGCGGCGGGGTGCGGGAAAATCCGGACGAGCACGTCATCGACGGCACCACCGCCGGTGGCGAGCGGTGGCGGCTGGCCGCGTTGCCGTTCCTGTCTCAGCGGTACGCGGTGCGCGCGTTGGAGATGTACGAGCTGACCGCCGCGGAGACCAACCAGACGTACGCCGACCACCTGGGCCGGGTGCTGGGGCGACTGACCGAGGGTTTCACCGAACCGGACCGGGTGCACCTGGTCACCGCGCATCTGACGGTGACCGGCGCGGCCACCGGTGGTGGCGAGCGCGACGCGCACACCGTGTTGGGCTACGCCGTTCCGGCCACCGTCTTTCCGGCTACCGCGCACTACGTGGCGCTGGGTCACCTGCACCGGGCGCAGCGGGTCGCGGGCCCCTGCCCGGTGCGGTACAGCGGCAGTCCGCTCGCCGTGGACTTCGGTGAGCAGGAGAACATCCCCTCGGTGACGATGGTCGAGGTGACGGCCAGCACCGCCGCCCGGGTGCGGGAGGTGCCGGTGACGGCGGCGAGCGCGCTGCGCACGGTGCGGGGCACCCTGGCCCAGCTCGCCGAGATCGAGGCACCGGACGCGTGGCTGCGGGTCTACGTGCGGGAGCAACCCCGGGCCGGCCTGCGCGAGGAGGTCCAGGAGCTGCTCCCCCGGGCCCTGGAGATCCGGATCGACCCGGAGCTGTTGGCCGCGCCGGGCAGTGGCGCGCGCATCGCCCAGCGGTCGGGGCGTTCGCCCCGGGAGTTGTTCGCCGACTACCTGGACAGCCGGGGCCACGCCGACGAGGGTGTCCGGGAGCTCTTCGACGAGCTTTTCGAGGAGGTCGAGCACTGATGCGTCCGATGCGGTTGGACATGGCCGGGTTCACGGTCTTCCGGGACGAGACCACAGTCGACTTCACCGACGCCGACTTCTTCGCGCTGATCGGCCCGACCGGTTCGGGCAAGTCGACAGTGCTGGACGCGATCTGCTTCGCCCTCTACGGCATGGTGCCCCGCTGGGGTGGTGCCCGAGGGTTGGCGAACGCGCTCGCGCCGTCGGCGACCGAGGCGCGGGTGCGGTTGGTCTTCGAGTCCGGCGGTGCCCGTTACGTGGCGACCCGGGTGGTCCGCCGGGACGGCCGGGGCAACGTGAAGACCGCGAACGCCGGGTTGCAGCTGATGCCGGCCGGCTTCGACGTGACCAAACTGGACACCGGTCTGAGCCCGGACGACCTCGGCGAGGTGGTGGCCGGCACCCCCGCCGAGATGGAGCAGGCGGTGCTGGAGGCGGTCGGGTTGCCGTACGAGCAGTTCACCAGCTGTGTGGTGCTGCCACAGGGGCAGTTCGCCGACTTCCTGCACGCCAAGCCGGCGACGCGGCAACAGATCCTGGTCAACCTGCTGGGCCTCGGCGTCTACGAGGACGTGCAGAAGAAGGCGACGGCGCGCGCCGCGCAGGCGGAGGCCCGGCTGGAGGCGGTCGACCAGGTGCTCGCCGGGTTGACCGGCGTGGACGACGAGGCGTTGGCCGAGGCCGACGCCCGGGTGGAGCGGATGGCCGAGCTGGCGGCCGCGGTGGCCGAGGCGGTGCCGGAGCTGGCGGCGGCCCGGGTCACCGCACGGGAGGCCGCGGCGGCGCTGACCGCGCTGGACGACGAGCTGACCGTGCTGACCGGGGTGCGCGCGCCGGCCGGGGTGACCGCTGTCGCTCGCGCGGTCGCCGCGGCGCGGGCCGACGCCGAGGCGGCGGCGACCGCGGTGTCGCTGGCCGAGGAGCGGGAGGACAAGCTGCGCGGTGAGCTGGCCGCCGCCGGTGACGAGAGCGCGCTGCGACTGCAACTGCGGGCGTACGACGATCGGGATCGGCTGTCCGGCGAGGCCGACACGGTCCGGGCGACGGTGCGCGCGGCGAATGACGAGCATGCCGCCGCGGTGGCGGCGCTGGCCGCCGCACGGGTGGTCGCCGAGCGGACCGACGCCGAGCTGGAGGCGGCCTTCCGGGCGCACGAGGAGGCGAAGGCCACCGACCTCGCGGTGAGTCTGCGCGTGCATCTGCATGCCGGTGCGGCGTGCCCGGTGTGCGAGCAACCGGTGGCCGAGGTGCCGGCGGTGCCGGCCGATTCGGCGGTGGCCGCCGCGACGGCGGCGGGCAAGGCCGCGCGGGCCGCGACCAAGGCCGCGCAGGCGACCGTTCAGGAGCGGGACACGGCGGCGCGGGAGCTGGAGCGGCTGCTGGTACAGGCGCGAACCCGGCAGGAGCAGATGGAGGCCCGGCTGGCCGAGCTTGACGGCCAGCTCTCCGGCGCGGCCGAGCCGGCCGTGCTGCGCCGGGAGTTGGCCGAGCACGCCCGGTTGCGGCGTGCGCTGGAGGAGGCGGCGACCGCGGTCCGGGCCGGCCGCGAGACCGCTCGGCAGGCCCGGGCCGGGGTGGACGCCGCCGAGGAGCGGCTGCGGGCGGCGTGGCGGGCCTTCGACACCGCCCGTGACGGGTTGGCCCGGTTCGGCCCACCGGCGACCGATCGGGACGACGTGGCCGCCGCGTGGGCGGCGCTGACCGGGTGGGCGACCGCCGAGGCGGACCGCCGCCGCGCCGAGCGGGCCGGTCGGGCCGCCGCCGTGGCGGAGGCCGAGTCGCTGGCCGACGGGGTGCAGCGGGCCATCGCGGGCATCTTCGCGGCCGCCGACGTGCCGGTCGGCGACGACCCGGTGCACGCGGCGACAGTGGCTGTGGAGCGGGCCGACGCCGACCGGCGGCGGCTGCACGAGCGTCGCGAGCAGGCCGGGACGTTGCGCGAGCAGCGGGCGGGGCACGAGCGGGAGGCGCAGGTGGCGCGCGCGCTCGCCGGGCACCTGCGGGCCAACAACTTCGAGCGGTGGTTGCTGGCCGAGGCGTTGGACCTGCTGGTCGACGGCGCGTCGGGGATCCTGCGCGAGTTGTCCTCCGGGCAGTACGAGCTGGTGCACGACAAGGGCGAGTTCGTGGTGGTCGACCACCACGACGCGGGGCTGCGTCGCGGCGTGCGCACCCTCTCCGGCGGTGAGACGTTCCAGGCGTCGCTGGCGCTGGCGTTGGCGCTCTCCGAGCAGTTGGCCGGGATGTCCACCACGGCGGCGAGCCTGGAGTCGATCGTCCTGGACGAGGGTTTCGGCACGCTCGACGCCGCCACCCTGGACACGGTGGCGGCGACCCTGGAAAACCTGGCGGCCCGGGGCGATCGGATGGTCGGCGTGGTCACCCACGTGCCCGCGCTGGCCGAGCGGATTCCGGTCCGCTTCGAGGTGCGCAAGGATGCCCGGTCCGCGCGCGTGGAGCGGACCGGCCGGTGAGCGACGCCGCGTTCTTCGTGGATTCGTGGGATCCGGCGTACGGGGCGTCGTTCGAGGCGTCCGCCGCTGGGCCGGCCGCGCCGAGCAGCGCCCAGGTCGACGCGGATGTGGAGTTGCCCGCCGTGGACTGGCGGGCGATCGGGGTACGCCCCGGGGTGCGGGCGCCCGACGTGGTGTTGTTGGTCGACGGGGTTCGCCGCATCGACGCGAGCATCTGGACGGCCGAGACCGACGGCCTGTCGTTCCCCGGGTTGGCCGCCTCGTACGCGGCCGGGGTGGTCCGGTGTGACCTGGGGCGGGGTGCGGCGCAGTTGGCGGGTACCCGGGTTGGTCGGGGCCTGTTCACCGCGAGCCCGTCGGCGCAGGATGTGGTGGCGGGCGCGATCCGTTACCCGGTGCACCGGGTGGGTGGCACCGGTGAGCTGGCGAAGTTGCCGGCCGCCGTGCAGGGCCCGCTGACCGCGTTGGAGGTGGCGGTGTCCGACGCCGCCCGGGTCGACGGTGACCTGTTGGTGGTGGACGGCCCGCTGCGCAGTCGTCGGCAGTTGCCGCGCACCCTCGGCTACATCAAGACGCAGCACAGTCAGTACCTGGATGCCCGGCTGACCGCTGTGGTGACGGGTATGGCCTCGGGTGAGCGCTCCCCGGTGTTCCGGCTCGGCACCGCCTGGGGTGGTTGGTCGTGGTATTTGCGGCTGCCGGTGGCGATCGGCGCGCCGTGGGCGGGCATCGTTCGGGTGGAGTGCTCCGCCGACCTGCCCGTCGAGGCGGCGATCGAGTTGGCCGACCTGTCGCTGGTGACCCTGCCGCGCTTCGCGTCCACCCCGTACAAGGATCCTCGGGCCCCGCAGAACCTGATCCCGATCGCTGGCCTGGAGCGCCGACTGCGGGCCCTGCTCGGCGATTCCCGGCTGCTGCACCGCGCGCTGACCGCCGCGGCCCGCGCCGCCCGATGAGCGCGGATACTGGTTCCGGTGGGGCGTAAACGGGCGGGTGACCGGGTGGTCGAGCAGGTGGACACCGGGCTGGCGGAGCTCGTCCCGGCCCCGGACCGGGCCGGCTCGTGGACGCTGCTGCTGGACGGCGCGCCGCAGTCGCACGTCGACCTGACCGACCCCACCCACCTCGAGTTCGAGTACGTGCGGCGGTTGGCTGCCGCCGTGGATCTGATCGCACCGGCCGGTGAGCCGCTGCGGGTGCTGCATCTGGGTGGCGGCGCGCTGACCCTGCCCCGGTACGTCTCCGCCACCCGGCCCGGGTCGACCCAGCGGGTGTCCGAGGTGGACGGTGCGCTGGTGGAGCTGGTCCGTCGGGCGTTGCCGTGGCCGTCCGATGCCAGGTTGCGGGTCCGGGTGGAGGACGCCCGGGCGGTGCTGGCGTCCAGTCGGGAGGCCAGCTACGACGTGGTGGTCGCCGACGTGTTCGCCGGTGCGCGTACGCCAGCCCACCTCACGTCGGTGGAGTACACGGCCGAGGTGGCCCGGGTGCTCCGCCCCGCCGGGTGGTACCTGGCGAACCTCGCCGACGGCCCGCCGCTGCGGCACGCCCGAGGGCAGGTCGCCACGGTCCGTTCGGTGCTGCCGCAGGCCTGCCTGATCGGGGACGCGGCGGTGCTGCGTGGGCGCCGGTACGGGAATCTGGTGCTGGTCGCCGGGCGGTCCACACCGCCGGTGCCGGAGCTGACCAGACGCGCTGCCGGCGACTGGTTCCCCGGCCGGGTGGTGGCCGGCGACGAGCTGGACCGCTTCGTCGGTGGCGCGCAGGTGGTGCGGGACGCCGACGCCACCGGCTCCGATCCGCCACCGCCGGGGCTGTTCTCAGTGCGCCGCTGACCGTCCACTCGACGGCGGCGGGGAAGTTTTTTCGTCGTTTGTTGATCCGCTGGGGCCAGCGCTGCGTACCACCGGGCGGCCCACCTCGTGGGCCGGTGTTGGTCACGGAACATCCCGGAGGTCTGCATGCACGCGGTGGCGGCCGGTTGGCATGGCGACGCGGTACGCGCTGACTGGTTGTCGGCGCGACCCTCGTCACGGTCAACCTCGTCTGCCCGGGGGGTCGACGCGCGGGCGACGCCTCGCCAGAATGGTCCGGTGACGCCGCGACCGGCGCCCGGGCGCCATCAGGCGACGACGACCGAGGCCAGCCACTCCGACCAGTTGATCCGTCAGCTCTATGCCGAGCACGCCGGCCCGTTGCTGATGTTCGTCATGCGTCTCACCGGGGGGGACCGGCAGCGCGCGGAGGACATCGTCCAGGAGACGCTGCTGCGGGCCTGGCGCAACGCGCACCGCCTGGGCACCCAGGGGCAGGGTTCGCTGCGGCCGTGGTTGGTCACTGTGGCCCGCCGCATCGCCATCGACGAGCACCGCAGCCAGGAGGCCCGGCCGCCGGAGACGTACGACCGGGACCTCACCGCGTTCGCCGAGGCGGACAGCACCGACCGGGTGCTGCGGACCATGACGGTGGCGGACGCGCTGCGTACGCTCAGTCAGTCGCACCGGGAGATCCTGATCTCGACGTACTTCCGGGGGCGGACGGTGCCGGAGGCCGCCGAGGAGTTGGGCCTGCCGCTCGGCACCGCCAAGTCGAGGGTCTATTACGCGCTGCGCGCGCTGCGCACGGCTCTGCAGGAGCGGGGGGTGACAGAATGAGCCGGCCGGACCACATGGACGTCGCGGCGTACGCGCTCGGTGTGCTCGACGAGCAGGACACTGAGCGGTTCGAGGAGCATCTCGCCACCTGCTGGGCGTGCGCGGCCGAGTTGGAGACGATGGTGCCGGTGGTCGGGCTGCTCTCCGACATCGACGGCGAGACGATGATGGCGCTGGAACAGACGGCGACCGACCCGGCCCTGCTGGACCGGACGCTCGGCGCGGTCCGGGCCGACCGGCGGCGTACCCGGTTTCGTCACATGCTCGCCACGGCCGCCGCGGTGGTGGTCTTCGGCGGTCTGAGCGGGTACGGCTTCGTCAGCGTGACCGGCAACCAGCAGTCGCCGGGGGTGCTCGCCGAGTCGACGCCGAGCGCGCCCAACGACCCGCCGACCAGCGGGCCGACGGCCGCGCCGAGCGGCCCGGGCGTGGGCGGCACCGAGGTGGAGGGTGACCAGGTCGAGGCGACCGACCCGACCACCGGTGTGCAGACCACCATGTTCCTGGTGACGAAGGATTACGGCACCAGGATCAATTTCAGCCTGCGGAAGCTGCCCGGCCCACGCATCTGCCGACTGGTGGTGGTACGCAAGAACGCCACCACCGAGGTCATCTCGACCTGGTCGGTGCCGGATGGCGGTTATGGCACCAACACCCGGCCGCAGGGTCTCGAACTGAGCGCCTCGACGTCGGCTCTGCCGAAGGACATCAAGCAGCTCCAGGTGCAGTCGGTGGATGCCAACGGCGTGGCGAGTCCGCTGGTCACCGTACCCATGTAAGCGCGGTTACCGCATCGGCGCCGGTCATTGTCACAATGACCGGCGCCGATCTGTCGTTGCGCGAAGGGTCCCTCGCGGGGGCGTACGCATGGAGGCGGAAAACGGTTCAATCGGTTTACGTGAAATTGACCACTGTTACTACTTCAACCTTGACAGCCCGCACGCCGTACCTATGGGTGAACTGTCAAGAATGAGGAGGGCACGTGGCACAGATGAAGCGGACCGTCATCGTCGCGAGCGCGATGGTCGCACTAACGGCCTGCGCTCCCGCGGGTTACGACGGGGCGAACTCGAGCGCGGCCGAGCCGGTCGCCGTCGCCGCGGCCGAGCCCACCGCGACGGTTGAACCTGAGGCCTCGGCCTCCCCGGAGGCGCCCGCCGCCGACGCCCCGCCCGCGGACGTCGACCTGACCGACAAGTTGATCGGTAAGAGTGTCGCCCGGATGGGCAAGGTGGTCACCGACCAGGACGGCTGGATCCTATACCGCTTCGACAAGGACACCGCCGACCCGCCGTCGTCGAACTGCGTCGACAAGTGCGCCGAGGTGTGGCCCCCGGCACTGACCGACGGCAACCCTGAGCTCACCGGCGTCTCCGACGACAAGGTCGGCAGCGTGACCCGGCAGGACGGCACCCGTCAGCTCACCGTCGGCGGCTGGCCGGTCTACCGCTACATCGGTGACAAGAAGCCCGGCCAGTGGAAGGGCCAGGCTGTCGGTGGCACCTGGTTCGTGGTCCAGCCGGACGGCAAGAAGAACCTGAGCTGCCTGCCCAAGGGCACGCCGAAGGCTGTCGCACCGCCGGCGGACAGCGGCTCGAACGACGCTGGCGGCTCGGGCTACTCGTACTGAGCCTGGTCGCCCATGAGGGCACGGTGGTCGGTCGTCGCCGGGGAGGGCGCGACCGGCCACCGTCGTGTCCGGGGTGGGTCAGGTCCGTTCCCACGGGCTCGGCACCGGGAAGTACGTTTCCAGGAACGGAATGAGCAGCGCCAACTGCGCGTCGAGGTCCTCCTCGACGGAGAACGCGTCGTTCAGGCAGAACACCTGCCGATCCCGACGGGCGAGCAGGTGCGCCAACCGGGCGGGTGTGTCCGGGTGGGACAGCTCGGCGATGGTGTAGCGCAGGTTCCCCGGTGCCGCGCGACCGGTGTGGAACGCGTAGTAGTGGTGCAGCGACGAGGCGACCGACAGGTCGTCCATGCTGCGGAACTGACTCGCCGCGGTCCGCCGGTACTGCTGCGGGAACGTCTGCTCGATCTCCTGGAGCACGCTCCGCCGCAGCGCGTGCGGCATGTGCTTCATCTTCTGGGTCAGCACGGTGCCGAACCGCTCCGCGATCAACGCCCGGTTGTTCTTCCCGGCCGCCGACGACGGGATGTCCCCGGCGGCGGGTGGGCCCGGCGGCACCAGGGCCGGCGAGGGAAAGAACCGGGAGATGCCGTTGGCCAGGAAGAAGTCCTGGGGCAGCACCTCGGTGCCGAGGAAGACGTCATCGTTGAAGTACAGAAAGTGCTCGGAGAGCCCGTCGATGTGGTGCAGCTGACTCTCGATGGCGTGCGAGTTGTACGTCGGCAGCACCGTCGGGTCGGTGAAGATCTCCCGATGGCTGACCACCCGCAGCCCGGTGGCGGACGGGTCCAGCCAGGTCGGCACCTGGTCGTCGGTCACCACGTAGACATGTCGTACCCAGGGCGCGAACATGTGCAGCGACCGGAGCGAGTAGCGCAGCTCGTCGCGGCTGAGGAAGCGGGCCGCGCTCGCCGCCTCCGCGTGGTACGGCACCCCGGCCACCTCGGCCCGTCGGCGTAGCCAGACCGGGTCGGCGCCGTCGACCCAGGTGTAGACCACGTCGACCGGGAACGGCACATCGTCCGGGCGGGGTGCGGCGAACTCCGGACGGGTCCAGGCGGTCGCGGGCGCGGCGGCGGGCGCCAGGCCGGTGAACCGCGACTCCGGTACGAGGACCAGCGGCGCCGCCACCGTCACCTGTTCGGCGACGGCGTTGGGTCGCGGCGCGACGAGCGTGTCACCCTCCCGGGTCCAGAACTCGACGTCGCACCCGTACGCCTGCCCCAGCACCAACCGCCGCTGGGGGTCGGTCCAGTACCAGGTCAGCCGCACCACCGGGGCGTCGGCCAGCCGGTCCCAGGACTTTGGTTCGAAGCCGGCGGCCGGCTGCCCGGTACCGTCCGGCACGCCGACGTAACCGGGGACCCGACCGCAGGCGGCGGCGAGTGCGGCGTACGCCCGCACGCGGTGCGCGGCGTCGACGGCGACCACCGACGAGCGGTGGGTTTCGTCGCGTACCCGGAAGTGGGGTACGCCGGCCTCGTCGAGCGCCGCCGTCACCGCGGTGAGATTGTCCAGCCGTGCCATCAGGGGGGTGACCGCCCCGATCCGGGCCACCCGGGGTCCCCGGTCGGCGGTGACGACCACCCGGTCCGCGCCAGCCAGCAACTCCGGCTGGCGGCGGGCCAGCCGTTCGCCCCGGCGCTCGGAGAGGTGACCGTCGCGCGCGGCCCGGGCGACCCACTGCTTCAGCTGGTGCCGGGCCCGAGGGCTCACCTTCGTCGCGATGGCACGCCGGGTCTGCGGGCTCAGCACCCGGCGGTACACCTCCACGAACCCGGTGGGTTCGGCCAGCGCCCGGGCTGGCTCCCCCGGCGGGGGCTTCGACTCGGTCACCGCTCGTTTCTCCTTGTGTCCGTGCTCATGGGCGATCGACGACGACGATCGACAGTTCGCTGTCGCGGGTGTAGTACGGGCGGACCCTCAGCAGTGGCGCCGGGTCCTCCTCCACGAGATCCAGCCCCGGATCGTCCACCAGGTAGATCTCCGGGTAGTTGTAGACGAGTTTCTTGTCGACGATGTCGTCGACGAGCAGACCCAACCGGACCTCACGGTCCGTGCCGACCTGCCGCAGCCACAGATCCCAGTCCTCGTATCGGCCCAGTCGATGTGCGGCCAACTCGTCTACAGCCACGTCGATACGCAGGTGACCGCTGCGGGTCCGTACCACCGGCACGGACACCGCGCACTCGTGGTGACCCCGTCGGTGGAGCACTGCCTGCTCGGGAATGCCGGATCCGCACCAGACGGCCTCAATCGACACCCGCTCACCGCTGAGCGCGATCCGCCGCACCTCGGCGTGCTCTGCCCGGACCCAGCTCCGCACCGCCAGAAAGCCGTCCGCCGTGCGGTACGGCAGGTGCGAACGGACCACGTGCACACCGGCCGAATCATCCGCCGGTCGGTGACCGCCGGCGAGTACCCGCGTGTCGATCCGGGCCGGGCACAGTCGGAGGCGGGCCCCCGTCAGCGGCTGCAGGTACGCGTTCCAGCGGCCCTCCGGCAACGCGTCGGCGGGCAGCACCGCCACCTGGCGCACCCCGTCGTCCTGCGCTTCCAGTGGCACCCGCACCTTGTGCCCGTTGTCCCGGTCGCGCAGCAACAGGTGCGCGCCCGCAGCGAGGTCCGGTGCATCGATACTCAGGCTGAGGCCGTGGTCCGGCAGCACCTGACAGTCCACTGTCGGCCCGGCGGCTGGTGCGGCGGCCCGCCGCCGGATCGCCTTCTGCAATCGGGCGGAAGTGGCGCGGGCCTGCCGAATGCGGGAGAGGCGCACCAGTGCGCCCAGGCTCGCCCGGCGGGCCAGGTCACTACCCGCGATCCCGCGAAGGACCGGATCGCCCAACAGCCGGACCAGATCGGGTTCCCGAACCAGTTCATTGCTACGAGCCAGCACCGAACGACCGGTGCGCGGTCCCTTGCCCGACCGGGCGGCCCTCTCGGGCCGCCCGAGCGCAGGGCCTCGCTCGACCAGCACGGCGTCACACTGTCGGGCGAAGGAGTCGGCGAGCGTATCCGGGTCGAACCGCGCCGCGTTCGCCAACGCCTGCCGGGCCAGGCCGGCCCGGAGATCGTCGTCGTGCATCAGCGTCCGCAACGCCGAGGCGTACGCGTCGATGTCGTCCATCGGGACCAGCAGACCATCGACCCCGTGCTGGATGATCTCGCGGGGTCCGACCGGGCAGTCGGTGCTGACGACCGGCAGGCCGAGCCGCATCGCCTCCACGATGGTCATGCCGAACGATTCTCGCTCCGAGGAGACCGCCGCGATCGAGCCCTTGACCCACTCCGTGGACATGTCCTCTCGCCGGCCCATCAGTTGGACCTGGTCGGACATCCCCAACTCGCGGATCTGTGCGACCAGCGCGGGGCGTTGTGGGCCATCTCCGTAGATCCGCAGTTTCCAGCCCGGATGATCGCCGGATACCCGCGCGAAGGCGGCGATGAGCCGGTCGTAGCGCTTGATCGGGTCGAGCCGCCCCGCACTGACCACGATCCGGTTGGTCCCGTCGGCCAGCGGCACTGTGGGCTGGGGAACGCTGTTCGGCAGTGCCACGACGCGGGTGTGTGGCACCGGATTGCCCGATCGGAACGCGGCGGCGTCGGCCTCGGTCACTGTGAAGGCCAGGTCGATCCGGTCGTACGAGAGCCGGATCTCCTCCTTCAGCACGTCGTCGATCAGATCCTGCGTCATGTGCTCCTGCGCCACGCGGACCGCGTGGTCGGGGCCGTGCCGTGCCACCACCATGTTGATGCCGGGCCGGGTACCCACGATCACGTCGGCCCCGGTCGAGCGCAGGTAGTCGATCATCCGTTCGTCGGTCAACCGGCTGTACTGGGTGTGGAACTCCTCGCTCTTCGGCACCAGCAGGGACGGCTCCCGGAGCCGGGGATCGGCCCGGTCGGGACGCCCAGGTCGGGTGTCGAGGAGCGGGACGAGCGCGATCCGGTCGTCGATGGCGAACATCGGCTCGTCGGTGCGGCGGAACACGGAGACGATCTCCACGCCGTGCCCCCGGCCGACCAGGGCGGTGGCCAGGTTCAGCACGGCCCGATTGGTGCCACCAACGCCGTACATGTTGTGGATCAGGAAGGCGAACTTCACCCGGAGATCCTCAGTTCGTAGGGGCTCGGGACCGGGAAGTACGCCTCCATGAACGGCTCGAGGATGGTCATCTGGTGTTGCAGTTGGGCGAACGTCGAGTAGGCGTCGTTGATGCAGAAGGTGTCCCAGTCCCGCCGTGCCTCCGCTCGCCGCAGCCGCGCTTCGAGGTCGGGTACCGCGAGTTGGACGTAGCCGTAGTTGACGCGCCCGGGCAGCGCGCGGCCGGTCAGGAACGCGTAGTAGTGGTGCAGCGAGTACGTGATGGTCAGGTCGTCGGCACTGCGGAACCGACTGCGCATGGTGGCCTCGTGCTCGACCGGAAACTCCCGCTCGATCTCCGCGAGGATGCTGCGCCGCAACGGATAGGGCACATGCTGGGAGCCCTGGGTGAGGGTACGGCCGAACCGCTTCTCGATCAGGGCCCGATTGTTCTTGATCATTGCGTCCACCGGGCTGTCCAGCTCGGTTTTCTCGCCGAGCGGAATCCGGTTCTGCGACAGGAAGAACTTGGTGTTGCCGTTGGCCAGGAAGAACGTCTGCGGTGCCAGGGGGCGACCGAAGAACATGTCGTCGTTGAGGTACAAGAAGTGCTCGGCGAGCCCATCGATGCGGTGCAGCTGACTCTCGATGGCGCACGAGTTGAAGGTCGGCAGGGCGTCCGGGGCCGCGAAGATCTCGTCGTGGTTGACAAGGAAGATGTTGCCGGCGCTGAGGTCCAGCCAGGCCGGACGCTGGTGGTCGGTCACGATGTAGATGTTGCGGACCCACGGGGCGTTCAGGTGTAGCGATCGCAACGAGAACTTCAACTCGTCGCGGTTGATGTACCGCGACTCACTCGCCGCCTCGGCGTGCAGCGACTCACCACGGACGCCCGCACGACGTTGCTGCCACTGGGGGTCCGCGCCGTCCACCCAGGTGTAGACCACGTCGATGGGAAAGTCGATGTCGTCCGGGAGCAGGCGGTCGAACTCCGCGCGGCTACGCCGGGGCGGGTGCCATTTCGCCGGCGAGGCGAGGCGGGTCAGCCGATGCTCGTCCACCTGCACCGGCGTGCCCTCCAGTGCCACCGCCCGCATCATCCGGTTGGGACGGGGGGAACGGAGCAGCCCGGCGGCCCGGTCGGGTTTCCAGAACTCGATCTCGCAGCCGTACGCCGGGCCCAGGATCAGCTTGAGGGTCGGGTCGGCGCGGAACCAGGTCAGCTTGATCGCCTGAGCGGCGTACAGCTCGGTCCAGGCCGGCGCCTCCGACGCGTCCGTGAGGCCGCCGACGATCGGCGGCCGGGGCAGAACCTGGCTCACGTAGCAGGTCTCGACCCCGCCCAGCTTCTCCAGGGCGCTCAACGCGGCAAGCCGATCAACCTCACTGACGCCGATCACCGGCGTCCGGTCGTCCATGCCGCGGACAAGGAAGTAGTCCACCCCGTGCTCGTCCAGCGCGCCGCTCACCGCGTCGACGTTCAGCCGACGCCCCAGGATCGGAGTCAGGTCGGCGTGCACGTGCGCGGTACGACGTCCACCGTCGACCAGGACCTCGCGAAGCGCGGGGAGGTCTGGCCCTGCGCTCCCCACCGGCGCGGACCTGGCCGCGTCGGCAGCCCGGGATGGCGCTCCCGCGCGCTGCGGTACCACCGGCGTGTTGTTCACGGCACTTCCTTCATCGGGTTCAAGGACGATCCGAATTGGTCCGGTCGCGAGGCGAGGAGCCCGCCGGATGTCGACACGGCCAGGAGGACGGCGCAGCCGGACGCGTCGACCTGCACCGCGTGGCCACCAGTAATCGGCGTCGACTCGCGGAGCCAGCGGCAGGGCGTCGAGCCGGCCGGGTCCAGCCACGCGACGCTGGAGCCGGACGCGTCGTCTCGGACCGCCAGCAGGACCGCGCCCGCTTCGGACACGAACCGAGCGGTCAGCGGGCCGGGACCGCCGTGACCACCGAGGTCAGCGGCCGTCGACAGGTCCCATTCCCGGCCGCCGCCGCGCGTACGGTACGACAGCACGGACGCCGAGTCCCGTCGCCGGAACAGAAGTAGTCGCTCGCCGTCGGGCAGCCGCGTCACGGCAGGCGGGCCTGCCGGCGCCTCGGTCTCCAGCCGGGCGTACTCGGCGCTGAGGTCCGGCACGGAGACCAGCCAACGTCCGATTCCAGTGCGCCCGGCGGCCAGCACCTCCACGTGGTGGTCGTTCAACGTCACAGCGGCCAGGCCGTCCTGGATGTCCCGGCCACCGAGGTCCTGCCACTGCGTCCAGGACGTCCCGTCGTACAGCCGGGCGCTCAGTCCCTTGCCGGCGTTCCGGGCCAGCAACAGGACACCCCCGTCAGACAGGGAGACAGCGTGCGGCATGCCGATGTTCCGTCGATCCGACGGGGCATTTCGCCCGGCGGGGTTGCCGAGCGACTCCCAGCGAACGCTGGCGTCGCCGGCGGCGGGCAATACGGTTGTCCAGATGTCACGGACGTGCCGATCGGGCACTGCCGTGAGTTCTTGCCGCACCGCGAAGAGCCGCCAGCCGCCGCTCGGGGTGGCCAACGCGGCGACGTACGGCAGGAGCCCGCTGCCGGGAACCACCCGGCTCGGGGTGAACGCGCCCGAGCCAGCCTGCTGCCAGTGAACCACTTGGCCGCCCCGCACGGCGAAGGCCGACAACTCACCGTTCGGGTCCGGTACCGCCCAGGTCCGCGAGCCGGGATAGCGCAACGTGGTTCCGGAGGCGTTCCCGGTGCCGATCGCATCGCCGCCGACCTTGCGGTCACCGTGGCCGACGGGTCCGTCGGCGGGGCGACCGTCGGCCCACCCGTAGGTGTCCTTGTATCGCTGCTTGAGTGCCCGCGCCTCCGGGCTGAGGTTGGACGGCCACCGTCGGACGTAGTAGCCGCGGAACGCCTCGACGATCGTGGCGCTGCCACCGCCCTCAGCGAACCATCGTTGGGCCGCCTCGTGTGCGAACAGCCCGGTGATCGTGTGGGAGAGGTGGTCGGAGTAATTACCGGTGTCGGCGTGCTGTGGGTTCGCCTTGTCGTGCAGTTGACGATCGGGATCCGGGTCCATCGTCCACAACAGCGTCGGCTCGACGTCGCGCAGCAGGTGCAGCAGCGCCTCGATCAGGTCCTCCCGAGAGTAGGCGAAGGTACCGGAGACCGGCGAACCCAGCGGGACCATGGTGGGCGTGACAGTGGCTTCGCCGGTCCACAACTGTGGCAGCGACCCAGCTCCGACCGGCGAGCCGGGGGGCGGCGCACACCAGAGGTTGAGCGACATCAACCGGATCCACGGCGCGTCGACCAGCGTCGAAAGGTCCGCCTCGGCCGTCGAGCCCAGGGTGATCGCCGCACGGTGCCACTTGGCGTCCCGGTCACCGAGAACCATCTCGCCGTACGCCGAGCGGAGCCCGTTGAACCGCGCGGCGGCGAAGCCCTCGAAGTCCACCGGCAGCGCGGCGTGTGCCGCCGACCCACCGGGGGCGTTACGTCCATCCGCCTCACCAGAGGTCAGGCAGACCGTCAGGTGTGTCGCGCTGTGTCGCAGCTGGCTGGCGAGCAGCGGGTTCAGGAAGTAGAGATCGTCGTCCTGGTGGGCCATGACCGCCATGGACCGCGGACGGCGGTCAGATGTCATGGCGCTCCCCAGACGGATCGGATCGTCGCCGGCCCGGTTGCTCTCTTGAACCGAGGACGGCCTTGAAGTCGGTGACCGTGTTGAGCATGTTGTTGGGCATTGTGGGCGCGTCGACCGGGGTGCCCCGACGGGCATCCGGCACCGGACGGTACGAGCGCCTCCACAGCTCCCCCGCGCCCACTTTCCGCCGCTCCGCCACCACGTCGTCCGGCAGCTCGAACGGGGCGGGGAAGGGCAGGTAGCGCGGCAGGAAGTCGGCCAGCATCCGCTCCTGCTCGGCGAACGACCGAGGGTCGGAGTCGGTGTCGTTGAGGCAGAACACGTCACGGTGCCGGCGGGCCAGCAGCTCGGCCAGCCGGGCCGGGGTCGAGGGGTGACCCAGGTCGGCGTACTCGTACTCGATGTCGCCGGGGACGGCCTGCGCAGTCAGGAACGCCCAGTACTGGTGCAGCGACGACGGGATGGACAGGTCGCCGTGGTGCCGGAACCGGTGCCGCGCGGTGGCGGTCACCTCGTCCGGCAGCATGCCCTCGATCTGCTGCATGATGCTGCGGCGCAGCGCGAACGGGGTGTGCTTCATCTTCTGCGTGATGGTCACGCCGAACTGCCGTTGGATGTGCCGACGGTTGTTCTTTCCGGCGGCCTTCACCGGCGGGTCCTCCGGCTTCGCCTCCCCAAGACCGAACTGGGCCGGCGAGGGGAAGAACTTCGCGATCCCGTTGGCGTGGAAGAAGTGGTTCGGCAGCAGCGGGCGACCGAGGAACACGTCGTCGTTGAGGTAGAGGAAGTGTTCGGCCAGTCCGTCGATGCGGTGCAGGCGGGACTCGATGGCGTGCGAGTTGTACGACGACCGGCCACCGAGGTCGGCGAAGAGCTCGGCGTGCGAGATGACCGTGATCATCGGATGGCTCGGGTCGAGCCAGCTCGGCAGTTGGCTGTCGGTGATCAGGAAGATCCGCCGTAGCCAGGGCGCGAAGCTGTGCAACGACCGCAACGAGTACCGCAGCTCGTCGCGGTTGTGGTAGCGCGACGAGTTCGCGGCGACCGCGTGCACCGGGCCGTCCGGAGCGCCGAGCGCCAGCGACTTCCGCTTCAGCCACTGCGGGTCGGAGCCGTCCACCCAGGTGTAGACGGCGTCGATCGGGAAGCCGACCCGGTCCGGCGCTCGGACGGCCAGGTCCCGGCGGGTGCCGTAGGTGTGGTCGTCGGCCTCGGGCACGAAGTGGCTCATCAGCGCCGCTGCCACCCGGACCGGCTGCGCCCGGGCAGGGGCCTCGTCGACGACCCCGTTGCGCCTTGGAGCGCGGACCATGTCCCCGTGCCGGCTCCAGAACTCGATCTCGCACGCGAACTGGGCGCCGAGGACCACACCGGCGCGGGCATCGGTGACCGGGAAGCAGACCTGGATCACCTCGGTCGGGGCGGCGTCCGGTTGGTCCCGACGGGGCCGGACCTGCACCACCCGGACGTCCGCGCCGGACAGCGCCGGCGCGGAGCGGATCAGGCGTTGTACCGCCGGCCGCTGGTCGTCGAGGACCGCGACGGTGCTGCGCAGGTGGTCGTCGTTACGAATGCAGTGGTATTCGATGCCCGCGGCGTGCAGCGCGGTGGTGACGGCGGTGAGGTTGCGGTGCCACTGTTCCAACGGCGTCGCCGTGGCGACGATCTCGGCCCGGGTTCGAACGCCACCGTCGGTCACCGCCACGCGGGCGCCGAGGGGGTGCACTGTGTCGCCGCCGCGCGGGCGGGAGAGCGTCTGAACCAGGCCGATCCGCCGGTGCGCGGGCAGCAGACGCAGCAGCCGCCGCCGTGCCGGCGACGGCAGGAGTCGATAGACCTTCAGGGCGATCATGCGCTGGGCCGTCCGCTCGCTACGACCGCCTTGTCAGCGGGCACCCGTCAGCCCCGCGGACGGGTAGCGGGGTGAGATCCCACTCGCGATGATTCGACACAGACTCGCGCAGCCATCACTGCATGCCCTTCCACAGATCCCCCGTTGGCACTGCGTGGCGATCCAGCGTCGGCCGCGCGGCCGCCTGGTGGCGGCTGTCGGCGGGACACCGGTCTCCGGGCCGGACCGCGTTCTCCCACGAGTGGGAGTTGTTGGCCGCCGCAGGTGGCCCGGGGCAGTGCGTTTACCTGCAGGCCATCAAACAACCACATGATCGATACCTGGCCCACCGCCTAAAGTGACATAAGGGCGGTATGCACCTGTTTGCCAAGATAATCCTGGCCATTCGGGTGGTTCAACGACACCGGGACGGTCGGCCGAACGTATCCTCGCGAAGCTCCTCAACCGCGGGCGGGACCGGTACGGCCGCTCGTCAGCCCCCACCGTGACCTGGCAGAGTAGCGGGGTGACCGCGACCGGACCCGCCGCTACCAGGGTGCTGCACCCGCCGGTCGGCTACCGGCTGACCGCGTCGGTCCGCGCGCTCACCTTCAGCCCGTACGACCCGTGCGCCCGGGTGGCGGCCGGCACCTTCTGGTGGGCCACCCGCACCCCGGACGGTCCGGCAACGCTCGCGCTGCGACCGGCTGGCGGCGAGTTGCTCGCGGAGGGGTACGGGCCCGGCGCCGAGCACGTCCTCGCCCGCGCCGACGCGATAGCCGGGCTACGCGACGACCTGACCGGCTTCACCGAACTGGCCGCGGCACACCCGCTGGTCGCCCGGCTGGCCCGGGAGCACCGGGGCCTCCGGATGCCCGCCACCGGGGAGGTCTTCCCCCGACTGCTGCGCGCGGTCTTCGAGCAGAAGGTCACCGGCAAGGAGGCCTACCGGGCGTACGCGGCGATGGTGCGGCACTTCCGGGAGCCGGCTCCCGGCCCGTTGCAGCCGCTGCTCCTGCCGCCCGAGGCAGCCTCCGTGGCCGCGGCCCCGTACTGGGTGTTCCACCCCTTCGGGGTGGAGCAGCGCCGAGCCGACACACTCCGTCGCGCCGCCGCGCTCGCCGACCGCCTGGAGCGCAGCACCGACGCCACCGACGCCACCCGCCGGCTGACCGCGATCCCCGGCATCGGGCCGTGGACGGCCGCCGAGGTGGTCCGGATCGCGTACGGCGACCCGGACGCGGTCAGCGTCGGCGACTACCACATCCCGAACACGGTGGCCTGGGCGCTCGCCGGCGAACCGAGGGGCGACGACGCCCGGATGATGGCCCTGCTGGAGCCGTTCAGAGGTCACCGGGGCCGGGTGTGTCTGCTGCTGGAGGCAGCCGGCATCCGGGCACCGAAGTACGGCCCGCGCGCCCCGATCCGCTCGTTCGCCCGGTTCTGAGTCCCGCCGGCGCCACTGCGGTCAGCGACCGACGCAGAGCCGACGCAGGGTACGGCCGAGCCACCAGGCGTACGCGTGCTGCACCGCCCGAACCGCCGGCCCTCCGGTGCGGGTGAACCAACGGTCCGGAAGGCTGAACGCGCGGACCTCGAACCAGACCGCGCCGGTGTCGTCGCGGACGACCTCGAACGCCTCCTCGCCTCGCTCCGGGTGCCCGGGCAGGGTGCCGTAGCCGAAACCGGCGAGCGTGGGCGAGTCCACGCTCCAGACCACCTGGCACGGCCCCCAGAGGCGGGCCGGACCGACCCCGAGGCCGGAGGTCACCAGCACACCGGCGACGGCCCGCGGCGCTTCGGTGCGAATCCGGACGCCGGCGGCACGGTGCAGCCGCCAGCTCAGCACCGCGTCGGCGGCGGTCTCGAAGCAACCGCCCGGCAACGGATACCGGTGGCGCAGGTGGTGGTACCCGCCGGGCAGCGGCCCGTGCCGGGTCGACCCCACCTCCGGGTACGTCAGCTCGGCCACCGTTGCCCCCTCGACCTCGACCGGACACGGGTCAGGGTACGACCGGTGCGGTCGGGCCGCCCGTCGATGGCGACGGCGGCTGTGGTGTGCTGCCCCGATGAACGCCGAGGCGAGCATCGTCCCGGCCGGTGTCGTGGACGCCGGCGAGATACTCACCGTGCAGCGGGCCGCGTACCTGAGCGAGGCGCAGCACTACACCGATCCCTTCCTGCCTCCGCTGACCGAGACGTTGGACGAGGTCGCGGCGGTGCTGGCCGGCCCGAGCATCGTGCTCGCCGCCAGGTTGGGCCACCGTCTGGTCGGTTCGGTGCGGGCCCACCTGGACGGGGACACCGCGCACGTCGGCCGCCTCTCGGTCGCCCCGGACCAGCAGGGGCGGGGTCTCGGCGCGCAACTGCTCACCGCCATCGAGCGGGCCTGCGCCGGCCGGGCGGCCCGGTTCACCCTGTTCACCGGCGCGGACAGCGCGCGCAACCTGCGGCTGTACCAGCGGCACGGCTACCGGATCGTGGCGCACCGCCCGGACCCGAACGGCATCTCGTTGGCCGTGCTGAAGAAGCCGGCCGTCAGCCCCGCTCGCAGCGACGCCTGAGCCCGTCGGCCTCCATTCGCACGTAGCGGCGGAACAGCCCGCCGTACAGCCAGCCGATCAGGCCGGCCAGCGGGCCGGACTGGCTGAAGGCCAACTCGACGCGGGTACGCCCGTCGGGCAGCGGCAGCAGCCGGTGCTCCGCCGTGGTCCGCACACCCGGCGCGTCGGAAACCCAGACGAACTCCCGCCGCTCGGTCAGCTCGGTGACCCGCCACACCGCCGGCCGCAGCTTCGGCTGGGTCAGTCGGGCGGTCGCGCCGACGGCGAGCGGCCCCGGCTCCCCTCGCTCGGCCCGGGTCACCGAGTCCGTCCACTCGGGCCAGCGGGGCACGTCGACCAGCACCGCCCAGACCTGCTCGGCATCCGCGGCGATCTCGGTGTCGGCCTCGAACCGCATGGTGTCCCCTCCCCGGCGGCGCCGCTCGGCACCGCCACGGGTGCAGACGAGGCCGTCGGGAGAATTGTGACACCGGTGCTCGATCCCGTCCGTCCCTCCTCAGTGGAGGCGGACCGGGCCTGGCACCGGTGGTTCCCGGCCGCACACACCGTCCTCGGCCGCCGCGCGGATCAGGCGGCCTCGCGCAGGTCGGCCAGGGTGAGCGGGGTACGCCGCCGCAGCAGCTCCTCCAACTCGGGCACTGAGCCGACCTCGCCGAGCACGTTCCGGCCGCCGCCGAACCGCTCCGGATAGCGGCGGGTCAGCCGGAAGCGGTAGCGGCCCCGGATCAGCTCGATGCTCACCCGCCACCGCCCGCAGCAGTCACAGACCCACTCGGACACCTCGCGAAAGTAGCTCTGACCTGGGGTTATTTGATTCGCCCGGTGGGGACGGGCGGCGCGTAGGGGGACACGCCGCCCCGCCATCCACGGTGATCTGCCTCACGACTGTCGGCACCGTCTGATTGACTGGTCGGCGTGGACCTGCCGATCAACCCGCCGGTCGAGCCGATGCTGGCCAAGAGCGTTCCCAAGCTGCCCACCACGCCAGGGGTGACCTACGAGCCCAAGTGGGACGGGTTCCGGTGCATCGTGTTCCGCGACGGCGACGAGGTCGAGTTGGCCAGCCGGGGCGGCAAGTCGATGACCCGCTACTTCCCCGAGGTGGTCGAGCAGGCCCGCCGGCAGCTGCCGGAGCGGTGCGCGGTCGACGGGGAGTTGATCGTGATTCGGCGTGACGGGCCGAGCGGCCAGCCCCGGCTGGATTTCGAGCTGCTGGCCCAGCGCGTCCACCCGGCCGCGTCCCGGGTGAAGATGCTGGCCGAGACCACCCCGGCCGACTTCGTCGCGTTCGACCTGCTGGCGATCGGTGACGAGGCCCTGCTCGACCAGCCCTACCCGCGCCGCCGGGAGCGGCTGGTCGAGGCGCTGGCCGGGGTGCGCCCGCCAGTCCACGTCACCCAGGTCACCACCGACCCGGACACCGCGCGGCGCTGGTTCGACGTCTTCGAGGGCGCCGGGCTGGACGGTCTGATCGTCAAGCCGGCCGACCTGCCGTACGAGCCGGGCAAGCGACTGATGTTCAAGGTCAAGCATGCCCGCACCGCGGACGCGGTGGTGGCCGGCTTCCGCTGGCACAAGTCCGGCCCGGTGGTGGGCTCGCTGCTGCTCGGCCTGTACGACGACGCCGGGGTCCTGCACCACGTGGGGGTGAGCGCGTCGTTCAGCATGGCCCGCCGCGCCGAGTTGCTCGACGAGCTGGCGCCCTATCGGGACACCGGCGGCGAGCACCCGTGGGTGCACGGCGACCACGAGCGTGGCCAACGCATTCCCGGTGGGGTCAGCCGGTGGACCGGCACCAAGAACCTGGAGTGGGAGCCGGTGCGCCCCGAGTTGGTGGTCGAGGTGGGCTACGACGCCATGGAGGGCGAACGGTTCCGGCACACCGCGCAGTTCGTTCGGTGGCGCCCGGACCGCGACCCCCGATCCTGCCGCTACGACCAGCTCGACCGGCCGATCCGCTTCGACGTGGACCAGGTGCTGCGCGGCGACCCGAGGGCCACCGTGGACCGAGCCGCCACCGGCTCGGCGTAGCCTGGCCGTCGACTCGATTCCGGAGGACCACGTGACCCGCACCGCCGACCAGCCTCGGATGGCGACCAGCCGCCGGGTCCGTCGCACTCTGGCCGCCTTCGGCGTCGCCGCGCTGCTCACCGCCGGTTGCACGCTGCCGGCGTTCGCGCCGCGCACCGAGGTGGAGGGCGCGGCCGCCCCGACCGGCAGCGCACCGAACTGGCGGCCCTGCCCGGAGGTGCCCGACGAGTTGGTCGGGCGGAGCGCACCGAACATGCGCTACGAGTGCACCCGGATCGCGGTGCCCCGTGACTGGGGCACCGGCGGCGGGGCGAGCGCCGGCCCGGGCGCCGGGCAGACCTTCGAGATCGCCCTGCTGCGCGCCCGGTCCACCAAGCAGCGCGACCGGGTGGGTTCGTTGGTGATCAACCCGGGTGGTCCGGGCGGTTCCGGTGTCGACACCGCCGTCTACCTCTCCTTCGGCCCCCAGTTCGGCGGGCTGCCCGCCTCGATCACCGAGCGCTTCGACATCGTCGGCTTCGACCCGCGCGGGGTCTCCCGGTCCAGCCCGGTGAAGTGCATCTCCGACGCCGACCTGGACGCCAGCTTTGGTTTCGACCCGGACCCGGCGAGCCAGTCGGCATTCGACGGCTTCGTCGGCCTGAGCCAGCGGATCGGGCGCGGTTGCGGCGACCGCTACGGCGACCAGTTGCCGCTGTACGGCACCGAGCAGGCCGCCCGCGACATGGACGCGGTGCGCGCCGCCGTGGGCGACGACAAGCTCACCTACCTGGGCTACTCGTACGGCACCCTGCTCGGTGCCACGTACGCCCAGCTCTACCCCCAGCGGGTGCGGGCGCTGGTGCTCGACGGCGCGGTCGACCCGCAGCAGCGGCTGGTCGAGGGCTCGGAGAGCCAGGCCCGCGGCTTCGAACGGGCCTTCACCAACTTCACCCGCTGGTGCGCGGCGAACGCTGGCCGCTGCCCGATCGCCCCGGACGCCCGCGCCGCGGTCACCTCGGCCATCGACAAGGCCAAGGTCTCCCCGGTACGCGGCGCCGACGGGCGGGAGGCCACCGCCGGCTGGGTGTTCTACGCCGTCATCTCCTCGCTCTACACCGAATCCGGCTGGCAGGAGTTGGCCCAGGCGATCGACAAACTCGCCGAGGGCGACCCGAAGGACGTGTTCCGACTCGCCGACGCGTACGCCGGCCGGGAGGACAACGGGCACTACTCGAACCTGTTCGACGCCAACCTGGCCATCAACTGCGCCGACGAGACGGAGAAACCGAGCCGGGAGCAGATCCGCCGGTTGCAGTCCGAGTGGCGCGGAAAATATCCGCTGTTCGGGCCGGCGTTGGCGGTCGGCATGCTGAGCTGCGTCGAATGGCCGGGCGGGCGTGACCCGTACCCGACCGGGAAGGCGAACGGCGCACCGCCGATCGTGGTGGTCGGCACCACAGGCGACCCGGCGACGCCGTACGAGCAGACCCCACGACTCGCGTCGATGCTGGGTGTCGGTCGGGTGCTGACCTGGGAGGGCGAGGGGCACACCGCCTACCCGCAGACGTCCTGCATCACCGACGCGGTCGACGCCTACCTGATCGACCTGACCGTCCCACCGGAGGGGAAGCGCTGCCCGGCCCGCTGACGGGCTGAGCCGGTGGCAGCGGGGGCAGATCGATCCCCTGCCGGGTGGCCAACTCCTCCAGCAGCGCCCGCATCCGGCGCACGTCGGCCTTGAGCTGCTCCTGCTCCTCATGCTCGAAGGCGTCGTCGTCGACGATGAGCCGGCTCGCGAAGTGCGCGGTGATCAGCGGGATGACCAGCAGCACCATGGTCGAGATGAGCAGCGCGGCCAATGTGCGGCCCGCTCAGGTGGTCGGCGAGATGTCGCCGTACCCGACGGTGGAGGCGGTCACCACGGCCCACCAGACGGCGTCGGCCGGGCTGCGCTGCTCGACCTCCCCGTAGATGACCCCGGCCACCACGATCATCAACAGGTACGAGGTGATCAGCGTGCGGGGTGAGTTCGCGAACCACACCAACGCCCGGTATATCCAGCGGAACGGCAGCAGCACTAGCTCCATGCCGCCCCATGCTGCCCGCTGCCCGCAACCGGCACAGACCCATTCGCCGGTTTCGCTGTGCCAGGATCGCCAGCATGAGCGACGTGATCTACCGGGAGGCGGTCCGGGCTGACCTGCCCGCCGTCATCGCCCTGCTCGCCGACGACGTCCTGGGCAAGGCCCGCGACTTCACCGAGGTCGACGAGGCGTACGAGAGGGCGTTCGCGGCCATCGACGCGGACCCGCGCAACCAGCTGATCGTGGCCGAGCAGGCCGGCGAACTGGTCGGCTGCCTGCAGATCACCTACATCCCGGGCCTGGGCCGGCACGGCAGCGAGCGCTCGCTGATCGAGTCGGTCCGGGTCCGCTCCGACCGGCGTGGCCAGGGGCTGGGCCGGGACCTGATGACCTGGGCGGTCGACCAGGCCCGGCAGCGTGGCTGCGCGCTGGTGCAGCTCACCACCGACAAGACCCGCGAGGACGCGCACCGCTTCTATCTGGGCCTCGGCTTCGTGGCCAGCCACGAGGGCATGAAGCTCGCGCTCTGACCCGGCGTCGCGTTCACCCGGCGGGGCAGTGGGAGTCGCCCCGACCGGGTTACGTTCGCTGCCATGAGCAGGCCGACGATGCCCGGCGCCGCACCGTCGCGCCCGCCATGGCGGCGGACCGGCTCGGCGCTGTTGGCGGTCGGCGTTCTCCTGGTCGTCGTCGCGTTCTGGCTGCCCGCCTGGCGCAGCGTCTACCTGGACCGGACGGAAACCACTGCGGGTTCGAGGGTGCTCGGCTGGGCGCTACCGTTCGCGGTGACCGCCGCCGTGTTCGCGGTGCTGTCGCTCGCCAACACCGGCCCGGCCCGCTGGGTCTGGCGGCAGGCCAGCCTGGGAATGCTCATCTCCAACGTGCTCGCCTGCGGCAGCCTCACCGGGACGTACTGGTATTTCGAGGCCGAGGACCCCTACGCCAAACACGAGTTGATCTCGACCGGGCCGGGCGCCGGTCTTCTCCTCGCCCTGCTGGGCTACCTGCTGATCCCGCTGGCCGGGTCCCTTCCTGACGGCCAGAAGTGCACCGACGAACCCAGAAACGACCGGCCCAAACACGACCGGCCCAAGCAGACGCGGTAGGGGAACTCCCTCGCCCCACCGTCGTACAAGGCTGTGGAGCTGATGTCGTAGACGAGTCACCGTCCGGCGATTCGTTGACGACATCAGCTCCACAGCGAACGCGGACCACCATCCGCCGCCCAGCCACCCGCCGCTCAACCGCCGCACGCGGCAGGCGTGGGACAGCGTCGGGCAGCAGTTCGATGGGTCAGCCGTCGACCAGGCGGCCGTCGCGCAGAACGAGCACCCGGTCGGCGAGGTCGATCAGGGCCGGGTCGTGCGTGGCCACCAGGGCCGTCATGCCCCGGGCGTGCACCACCGCGCGCAGCAGGTCCATGATGGACCTACCGGTCTCCGAGTCAAGCTGACCCGTGGGCTCGTCGGCGATGAGCAGGTCCGGCTCATTGGCCAACGCGCGGGCCACCGCGACCCGCTGCTGCTGGCCACCGGAGAGTTCGTACGGGCGCTGCGCGGCGTGCCCACCCAGGCCGACCAGTTCCAGCAGCACCGCGACGCGCTCCTCCCGTTCCGCGGCCGGCACCTGCGCCAGCCGCAACGGCACGCCCACGTTCTCGGCGGCGGAGAGGATCGGCACCAGCCCGAAGGTCTGGAACACGAACCCGACGGTGCCCCGGCGCAGCCGCAGCAGCTCCGCCTCCCCAGCCGAGGTGACCTCGTGCCCGGCCACCACCACCTGACCGCTGTCCGGCCGGTCCAGCCCACCGATCAGGTTCAGCAGCGTCGTCTTGCCAGCCCCGGACCGACCTCGGATGGCGACCAACTCGCCCCGGTTGGCCGTGAACGACACGTCCCGCACGGCGTGCACGGCGTGCTCACCACGGCCGAAGGTCCGGCTGACCCCACTGACCCGGACCACCTCGTCGGGGTGCGCCGAGGGCACACCGCCGAAACCGGCCGCACCGGTCACCACCATGTCCTGCCGGCTCATGCCCGCGCCTCCCGCTCGTCCGAGGCCCGGTTGCCGGGCCGTACCTGCACATGGTCCGGCTCCAGGTCGAGCCGGACCCGCTCCTTCAGCGAGAGCGCGTCGACGAACGCAGCGGGCAGCTGCATCCGACCGTTGCGGTCCAGCACCGCGTACTCCTCGCTGACCAGCTCGGTGTTGCCGTCCGCGTCGGTCCGCGCGGTCCGGCGTACCTCGGAGGCGGTCCGGCCGTCGCGGATCGCGACGGTCCGGCGGACCTGTGTGGCCACGGCGTGGTCGTGGGTGACGACAACGATGGTCACGCCCAGTTCCGCGTTGATGGTGCGCAGCGCCGCGAAGACCTCCGCGCCGGTCGCCTCGTCCAGCTCACCGGTGGGCTCGTCGGCGAAGAGCACCTCCGGGTCGTTGGCCACCGCCACCGCCACTGCGACCCGCTGCTGTTCGCCACCGCTGAGCTGCCCGGGCCGCCGGTCGGCGCAGTAGCCCACACCGACCAGGTCGAGCAGTTCCCGGGCCCGCTCCCGGCGGGCCCTGCGGCTGCGCTTGCCGGCCAACTGCATCGGCAGCTCGACGTTCTCCAGCGCGCTGAGGTACGGCAGCAGGTTGCGGCCCGTCTGCTGCCAGACGAACCCGACCAGCTGCCGGCGGTAGCTCAGCCGTCGCTTGGCGGAGAGCGAGAGCAGGTCGTAGTCGGCCACCCGGGCGATGCCGGCGGTCGGGGTGTCCAGGCCGGAGAGGATGTTGAGCAGGGTCGACTTGCCCGAACCGGAGGCACCGACGATCGCCACCAGCTCACCCCGGTCGATGACCAGGTCGAGCCCCTGCAGGGCGACCACCTCCACCCCCTCGGTCTTGAAGATGCGCACCAAGCCGTCGCAGACGATGTGCCCGCGGAGGCGGTCCTGCCCGCCGGCCCGCTCGGCGGCGCGAAGCGCTGCCCGCTGTTGCAGGGCGGCCAGGTCAGGCACCAGTGGAGTCTGGGCGGTAGCGGTCATCTCAGCTCTCCTCTCCGAGCCGAAGCACCTCTCCGAGGCGCAACCGGCGGTTGTTCAGGGCCTCGACGGCGACCGCGAAGCCGAGGGCGACCGCCCCGAGCGCGAGCACCGCGGCGACCAGGCTGGGCTCGAAAGCCACCCGGACCGGCACACCACTGGTGAACGCGGACAGGCCGAGCACCGGGTTGAGCAGCAGGGGCAGGACCGCACCGACCAGCGCGCCGGTCAGCACCGACACCGCGACCAGCGGGGTCAACTCGACCAGCAGCAGCCCTCGCCACTGCCCGCGGGACAGGCCGAGGGTGCGCAGCCGGGACAGCACCTGGCCCCGGGCGCGCGCGCCGGCCAGCACGGTGAACGCGATGGCCAACAGCCCGAGCACGGTGCCGCCGACGGCGCCGGCCACGAACCCGAAGGCCAGCACCCCGTTCGCCCCGCCCTCGCCGAGATCCCGGCGGACCTCCGCCCGGGTGTCGACGGTGACTCCGATCATCCGTTCCCGACCGGTGACAGTGCCGTCCCGCTGGTAGCGCTCCTGCCCCTGGTCGCCGGCGACGCGCAGCGCCTCGGCGTCCAGCGGATCCCCGGCGATCAGCAGGCTGGTCGGCACGGGTGTGGTGGTACGCGTCGGCAGGGCCTGCCAGGGCAGGATCACGAACCGGCTGGCGTTCGCCGCCAGCATCGGGAAACTGTCCTCGGTGCCGGCCACCCGGAACTCGTACCGCTGGCCCTGCACGGAGATGAAGGCGGAGTCGTCCAGCCCGGCCTTGGCCAGGTCGGCGGCGACCGCCGGTGAGACGATCGCCGGCAGCGGCCCCGGGCCGGGCGCGGCGGTGCGCAGCGCGGCCGGAATCGACAGGTCCACCTGGGAGTCGCGGGCCACCTTGTCCAACCCCGAGCCGTCGACCAGCAGCACGTCCGTCTGCCCGATGAAGGCGTCGGTGCCGACCTCGTCGGACGCCAACCGCTCATCGTCCTCGTACAGCACCCGGGTGACGGCCCGGACCCCCGGCAGACGGCCCAGCTCGTCGATGGTGTCGGGTGCGAAGCGCTCCCCGCGGATCACCGCGTCGGCGGGCACGATCTGCGCGGCAGCCCGTTCCCGGCTCGCGTCGATGCCGGCGGCCACGACCGCGCAGAACGCCGCGGTGCCGATCGCCAGCACCACCACGACCAGCGGGGCGGCGACCGCCGCGCGGCCGGCGCGGGCCGTGCCGAGGAACGCCACGCTGCCCCGGGTCCGCGCGGCCAGCCGGCTGACCAGCAACAACGGCCAGGGGTACGCGCGCAGCGCCAGCACCGCCGCCGCGATCGCGAGGAGCACCGGCACCGACACGAGCAGCGGGTCCACCTCCCCGAGCGTCAGGCCACGCCGACGCAGCAGCACCGCGGCGAGCCCGGCCAGGAGCAGCAGGGAGACCTCGACGGTGAGCCGACGGGCCGACGGGCGCACCCGGATCAGGTCCCGGCGCCCCGCTCCGCCGGCCGGTACGGCCAGTGTCGCCAACGGCAGTGCCAGCGTGACCAGCACGGTCACGCCGATGACATAAGGCGTTGTTGGATCCGGGGCACCGGGGCACAGGGTGCCCAGCCACCAGCCCACCACTGCGGCGACCGGCACCACCAGCACCGATTCGGCGAGGCTTCGCCGGGCGCCGGCGGTGGCCCCACCCCCTCGGGCGCGCAGCAGCGCGAACTCCGAGCGACGTCGTCTGATGGCAAGGCTGGCCGCAAGCACGATGAGCCCCGCCAGGGTGGCCAGGACACCAGCCGCGATCACCGCGAGCAGGGTCCGGACGGCGTCGATCTGGGCGGCGAACGCGCGCAACGGAACGTCGACACCCTGGGTCAGGGTGAGCCCCGTCGGCAGGTTGCGCTGCATCACCTGCAGGCCGTCGATCATCTGGTCCAGCTCGCGTGCGTCGATCCGGTCGACGCCCAGTCGGTACCGCCAGTTGGACTGGATCGGCCAGCCCTCGGCGGCCCGCTTATTGAGGGGCGACTGCGCGACGACGCCGACGATGACGAACGGCTGGCCATCGCCCTGCGGTTCGATGATCCGCAGCAGCTGTGGCAGCCCGTCCCAGATGCCGTTGGCGCGGTCGACGGGGCGGAACAGCCCGGTCACCACCAGCGGGACACCGTTGATGAGTCTGCCCTTGCCATCGGTTCTGCCGATGCGCAGTTGGCTGCCGGCGCGCAGGTTGAGCTTGCGGGCCACGTCGACGTCGAGCGCCACCTCGATCGGCCGGTCGGGAACGTACGTCTCGCTCGGCCACGTCCCCTCGACGAGGGTGCTCGCTCCCTGAATGTCGGGCATGGCCCGCAGGCTCATGTCGACCAGCAGGTTGCGGGCCGCCAGGTCCGGCCCGACCACGCGGGCCTCTGCGGTCTGGACGCTGTACCACCGCTCGGTCACGGCCGAACGCACCGGCGGCGGCATCTCCGCGGCCAGGGCGTCGAACCGTTCGGCGGCGTCGCCCATCGCCGTCCGCCGCGACGTCGCGGGCTCAACGCTGGTGGAGTACGAGATGTCCCGGCGGGCGGCCGGCTCGCTGTTGAGTTGCGCTCGCAGCCCCTGTTCGGCGAGCCGGTTGACCAGCCGGGGCACTCCGCTGATCAGCAGCGTGACCACCAGGGTCAGCACCGCCAGCAGCAGGAACTGCCCCCCGTACGCCCGGACCCGCCGGACGGCCGCCCCGACGCTCATCGTTCTCCCCCGATTCGCAGCTGCACCGCCGCCACCCGCTGACGGATGCCGGTGGCGATGAACGCGCTGAAGGCGAGCGCCGCCAGCAGCAGACCGACCGCTGTCAGGCCGATTGGCACCCAGGGCAGCACGAACGCCGCCGGGGGTGTCGGCCGGCCGGCGGCCGGGGTGAGGATGACCAGTGGGGCCATCGTCGCGCCGACCGCGGTGCCGAGTAACAGCCCGACGCCCACGCCGATGCCGGCGAGGAACGTCTGCTCGGCGAGCAGCGCCCGAGCCATCAGCCGGGGCGTGGCGCCGAGGGTGTGCAGGACCGCGAACTCGCCGAGCCGACGCCGCGCGGTGGCCCACACGTCCACCATCAGGCCGACGAGGGCGAGCAGCACCGCGCCGAGCGCGGCGGCGAGCATGCCGGTACGCGAGCCGCGCCAGTACGGGTCGTCGGCGGCCGCCTCGATGGCCGCCTCCCGGTTGAGCACTGTGATGCCCGGGAGTGCGCTGACCGCCTGGGCGGCGGCGTTCGCGTCGGCGGCGCCGACCCACCATTCCGGTACGGGTCGCACCGCGCCGCTGCTCCGGATCATCGCGTCGACCGCGGCCGGCAGGTCCAGCAGGACGCCCTCGCCGGTGGTGGCCGGCACGGCGTCCAGCTCGCCGACCAGGTGCACCGGCAGCGTCGCCCCGGAGAGGGTCAGGTCGACGGTGTCGCCGACGCGCAGGCTCAGCGCGTTGCGGACCCCGGGGGTCATCAACACCGGTATGGGCTTGTTGTCTCCGCCCGGCACGACAGCGAACCGGGTGGGCGGCTGGTACGCGAACTGCCCGCCGGGGATCACGTCGACCGCGCGCGCTGCGGCGAACCCGGCGCCGGTGGTCCGTACCGGCATGGGCTCCTGCCCGAGGGCGGTCACGGCCCAGTCGCCGCCCAGTTCGGCCGGTTGCTTCGTGCCGTCGCCCTTGACCACCGTCAGCCCGTCCATCTGGAGCTCGTAGGAGTTGCCGGCGGCCAACCCACCGTCGGCCTCGAAGCCGGCCAGCCGCAGCCGCGCCCCGCCCAGGTCGGGCAGTCGCGCGGTGAACGGGGTGGCCCGGCCGTCGCTGTCGGCGTTGGCCGCCGGCAGCCGCAGGGCGAGCCCGTCGGGGGTGGTGACCAGCAGCGTCACAGCGACCTTCAGCGACCGGGCGGCGTTGCTCACCGGGGTACGGATCGTGCCGGTGATCTCACGCGCCCCGGCGGGCAGTTCGACGCCGGCGGGCTCTCCCCGCGCGCCGACCATCCTCCGGTACTGCTCCGCCGCCGACCCGTCGCCGAGGCGGTCGGCGAGCCGGACGACGCCCGGGGCGCTGGCCGGGTCGACACCGATCACGGTCGCCGGCAGGTTCTCCCGCCCGACCCGGATCTCGTCCCGCCACGCCGGCAGCACCCGGTCGACGCTCGGCAGCGCGGCGAGTTCACCGGCCCGGGTCGGTGGGGCGCCCCCGGTCCGTTCGGTCACCCGGAGGTCGGCGCCGACCGTGTGGCCGGCCTGCTCGACCTGGGACCGCTCGCCGGTGCTGATCAGCGACCAGGCCAGGGTGCTGCCGCCGACGGCGAGGGCGAGCAGCAGCACCGGGCCGGCGTGGGGACGCCGGCCGGCCTGCCACATGCCGAACATGGTGGCGGTCCAGGGGCGTCGGTCGACGAACCGCTCCGCGAACCGGGTGAGCGGCGGGAGCACCCGCAACGCCAGCACGGCACCGGCCAGCACGCCGAGCGTCGGGGCGGCGACCAGCAGCGGATCGAGCCCGAGCTGACCACCCGAACCGGCCAGCGGGGAGGCGTACCGGCGCAGCTGCACCCAGGCGAGCACGGCGAGCGCCACGAGCACCAGGTCGACGCTGGCGCGTTGGACGCCCGCGGCCCGGTTCGGCCGGGATCGGGCAGCCATGTCGGCGACGTACGTCCCGGCGCCACGCAGCGCCGGGAGGACCATGGCGACGAGGCAGCCGGCCGCGGTGGCCGCTGCCGCCGCCCAGACCAGTGTGGTGTTGCCTCCGGCGGTGGAGAGGTCGCCCGACCCGCCGGGTCGGATGTACCGCAATGCCTCACCGGCGATCAACGGACCGAGCACGGCCGCCGGGGCGACCACCAGTGTCGCCTCACGGGCGGCCAGGCCGGCCAACTGCCGACGGGCGGCGCCGCGGGCGCGCAGCAGTGCCGTCTGCGGGCGGCGGTCCTCGTGCAGCAGCGCGGCGACCAGCACCAGCGCGTACCCGGCGAGCACCAGAATGAGCAGCAGCGGGGTGGCCAGCGACGAGCGACCCACCAGGTCGGCGCGACCGATCCGGTCCAGCAACTGCGGCATCTTGGTCACCGTCTGCCCGGAGCTGCCCAGTTGGGCAGCCTCGGGCACGGCCGAGACCGCCTCGGTGAGGGCTTTCCGAACGGCGGGCAGGTCGGCGGTGTCGACGGCGCCGAGGTCCGGTTGGGCCAGCCAGGACACCGACACCGAGCCCGGGAAGGTGGCCGCGAAGTCGGCCGGGTCGAGCGTGAACGGCCCGTAGGAGGTGCCGGAACCGGCACTGCCCGCCCCCACGCCGGGGGCCAGCAGCCAGTACGCGTCCGACGGGTCGCGGGGCCGCCAGGTGCCGGCGAGCACCAACTCCCCGCGTCGTTCGGTGGCCCGGTCGCGCACCGGGACGCGCTCGCCGACGGTCAGGCCGAGGGCGCCGGCGACCCGCTCGGGCAGGCTCACCTGGACGGGGTTCGCTCCGGGGCGGGGCCAGGCTCCGCTGGTCAGCTCGGCGTGGCTGGCGAGGTCGGCGAGCGTGGCCAGGTTCGCGAAGACCGGTTCGTCGGCCGTACGCGGGATCTGCCCGAGGTCGCCGGTCAGTTCCCGGCCGGTGCCGTAACGGGCGGCGGTGACACTCACCGGGACGCCGCCGAGCCCGGTGGCGAACTCGGCTCGGACCGCCTTGTCCCGGGTTGCGAACTCGGCCGCGTCCCGCCCACCCGAGCCACTGACCAGAAGGCCGCGCTCCTCGGCGGGCGAGGCGGCGACCAGTGCCCGCTGCCCGGCGTCCACCGCCCGACGGTTGTAGTCGGACAGCCCCGTGACCAACGCGACGGCGACGAGGGCAGCGATCACCGCCGCGACCAGCAACCCTCGCGCCTCGCGGGCCCGCCTCCACACCAGCTTCATCCGACGCCTCCCCTGGCCCTGACGGGCCGACGACCATCAAGACAGGCCACCTACCGGGAAAGGTTCGCGCCCGTTACATGATCGTTATTGCGGGAGGGGTCAGCTCGGGCCGGCCAGCGCGCCTGGGCGGCTAACTGCCGCCTCTAAGGTTGCGGATGCCGAACACCACGGCGCCGAGTACGAGCACGACGCCCAGCAGTTGAAGGCCCGGCGAGTCGTCGGCCTCCCCGTGCACGATTCCGGCGACACCGAGGGCGACCACGAGGACGGCGGCGACGGTCAGAACGTACTTCATGGGGTTTCCTCCTCGACCCACTCCAGCAGGTCTCCGGGTTGGCAGTCGAGCACTCGGCACATCGCTTCGAGGGTGCTGAAGCGGACCGCCTTGGCGCGGCCGTTCTTCAGCACCGCCACGTTGGCGGGGGTGAGCCCGACGCGCTCGGCGAACTCGCCGACGCTCATCTTGCGCTTGGCCAACTCCACGTCGATGCGGACGACGATGGGCATCAGATCACCGCTTCCATGTCGGCCCGCAGGGTGGTGGCCTGCCTCAACAGCGCCCGCATCACCACCATGAGAAGCCCCAGCACGCTGACGCCCACCGTCAGCAGGAACAGCAGCAGTGGCAGCCCCGGGTCGTCCGCGTTGAACCCCACGTAGAGGAAGACACCCACGAGCACCACCCACGCGGCGGCGATGGCCCACACGATCGCGTCCACCCACTTCAGGGATGCTTCGGTGAAGATGCGGTCGCTCTTGACCAGGCTGAGCAACTTCCAGGTCGCGACGATGACGACCTGGACGCACAGCACCCAGAACACCGCCACGACCGTGGCCGGCCACCGGAGGTAGGCGTCCTGCGGCGATTCGGCGGCCATGTGGGCGAACTGTCCGGGCAGGGAGAAGGTCTGAAACAGGACCAGGACCCCGAACAGCACCACGAGGAAAACTCTGAGAGCGGCAACCGCTCGATGCTCCGTAACCATGCATCGAGTTTCACTCGTTATCTATCGAAAGTCAATCGGTTGCCGGAACGTCGACTCCCGCTCACGACGACGTCGGCCCGGGCGACGGCCTCGCCTTCTGGGGATAGAACGTCTCGTGACGGGCCAGCATGGCGACGAATTCGCGGATCTTGCGCTCGCGGGTCTCCGCCCGCTTCACGGCATTGAGGCGATGGATGAGAGCGAACCGGTTGGCCTTGGTGAGCACGTCGAGCATGGCCTGGGCGGCGGGATCGGCGGCGACCGCGGCGAGCAGGTCGGCCGGCACCTCCGCCTCCGACGGCGGGGCGTAGGCGGCCGCCCACCGCCCGTCCGCCTTCGCGGCGTCCACAGCGGCGCGGCCAGCCGCCAACATCCGCCCCTGCTCCTCCAGCCGGGCCACGTGCCCGACGTTGCGCTGAGACCAGGAACTGCGGGGCCGACGCGGGGTGAACCGGATCCAGGACGACTCCTCATCCCGCTTGCGCGCCTGCCCGTCGATCCAGCCGACGCACAGGCCCTCGTCGACCGCCTGCTGCCAGGTCAGCGTCGTGACCGTGCCGCCCTTCCTGGTCAGGGCGAGCCAGACACCGGGCGACGTGGCGTGGTTGGCCGACAACCACGCGCGCAGGGCGTCGGCGTCCGCGACGATCAACTCATCCAGTTCGGTGCTCGCCATGACGGCAGGCTAACCGCTGGGTCAGACGCCCGAGGCTCCGCCGGTCGGCCTGTCCGGCTCGTTGAGCTGGCCAATCCGAGCCTACCGCCGGCAGCGACCGAGAACACTCGGCCGGGCGGCCCTGTTGAGCTGCGCGTTCTCCTTCTACGGTGGCTTCTCGCAGGTCCTTGATGGCCCAACCCCTGGAGGTCCCGCTGTACGTCAACGACGCGTTCCTCGCCCACCACAACAAACCGGCACGGGCTCGGTTACGCGGCCTGGCCCGCAACCCCGCCATCCCCGCCGACCTGTTGCGGCAGCTCGTCGAGCAGCACCTGCAGGAGGTGGAAACCGCCCTGATGTTCCGTCTGGAATGGACCGACGAGCAGTTCGAGGCGCTGGTCGGCCACCCCGACCACAAGGTGCGCAAGATCCTGGCCCAGGCGGTGCATGTCACAGCCGAACAGCGGGCCGCACTGGTTGAGGACCCGGAACGGTCTGTGCTGTGGGCGCTCGCCGAGGGACCGATCTCGCTCCTCGCGTCGACGTGGACGCTACCGGCGGCGCTACCTGTCTGGGCGTACGAGCGACTTCTCGAACGGCATCCACGGCTGGGCCTGGCCATGGTCGATTCGCCGTGGGTGCCGCAGGAGCTGCGTGCCCGGCTGTGGCCGGGCGAATCACGAACGGCGCCGGCCGACGAACCACCGCCGGACCGTCGGGAGCTCGAGGCGCGGGCCGGCGACGACAGCGAATGGGTGCGACGCACCGCCGCCGCCGATCCCGACCTGCGTGCGGACCTCGTCGCCCGGCTGGCGGTGGACCCGTCACCCACTGTCCGGCTCGCCGTGTCGATGCGCCCCGAGCTCACTGAGGAGCAACGCGCGGCAATCGACTACCACGTCGGACGTGACGACCGGATCGAACCGGCCGTCTGGGCGACCAAGACCCGCGACCCGGAGATCCAGAGCCGCTGCGTGCGCTCGGCGCACACCGGGCTCCGTCGCAGTGTCGCCTGCAACCCCCACCTAACCGCCGACCACATCCGGGTGCTGGAAGACGACGACGACTTCGCCGTGCGGCTCCTGCTGTGCGAACGCCACTCGGGCGTCACCCACGAGGCGGTGCTCTACACCTACCTGGAGGCTACGACGGCGACCCGAGGCCGCCTGCTCGACCACCCCAGCTTCCAGCGGATCGAACTGACCCAGTTGGCAGAGTCGCCGGACCCATGGGCCCGAGCCCTGGTGGTCCGCGATCCCGAGGCAGCACCGCAGCTCATCGAGCGGCTCAGCCACGACCCGCGTCCAGAGGTGCGCAACTCGACGGCCGGTGACCCCCGACTGTCGCCGAGTCGCGTGCTCGACTTGTTCGACGATCCGGAAACGGCCGGAGCAGCCGCCGCCAACCCACACCTGCCGGTGCCGGTCATGCACAGAGTCCTCGTCGACGCCGCGACGCTCGCCGATGGAGGGGTCGATGGCAGACCGGCAGTGCTCCTGGGGCGGTGGT
The DNA here is from genome assembly GCF_007827755.1 of Micromonospora sp. CNZ322. Classification (NCBI taxonomy): domain Bacteria; kingdom Bacillati; phylum Actinomycetota; class Actinomycetes; order Micromonosporales; family Micromonosporaceae; genus Micromonospora; species Micromonospora sp. CNZ322. The sequence goes on from NZ_VITD01000010.1 coordinate 107,390, forward strand.
CGCCCGAGCAACAGTCAGACGAGGACTAGACCTGGCTACGTCCGTCGATCACAGGCAGGCTTTAGAACAGGTGTACGACAGTCTCAGACAGGGCAATTTCGTCTGGCATCAGACGATCTGACGTCGTACGATCGAGCGGTGAAGACCCTTCCTGCGCCCGAGCCGTGGACGGCTGCCCTTCCCGAGGCGACACCGCCACCCGACATGGCGATCTATCAACTCCCCACGGGCACCTACGAGACGCGAGCGGCATTTGCCCTTCGCGGTGGCTCGTTCCGTGACAAGCGGCAGTTCGCCGCCACCGCCATCCTCGTGCGGCACCCGAAGGGCGACTTCCTCATCGATGCCGGCTTCGGGGCCGACGTCGCCGCGCACGTCGCCATGCAGCCGCGGTTCGCCCGCGCCCCCTTCCAGAGCGCCCGAACCGTGCACGAGCAGCTCGATGACAGCGGTTACGACCGCACCAGGCTCCGCGGGGTGTTCCTGACGCACTCGCACTGGGACCACGCGAGCGGCCTGGACTCGCTCGACCTTCCGGTCTGGATGAACCGGGGCGAGCTCGAGTACGCCGCCAGCGACGGTGACGGAAAGGTCTTCCGCGCCGTCTCGCCCGGCCACGAGATCCGCGAATACTCCTTCGACGGCCCCGCGTACCTCGGCTTTTCCGCGAGCTTCGACGTCCACGGCGACGGTTCCCTGATGCTGGCGTTGGCCGGCGGCCACACGACGGGGTCCGTGGTCGCGTTCGTGACCCTTCCGTCCGGGCAGCGCTACGCGTTCATCGGGGACCTGGCCTGGCAACTGGACGGAGTCCACCGGCGGGTGGAACGCCCCTGGCTGCTACGGGCCCTCGCCGACAGCGACGCCGAACAGGTGCGACAGGGCATCCTGCGATCGGCCGCGCTGACCGAGCTGATGCAGGTCGTTCCGGCCCACGACCGGCGCGCCTACGAGGGAATCCCGCTGCTGTCAGGTGCGGCGCGATGACCGCTGGACCGGCGCCGTCGCTCGACTCCGAGATCACCTGGCTGTTGCATCGCGCCGCCCAACGGATGCACGTGGTGACCGGCGAACAGGCCGAGAGACACGGCCTGCACCTACGGGACTACATCGTGTTGAGCGCGCTCGACAAGACACCTGGGCTGACCCAGGTCGAGCTGGCCAGGACCCTCGGGCTCGACAAGACCACGCTGATGACCCAACTCGATCGACTCGAACAGAAGAATCTCGTCGTACGCCACTCCGATCCCCGCGACCGCCGGCTGCGCATTCCGGCGATCACGACCACCGGCGAGGAGGTACGGGCGCGGGTCGCCCACGCCAGCGAGGAGGCGGAGCGGAACGCGATGGCCGGCTTCAATCAGGCCGAGGTCGACGTGTTCCGCCGGATGCTCTTCGCGATCATCGGCACGGCGGTGGACCCGGGATCCTGCCTGTGATGCTCGGCGAGCACAGGTAGCTCGGCGCTCAGGCGTTCTCCTCGTCGGGAGATCGCTTGGCGCGGCTCGGCTGCACCCGCTTGGGTTCGCCGGGCATCTTCGGGTGGTCCGGCGGGTACGGCAGGTCGCCCTGACCGGCGGCGGCGTCCCGCTCGGCCCACTCCAGCAGCGGGGAGATGTCCCACGGTGCGTCGTCGATGCCGGCGTGCGGATCACCTCGCTCGGCGAGCCGGGCCGGCACGGTGCGCAGGTCGAAGTCGTCCGGGTCGACGTCGGGTAGCTCGTCCCAGCTGACCGGGGTCGAGACGGTGGCCCGCGCGTTGGCCCGCAGCGAGTAGGCGCAGGCGATTGTGCGGTCGCGCGCCATCTGGTTGAAGTCGACGAAGACCCGGGTGCCGCGCTCCTCCTTCCACCAGGCCGTGGTGACCAGGCCGGGGTTGCGGCGCTCCACCTCCCGGGCCAGCGCGATGGTGGCCCGGCGCACCTCGGTGAACGTCCAGCGGGGTTGGATGCGCAGGTAGACGTGCACGCCCCGACCGCCGGAGGTTTTCGGCCAGCCGGTCGCGCCCAGCTCGTCGAGGAGCGCGCGGACCTCGCCGGCGGCCCGCGCCGCGTCGGCGAAGTCGGTGCCGGGCTGCGGGTCCAGGTCGATGCGCAGCTCGTCGGGGCGGTCGACGTCGGCGGCCCGCACAGGCCACGGGTGGAAGACGATAGTGCCCATCTGCGCCGCCCAGGCCACGTGCGCCAGATCGGCCGGGCAGAGCTCCGCCGCGTTCCGACCGCTCGGGAAGGTGATCTGCGCGGTCGTCACCCAGGGCGGCACCCCCCGGGTGGGCACCCGCTTCTGGAAGAACGCCTCGCCCTCGACACCCTCGGGGAAGCGTTGCAGAGTGGTCGGTCGGTCCCGCAGAGCGCGCATGATCCCGTCGCCGACCGCGAGGTAGTAGTGGAAGACGTCCGCCTTGGTGAACCCCCGCTGCGGGAAGATCACCCGATCCGGACTGCTCAGCCGGACGGTGTGCCCGGCCACCTCGACCTCGGCGGCCGCAGCCTTGGTGCCACCCATCCCGCGACCTTATGCCACGCCCCCGACGTTCGACGTACCGTTGAGGGGTGAGTCTTGACGACAACGAGCTGCCCCGTACCGACGAAGAGTGGCGGGTCCGACTGACCCCCGAGGAGTTCCACGTCCTGCGGGAGGCCGGCACCGAACGCCCGTGGACGGGCGAGTACGTGGACACGAAGACCCAGGGGGTCTACCACTGTCGCGCCTGCGGGCTGGAGCTGTTCTCCAGCGACACGAAGTTCGACTCGCACTGCGGCTGGCCGAGCTTCGACGACGCCATCCCGGGCCGGGTCAAGGAGATCGAGGACCGCACCCTCGGCATGGCGCGTACGGAGATCCGCTGCGCCCGCTGCGACAGTCACCTCGGGCACGTCTTCCACGGCGAGGGCTTCACCCCGAAGGACACCCGGCACTGCGTCAACTCGGTCTCCATCAAGCTGGAACCCCGCTGACCCGGACACCCAGGGCGTGACCGCGTGACAGTGTTCAGGGCGTACCCGTACCCCTGAGCAGCTCGACCTCGGCGGTCCGGGACTGCTCGATCCGCCGGGCCAGGTCGCGGACCCGTTCGTTGCGGCCGACGCCGACGTGGGATCGGGCCAGGTCGGCGGCCGATCGCTGGTGGTCGGCGAGCACGTCGCGCAGCACTCGGTCGACGTCCGCGTCCGGCGCGGTCCGCAGCCGGTCGAGGGCGGCGTCGTCGCCGTGCCCGTCGTGGTGGTGTACCGCCGCGCTGGCACCTGGCCCGGTCGTGGGCAACCAGGCGCGCATGGCGGCCAGTTCGTCGGCCTCGGTCGCCTCGACGGCGGCGGCCAGGGTGCGCAGCGCGTCGTCGCGCACCCGGTCCCGGGCCAGCCGGACGATCTGCAGGGTGCGTTCGCTGTGCCCGACCATGGTGCTCAGAAACACCACGTCGATCCCGCTCATCGCGTCCGCCTCGATCGCGGACCCGACGCCCGCGGACCCGGCACCTGCGGACCCGGCCGCCGCCGAGCCGGCCGGGGACGCGGGGGCCGGCTGAGGCAGGGCCGACGGGCTCGACGTGGGAGATCCGGCGCAGGCTCCGGTGAGCAGCAGAGCGGCAACGAGGGACGCCAGCGGGGTACGGCGGGGCATGCCGGTTGCTCCGTTCACGCGAGGGCGGCGACACGGGTGCGACCAGGGGCCGCACGCGACACGGGTGCGACCAGGGGCCGCACCCGTGTGCGGTCAGACCTTGAGCCAGAGCGCCGGCACGTTCGGCGGCTCCCAGCCCGGGATCGCGGTGTGCGCCTGCCGGCAGCGGTACGTCGCTCCGCCGTAGGTGACCTGGTCGCCGACCTGGTAGGCCCGACCCGTCGTCCAACTGCCGCCCGGCGCGGGCGGAGTGGTCGGCGTGGTGGTCGGGGTGGGCCGTGGGGTGGGTGAGGTGGTGGGGGTGGGCGTCGGGTTCGATCCTCCGCCGCCGATCTGCACGTCGATGCAGGAGTAGAAGGCGTTCGCCGTGTCGGAGATGTTCCACACCGCGAGGATCTTCTGCCGGCCGGAGAAGCCGCCGAGATTGACGTTGTGCGACACCGTGGCGCCCGGCTGCTGGCCGTTGCCGTTGACCACGCCGACCCGGGTGTTGCCGATCCAGTACTCCCAGTTGCTGGTGGCGTGCCGGGCGGTGTTCACCCAGGTGAAGGTCAGCGAGCTGCCCACCGAGGTGGCCGGCCAGCCCCGACTGTCGTCGTTGAGGACGGCGAACTGGGCGATTCCGGCGTTGCAGCTGCGTAGGCCCTTGGGCCCTTCGACGCTCTGCGGCTCGTACTTGATCTGCCCGCAGTCGGGCACCCGGCCCTGCGCGCAGAGCGCCTGCCGGCTCGGTGGGGCGGAGACGTAGCCGTGCGCCTGCGCGGGGGCGGCGACGGTGAGGGTGGCGGCGACGGCGCCCGCCGCCACCAGCGGGACGGTGATTCTTCGACGCATGGGGGCAGCTCCTTCTCCAGGTCCGGTGAGGTGCCCTCAAGGTAATTTAAACATTGTTAACAGTAAAGACTCTCATCGATAAATCCATCGATGGCGGCAGTTTTCTTGTTCAGAGCCGGAGCAGGCAGCCCCGGTCGTCGACCTGGTCGGCCGACTCGTCGTCCAACCAGACGCCCCCGGTGCCGAGGTAACGGAACCGGTGCTCCCCCGGCGGCAGCTTCACGGTCACCGTCCTGGTTCCGTCGCGGCGGGCCACCAACTCGTGCCGGCCCGGCTGCCAGCCGTTGAAGGAGCCGACGACACTCACCGGGCCGGGTGGGACGTCGCGGGGCAGACAGAAGGTGACCCGGGTCTGGTTGCCGAAGAGCTTGTTGCGCTTGATCACGGTGATCCTCCGGGGGTTGCGGCGGTTCACCCGGCATAACGGGCAACACGCCGAGGCCGACACGCCGCCGCCGTGGCCAGGCGTCGACGTTCCGCCCCCACGTCAGGGCCACCTGGGAGATTCTGTAGGTACTTGTCCACTTAACGGAGGTTTTCGGTGGCAACCTGCGAGGTCTGCGGCAACGACTACTGGATGGCGTTCGAGGTGCACACCGTCAGCGGCGACGTGCACACCTTCGACTCGTTCGAGTGCGCGATCCAGCGCATGGCACCGATCTGCGAGCACTGCCAGGTCAAGATCGTCGGGCACGGTGTCGAGGTCAACGGCCGCTTCTTCTGCTGCGCACACTGCGCCCGCGCCGTCGAGGGCGCGGTGGGCGCCGAGATCCGCGACGCCGTCGGCGCCCGCCCGGCCTGACCGCGCCCGCCCGGCCGCGGGCCAACCGGATCACCACGCTGGGGTACGGTCGTCGCCATGCGGCCGTTCCTGGGCGTCCTGCCCCCGCCGCGCTCCTGAGCGGAGCGCCGCGCCTCTCGCCGACCGGGTGACCTGACCCCGCTCGGCCACCCTGTCGTACGCGCTCCGTCGACGTCGTCCCCGTCAACGGCTCACCCTTCGGAGCGCTCCCGTGTCCACGACCCGCACCGCGCTGCCGGCCGCCTCGGCCGCCGGCCACGCCGCCCGCAGCGGCCTGATCCAGATCACCGTCACCGGGGTGCTGTGGGGCACCACAGGTGTGGCGGTGCAACTCCTGCGCGAGAGCACCGGGCTCAGCCCGGTGAGCATCGGCTTCCACCGCCTCGCCATCGCCGCGCTCGTGCTGCTGGCGTGCACCGCCGGCCGGCTCCGCACCATCGTGACCACAGTGCGCGCCGCACCCGTACCGCTGCTGCTCACCGGCGTCGGCCTCGGCCTCTACCAGGCGCTCTACTTCGCCGCCGTGGCCTGGGCCGGAGTCAGCGTGGCCACCATCGTCAGCCTGGGCCTGGCCCCGGTGCTCGCCGCGGCCTGGGAGTCGGCGCACGCCCGCCGGCTCCCCGGCCCGCTGCGACTCGGCACGCTGGTCGCGGCGGTGGCCGGCCTCGTCCTGATCACCGCCGCCACCGAGCACCCCGGCGCGGCGGCGCCCGCCCCGCTGCTCGGCCTGCTCGCGGCGGCCGGCTCCGGCCTCGGGTACGCGGTGACCACCCTGATCAGCCGTCAGGTGTCGCAGCGCACCGCGCCGATGACGCTGACCACCATCTCCACCGTGGTCGGCGCGCTGACCCTGGCGCCGTTCGCCCTGGTCACCGGGGTCAGCGTGCCGGTACGCCTCGACACCGTGACGCTGCTTCTGCACCTCGGCGTGGTCACCACGGCGGTCGCGTACGCACTGTTCTACTCCGGGCTACGCACCACCCCGGGCAGCGTCGCGGCAGTGCTCACCCTGCTCGAACCGCTCACCGCCGCGGCACTGGCGGTGGCGCTGCTGCACGAACCGCTCCCCCTGCCGGTGATCGTCGGCGGTGTCCTGCTGCTCACCGCCGTGGCCGCCACCTACCTCGCACCCGACCGGGCGGACCCCCGGTGAACCCGCCCGACCTACCATCGGTGGATGCCCCAGCAGACCACCGAGCTACGGACGGCCTCCTTCGCCGACCTGAACGCCCGCACCCTCCACGACCTGCTCAAACTGCGCATCGACGTGTTCGTGGTGGAGCAGAACTGCCCGTACCCGGAGCTGGACGGGCGGGACGTCGAGCCGGGCACCCGGCACGTCTGGCTCACCGACGGCGGCGCGCCGCTGGCGTATTTGCGGATTCTGGCCGACCCGGACGGTGTCGCCCGGATCGGTCGGGTCGTGGTAGCCCCGGCGGCGCGCGGCGGCGGACACGCCGGTCGGCTGATGACGGCGGCGCTGGAGGTGGTGGGCAACCGCCCCTGCGTGCTGGACGCCCAGTCGCACCTGGTCGCGTTCTACACCCGGCACGGCTTCGCGGTCAGCGGCCCCGAGTACGTCGAGGACGGCATCCCGCACACGCCGATGCGACGGGATGCCATTGACGGCTGACGATCGAGCTGGCATGGTGCCGGGTAGAGCCATCGCGGGAGCCAGCGATCAGGCACGGGAGTGGGCAACTCCCGGCGATCCGGGTGTCGACGTCCGACCTCATCCCCCCGGGGGCTCCATGTCTTTCACCCGATCACGACGCGTGCTCTGGTTGTTCGCCGTCGTGGCGACCATCACGCTCCTGTTGACGACCGCACTGACCACCATGCTGCCCAAGCCCGCTTCGGCGCATGGTTCGGTCGTCGACCCGGCCTCGCGTAACTACAGCTGCTGGCAACGCTGGGGCGGCGACTTCCAGAACCCCCGGATGGCCACCGAGGACCCGATGTGCTGGCAGGCCTGGCAGGCCGACCCGGCCGCCATGTGGAACTGGAACGGCCTGTTCCGCGAGGGAGTGGGGGGCAACCACCAGGCCGCCGTCCCCGACGGCCAGCTGTGCAGCGGCGGACGCACCCAGAGCCCTCGCTACAACGCGCTGGACACCGTCGGTGCCTGGAAGACCACAGCGGTGTCGAACAACTTCCGGCTCCGCTTCTTCGACCAGGCCAGCCACGGCGCCGACTACATCCGGGTGTACGTGACGAAGCAGGGCTTCAACTCCGCCACCCAACCGCTCGGCTGGGGCAACCTGGAGTTGGCCGGCCAGATCGGTAACACCCCGGCCTCCCAGTGGGACCCGGACACCGGTGGCGTCTCGATCCAGATCCCGGTGAACGCGCCGGGACGCACCGGACGGCACATCGTCTACACCGTCTGGCAGGCCAGCCACCTGGACCAGTCGTACTACCTGTGCAGCGACGTCGACTTCGGTGGCGGGTCGACCACCCCGCCGCCCACCACGCCCCCGCCGACGACCCCGCCGCCCACCACCCCGCCGCCCACCACGCCCCCGCCGACCACCCCGCCGCCGGCCGGTGCCTGCACGGCGACGTACCAGGTGACCGGTCAGTGGTCCGGTGGCTTCCAGGCCGAGGTGAAGGTGACCGCCGGCGGTTCACCGACCCGGGGCTGGTCGGTGAGCTGGAACTACAACAACGGCCAGCAGGTCACCTCGTCGTGGAACGCGACGGTCGGCGCCAACGGCACGCTGGTCACCGCACGTAACGCGAACCACAACGGCACCCTCGCCGCCGGAGCGAGCACCACGTTCGGTTTCCTCGGCTCGTGGAACGGCAGCAACCCGGTTCCGCTGGTCTCCTGTACGACGACCAGTTGATCCCCGTCCGGCGCCGCACCCGGGCGGGGGTGCGGCGCCGGTCGGCGGGGGTCAGACCAGGCAGTTGACGATCTCGGCTACCGAACGGCGGCGGCCGGTGTAGAACGGGACCTCTTCGCGGACGTGCCGGCGGGCGCTGGAGGCGCGCAGGTCCCGCATCAGGTCGACGATCCGGTGCAGCTCGTCGGCCTCGAAGGCGAGCATCCACTCGTAGTCGCCGAGCGCGAACGAGGCGACCGTGTTGGCCCGCACGTCCGGGTAGCCGCGGGCCATCTTGCCGTGCTCGGCCAGCATCTCGCGCCGCTCGGCGTCCGGCAGCAGGTACCACTCGTAGGAGCGGATGAACGGGTACACACAGATGTAGGGACGAGCCTCCTCACCGGCAAGGAACGCCGGGATGTGGCTCTTGTTGAACTCCGCCGGCCGGTGCAGCGCCATCTGCGACCACACCGGGGTCAGCGCCCGGCCCAGCGTGGTGCGGCGGAACCGCAGGTAAGCGTCCTGGAGCGCGTCGCTGGACGCGGAGTGCCACCAGATCATCACGTCCGCGTCGGCGCGCAGCCCGGAGACGTCGTACACGCCCCGGATCACGACGTCCTTGCCCGCCAGTTCGTCGAAGAGGGACACCACCTCGCCGGTGACGTTGTCCCGCAGCGACGGCAGCGGGGAGCTGGCCCGGAACACCGACCACATGGTGTAGCGGATGCTGTCGTTCAGCTCCCGCAACCGGGCCGCGTTGGTCTGCTCGGTCATCTCGCCGATCCTCCCAGTGCTGTGATGATCTCTTCGGCCGCCGTCTCGCCCGAGCGGACGCAGACCGGGATACCGACGCCGTCGTAGCCGGCGCCGGCGAGGACCAGTGTGGGGTGCGCGGCCCGCAGCGCCGTCCGCGCGGCGGCGAGCCGGTCGGCGTGCCCCGGCGCGTACTGCGGCAGCGCACCGCCCCACCGCTGCACGTGCCCGTCGACCGGGGCGGGCAGCGGGGTGCCGAGCACCGCCGACAGCTCCCGGTGCACGGTGGCCGCCAGGTCCGCGTCGGGGCGCTGAAGGTGCGCCTCCTCGCCGTACCGGCCCACCGAGGCGCGCACCAGGGCCAACCCGTCGGGCCGGCGCAGGTGCCCCCACTTGGTGGTGAAGAAGGTCGCCGCCTTGATCAGCAGGCCCTCGGTGCTCGGCACCAGGAAGCCGGACAGCTCGGGCAGTCGCGGCTGCGGCAACGCCATGGTGACCAGCGCGACGCTCGCGTAGTCCAGCGCGCCGACGCCCGCCGCCACCGCCGGCGCGGGGCCGGCGAGCAGCCGCGCCGCCGGTCGCGCCGGCACCGCCAGCACCACGGCGTCCACGTCCACCAGTTCAGGGTCTCGGGTCGGGCCGACGGTGAGCCGCCAGCCGGTGCCGGTCGGTGTCAACTCGCGCACGGCGGCGTCCCGCCGTACCGTCGCGCCGCTGGCCGTCACCGCCGCCTCGATCAGGGTGCTCAGCCCACCGGCGAGGGTGCCGAAGACCGGGGCGCCGGGCGCACGCGGCGCTGCGGCCTGCGCGGCCCGGACCGCGCCGACCAGGGTGTGCTCCACCCGGGCCGTGCGGGCCAGCGCCGGCATCGTCGTGACCAGGGAAAGATCGTCGGCACGGCCGGCGTACACGCCGCCCAGCATCGGGTCGACCAGCCGCTCGACCACCTCGTTGCCGAAGCGGGACCGGACCAGCGCGCCCACCGAGACGTCCGCGTCCGGCCCGACCAGCGGCCGACCGCCGTCGGTGTCGGCGTCCGCGGCCGGGCGGGCGACAGCGGCCACCCGATCCAGATCCCCGGGTACGCCCACCAGGGTGCCGCCCGGGATGGAGCGCAGCCCCCCGTCGATGACCAGCGCGGCCTGCCCCACCGTGGGGTGCACGATCTTCTCGGCCAGCCCGAGCCGGCGGACCAACGCCACCGCCGCGCTCTCGGCGCCGGTCGGGTCGCGCATCAGGAACGACTCCGCGCCGAACTCCACCGGCTGACCAGCCAGCTCCCCGGTGCGCAGCTTCCCGCCCAGCACGCCGGACTGCTCGTACACAGTGATCTCGGTGCCGGCCGGTGCGCAGTCGCGCAGGCGGACCGCGGCGGCCAGACCGGCGATCCCGCCGCCGACCACCGCCACCCGCCAGGGCTGCCGCATTCCCGGTCAGCCCTGGTCGGCTCGGCGGCTGGACAGCTCGTGCACCAGCGCGACCACGCGGGTCAGCACCTCCGGGTCGGTCTCCGGCAGCACCCCGTGGCCGAGGTTGAACACGTGCCCGGGGGCCGCCCGGCCCTGCTCCAGGATGCGGCGCACCTCGGCCTCGACAACGGGCCACGGCGCGAGCAGCACGCACGGGTCCAGGTTGCCCTGCACCGCCTTGTCCGCGCCGATCCGACCGGTGGCCACGTCCAGCGGCGTACGCCAGTCGACGCCGACCACGTCGGCCCCGGCCTCACCCATCGCGCCGAGCAGTTCGGCGGTGCCCACCCCGAAGTGGATCCGCGGCACCTCGGAGTTGACCAGCCCGCTCAGCACGGTGGTCGAGTGCGGCAGCACGAAACGGCGGTAGTCGGCCTCGGAGAGCGCGCCGGCCCACGAGTCGAACAGCTGCACGGCGGAGACGCCGGCCTCGATCTGCACCCGCAGGAAGGCCAGCGTCACCTCGGCCAGGCGGGCACAGAGCGCGTGCCACAGCTCAGGGTCGCCGTACATCAGGGCCTTGGTCTTCGCGTGGGTGCGCGACGGCCCGCCCTCGACCAGGTAGCTGGCCAGCGTGAACGGCGCGCCGGCGAAACCGATCAGCGGGGTGTCGCCCAGCTCGACCACCAACTGCCGGACGGCCTCATCCACGTACGAGACGTCGTCGCGGGTGATCCGGCGGATCCGTTCCACGTCGGCGGCGGTGCGGATCGGCTCGGCCACCACCGGGCCGGTGCCCGGCACGATGTCCAGGTCGATCCCGGCCGCGGCGACGGGCACCACGATGTCGCTGAACAGGATCGCCGCGTCCACGCCGTGTCGGCGCACCGGCTGGAGGGTGATCTCGGTGATCAACTCCGGGCGCCGGCAGGACTCCAGCATCGGCACGCTCGCCCGGATCTCCCGGTACTCCGGAAGGGAGCGGCCGGCCTGGCGCATGAACCAGACCGGGGTGTGCGGGACGGGCCGACGTCGGCAGGCCCTGATGAAGGGCGAGTCGGCCGGTCCGCCGGGGCGGGAATCTCCGTCTCGGGCGACAGTGCCCGTGGTGTCCGTGGTCATCGCCGCAATCGTGCCACGCCCGCCACCCCCAACCGGGTCGGGGTGAGAGGAAGGGCACCGTTCCTTACGCCCGGTGCCCTTCGCTGAGCGTCGGCGCGCCGTCGAAGCGGGGGGCGGGCGTCGGCATAGGCTGCCGACATGGCCCCCCCGATCGCGCTCCCGGAGACGTTCGCCCGCGCGGTCGCCGGGCTGCGGTCGGCCGCCCCGCGGCCGGAGATCACCCTGGAGGAGGTCGGCGCCCCCCAGCGGCTGGCCCCGTACGCGTTCGCGCTCGCCGCGACAGTGCTGCGCGACGACGACGAGGTGGCGACCGGCCGGCTGATCCTGCTGCACAATCCGGTCGGGCACGAGGCGTGGCAGGGCACCCTGCGGCTTGTCACCTACGTGACCGCCGAGCTGGAGGTCGATCTGGCCGCCGACCCGCTGCTGCCCGGGGTCGGCTGGACGTGGCTGACCGACGCGTTGGACGCCCAGGACGCCGGCCACCGGGCGATCGGCGGAACGGTGACGCAGACCATGTCGACCCGGTTCGGCGATCTCGCCGGGCCACCCACCATCGGTGACATCGAAATCCGCGCGTCCTGGACGCCGATCGACGACGACCTGACCCCACACCTGCTCGGCTGGTGCGCGTTGCTCGCCTCCACCGCCGGTCTCCCCCCACCCGGCGTCACCGCCCTCTCCGACCGCCGCCCGGCTGGCGCAGCCTGACATTCGGTCCTCGGGGGGCCACTTTGCGGACACCTGATCGACACACGCCGGACCGGCTGCACCCGCCGGATCTCCGCGCGCACTAGGGTTGGCAGGTGACCGACGAACCACCCCTGCGCCGTCGGCCCACCGAAGAACTTCCGGGAAACGCACCCCAGCACCCGCAGTCGGCCCAGCCGCAGCCGGCGGGCGAGGGGGCCGACCCGGCCGACGGTGGGCCCGTTCCGCTGATCGCCCCGCGTGACGGCACCCCCGATCCGGTGGCCGCCCCGGCCGAGCTTGCCGAGGTCGTGGCCCGCTTCGCGGCGGGCACCGGCCCGGTCGCCCTGGACGCCGAACGGGCTTCCGGCTACCGCTACAGCCAGCGCGCATACCTGGTGCAACTGCGCCGGGCCGGTGCGGGCACGGCGCTGATCGACCCGCTGCCCCTGCCCGACCTCAGCGCGCTGGACGCGGTGATCGGTGAAGCCGAGTGGGTCCTCCACGCGGCCAGCCAGGATCTGCCCTGCCTGGCCGAGGTGGGTTTGCGTCCACGCCGTCTGTTCGACACCGAGCTTGCGGCTCGGTTGGCCGGCTTCGAACGCGTCGGGCTTGCCGCGCTCACCGAGCAGCTGCTCGGGTTCACCCTGGAGAAGCACCACTCGGCGGCCGACTGGTCGAGCCGACCGCTGCCCGAGTCGTGGTTGACGTACGCCGCCCTCGACGTGGAGCTGCTCACCGACCTGCGCGACGCGCTGGACGCCGAGTTGACCCGGCAGGGCAAGTCGGCCTGGGCCGCGGAGGAGTTCGCCGCGCTGGTCCGCACCGGGGCACGCCCGCCCCGGGTCCGGGCGGAGCCGTGGCGGCGCACCTCGGGCATCCACCGGCTGCGGGGGGCGCGGGCCCAGGCCCGGGTCCGCTCGATGTGGTACGCCCGGGACCAGATCGCGGCCCGGCGGGACGCCGCTCCCGGTCGGGTGTTGCCGGACTCGGCGATCATCGCCGCGGCCGAGCTGGACCCGAAGGACGAGAAGACCCTGCTGACCCTGCCCGGCTTCGGTGGTCGGTCGGTCCGTCGGCTGGCCCGCACCTGGCTCGCCGCGCTCGACGACGCCCGGCAGCTGCCGGAGGATTCCCTGCCGGTCTCGCCGGCCGTGGAGGGCCCGCCTCCGCCGCACCGGTGGGCCGAGCGGGACCCGGTGGCGGCCGGTCGGCTGGCCCGCTGCCGGGAGGTCGTGATCCGCATCGCCGGCGAGCACAACCTTCCGCCGGAAAACCTGATCACTCCCGATTCGGTCCGCCGGCTGGCCTGGACCCCGCCGGAGGAGATCACCGAGGAGTCGGTAGCGGAGACCCTGCGCGGCCTCAACGCCCGCGAGTGGCAGATCGGCCTCCTCACCCCCGACCTGACCGAAGCCCTGACCCCAAAAACCCCCACCCTCTCCTGATCCACCCCTCCCGCTGCTGATCATGAAGTTGTTGCCACACGCGCCGGCGTGTCTCGGCAACAACTTCATGATCGACCGGAGCCGGGTGTGGGGTGGGCCACAGGCGGGGGTAGGGACGGGGTTGGTTACTGGCGAGTAGCATTCGAGGGAAACGTGCCCGTGTCGGCGACCCTTGTTCGGTCCGGCGTGCCGCCCGGCGCGAAGGCCGAATCACGGTCGAATAGGAGGCTCAAGTGCCCCGTGAAGTTCGCGACGTCGTCTTCGTCGACGGCGTCCGTACCCCGTTCGGCAAGGCGGGTGGCATGTACGCCAACACCCGCGCCGACGACCTGGTGATCCGCTGCATCCGGGAACTGCTGCGTCGCAACCCGCAGCTGCCCCCGGAGCGGGTCGAGGAGGTCGCCATCGCGGCCACCACCCAGATCGGCGACCAGGGCCTCACCATCGGCCGCACCGCCGCCCTGCTGGCCGGGCTGCCCAAGACCGTTCCCGGCTTCGCCATCGACCGCATGTGCGCGGGGGCGATGACCGCTGTCACCACAGTGGCCAGCGGCATCGCCATGGGCGCGTACGACATCGCCATCGCCGGTGGCGTCGAGCACATGGGCCGCCACCCGATGGGTGAGGGCGTCGACCCCAACCCGCGCATCATCGCGGAGAAGCTGGTCGACCCGTCCGCGCTGGTGATGGGCTCCACCGCGGAGAACCTGCACGACCTGGTCCCGCACATCACCAAGGCGCGCACCGACGCGTTCGCGCTGGCCTCGCAGCAGAAGACCGCCAAGGCGTACGCCAACGGCAAGCTCCAGGACGACCTGGTGCCGATGTCGATCCGCGACGCCGAGGGCGGTTGGGGTCTGGCCACTGTGGACGAGGCCCCGCGGGACACCTCGCTGGAGAAGCTGGCCACCCTGAAGACCCCGTTCCGCCCGCACGGCAAGGTCACCGCAGGCAACGCGGCCGGCCTGAACGACGGCGCCACCGCGAGCCTGCTGGCCGACGAGGCCACCGCCCGCGAGCTGGGCCTGCCGGTCGCCATGCGGCTGGTGTCGTTCGGCTTCGTCGGAGTCGAGCCGGAGGTGATGGGTGTCGGCCCGATCCCGTCGACGGAGAAGGCGCTGCGCCTCGCCGGGCTCAGCATCGACGACATCGGCCTGTTCGAGCTGAACGAGGCGTTCGCCGTGCAGGTGCTCGCCTTCCTCGACCACTTCGGCATCGCCGACGACGACGCGCGGGTCAACCCGTGGGGCGGTGCGATCGCCATCGGTCACCCGCTGGCCTCCTCCGGCGTGCGGCTGATGACGCAGCTGGCCCGCCAGTTCGCCGAGCACCCCGAGGTCCGGTACGGCCTCACGGCGATGTGCATCGGCATCGGCATGGGCGGCACTGTCATCTGGGAGAACCCGCACTGGGAGGGCGACAAGTGAAGGCACCGAACGAGGTCGTCACCCGGGCGCTGCTGCGCCAGGTGAACGTGCCGGGGCTGGACCGGCCCGCCGCCCTGATCACGCTGGACAACGGCTTCGACCACACCAAGCCGAACACCTTCGGCCCGGGTGGGCTGGCCAGCCTGGACGAGGCGATCACCGCCGCGCTCGCCGCCGACCCGGCGTTCATCGCGGTCACCGGCAAGCCGTACATCTTCTGCGTGGGCGCGGACATCGTCGGCCTGCCGCAGCTCGCCGACCGCGCGCAGGCGCTGGAGATCGGCCGGCTCGGCCACCGGGTCTTCGCCCGGCTCAAGGACAGCACCGTCCCCACCTTCGCGTTCGTCAACGGCGCGGCGATGGGCGGTGGCCTGGAGCTGGCGCTGCACTGCCACTACCGGACGCTCTCCGGTGGTGCGGCGGCCCTCGCGCTGCCCGAGGTCTCCCTCGGTCTGGTACCCGGCTGGGGCGGCACCCAGTTGCTGCCGAACCTGATCGGCATCCCCGCCGCGACCCAGGTGATCATCCAGAACCCGCTGATGCAGAACAAGATGCTCAAGCCGAAGCAGGCGGCCGAGCTGGGCATCGCGGACATCCTGTTGGAGCCGGCGGACTTCCTGGAGCGGTCCCTGGAGTGGGCTGCCGGCGTGGTCCGGGGCCAGGTCACAGTGACCCGACCCGAGGTCGACAAGGACATGTGGGCGGGCGTGCTCTACTTCGCCCGGGAGACGCTGAACCAGCGGCTGCACGGCGCGGTCCCGGCCGCGTACAAGGCGCTCGACCTGCTGGAGACGGCGAAGGACGGCGACTTCGCCGCCGGCACCGCCGCCGAGGACGAGGCGCTCGCGGACCTGGTCTTCTCCGAGGAGCTGCGCAGCGGCCTGTACGCGTTCGACCTGGTGCAGCGGCGGGCCAAGCGCCCGGCCGGCGCACCGGACAAGGGTCTGGCCCGCACGATCACCAAGGTCGGCATCGTCGGCGCGGGTCTGATGGCCAGCCAGCTGGCGCTGCTGTTCGCCCGACGCCTCCAGGTGCCGGTGGTGATGACCGACCTCGACCAGTCCCGGGTGGACAAGGGCGTCGGCTACGTGCACACCCAGATCGAGAAGGCGGTCACCAAGGGCCGGATGGACAAGGGCACCGCCGCCAAGCTGTACGGCCTGGTCAGCGGCACTGTCGACAAGAGCGCCTTCGCCGACGCGGACTTCGTCATCGAGGCGGTCTTCGAGGACCTGGGCGTCAAGAAGCAGGTCTGGGCCGAGTTGGAGAAGATCGTCTCTCCGGAGGCGGTGCTCGCCACCAACACCAGCTCGCTGTCGATCACCGAGATGGCCGCCGAGTTGGAGCACCCCGAACGGGTGGTCGGCTTCCACTTCTTCAACCCGGTGGCGGTGCTGCCGCTGCTGGAGATCGTCCGGGGCGAACGCACCGACGACGTCACCCTGGCGACAGCGTTCGCAGTGGGCAAGCAGCTCAAGAAGTCGAGCGTGCTGGTCAAGGACGCTCCGGCGTTCGTGGTGAACCGGCTGCTCACCCGCTTCCTGGGCACCGTCTTCGCCGCCGTCGACGCCGGCACTCCGCTGGACGTGGCGAACAGCGCACTGGACCCACTGGGCCTGCCGATGCGTCCGCTCGCCCTGCTCCAGTTGGTCGGGCCGGCCGTCGCGTACCACGTGGGCGGCACCCTGCACGCCGCGTACCCGGACCGGTTCGGGGTCAGCGAGAACCTCAAGCGGATCGCCGACTCGGGTCGGCCGATCGTGGTCGACGACCAGGTCAACGAGGAGGTCGCCAAGCTGCTCGTGGTGGGTGACCAGCCATTGACCGCCGAGCAGGTACGCCAGAACGCCCTCGACGCGCTCGCGCAGGAGATCCGGCTGATGCTGGACGAGGGTGTGGTCGCCGAGGCGCAGGACATCGACCTGTGCATGATCCTGGGCGCGGGTTGGCCGTTCCACCTGGGCGGTGTCACGCCGTACCTGGACCGGACCGGCACCTCCGAGCGGGTCACCGGCCAGCGGTTCCTGCCGCGTGGTGCGGCGAGCCTGCCGGCCTGACCGATCCCTGTACCACCGTCGCGGTGGTCGGACCGTCCCTCGTGGACGGACCGGCCACCGCGACCGTTTGTGATCAGTCGATCGCCGGCTGCGGGTTTCCGCAGGGGCAACGGCGCGCTTCGCACCGGGTTAGGATCACGCGTTTTGCACACCCATCTTGGAGCTGACTGATGTCCCAGCCGCCGGCCAATCCCTACGGCCCGCCGCACGATTCCCCCGACCCGTCGCATCAGCCGGGCCAGCAGCCTGGCGGTTGGCCGCCGCCGCCGCAGCAGGGACAGCCGCAGCAGCCCGGTGGTTTCCCACCCGCGCAGCCTGGGTTCCCGCCCGCGCAGCCTGGGTTCCCGGCCGCGCAGCCGGGTCAGCCGTACGGTGACCCGAACCTGGCCGGCGGCCCTCCCCCGGCGAAGAAGTCGAACGTCGGCAAGATCGTGCTGATCGTGTTGGCCGCGGTGCTGGTGCTCTGCCTCGGCGGCGTGGCGATCACCTGGTTCGTCGTCAAGGACGACGTGGGCGCCGTCGTGGACGCCAGCAAGACCCGCGTGGTCGCGCCGGCCACCCTCGCCGGCCGGCCGAAGCTCACCAACCCGGAGCTCCTGACTGCCGCCGAGCAGGCGGTCAGTGGGATGAAGACGGCGGCGGGGAACGAGACGAGCACGGTCGCCGCCTTCTACGGCGAGCCGACCAAGCAGGACCTCGTCATGATCGCGGCCGTGTCCGGGCTGCTGTCGGACCCGAAGAAGGAGCTCGACGCCTACGTGGATGGGCTGTCCAAGCAGCTGACGGTGGGCGAGATGACGGCCGTCGACGCCGGCCCGCTGGGCGGTGAGGCGCGCTGCGGCGACGGCAAGGCCGACACCGTGCCGCTGGGCATCTGCGTCTGGACCGACCGGGGCAGCCTGGGCATGGTGGTGATGTACTTCAAGACCGCCGACCAGGCGAAGGCCGAGTTCACCGCGATCCGGGGCCAGGTCGAGCAACAGTCCTGATCCGTACGAGACAGGGGCCCCGGCTACCCTCGGGTGGCCGGGGCCCCTGCTGCTCTCCTGAAGCGCGCCGACCGGCCGCGGTCGGCACGGCAGCCACTCCCCGGGGCCGCCAATACTTTGCCCTTGCGCTAAGTGTCATCTCCAGCAACACTTAGCCGTATGGCACAGTATTCGGCGCAGCTCGACGGCGTGTTCGTCGCCCTCGCTGACCCGACCCGGCGCTGGGTCATCCGCCGCCTCGGCCACGGTCCGACGAGCGTCGGTGACCTCGCTCGCGATTTTCCGATGACTCTTCCCTCGTTCATGAAGCACGTGCAGACGCTCGAGTCGAACGGACTGATCCACACGACCAAGTCCGGACGGGTGCGCACCTGCGTGCTCAACCGCGAGCGCCTCGCTGTCGTCGAAGACTGGCTCGCGGAGCAGCGCCGGATCTGGGAAGAGCGCACGGATCGCCTGGAACGCCTCGTCACCGATGAGCAGGAGAACCAGCAGTGAATCCCGACCTGGACCTGACAATGGCGCGGGTCATCCGCGCACCTCTCGCCGCCGTGTGGAGCGCCTGGACCGACCCGTCCCGCTTCGAGAAATGGTGGATCCCGGCGCCGGCCCTGTGCCGCGTCGATCGCCTGGACGTCCGGCCCGGTGGCGCACTCGTGACCCGACTGAGCGAGGACGGGGTGGAGTTCGTCCCGCACCTCGACGCGTGCTTCCTCGTCGTCGACGACCTCGAACGGATCGTGTTCACCAACGTGATCGACAGCGCCTGGCGGCCCGCGCACCCAACCCCGGTCCCGATGACCGCGGAGATCACCATGAAGGATCATCCGGACGGCACGGACTACCGGATCATCGTCCGTCACGGTGATCCCGCCGCTCGTGACCTTCACGAGAAAATCGGCTTCGCGGACGGCTGGGGCTCGGTCACCGAACAACTCGCCGGGCTCGCCGAGAGCCAGGGGGCGCTGTGAAGATCGTCCTTACCGAATTCGTCACTCTCGACGGCGTCAGCCAGGGGCCCGGCTCGCCGACCGAGGACACGAGCAACGGCTTCACCCGGGGCGGCTGGCTCGTGCCCTACCTGGACGAGGTCTTCGTCCGCCGGACCTCTGACTGGTTGGGTCTCGCCGACGGGTTACTGCTCGGACGGCGGACCTACGAGGCGTTCGCTCGCGACTGGCCGCAGATCACCGACCCGAACGATCCGTTCACCGAACGGATGAATTCGTTACCAAAGTACGTAGTGACCAACACCCTGACGGAGGGTAGTTGGCACCCGACGACGCTGCTCCGGGGCGACCCGATCCACACCGTCGGGGAGCTCAAGGCCCGGCCCGGACGGGAACTCCAGATCCACGGAAGCGCACGACTTGGCAAGGCTCTGTTGTCGGCCGGCCTCGTCGACACACTCCGACTCGTCGTCGCCCCCACCGTGGCCGGTTCCGGTCGTCGGCTGCTCGACCAGCCGAGCGCGTCCGTCGGCCTCCGACTGGTTCATCACGAAGCGACGGCAAAGGGTCTGCTTCTACTCGAGTACGAGCATGCCGGCACCGCCCCAGTGGCGGAGTACGAGGGCGCGACGGCCTTCGTCTAGTCACCCGCGCCACCGCACGGCCCGGCCACGGCCTGGATCTCGCCGTCAGGTCCCGCCCCGGCAGCGTGGCACCGGGCACCGGCCACGCGAAGGTGGCCGGCGCCCGGTGCCGTACGTCGACGGTCAGGCCGGTTCGGAAACCGCTGCCGCAGCCCGCGCCGCTGCCGCGGCGGCCCGCTCGGCGGCGTTGCCGAGCACGCAGAACTCGTTGCCCTCCGGGTCGGCGAGCACCACCCAACCACCACCGGTCGGGCCGACGTGGTCGGCGACGAGCGTCGCGCCGATGCCGAGCAGTCGCTCGACCTCCTCGGCCCGGGTCCGGTCGGCGGGTTGCAGATCCAGGTGCAGCCGGTTCTTCACCGTCTTGCCCTCCGGCACGGCGAGGAAGAGCACCTCCGGCCCGCCCGGCGGCAGCAGCATCGCCTCAGGGTCGCCGGGGAAGTCGTCGGGCTGTCGTGGGCAGTCGAAGACCTGCGCCCAGAAGCCGGCGAGGGCGTACGTGTCGTGACAGTCGATGCTGATGTTGTGGATCGTCGAACTCATGCCTGGTCCTCCACAGTGGTGTCGACCCGCTCCCCGGCGCTGCGGAGCACGCAGAACTCGTTCCCCTCCGGGTCGGCGAGAACCGCCCAGCCCGTCCCGTCGGTGCGCCGCCGGTCGACGACCATGGTGGCCCCGAGGCCGAGCACCCGCTCTACTTCCTCGTCGCGGGTCCGGTCGACCGGTTCCAGGCAGATGTGGACCCGGTTCTTGGTCACCTTGTCCTCGGGCACCGCTTGGAAGAACATGTTCGGCGTGGCACCGTCCGGCGGCAGCAGGGCGGCTTCCGGGTCGCCCGGAACATCCTCCGGGAGCCTGGCGTAGCCGAGCACCGCCGACCAGAAGCCGGCCAGGGTGTACGTGTCGTGGCAGTCGAAACTGATGTTGCGGATCCGTGGATACACGGGTGGTCTCTCCATCTTCGGATGGGGACGCTCCGCCGCCGGGGGTCAGCCTGCGAAGACCCGGGGTGCGGAGCCTTGACTGATGGACATCAACGCACCCCCCTTCACTCTCCGAGCTGACCCGGCGATCTTGCCATCGGCCGAGCGGGGCGCGCAACCCCGGTCAGCCGGCGGCGGGAACCGTTCCGGGCACGGCCGGGGCGTCCGACGACGGCAGGGTGACCGTCACCTCCAGGCCACCGCCGGGCTGCGCCACCACCCGTACGGTGCCGCCGTGCGCGGTGCAGACCGCCCGGACGATGGACAGCCCCAGGCCGGAGCCACGGGCTCCGGTGCGTTCCCGGCCACCACGGCGAAACGGCTCGAACAGCCCTGGCACGTCGGCCTGGTCCACCTCGAAACCGGTGTTCCCCACCACCAGCCAGGATCGGTCACCGTCGGTGCCGGTACGCACCCAGAGCCGACCGTGCAGGTGGTTGTAGCGAACCGCGTTCTCGATCAGGTTCCCGGCCAGCCGGTCGAGCAGCCCCGGGTCACCGACGACCGGCGCGGACTCCAGGGACGTCTGCACCCGCAGGCCGATCCGTTCCACCTCGCGGCGCATCGCCGACAGTGCGTTGGCAGTGCCCGCGGCGAGGTCACACTCGGTACGCCGGCCCAGCTGCCGCCCGGCCTGCGCTTCGCTACGGGCCAGCACCAGCAGCGCGTCCACCAGGCCGTTGGCCCGCTCGGAGGCGTCGCGAACCACTGTCGCCATCCGGCGGTACTCGGCGGTGTCCGCGTCATCGTCGCTGAGCGTCACGTCGATCTCCGTCCGCATCACGGCGAGCGGGGTACGCAGCTCGTGCGAGGCGTTCGCCACGAAACGCTTCTGGGCCTCGAAGGCGGACGCGATCCGGTCCAGCATGGCGTCGAACGTCTTGGCCAACTCGGCCACCTCGTCGTCGGCGCCCGAGTAACCGATCCGCTGGTCCAGGGTCGCCTCACCGAGCCGCTGGGCGGTCGCCGTGACCTGGTGCAGTGGGCGCAGCGCCCGACCGGCCACCGCGTACGCGCCGGCCACCCCGACCACGCTGATCGCCAGCAGCGCGACCAGGCCCTTGGCCAGCAGCTCCCCGGAGGCGGCGTCGACCAACTGCCGCTGCCACTCGGCGGCGTCCATCTGCCGGCCGTCGGAGAGCAGCACGATCGTGCCGGGCACCAACTCGTCGGTGGGGCGCAACGCGTCGCGGACCAGCAGCCAGGCCAGCAACACCAGGATCGCTCCGGCCCCGATCAGCAGCACCCCGTTGAGCACTGTCAGCCGCAGCCGCAGGGTGGGTCGCAACCGGCGGCTCATGCGCCTACCTCGGCGGTGCGATAGCCCGCCCCGACCACCGTTTCGATCAACGGCGGGTCACCGAGCTTCTTGCGCAGCGTCATCACGGTGACCCGGACGATGGTGGTGAACGGGTCGGTGTTCGCGTCCCAGACCCGTTCCAGCAGCTCCTCACTGGAGACCACCGCGCCACGCGCCTTGAGTAGCTCGCAGAGCACCCCGAACTCCTTGTTAGTGAGGTCCACCGGCACCCCGGCACGGGTGGCCACCCGGCGGGCCGGGTCGAGCACCAGGTCGGCCAGTTCGAGCACCGGAGGCGCGGCCGGGGTGGCCCGCCGGCCCAGCGCCTGCACCCGGGCGACCAACTCGTCGAAGGCGAACGGTTTGGGCAGGTAGTCGTCCGCGCCGAGCTGCAACCCCTCCACCCGGTCGGCGACGGTGCCGCTGGCGGTGAGCATCAGCACCCGGGTCAACGCGCCGGAGGCCGCCAGGTCGGCGCAGATCTGGTCACCGTGCACACCCGGCAGGTCGCGGTCGAGCACCACCACGTCGTACCGGGTGACGAACGCCGCCTCGTGGCCGGCGTCGCCGTCGTACGCCACGTCGACAGCCATCCCCCGCTTGCGCAACCCGCGTGCGATCGCGTCGGCGAGGTTGCGCTCGTCCTCGACCACCAGTACCCGCATCCCGGCCTCCTCGCTGCTGACCACCGACAACCTAGTGCCGGCCGGCAACCATCGTCCCTCGCCGTCCGCGCCGGCCGGCGTTGCGGGCCACCGCGGCGTACGCGATGCTGGCCGGCGGCACCGAACGACGGACGGACTGGCATGACCACTGCGGCACCACCCACCCGGCGGGACATCGCCTACCGGGGTTTCCACCTGCCGGCCGACACCACCAGCGGCAGCGGCGACGGCCTGCTCGCCAGCGGCCGGGGGCTCGCCCTCGACGGCGTCGCCGAACGGGGCACCTGGACGTCGCCGCCGGTACCTGTCGGCTTCGCCGTCGCCGAGGTGGTGCCGTCCTGGACGGCCGACACCCCGGACGGCTGCTGGATCGAGGTCGACCTGCGCGGTTGGCACAACGACGCGCCCCGCACGGACTGGTACCGGCTGGCCCGCTGGGCCGCCGGCGACCACACGGTACGGCGCACCTCGCTGCCCGGACAGCGCGACAGTGCCGCCCGGGTCGACACCGACACCCTGATCGTGACCGGAGCGACGGTCACCGGTTGGCAGGCGCGGGTGACCTTGTGCCGGCCCGCCGGCAGCCCGACCGGCCCGGTGCTGCGCAGCATCGGCGCGGTCGCCACCGGCCCCACGACGGCCGACCACTGGTACGCGGAGGAGCCCGTCCCGTCCGCTGCCTGGGGTCGGGTGCTGGACGTGCCCCGCTACTCGCAGCGGCTGCACGCTGGCCAGTACCCGCAGTGGGGTGGTGGCGGGGACTCCTGGTGCAGCCCCACCTGCACCTCGATGGTGCTCGCCTACTGGGGCGCCGAGCCGACGCCGGACCACTACGCCTGGGTGGAGCCGTCCGGCCCGCGTCCAGTGGTGGTGCACGCCGCCCGGCACTGCTACGACCACGCGTACGCCGGGGCCGGCAACTGGCCGTTCAACACCGCGTACGCCGGTCTGCACGGGGTGGACGCGTTCGTCACCCGACTGCGGTCGCTGGTCGAGGCGGAGGCGTTCGTCGCCGCCGGCATCCCCCTGATCGTCTCCGCCGCGTTCCGGGCCGACGAGGTGCCGGGGCTCGGGTACGACACCGGAGGGCACCTGATGGTGCTGGTCGGCTTCACCGCCGACGGCGACCCCGTGCTCAACGACCCGTACGCCCCGGACGACGACGCGGTCCGTCGCGCAGTGCCCCGACACGGGTTCGAGGCGGTCTGGCAGCGCGGCAGCGGCGGGGTGGCGTACGTGCTGCGACCCGCGTCGGTGCCGCTGCCCCCGCCGCCCACCCAGGCGAACTGGTGATCAGTCCCTGAGTTTCCAGAGCTGGTACGAGCCGGTTGTGGTGGCAATGCACACCAGGTAGCCGGTGACCGCCTGACACCCCCCGGTGACATCGGGCAGCACGTCCACGATGTGCACCTTTCCGGCGGCGATGTCCAGCTCGCCGACGAGCACCCCTCCGTCGGGATGCCGGCGTATGCCGACCAGCCGGCCGCCGACACCGAGTTGGTACAGCTCCCACCGGCCCAGGTCGGCCAGTTGCTTGCCGGTCAGCGCATCGAGCACGACGTACTGCTCCGACGGACCGACGCCGCTGAGGTTGGCCATCAGCCGGTCGCCGCTTGGCCAGGCCCACCCCCACTGGCTGCTGCGCCAGCGCACCTCGCCGGTTGCCGGGTCGAGCGCCTGCAGTTCGTTGTTGCCGGTGCGCAGACACAGGACGGGGCCACAGTCCAGCGCGAAGTCGATGTGCACCCTGGCGCGGGTCCAGCGGGGCTTGAGCTGGTCCAGCTCGTACGCGGTGACAGTGCCCGAGCCTCTGTCGATGGACAGCAGCAGGTCCTTGGTCAGGTCCAGTCCGATCCGACCGCCGTCGGGTGGGCGCAGGTCGGCGCGGGCCAGCACCGCGCCGGTGATCGCGTCGCGTACCTCGACCGGCCCGTCCACCTGGTTGAGCACCACCCGGTCCACCCCGAGCCCGGTGTCCCGCACCCTCATGTCGGGGCTCAGGCCGGAGAGCTGCCAGCGCACGGTGCCGCAGCAGGGATCCACAGCGCGCAGACTGGACGGTACGGTCTCACCGCCGCTGCGCAGCAGCAGGTTGCCGTCGGTCAGCTTGGAGACGGTGCCCGGATGCTGCCACCGGTACGCCCCGGTCGCCCGGTCCAGTGCGACGGTGAGTGTGTCCCGACCCTCCGGGCCGATCTCGTACCCGGTGGCCAGCAGCATCCCGGCCAGCGGAATCATCCCCCAGTACCGGGCCTGCGCCGGCAGCGGCGCCTGCCAGACGGGCTCGCCGTCGGGCAGCCGGTACGCGGCCAGCCGCGCCTGCCGCATGTCGGTGCTGGCCGGCTCCATGACCAGGAGGAGGTCACCATCGATCATGACGTCGGACCCGGGTCGGCCCGGCAGCGTCACGGGAGCCGGGCGGGGCGATGCGACGGCGGAGGCGGCGAGCGTGACCAGCGCGAGCACCACGACCAGCGCGCAACGCAGCGGGCGGCCGTGGGCCCGAGGTGGGCGGGGCATCGACTCCGGGTTCCTGTCGTCCCGCAGCTCGCCGAGGTCGATCACCGAGTCGGTCACCGCGTCAACCTCCACAGAGCGGTAGTGCCGTCGAGGCGCTGGCAGAGCAGGACCGGCAGGGACGCCTGGCAACTGCCCGCGATGCCCGGCAGCACGTCGACGATCCGCGTTCGGCCGGCCACCAGGTCCAGTTCGGCGACGACCATCCGACCGTCGTCACCCCGCCGCACACCGACCAGCGGATCGTCCGGCCGCAGCACCGGCATCAGACTCCACGCGCCCAGTTCGGTCCGTACCTGCCCGGTGGCCGCGTCCCGCACCGCGTAGCCCTGGCCGGGCCTGGCCATCAGTAGCCGACCGTACCGGACGTCCGCCAGGACGTCCTGGCCCGGTTCCGACCACCGCACCGATCCGGTGGCCGGGTCGAGCACCTGAACGCCGCCGGTCTGCGGTACCGCGCAGAGCAGGCCGCCGCATTCGAGCACATGCGACACCAGCGTCACCTCCGCCGTCCACAGTGGCTCCAACTCGGCCAGCCCGAAGCTCACCAGCCGGGTGCTGCCCGGCGGGACGAGCAGCAGCAGGTCGTCGACGATCTGCACCCGCTGGTACGCCGACCGGTCACCGGGCAGCGTGTCGATGCTGCGCAGCAGCTGGCCGGTGCCGGCGTCGTGCACCTGCACCTCGCCGGTCGGTTGCAGGAGCACGAACCGGTCGACCTGCCCCTCGGGAGTGAGGTGGTAGGTGGGGCTGGCGGCCGGCGGGATCGGCACCGACCAGAGCACCAGGCCGGTGTCGGGCTCAACCCCGCTCATCGCGCCCGACCCGTCCTCGCGGCCATTGATCACCAGCAGGCCACCGCCGGGCGTCGGTTGGGCACCACCGGGATGCTGCCAGCGTTGCCGGCCCGTCGCGGTGTCGAAGGCGGTGGTCTGGAACAGCCGGTTGGGGGCGTTGACCGCCAACGCCAGCACCAGGCCCCGTTCGACCCGGACGTCGAGGTAGTTACCGGTGCGGGTCAGCGGCGCCTGCCACCGCCGCCGCACCCCAGCGCCGGTCGGTGCCGGCTGGGCGTACGCGGTCAGGTACCGGTCCCCGTCGGGTGTCGGCGGATCGACAACGAAGACGCCGTCTCCGGCCAGGTACGCGGTGGCCGTCCGCGACGCCGGCACCACGCTCACCGTTCGCTGCGTTGGTGACGCGGCACCGGCCAGCACCACCAGGCTGAGCAACAGCACAGTCGCGCTGCGCAGCGGGCGACCGGCGGCGCGCGGGCGGCGAACCGGAGGTGCCGACGCGGCCTCGTCCCGGATCTCGCCCAGCTCGATGATCGACAAGGACCGTCCTTCCGTCACCAGGTAAGGCTGGCCGACGGGTGGCCCGCCCGGCAAGCCGACCGTCAGCGCACCGGCCCGGCAAAAGTGACGGAACCCCGCCTGTACGATGGCGCGTCGTGGCTGTGCCGGTGGTAGACCCTTCGCTGAATCCCGTGACCGACGTCGACCCGGCCGAGGCCGAGTCGACACGGCGGCCTCGACGCCGTCCGGCCCGAGCCGACCTGTTGGCCCTCGGAGCCTATGTGCTGCTGGGCGTGTTCGTCTGCCTCAACTACTGGGGTGACGTCGACGGCCGGGTCTCCTCGCACCTGCCCACCGATCACAGTTGGTTCGAGTGGCTGTTCGCGCACGGCGAGTACTCGGTGCGGCACCTGGAGAACCCGCTGTTCACGGCCCGTCAGAACGCCCCGGACGGGGTGAACATGATGGCCAACACCTCGCTGCTCGGGGTGACCCTGCCGCTGGTTCCGCTGACCATGCTGCTCGGCCCTCAGGTGATGTACGCGCTCTACCTGGGCGCGGCGCTGGCGGCCACCGCCGGCACCGGCTACTGGATGCTCTCCCGCCACCTGGTGCGCTCGCGTGCGGCGGCGTTCGTCGGCGGCGCGTTCCTCGGCTTCGCGCCGGGAATCATCCACCACGCCAACGGCCAACCGAACTTCGTTTCCAACTTCCTGCTCCCGCTGATCGTGGTGCGGGTGCTGACCCTGGGTGAGCCGGGCCGGTGGCGCCGCAACGGGCTCGTGCTCGGTGCGCTGGTGGCGTACCAGATCTTCATCAACGAGGAGATGCTGCTGCTCACCGCGCTGGCCTGCCTGGTCATCGTGCTGGCGTACGCCGTGCAGCGGCCGCGGGCCACCCGGGCCGCCGCCGGCACGTTCCTGGCCGGGCTCGGCGTCGCCGGCGGGCTGGCCCTGGTGCTCACCGCGTACCCGATCTGGTTCCAGTTCAACGGCCCGCAGTCCTACCGGGGCCTGCAGGGCGGCGTGTTCCACAACTGGGGCGAGGACCTGGTCGCCTTCGTCACCTTCGCCCGGGACACCTGGGCCGGTGACCCGGCCGTGGAGAAGACGATCGGTCTGACCGAGCAGAACACCTGGTTCGGTTGGCCGCTGGTGCTGCTCTCGGTGGTGGCTCTGGTGCTGCTCGTACGCCGCTCGCTGGCCGCCCGGATCGCCGCGGTGCTCATCGTGGTGTTCAGCGTGGCCGCGATCGGGCCGTGGGTGCGCTTCAACGGTGTGGAGACCGGTGTGCGCGGCCCTTGGTCGTACGTGTCGGACGACCTGCCGCTGGTCGAGATGATGATGCCGACCCGGTTGACGCTGGTGGTCGCCGCCGCGGTGGGCGTACTGCTCGCGTTGACCTGGGACGCCGCGCACCGCCAGGGGCGCCCGGTGGCCGACCGGCCGCGGGTGCCGGCCCAGCGCGCCGCCGAAGGGGCCCCGGCTGTGTCCCCCGAGCCCGCCAAGCCCGCCGGCCCGGTCGCGTCGCGCCGTCGGTGGCTGCGCCCGGTGGGGTACGCGGCGGTCGCCCTCGCCGTGCTGCCGCTCTTCCCCCGCCCACTGCCCGCCCAGCAGATCGACCCACCGCCGCACTTCATCACCGCGGGCGGCTGGCGGCCGTACGTGCCGGCGGGTCGAACCCTGGTGCCGGTGCCGATCCCGAGCAACGTGCACGGTCTGCCGACGCTGCGGTGGAGTGCGCTGACCGGGCAGGAGTTCCCCGTTCCGGGCGGCTACTTCATCGGCCCGAACGAGCTGGGTGAGGGGGTCTTCGGTGCGCCGAACCGACCGACCAGTTCCCTCATCTACTCCACCATGGACAGCGGCACGGTTCCGGCGCTGACCGACGAGAACCGCCGCCAGGCCGTCGAGGACCTGCGGTTCTGGCGGGCGTCGGTGGTGGTGCTCGGGGCGCACCCCCGCGAGGCGGTACTCCGTGAGCTGGTCACCGCCCTGCTCGGGCCACCGCAGCGGGTCGACGACGTCTGGGTGTGGGACGTGCGCGCCCTGGTGGGTTAGTCGAGAACCGCGCCACCGGTCGGCTCAGCCGACGTGGTCCCGGACGTCCCACAACCATCCGCCGTCGACCGGTCGGCCCGGGCCGAGCAGGTCGTCGACCGTTCGGCGGACCGGGTCACCGTGCTCCAGGTGCCCGAGTACGACCACCGCGGCACGCCAGTGCCGCAGGTCCTCGACGGCCTGGCGGCGGTCGGCGTCGGTGAGCACCGGCACCGCGCCGGTCTCGGCCACCTGCCGCAGCAGCACCGACGTGGGCCGGTCCGGCGCGCCCCAGCGGGCCGCCGGGTCGTCCGGGCCGCTGGGGCCGATGAAGTAGCCGCCCGGCGCGGCGAACCCCAGAGCGGTACGGGCGGACCAGAGCATCACCGGGCTGCGCCCGGCACCGGTGACCGGGGGCACCGCGACCACCGTCCGGCCGGGCGGCACCAGCGGACGCCAGCCACCGGTGGCGAGAAACGCCGGCACCGGCGCGACCGGCACCACGCGGATCGGCGTCGGAATCAGGGGCAGCAACGCGGCCGCGACCGCGCCGGCCCACAGCAGCCGCACCGGTAGGCCCGGCGCCACGTTCGGCCCGCGCGCGGCCCGGACCCGGTCCAGGGACAGGGCCACCAGCACACCCAGCACCGGTACGCAGACCAGCGCGAACCGGGCCGGTACCGCGAGATCGAGCAACGGCAGCCCGCTGACCAGCCGGTACGGCCCCGGAATGCCGGTGGCCTCACCGTCCACCCGCAGCTCGTCGCCGAGCGAGAGCAGGGCGAAGACCGCGCCGCAGGCGGCCAGTGCCCGGACCAGCGGTCGTCGCCACTGCCAGATCACGATCACCACTGCGAGCACCAACAGGCCCGGGCCGAAGAACGAGTTCTCCTCGGTCGGATTCGGCGAGAGCAACCCCGGCAGCCAGTCGTCACCCAGCACGGTTTGCCGCGCCGACGCGGTGAACGAGGCGACGTCCAGTTGGAAGCCCTGCGTGGCGAACGCCATCCCGGAGTAGTGCTGCGGGCCGTGGAACTGGAACCACAGCGGGTACGCCAGCGGCACCGCCGCCACGCCGGCCGCCACCGCGAGTCGGCCGAAGAGGGCTGGCGCCAGCCGCCGTGCGGCCACCCGGTCGGCGAGCGCGTAACCCAGCGCGAAGACGCCGGCCGCGAGCACCAGGAAGACCAGCACCTCCTCGCCGATGAAGACCTGCCAGACGAGCAGCAGCCCCAGGCCGACGCCGGGCCGCCACACGCCGTGTCGCGTCGTCTCCGAGGCGGGGCGGAACACCAGGGCGAGGATCGCGGGCACCAGGAACTGGGCGGCGATGTGCAGGTGCGCGCCCGCCTGAGCGATCATGCCCGGGGCGAAGCCACAGATCAGCCCACCCACCGCGGCCGGGGCCCGGGCGCCGACCAGCCGGCGACGCAGCAGCACGTACCAGGCGACGGCGGTCCCGGCGAGGCAGCAGACGACCGCCACGCAGAACGCCACCTGCGAGCCGAAGAGCAGGGTGACCGGGGTGAGCGGGACACCCAGGCCGAGCACCGAGGTGTTCGCCATCAGGTTGACCCCGTCGGGCGCGTTCAACCCGGTGCTGAAGAGCGGGTTCTCCCCCTCCACCACGGCATGCGCCGCGTGGGCCAGCATCCACTCGAAGAGGATCTGGTCACCCGCCTGGTGGAACAGCTGCCACGGGCGGCCCCACTGCCCGCTGGTCACCAGCACCGCGAGGCCCAGATAGCCGGCCACCACCAGCGCGTCCCGCAGCCAGGCCGGACGGGACGTGCCGCCCGTCGCCGGCAACGAGGTGTTCGGGGACGTCGTCCCGGTGGCCATCAGACCGAACGGTCGGTGAGCGTCCGGACGTCCCAGACCCAGACATCCAACTCCTGGCGGCCCGGGCCGACCAGCTCCTCGACCGTACGTCGCAGTGGCTCGGCGTTCTGCTGCCGCACGGGCAGCACCAGGATCGCCGCCCGCCAGTGCCGCAGTTCGTCGGCGAAGCGCCGACGCTGCCGGTCGTCCAGCTTGGGCGTACGGCCGGTGGTCGCCACCTCCTCCAGCATCTGACCCACCCCGCTGGGACGACCGCCGAACCGGCCCGCGTCACCGGTGTTGCCGTTGCGGGGCGCGAGGAAGTAACCGCCGGGGATTTTGAAGTCGAGGTTGGTGGCCGCGGCCCAGCGCATGCCGTGCGTGTTGCCCATGCTGGGCACCGGGATCGGCACCAGCGTCTGGTCCGGGCCGACGTACGCCCGCCACCGGTCCGCCGTGATGAAGTCCGGCACCGGCGGCCGGGAGACCATCCGCAGCGGCATCGGTGCGATCGGCAGCAGCGCGAAGGCCAGGCCTGCGGCGGTGAGCACGTGGACGGTACGGCGGTCGGCCGGGCGTAGCGCCCAGGCCCGCTCGACGGCGAGCGCCAGCAGCAGGCCGATCACCACGCTGGTGATGAGCCCGAACCGGGTCGGCACCACCGCGTCCAGCAGCGGCAGGTGGACCAACCACTGCCACGGCCCGGTGATCAGCTCGCGGTCCCACCAGGAGACCCGCTCGCCGAGGGAGAGCACGGCGAAGAACACGCCGGTCACCGCGAGCGCCCGAACGATCAACTCCCGGCGCAGCCAGACCACGATGCCGATGGCCAGCATCGACAGGCTCCAGCCGAAGAAGGCGTTCTCCTCGGAGTAGTTCGGCGCCAGGTTGATGTTGGCCCGCTGGTTGCCGCCGAGGGTGGGCGAGCCCGGGGCGAAGAAGGCGGCGATGTCGTTGCCGTAGTCCTTCACCGCGTCGCTGAGCCCGTGGTAGGCCATCGGCCCGGCGAACTGCACGTAGAGCGGGTACGCCAGCAGCGCCCCGGCCAGCAGCGCGCAGGTCACCACGCCGACGCCCAGGGGTCGCCACGCCGCCTGCCACCGGGCCGGCTCCTGGGCCAGCACCGCCAGCAGGAAGACGCCGCAGGCCAGCGCCGTGAAGAGCAGGATCTCCTCGTTGATGAACGCCTGCGCGGTGACCAGCAGGGCGAGCAGGGCCCCGCCCCGAACCGGTTTTCCGGAGCGGGTGAGGACCAGCACCCGCCACACGATGAACGGCAGCAGGAACTGGCTGATGATGTTCGGGTGCCAACTGGCGTGCGAGAGCATCGCGGGCGAGAACCCGCAGAACCAGCCGCCGACCGCTGCCGCGAGCGGGGTACGCACCAGGTGGCGGGAGAGCATCAGGTACCAGGCCATGGCGGTGCCGGCGAGACCGAGCGTGACCAGCACCACGAAGGAGACCGCCGGCCCGAAGAGCAGCGTCACCGGGACCATCGGGATGCCCAGCGCCAGCACGGCCGTGTTGGCCATCAGGTTGACGCCGTCCGGGTAGTTGAACTGCTCGGTGTAGAACGGGTACTCGCCGTGCAGCACCACGCGTACCGAGTGGGCGAGGAAGAACTGCACCTGCGCCGGGTCACCGGTGTAGAGCGAGGCCACCCGACCGGACGGGTCCAACCAGATCCGGCTGGTCACCCAGAGTGCGGCGAGCAGGAACAGCCCGCCCACCGCCAGGTGCTGCCGACGCCGAGTCCACCGACGCCACCACGCCCGCGTCGGCACCGCGCTCTCGGCCGGCGCTTCGGGCTCGGCCGGCGCTTCGGGCTCGGCCGGCGCTTCGGGCTCGGCCGGCGCTGTGGTGGGGGCGGCCAGCGCGGGCGGGCCGGCGAGGAGGCCGGCCGGTGTGCGGTAGCTCACCAGCTCGGCGGAGTCGGCTGCCGCCTCCGGGTGCGGCGCGGGCAGGGCGCGGGACTCGGCAGGCGTCACAGTCGGCGGAGTCTACCGGAGCAACCAAAACGCCCTAAACCCCCGGTGGTGTCCATTGTGGTGGTTCGGATGCCGGCCAACTGAGGCGCCGCATCGGACATCTCGTACTATGGCGCTTTCCGACAGCGACGGCGAGGCGATCGGGGGCGGGCCAGGTGACTCCAGGCCGTCGGTACGGCAGGGCGCTTCCCGTCCTGCTGAGCGCGCTGCTGGCCGGCACGGCCTGCGGTCCGGTAGCCGAGCGCAAGCCGCAGGACCTCCGGGTCGGGTACGACAGCCTGGACGGCACCCTCGCCGTGTGGCCGCCCCGCGGCGACCTCTCCGGGGACGCCGCAGCGACGGCGGCGGTCACCGCGGCGGTCCGGGGCTGGCGGTCGCCGGCCGACGACCGCGCGCACCTGCCCTCGTCCGGCATCCTTTTCTCCGGTCGGGTCGACGGCACCCCGGTGGCGCTGGTGGCCGCCGACGTGCCCGGCGAAAGCGCGTCCTGGCTGCTGCAACTGACGCGCGAGGGCGACCGGTACGCGGTGACCCGCGCCACCGAGTACACCGATCCGGGTTACCTCGTCTACTCCGACGTACTGCCGGTGCAGACGGCCGGTGGCCGGCGTTACCTGGTTTCGGCCCGGGTGCAGAGCCTCCTCGGGCCAAAGGACCGGACGTTGACCATCGCGGACGGTCTCAGCGCACCGGTTGACGTGCCGTCCTGCACGGCCGTCGGCGTGACCGCGACCCTGCGAACCACTGAGTCACTCCCCCGCGGGCGGGCCGCCGACCGGTTGCTCGACCTGGGCACCGGCACTGTCGACCCGCGCTACCCGTTGGTCCGCGACGAGTCCGGCACGGGCCGGCGGGCGCTCACCGGCCTGGACACCTGCGTGCTGTCCGGCGATCGGGGCCCCTTCGGCAGCATCCCGCGCCGGATCGGGGACCGGGACGCCCCACGTTCGGTGCCGACGTCCTGGCCGATGGCGAAGCTCACCGTGCGCTCGCTGGGCGAAGTCGCCCTCGGCGGCGGCGAGCCAGCCGAGTTGCAGCAGCTCAGCTGGGACACCGATGCCGGCGCGATGACGGCGGTGATCTATCGACCGGCCGACGGGAGCGCGCCCGTCGTCTCACCCGCCGACCGGGCCACCCCGTTGCAGGCGTACCAACTGCCGGTGCCCGGTCAGCCGCTGGTGGTGCTGAGCTGGCGGGCCACCCGGGACAGTTCCCTGTCCGTTCCGCCGGGCACTCCCCTGCTGGTCGAACGCCCCGGCCTGGCGGTCATCCCCACCCCGTCCCGCTCCCAGACCTACAGCCTCGCCAACACCGACAAAACCCACTACCGCTCAATTTCCCCCCGCTAGCCCACCCTCGCCCGGGCGATCTTGCACTTTCTGTGCCGGCAAATCGGCGCTCAAGGCGCATCACGCCAACCGAAAGTGCAAGATCGGCGGAGACGGGGCGAGGGCAGGGCGACGGGATTGGGGATGGACACACGACGGCGGGCGTCCCGAGGGACGCCCGCCGTCGTTCGTCTCGTCAGTTCTGTGCGGCCGCGTCGCTCGGGGTGAGGCGGTCCGGGGTGGCATCCAGGCCGGAGATCCAACCGGTGACGTTGCGGGCCACGTCCTGAGCGGTCAGGCCCAGGTCGGCGAGGATCTGCGCGCGGGTGCCGTGCGGGTGCCAGTCGGCCGGCACACCCAGGTCCTTCAGCGGAACCCGAACGTCGGCGTCACGCATCGCCTGGGCGAGCGCGTCGCCCACCCCGCCGACCCGCACGCCGTCCTCGACGCTGACCACGAGCCGGTGGCGGGCGGCCAGGTCGACCAGCTCCGCCGGGACCGGACGCACCCAGCGGGGGTCGACGACGGTGACCCCGTAGCCCTGCTCGGCGACCCGGGCGGCCACCTCCATGCCCAACTGGCCGAAGGAGCCGACGGCGACGAGCAGCACGTCGGTACGGGCGGACTCGGCCAGCACGTCGACCGTGCCGACCCTGCGCAGCGCCGGCAGGTCCGCGGCGACGGCACCGGTCGGGAACCGCACCACGGTCGGGCCGTTGTCGACGGCCATCGCCTCGCGCAGTTCCTCCCGCAGGGTGGCGGCGTCGCGGGGAGCGGCGATTTGGAGCCCCGGCACCACCCCGAAGACCGACATGTCCCAGATGCCGTAGTGGCTGGGCCCGTCCGGGCCGGTGATGCCCGCCCGGTCCAGCACGAAGGTCACCGGCAGCTTGTGCATCGCCACGTCCAGCAGGACCTGGTCGAAGGCGCGGTTGAGGAAGGTGGCGTAGACCGCGACCACCGGGTGCAGGCCACCGAGCGCCAACCCGGCCGCCGAGGTGGCCGCGTGCTGCTCGGCGATGCCCACGTCGTACACCCGCTCGGGGTACTTGCGGGCCAGCTTGGCGATGCCGGTCGGCTCGGCCATGGCGGCGGTGATGCCCACCACGTCCGGGCGCTCGTCGGCGATGGCCAGCAGCTCGTCGGCGAAGACGTGCGTCCACTTCACCGACGGGGCGGCCAGCAGCGCGCCGGTCTCCACGTCGAAGGCGCTGCCGGGGCCGTGCAGGCAGTCCGCCTCGTCCTCCTCGGCGGGACGGTAGCCGTAGCCCTTGCGGGTGACGGCGTGCACGATGACCGGGCCGCCGAAGTTCTTGGCCGCGCGCAGCGCCGCCTCGACCGCGCCCACGTCGTGCCCGTCCACCGGGCCCACGTACTTGATGCCCAGGTCCTCGAACATGGCCTGCGGGGCGACAGCGTCCTTGATGCCCTTCTTGACCGCGTGCAGCACCTCGTACATCGGCTTGCCGACCAGCGGCGTGGAGCCGAGGGCGTCCTTGACGGTGTCGAGGACCTTCTCGTAGCCGGGGTTGAGCCGCAGCGAGGAGAGGTGGTCGGCCAGCCCGCCGATGGTCGGCGAGTAGGACCGGCCGTTGTCGTTGACAACGATCACGAGGGAGTTGCCGGCGGTGGCGATGTTGTTCAGCGCCTCCCAGCACATGCCGCCGGTCAGCGCGCCGTCACCGACCACGGCCACGACGCTGCGTGCTTCGCCCCGGAGGGCGTACGCCTTGGCGAGGCCATCGGCGTAGGACAGCGCGGTGGAAGCGTGCGAGTTCTCGATGAGGTCGTGCTCGCTCTCCGCCTGGCTGGGGTAGCCGGAGAGGCCACCGCGCTGGCGGAGCTTGTCGAAGCCGGCCTGACGCCCGGTAAGGATCTTGTGTACGTACGCCTGGTGGCCGGTGTCGAACAGGAGCCGGTCCCGGGGGGAGTCGAAGACGCGATGCATGGCGAGCGTCAGCTCGACCACACCGAGGTTGGGTCCGACGTGCCCGCCGGTACGGGAGACCTTGGTGATCAGGAAGTCCCGGATCTCGGCGGCGAGGACGTCCAGTTCCTCGCCGGACATCCGCTTGACGTCCTGCGGACCGCGAACCGTCCCCAGCAGCCGGCCGTGGTTGACCGTGTCCTCTTCAACGCTCATGACCGGAGAGTCTATCGGCCCCCCGGTACTCCGCAGCCCGGCCCGAGCCCCACGCAGCTGGGCCGGGCGGGGAGTGGGCAGCTGAGCACCCAGTCAGGCGCCGACGCGGGGTGTTCTACCGCGCGGCCGGGGGAAGCAGCAGCCCGACCTGCTCGACGTGCTGCGTCATCGGGAAGAGGTCGAAGCCCCGGAGCGCCGCCAACCGCCAACCGAGTTCGGCGAAGGTACGCACGTCCCGGGCGAAGGCGGCCGGGTCACAGGCCACATACGCGACCGCCCGCGGGCCGGCGGCGGCCAGCGCGCGAACCACCGGGGCGCCGGCCCCGGAGCGCGGCGGGTCAAGCACCACCACGTCGACCGGGCCGGTGATTCGTCGGCGGGCCAGCGCGGTCTCCACCCGGGCCGACACCACCTCGACGCCGGGCAGGTCGGCGAGGTTCTCCCGGGCGGCGGCGACACCCTGCGCCGCCGCTTCGACCACCGTCACCCGGCCGGTCGCGCCGACCCGTGCGGCCAGCCCGGCGGCGAACAGCCCAGCGCCGCCGTAGAGGTCCCAGGCGACCTCGCCCGGCTGCGGGTCCAGCAGCTCCAGCACCGCCGCGGAGAGGGCGTCTGCGGCGGCCGGGTGCACCTGCCAGAACGCGGACGCGGGCAGCGTCCAGTCCCGTCCGGCGGCGACCTCGCGGACCTCGGTCGGGCCACTGACCGGGGCGGGCACCCCATCGCGGATCTCCGTGACGGTCACGTCCCCGCCGGTGCTGGCGACGGTCTCCACGGCCTCGGCGGCCGGCCAGCGCGCACCGGTGGGGGTGAGCACCGGCAGCTGCTGGATGGCAGGGTGGGCGATCCGGCAGCGGTCGATCGGCACCACCTCGTGCGAGCGGTGCTTGAGCAGGCCGGCCCGGTCGGCGGCGTCGACCGCGTAACGGACCCGGGAGCGCCAGCCGAGCAGCCCACCGGGCAACGCCTCGACCCGGACGCCGAGCCGGTCCAGCTCGACGTCGGTCAGCCCACCGAGGCGGACCAGCTGCTCGCGGACCACTGCGGTCTTCCAGGCCAGCTGCGCGGCCGGTGCGACGTGCTGGAGGTCGCAGCCCCCGCAGGCACCCGGCTTCGCGTACGGGCAGGGCGGCTCGACCCGGTCCGGTGAGGGCTCCAGCACTGTCACCGCGTCGGCCCGGACGAAACCTCGGTGCACCTCGGTGATCTCGGCGATGACCCGTTCACCCGGCAGCGCGTGCCGGACGAAGACCACCTGCCCGTCCACCCGGGCGACACAGTGCCCGCCGGGGGCGACAGCGTCAACGGTCAGCTCGACCCGGTCCGTCTCGGCCAGCCCTCGCTCGAACGCCGATGAGGCCGACGCCGACGGCGTCCTGGATGTCGCGGTCCGCGGACCGCCCGGCTCAGTCACGACTGTTCCCCATCGTTCCGCTGTTCTCGGGCCCGCCCTCGCCGGGCGGCGTGGCGGCCACCGGCGGCGTGGTGACCAGTGGTGGCACGGCGCTGCGTGGCCCCCGCGCCGGTGTCCGGGACAGGGTGGCGTCCAGCCGGTCCAGGTTCTTGCTCGCTGTCGACGCGAGCTGCCACGGCACGCTGACCACCATCACCCCCGGTTCGAAGAGCAGCCGGCCCTTGAGACGCAGGGCGCTCTGGTTGTGCAGCAGGTTCTCCCACCAACGGCCGACCACGTACTCCGGGATGAACACGGTGACCACGTCCCGGGGCGACTTGCGGCGGGTGGAGGCGACGAAGTCCAGGATCGGGCGGGTGATCTCCCGGTACGGCGAGTCGATCACGGTGAGCGGGATCGCCATCTCCCGGCGCTCCCAGTCGGCCTGCAGATCCCGGGTGTCCTTCTCGTCAACGTTGACTGTCACGGCGGTCAGTGTGTCCGGTCGGGTGGCACGGGCGTAGGCGATGGCCCGTAGCGTCGGCTGGTGCACCTTGCTGACCAGCACGATCGCGTGGTTGCGGGCGGGCAGCACGGCACGGCCCTCGTCCGGTGGGGTCAGCTCGACGGCGATCCGGTCGTAGTGCCGGCGGATGGCCAGCATCAGCACGTAGATCACCGCCATCGCGGCGATGGCGATCCAGGCGCCGAGCAGGAACTTGGTGATCAGGACGATCACCAGCACCGCACCGGTCAGGCCCGCGCCGAACGTGTTGATCGCCCGGGAGCGGTGCATCCGGCGACGGGCCTCCGGGTCCCGCTCGGTGCGCAGGTGCCGGTTCCAGTGCCGGATCATGCCGACCTGGGAGACGGTGAACGAGACGAAGACCCCGACGATGTAGAGCTGGATCAGCTTCGTCACCTCGGCCTGGAAGCCGACGATCAGCACGATCGCGAAGAGGGCGAGGAAGGTGATGCCGTTGGAGAAGGCCAGCCGGTCGCCCCGGGTGTGGAACTGGCGGGGCAGGTAGCGGTCCTGGGCCAGGATCGAGCCGAGCACCGGGAAACCGTTGAACGCGGTGTTCGCGGCCAGGAACAGGATCAGTGCGGTCACCCCGGCCAGCACGTAGAGCAGGATCGACCCGGAACCGAAGACGGTCTCCCCGAGCTGGGTGGTGACCGTCTTCTGCACGTACCCCTCGGGGCCGGAGACGATCTGGAGATTCGGATCCTCGACGAACTGGAGGTGGGTCAGCCGGGCCAGCCAGATGATCCCGACCAGCATGCTCACCGAGATGGTGCCGAGCAGCAGCAGGGTGGTGGCGGCGTTGCGGCTCTTCGGCGCCTTGAACGCCGGCACCCCGTTGGAGATCGCCTCCACGCCGGTGAGGGCGGCGGCGCCCGAGCTGAACGTCCGCAGCAGCAGGAAGACGAGCGCGAAACCGGTCACGCTGTGCTCGGCCTGGATCACCAGGTCGGCGCTCGGCGCGCGCAGCTCGTCGCCCAGCACGAAGACCCGGAACAGCCCGGTGAGCAGCATCCCGAGCATCACGATCACGAAGCCGTAGGTGGGGATGGCGAACGCCGTGCCCGACTCGCGCAGCCCGCGCAGGTTGACCGCGGTGAGCAGGACCACCGCGCTCACCGCGATCAGAACCTTGTGGGTGGCCACGAACGGCACCACGGAGCCCAGGTTGGCCACCCCGGAGGAGACCGACACCGCCACCGTGAGCACGTAGTCGACCAGCAACGCGCTGGCCACCCCGACGCCGAACTTCGGCCCCAGGTTGACAGTGGCCACCTCGTAGTCGCCACCACCGGACGGGTAGGCGTGCACGTTCTGCCGGTAGCTCGCCACCACGGTGAGCATGACCACGACCACGGCAAGCGCGATCCACGGCGAGAAGAAGTACGCGGACGCACCGGCGATGGAGAGGGTAAGCAGGATCTCGTCGGGCGCGTACGCGACGCTGGACAGCGCGTCGGAGGCGAACACGGGCAGCGCGATGCGCTTCGGCAGGAGGGTGTGCTGGAGCCGGTCGGACCGGAACGGTCGACCGAGAAGAAGCCGCTTCAGCAGCGAGGTGGGACTGGCCACGAACGCCAAGAGTACGACCACCACGGCGGGGGCGCGGGGGTGGGCGATCACCGCTGCTCGCGACGGCGGGGTACGGTCGGTCCCCGCTCGCGACCGGGACGTGGCAGGCTCGCACTCGAAGGCCACCGGCAGCGGGAGTGGTACGCACCTTGGGAGGGACAGCGTGCACGTCGTGATCATGGGATGTGGCCGGGTCGGGTCGACCCTCGCCCACAGCCTGGAGTCCCGAGGGCACTCGGTGGCGGTGATCGACCAGGACGCCGACGCCTTCCGCCGGCTCGGCCCCGACTTCGCCGGGATCACGGTGACCGGGGCCGGTTTCGACGGCGAGGTGCTCCGGCAGGCCGGCATCGAGCGCGCGGACGCCTTCGCGGCGGTGTCGAGCGGCGACAACTCCAACATCATCTCGGCCCGGCTGGCCCGCGAGACGTTCGGCGTTTCCCGGGTCGCCGCCCGCATCTACGACCAGCGCCGGGCACAGGTCTACGAGCGGCTGGGCATCCCCACCGTGGCGACGGTGCGGTGGACGGCGGACCGGATGCTGCGACACCTCGTGCCGGAGGGCAACGTGGAGATCTTCCGCGACCCCACGAGCACGGTGTCGATCGTCGAGGTGCCCGTACACAAGGACTGGATCGGCCGACCGGTGCGGACGCTGGAGGACGCGACCGGGGCGCGGGTGGCCTACCTGATCCGCTTCGGCATCGGCACGCTGCCCACCGGGTCCACCGTCATGCAGGAGGGCGACCAGGTGTTCATGCTGGTCAGCGATGACATCGTGGCGACTGTTACGTCGGTGGCGGCGACGCCGCCGGAAGGAGGGCACTGAGCCATGCGGGTCGCCATCGCGGGCGCGGGCAACGTGGGCCGCTCGATCGCCCAGGAGTTGATCGACAACGGCCACCAGGTGATGCTGATCGAGCGCCAACCCAAGATGCTGCGCCCGGACCGGGTGCCGGCCGCCGACTGGGTTCTGGCCGACGCGTGCGAGCTGAGCAGCCTGGAGGAGGCCAACATCGCCGGCTGCGACGTGGTGGTCGCGGCGACCGGCGACGACAAGACCAACCTTGTGCTGTCGCTGTTGGCCAAGACCGAGTTCGCGGTACCCCGCGTGGTCGCCCGGGTCAACCGGGCCGAGAACGAGTGGCTGTTCACCGACCAGTGGGGCGTGGACGTCGCGGTGAGCAAGCCGCGGGTGATGGCCGCGCTCGTCGAGGAGGCGGTCACCGTCGGCGACCTGGTCCGGCTGATGACCTTCCGGCAGGGCGAGGCGAACCTCGTCGAGATCACCCTGCCGCCGACCGCGCCCTACGTCGGCCAGCCGATCCACGCCGTGCCGCTGCCCCGCGACTCCGCCCTGGTGGCGATCCTGCGCGGCAAGCGGGTCCTGGTGCCCAGCCCGGACGACCCGATCGAGGCCGGCGACGAGCTGATCTTCGTCTGCACCGCCGAGGTGGAGGACGAGGTCCGCGCGGTGATCCTCGGGCCGGACAGCGTCGAACGGACCCGCAGCTCACGCTGACCCCGACGGGGCCGCGCTGAGCGATCCGGGTGGCCCGGCCTCGCTCAGGCGCTGGGCAGCGGGGCCGGCGACGACTCCCGGGTGACCCGGCGCACCGTCCAGACCGTGATCAGCAACAGCAGCGCGTACGGCGGGTAGCCCAGCGCCAGCCGGGCCACGCCCAGGGCGGTGTCCTGGTGGGCCAGGTAGAGCCCGGCCTGCACGCCCACCTTGGCCAACCAGACCACGCCCCAGAGCACTGTCAGCTGCGTGAAGGTGCGCACCAGCTTCGGGTCGGACCGCCACTCCGAACGGCCCTTGGCCACCAGCACCGACCAGATCCAGCCCACCAGCGGCTGCCGGATCGCGGCCGAGATCAGCAGGGCGACGCCGTAGCCGATGCCGTAGAGGATGCCGGGAAGGTAGAAGTCACGCTCGTCGCCGGTGCGCCACGCGATGGCCGCGCCGACGCCGACGCCGAAGAGCCCGTTGACGGCGTGCCGGATCGGCCGACGCTGGGCCAGCCGCAGCCCGGCGATGAGCACGGCGACCGCGATCGACGCGATCACCGCCGGCCGCAGCTCGCCGATGATGTTGGCGACGACGAACACCACGACCGGGATGCTCGACTCGACCAGCCCGCGCCAGCCGCCGAGCTGGTCGGCCATCTGCTCGGCGATCGTCGGCAGCGGCTCCTCGTCCTGAGGGTCGGTATCCGGCTGTGCCGCCCGGTCCTGTCCCGTCGTCATCGCCGGCCTTCCGTCCGCAGTGCCGTCACTTGGGCGAGTCCAGCTCGTAGTAGGGGTTGTAGATGACCTTGCGGTCGTCCCGCACGGCCACCCGGCCCCGGGCAGTCAGATGCCGGCCCGGCTCGATCCCGGCGATGTGCCGTCGACCCAGCCAGACCAGGGTCACCACGTCACTGCCGTCGTACAGGTCGGCCTCAAGGGTGGGCAGATTGGTGCGCGGCGTGTAGACCACAGTGCGCAGCCGACCGGCGACCGAG
Source organism: Micromonospora sp. CNZ322 (assembly GCF_007827755.1). Lineage (NCBI taxonomy): Bacteria > Bacillati > Actinomycetota > Actinomycetes > Micromonosporales > Micromonosporaceae > Micromonospora > Micromonospora sp. CNZ322. The sequence goes on from NZ_VITD01000010.1 coordinate 149,044, forward strand.
ACCACCTGACCCCGGGAGCACTGCTGGGCGGGGATTCCGCCGCACTCGGCGCTCTCCCGACGCAGCTCCTGCGCGTCGATCTCGGCCTCGCTGGCGGTGAACCTCTGCAGGATGCGCCGCAGCGACACCCGGCCCTCGTCGGTCATCATGACCTCCGCGTCACCCTCTCCACGCTCGCCGTCCCCGGCTGGCCCCGGCGGCGCCGGAACCGTGCCGCCAGCGTACGCCGACGGGGCTGGTTCCGGCGGGCCGGTGCGCGCCGGTCGGTCAGACCTGACGCGGCGCGGCGGCGGCGTCGTCGCCCGCCTCGGCCTCGGCCTGGTCGGCGATTTCCCGGGGCAGCCGCAGCGGCAGCGGCTCGCGGACCGGCTTCGCCTCCTGCCCACGGTCGACCACCAGGCCGTCCAGGCACTCGACGAGCGGCCCGGCCATGGCCGGGTCGGTGGCCACCGGACCCTGGAACACGCCCCGGACCATCCAGCGCGGCCCGTCGATTCCCACGAACCGCAGGTTCGTCGGACCGTCCGGGGTATTCACCTGGGCGTGCAGCTCCGGGCCGTACTCGCCGGCGACCTCCTGCGCGCTCGCGCCGTCGCGGAGCAGCGACTGCCGGATCTCCTCGCGCACCTCGTCCCAGATCCCCTCGGACCGGGGGGCGGCGAAGACGCCCAACTGGAGCGCGTTGTCGCCGTGCACCAGCACAACCTGCTGGACCACACCCTGCGGGTCGGCCTGCACCCGCACCTCGACGTCGGCGATCGCCGGGATGTGCAGGCTGCCCAGGTCGAGTCGCTGCACGTCGTCGTAGCTCTCGGAGATGTCGTACGGGCCGCGCTCCAGCGTCGGCGTCGCATCGCCCTGGTCCTGGACCTGGGTGGCCCGCTCGTCACGGGTCTGCCGCTCCGCATCGGCCCGCTTTCGGGAGAAGATCACTGCGCCTGCCCTCCGCTGTTCACACTCACCCTGCCACCTCTTCCGTCTGCCCGCGGCCCGGCTCGCTCGGCCGCCGCTCGACCCGGTCCTGGCCCGTCGGCGACGGCACCAGCCCGGCGTGCCCACCGGTGGACCCGTGCCCACCGGTCCCGCGCCGGGACGCGGGCAGCTCGACCACCGGCTCGAACCGCGCCCGCGCGACCTGCTGGACCACGAGCTGCGCGATCCGATCGCCGCGGGAGATCTTCGCCGGCACATCCCGATCATGATTGATCAGGTTGACCAGGATCTCACCCCGGTAGCCGGCGTCGACCGTACCGGGCGCGTTGAGCACCGTCACGCCGAGCCTGGCCGCCAAACCGGACCGGGGATGGACCAGGCCCACGTACCCCTCCGGCAGCGCGATGGCCACCCCGGTGGGCACCAGGGCACGGCCGCCGGGTGGCAGCTCCACGTCCGCGGCCGCCACCAGGTCGGCCCCGGCGTCGCCGGGATGGGCGTACGTGGGCAACGGCAGCTCCGGGTCGAGCAGCTGCACGGGCACGGGTACGACGTCGGTCACGGGTCCCCTCTTCCGTCCGGTTCGCGGGTGACCCTGCCATCCTGCCGGTTCGTCGAGCTGCCGTGCGCCGTACCCTCGCAGGAGTGAGCATGTCGCCCTCCCCGTCCGCCGATCAGCCGCCGGTCGCCGCCCGCTCGGCGTACACCGAGCGGCTGGATCTGCCCTGGTGGCTGTGGCTGGCCGGGCTGGTGGCCGCCGCGTTGCTGGCCGTCGAGATCTGGATGGGCGCCTCCGGCGTCCGCGCCTGGCTGCCGTTCGCCGTGCTGGTGCCGCTCACCGCTGTGGGGCTGTGGTGGCTGGGCCGGATCCGGGTCGGGGTGGCCGACGCCGAGCTGCGGGTGGACGATGCCCGCCTGCCGGTCCGTTTCGTGGCCGACGTGGTGCCGCTGGACGTGGCCGGTCGACGTGAGGTGCTCGGCGTCGGCGCGGACCCGCTCGCCTTCGTGGTGCAGCGACCGTGGATCGGCGGCGCAGTGCAGGTGATCCTCGACGATCCCGCGGATCCGACCCCGTTCTGGGTGGTGAGCACCCGCCACCCGGTCGAGCTGGCCGAGGCGGTGCTGACCGCGCGGGACGCCCTGGCGGCTACCCGCCCGACGGCGGGCGAGCCGGGCTGACCTGACGCCGAAGGGCCGCTCAGGTGCCGGTAGGCGGGCCCGGCAGGGCCGCCGGTGGCGCGGGCCGGGCGATGCCCCGCCGACGCAGGTCGACCTGGAGTTGGTCGGCCATCTGCTGGGTGGCCCGGCGGTTGAGGAAGCTGGCCACCGCCGCGCCGGTCAGGAACGGCCCGAGCGTGGTGAGGTTGCGACCGAAACGCCGCAGCAGCATGTCCCGCAACTCCTTGCGGGCGGCGGTGCCGAGCACCGCTCCCACTCCCACGCCGGGCACCATCGGGTTGACGCCGCGTTGAGTGGCCCAGGAGTGCACCAGCGCGACCGCCCGTTGGCTTCCGGCGGCCGGTAGTGCCACGCCGTGGATCTCGTGCAGCTCGCCGACGAGTTTCAGCTCCACCGCCACCACGGCCACGGTCTCGGCGGCGAGCAGCACCGGCGCGGAGAGCAGGGTCGGGGCCACCGCCCACTCGACGGCGGCGACGCCCCCACCGGCTGCGCCGATCGCGGCGGTGGTCCTCGACGCGTTGCGGATGAGCCGGTCGGCCAGGGCGGCATCGTCCAGGCCGGGGAAGTGCTGGCGCAGCGTGTCCAGGTCCCGTACCGGCACGTGCGGGGCGATCTCGGCGACGGTGTCGACCATCCACCGCACGGCGGCGCGCGGCTTGAACAGGTCGGAGATGCCCCGCGCACGGGCCTGTCCGACCATCCGGGTCAGCAGTTGGCGGCGTCGGGCCGGCGCGATGTCGTCCGCGGTCAACGCCGCGACGGTGGCACCGAGGTCTTCCGCGCCACGGGTGGCACCAAGGTCATCCGTGCCACGGGTGGCACCGAGGCCGTCCGTGCCGCCATCGGTGGTGCCGCCTCGATCGCTCATCGGACCTCCCGGTGCTGTGGCTACCCGCTACGAGTCAAGCAGGTACCCACCGCTGCCGCATGCCTACACCGGCAGCGGCGACCCCGTTCAGGAGGCCGCCGCCGGTGTTGTTGTGGTTGTCAGACGCACTCGCGGCAGATCAGCTCGCCGTTACGCTCGACTGCCAGCTGGCTACGGTGGTGGACCAGGAAGCAGCGGGCGCACCGGAACTCGTCCTGCTGCATCGGAAGCACCTTGACCGTGAGCTCCTCGTCGGCCAGATCGGCACCGGGCAGCTCAAAGCTCTCGGCCACCTCGGCCTCGTCGACGTCCACCGCGCCCGACTGTGAGTCGACGCGCCGTGCCTTGAGCTCTTCCAGGCTGTCCTCGCCGAGGTCGACCTCGTCGCGACGCGGGGCGTCGTAGTCGGTGGCCATCGGTTTCACTCTCCCATATCGATGTTGTCGCTTCCGGTTGTAACGCCGGACGACGCTGTTTCGGTTCCGCTGGCCGGCCACCACTTGTGTCGGGCACCCGACCCGAGGACCGAACGGGTCGAGCTCGCCGGGGCGACTCCCCTGCGAGCGCGGAACCTTACCCCCCCTTGGGCGAGGCATGTATACCGCCCTTGCGGCTGAGATGTACGCCCCCGCACGCGAAGTTGTTCCCAATGTGATTCAGGCGACACGAAGATAGGGGTAGTAGTACCCGGTTCGCGGTCGGCGCGCCGGCATGTCGGGCTGTTTCCACGCGACGGCCGGACAACCGTTAACCTCAGCGGCGTATTCGACGGCCGGCGGCCTGAGCGATCGTTCCCGGCCGCCACCACCCACTGAGGTCCGGGGAGTGCCCTGATGAGTTTTGCGCGCGTGCGAGCACTCGTCGTCGTCGGCCTGCTGGCGATCATCGCCCTGGTCTTCGTCGTCGTGGCCGTGGTCCGCGACAGCCAGGGCAACGTGGGCACCGCGGCGGGCTGCCCCGAGGGCTGGCCGCTGGCGGATCTGACCCTGCGCGAGCGCAAAGACGTCAAGATCAACGTTTTCAACGCCACGGATCAGCCCGGTCTCGCCCACACCGTCGCCGACGAGTTCAGCAATCGACAGTTCCAGGTCAAGAAGACCGGGAACGAGAAGAAGGTCGACAGCGTCGCGGTGCTGCGGTACGGCCCGAAGGGCGTCGGTTCCGCGCACCTGCTCCAGGCGTACTTCCTCAACAACGCCGTGCCGGGCTACGACCCGAAGCGCACCGACGACACCGTGGACGTGGTGCTGGGCAACCGCTTCCAGCAGCTCGCCACCACGACCGAGGTCAACCAGTCGCTCGGCGACTCGGGTCCGCCGGAGGCTCCCAAGGGCTCCTGCCCGTCCCCACCCGCCAAGTGACGGCGTAACCGGTCCGCCGCTGTCCAGGTCGGCGGCCGGCGTCGGCGGCCGGCACCGACCCGGCCCGCCGACCACAGCCAGCCGCTTCTAAGGCCGGAGCCGGCCGCTCAAAGCCGGCGGACCTGGCCCGCCGGTCAGGGACCGCCGGCGGCGTCCAGCGCGGCCAACCGGTCATGCAGCGGCGCGAAGAGCGCGGGCGGGGCCGCGACCACCAGATCCGGCCCTGGCGCCCGACCGGCCAGGCCGGCGACCCGAACCCCCGCCTCGGCGGCCACCAGCCCGCCAGCCGCCAGGTCCCAGGCCGCAAGGCCCTTCTCGAAGTACGCGTCGAGCCGCCCCTCGGCGACCAGGCAGAGGTCCAGCGCCGCGGCGCCGAGCCGGCGGATGTCCCGTACGTGTGCGATCAGCCCGGCCACCACCTGCGCCTGGTGCGCCCGACGGCCGGCGTCGTAGCCGAAGCCGGTGCCGACCAGCGCCTGCCCCAGATCGACCTCGCCGGAGCAACGCAGCCGGACACCGTCGCGCCAGGCCCCACCGCCGGCCGTGGCGGTCCATTCCTCGCCGGTGCTCACGTTGCGCACCACGCCGGCAACCACCACCCCGTCCACCTCGGCGGCCAGCGAGACCGCGGAGTGCGGCAGCCCGTACAGGTAGTTCACCGTGCCGTCGATCGGGTCGACGATCCAGCGCACACCGCTGCGCGTCGCGCCGGAAGCTCCCTCGCCGTACTCCTCGCCCAGCACCGAGTCGTCCGGACGCCGCGCGGCCAACGCGTCGAGGATCTGCCGCTCCACCGCCCGATCGGCGGCGGTGACCACGTCGGTGACGGTGCTCTTGGTGGCGGCGACGACGACCCCCTCGGCGCGCATCCGGTACGCGGTGTCCGCCGCGTCCCGAGCCACCTCCACCGCGATGGTCAGCAGCTCCGACGGTGTCGTGGCCGAGTTGGTCATGATTCGCCTCTTTCCGCACTCCGGGTGCATGTGGGTGGGTGAAACTACCGACCCGGCTTCCGAAGATCATCGTTCCCGACGCCGCACGACGGCACCAGACCAGGATCTTTGGCACCTGGGATCCGCTGGGAGGTGGGCGCACCCGCACCGCCCTCGCGGCTTGAGCAGCCGACCTCCACCAATATGCCCCTTTCGGTTGGTAATGTCGCTTAAGTGCTTACCGCCCCGTCCATGCTCGGCTCACAACCGTTGCCCAACCGCGACCTGGTGGGGACGCCACCGGCCGGACCAGCAGCGACCTCGGTGAGCCACCCGCGCACCCTCGCAACCGCCACGTTGACCTCGTACTGCCTGCTCAAACGGCAGTTCGGACACGATCTGCGCGCCACCGGGCCCGACGAAGGAAGCCCTTCGCCGGCCGCGCGGCTATCATTACCGCGAAGCCCATATCTCCACCCCACCGACGGTCCCCACCGGCGGTACGCGGTGCGGAGCAGGATGATCGCCGCAGACGGCGTTACAATTCACCCCTGCCCACGCGGCACGGACCGCCGACCACCGGCCGGACCGTGACACGAGGGTCCCTCAACCACATCGCCCGGCACGGTAACCCTCGCTGCGCTGGACGAACCCGCCGTGCCCGCTCTTCGCCTCCGGAAGGTCATTCGTGACAGAACCCCGCCAGCCCGGCGCCGACGTTCGCTCGCTCACCGACACCCTGATCGCCCACGCGCAGAGCGCCGGTGGTCAGCTCACGTCGGCTCAGCTCGCGCGCACCGTCGAGTCCGCCGAGGTGACTCCGGCCCAGGCCAAGAAGATCCTGCGGGCGCTCTCCGAGGCGGGAGTGACCGTCGTGGTGGACGGCTCGGCGAGCACCCGTCGCCGCGTCGCCGCGGCCCGCTCGACCACGCCGGCGTCCCGGGCCACCACCGCCAAGACCACCAAGAAGGCCGCCGCACCGGCCCCGAAGCAGGCGCCCGCCGGCGACGACGCCCCGGCGACGTCAGCCCCGCGCAAGGTGGCCGCTCGCAAGGCGACCGGCACCGAGGCCGCCACCGCGACGCCGGCGAAGGCGACCCGGTCGACCCGAGCCACCAAGGCGACGGTGGCCGCGGCTGCCGGAGCCAAGCCGACCAAGGCTGGCGGCAAGGCCAAGGGCGAGGGCGCTGACGGCGAGATCGACCCGGAGGAGCTGGCCGCCGCGATCGAGGACGTGGTGGTCGAGGAGCCGGCCGAGCTGGCCCAGGCCGCCGAGACCGACGCCGCCGCCTCGGCGACCGACAACGACTTCGAGTGGGACGACGAGGAGTCCGAGGCCCTCAAGCAGGCGCGACGCGACGCCGAGCTGACCGCCTCCGCCGACTCCGTCCGGGCGTACCTGAAGCAGATCGGCAAGGTTCCGCTGCTCAACGCCGAGCAGGAGGTGGAGCTGGCAAAGCGGATCGAGGCCGGGCTCTACGCCGCCGAGCGGCTGCGGGCTGCTGACGAGGGCGAGGAGAAGCTCGTCCGGGAGATGGTCCGTGACCTGGGCTGGATCTCCCGCGACGGCGAGCGGGCCAAGAACCACCTCCTGGAGGCGAACCTCCGACTGGTGGTGTCGCTGGCCAAGCGCTACACGGGCCGTGGCATGGCCTTCCTCGACCTGATCCAGGAGGGCAACCTCGGTCTGATCCGGGCCGTGGAGAAGTTCGACTACACCAAGGGCTACAAGTTCTCCACGTACGCCACCTGGTGGATCCGACAGGCCATCACCCGCGCCATGGCCGACCAGGCCCGCACCATCCGCATCCCCGTGCACATGGTCGAGGTCATCAACAAGCTCGGCCGCATACAGCGTGAGCTGCTCCAGGACCTGGGCCGCGAGCCCACTCCGGAGGAGCTGGCCAAGGAGATGGACATCACACCCGAGAAGGTGCTGGAGATCCAGCAGTACGCTCGGGAGCCCATCTCACTGGACCAGACCATCGGCGACGAGGGCGACAGCCAGCTCGGCGACTTCATCGAGGATTCCGAGGCCGTGGTCGCGGTCGACGCGGTCTCGTTCTCGCTCCTGCAGGACCAGCTCCAGCAGGTGCTGCAGACGCTCTCCGAGCGTGAGGCGGGTGTGGTACGCCTGCGCTTCGGCCTGACCGACGGCCAACCTCGGACGCTCGACGAGATCGGCCAGGTCTACGGGGTGACCCGGGAGCGGATCCGGCAGATCGAGTCCAAGACGATGTCCAAGCTGCGTCACCCGTCCCGGTCGCAGGTCCTCCGGGATTACCTGGACTGAGCGGGTTTCGTCAACCGAACGTGTCGTTTTGACCACCTGGTGTGCAACACCAGATGGTGATCGTCCGGATGCACGAATGTGATCGTTGACGTGGCACCCTTGGTGCACGGCACACTGTCCCTTCCAGGTGTGACCTCGGTCCCCCGCGGGCACACAGGGAAGGCAGTGCCTAGTAAGGGTGTTGCACGATAGGTGAGCAACGACCGAAGAGATTGTTCATCGGTGACGACCAGAGGAGGAAGGCGATGACCCCGACCCTCACGCCGCCGCCCGTGACGGCGGCTCCCCCAGCCGCCGATGAACGGTGCGACCGCTGCAATGCTGCCGGGAAGCTCCGGATCACTCTGGCGGGTGGGAGCGAGCTGGTGTTCTGCGGGCACCACGCGAACAAGTACGCGGAGGATCTCGTGAAGATCACCGAGCGGTTCGCAACGGAGCCCGATTTCAGCTGGCGTGGCGCCGATCTGATGGCGAACTAAATCCGCAAACCGACATAGCTGACCGGAGGCACCCCGAGGGTGCCTCCGGTCAGCTTTTTCTGTCCGAACGCCCCGCGCCCCGCGCCCCGCGGCCCCGCGCCAGGATCCGAGCAACTTCCCGGATGTTGCTGCCTGCGTCACGCCGGAGACAACAACTTCCCTGATCCTGCGCGGATCTTGACGACGGATACCGCCCCCGACAGGTCGGGAGCGAGGTCTGGGCGTCACCGACCCTCAAGGTCACGCTCGAACCAGGACGTGGTGGCCTCACCGACGCACCGACACCACGACAACCAGGATGGTGCGTGATCTTGAGTTCGGGACGCGCGCATAGGGGCAGCCATAACCGTTCCGGGCAGGCAAGCCGCAGTACCGCCAAGGCGCCCGTTGATCCACTCGGGTTCATGGAAGTCGCGCTTTCCACCTCGCTCGAACACCGCGTCTTCAAGGAAGCCGAGTGGATCACGCGACACGGCGTGGCCGGGCAGGTCTAGAGGGTCTGCACGGTGGCGATGCGTTCCTCAAGCTGCTCGATGGTGGCCTGGGCGCTCGGCGGCCCGCCGCACAGCCGACGCAGCTCGGCATGAATCTTGCCGTGCGGCTGACCGGTGCGGTGGTGTCGGGCGGCCACCAGAGCGTTCAGTTGGCGCCGGAGCGCCACGCGACGCTGGGCGGCGCTCATGGGTGCGGGTGGCGCTGCCGTGGGCGCAGCGGCCGGCTGAGCGGCCCCGTCGGCCGTACGACGGCGTTGGGCGGCGAGCTGTGCGGCCTGCCGCTTGGTCAGCAGCAGCGAAACCTGGTCGGCGGTGAGCAGACCGGGCAGGCCGAGGTATTCCTCTTCCTCGGGGGTGCCGGCCTGGGCCGCGGTGCCGAAGGACGCGCCGTCGAAGATCACCTGGTCCAGCTCTGCGGTGGCCGAGAGCGCCGCGAACCGTTTCTCCAGCTCCCCGCTGGCCTGGTCGTCGCGCTGCGCGCGTTCCAACAGGTCGTCGTCGAAACCGTCGGCTTCCTTGGGTTTACCGAGTACGTGGTCGCGCTCGGTCTCCATCTCGCTGGCCAACCCGAGCAGGTGCGGCACGCTGGGCAGGAACACCGACGCGGTCTCCCCGGGCCGGCGGGCCCGCACGAACCGGCCGATCGCCTGGGCGAAGTAGAGCGGCGTGCTGGCGCTGGTGGCGTAGACCCCGACCGCCAGTCGCGGGATGTCGACCCCCTCGGACACCATCCGCACCGCGACCAGCCACCGCTGGTCGGACGCCGCGAACGTCGCGATCCGGGCGGACGCGCCCTGGTCGTCGGAGAGCACCACGGCGGCCTTCTCGCCGGTCACCTGCTCGATCAGTTTGGCGTACGAGCGGGCGGTCTGCTGGTCGGTGGCGATGATCAGACCACCGGCGTCGGCCATGCCCGCGTTGCGCAGCACGGTGAGTCGGGCGTCGGCTGCCCGCAGCACCTGTGGCATCCAGTCGCCGGCCGGGTCCAGGGCGGTACGCCACGCCTGGGCGACCAGGTCCTGGGTCATCGGCTCGCCCAGCCGGGCCGCCAGCTCCTCCCCCGCGTTGGTACGCCAGCGGGTCTCCCCGGAGTACGCCAGGAAGAGCACCGGCCGGACCACCCCGTCGCGCAGCGCGTCGGAGTAGCCGTACACCGAGTCGGCGCGGGAGCGCAGCAGCCCGTCTCCGCCCCGCTCGTAGCTGACGAACGGGATCGGGTTGTCGTCGGAGCGGAACGGCGTACCGGTGAGCATCAGCCGGCGTACGGCGGGTTCGAAGGCGTTCTTCACCCCGTCGCCCCAGGACCGGGAGTCGCCGGCGTGGTGGATCTCGTCGAGGATGACCAGGGTGCGTCGGGTCATGGTGCGTCGCCGGTGCACCTGCGGGGCCATCCCCACCTGCGCGTAGGTGACCACCGCGCCGTGGAAGTCGGCCGAGGAGTGCAGGTCGGCGTTGCGGAAGGCGGCGTCGAGTTGGATGCCCACCCGGGCCGCCGCGTCGGCCCACTGGTTCTTCAGGTGCTCGGTCGGGGCGACCACGGTGACCGCCTCCACGGTGCCGTCACCGAGCAACTCGGCCGCGATCCGCAGGGCGAAGGTGGTCTTGCCGGCGCCGGGCGTGGCGACCGCGGTGAAGTCCTCGCTACGGCGACGCAGGTACTCCACCAGCGCCTTGCGCTGCCAGGCGCGTAGCGCCGGGAACGTCTCGAGCACCGGCGTCCGGGCTGCCACGCGAAGCTCCTCTCCGACCGCACGATGGCGGACCCCGGGCGAGGGCCACGAGGATCCGCCGCCCATGAAAACGCCTCCGCGCAGAAGCTGCCGCGAAGGCCGACTCAGCATAACCAGCACGGGCCGTCGGGCCCAGGCGACGCCACGCTGGTCACAATCCCGCACCCATTCGAACGGCGGCCCGACGTCTCACCACTCGCGGTCGGTGCGTGGATCCGCCCCGTCGGCACGGGGCGGGCGCAGCGTGGCCACCGGCGCCGACCAGCGTCGACGCAGCGCGATCAGGCGTAGCCCGAAGACCAGGACGGCGGCGGCGGTGAGCGGCGCGGGCCCGGTCTGCCCGGTGACGTACAGCAGCACCACCAGGACCGAACCGGCCAGTGCCGCCAGCGCGTAGATCTCCCGGCGCAGCACGACGGGGATCTCGGCGGTGAGCAGGTCGCGGCCCAGCCCGCCGCCGATCGCGGTGAGCATGCCGATCAGGCAGGCCCCGACGGCCGGCACCCGGGCGTCGAGCGCCTTGAGCGTGCCGGTGACGGTGAACAGCGCCAGACCGGCCGCGTCCAGCACCAGCACTGTGGTGCGCAGTCGGACCAGTTGCGGGTGCAGCCAGAAGACGGCGAGCGCGGTGATCGCGGCGGTGGCCGCGTACCGCCAGTCGGCGAAGGCCAGCGGCGGCACCTCGTCGATGACCAGGTCCCGGAAGATCCCACCGCCGAGGGCGGCCACGAAGCCGACGAACGCGACACCGAACAGGTCCAGTCGCTTGGCCACCGCCGCCGAGGCCCCGGACGCGGCGAACACCGCCACCCCGGTCAGGTCGGCGAGGAGCAGGGCGGTGGAGGTGGTCACCGCCGCAGGCTACGTCGCCGGCCGGAGCACCGGCCGAGGTTCACTCACGGTACGAGTCGTAGATCTCCTTGCACTTGGGGCAGACCGGCGAACCCGGCTTGGCCGCCTTGGTGACCGGGAAGGTCTCGCCGCAGAGAGCGACGACGAAAGTGCCCATGACGGCGCTCTCGGCGATCTTCTCCTTGCGGACGTAGTGGAACATCTCGGGACCGGTATCGGCGTCCTTCAGCTCCGGACGCTCGAGAACCTCTGTGCTCACGTCTGCACCTCCAACCGACAAGTTTGGCAGGTCATCATGGCCGGGTCCACTTGAGGCCGGTCGAGGCCCCACCCCGTACGGTGCCCGTGTGACTGACTTTCGCATCAGCTACGGCACCGAGGTCGCCGAAGCCCTGCGCGACGGCCGGCCCGTCGTCGCGCTGGAGAGCACCATCGTCTCGCACGGTCTGCCCCGACCGGAGAACCTGCGGGTGGCCAGGGAGATCGAGCGAACGGTTCGGGACGCCGGGGCCGTTCCGGCGACGATCGGCATGATCGCCGGCGAGCTGGTGGTCGGCCTGGACGACGCGCAGCTGACCCGGCTGGCCACCGTCGACGGGGTGACGAAGCTCTCCGTCCGCGACCTCGCGGTGGCTGCCGCGACCGGCGCTGACGGCGCGACCACGGTGGCCGCGACCAGCGCGGTGGCCGCCGCCGCCGGCATCGGCGTGTTCGCCACCGGCGGGCTGGGTGGGGTGCACCGGGAGGCCGCGCACACCTTCGACGAGTCGGCGGACCTGGTCACCCTGGCGCAGACCCCGATCGCTGTGGTCTGCGCCGGGGTCAAGTCGATCCTCGACGTGGGCGCGACGCTGGAGCGCCTGGAGACCCTCGGGGTCGCTGTGGTCGGTTACCGCACCCGCCGGTTCCCCGGCTTCTACCTCACCGACGCCGGCTTCGACCTGGACTGGTCGGTGGACTCGCCGGAGCAGGTCGCCGCCGTGCTCGCCGCCCGCGACGGGCACGCCGTGCACACCGGCGGGCTGCTCATCGCCAACCCGCTGCCGGTCGACGAGCAGCTCGACCCGGAGCTGCACGACCGGACGCTCACCGAGGGCCTGGCCCTGCTGGAGCGGGACGGGATCACCGGAAAGGCCGTCACCCCGTACCTGCTCGCGCACTTCCACTCGGCCACCGAGGGCGCGAGCCTGGCGGTGAACGTTCGGATCATCCTGCGCAACGCCGACCTGGCCGCGCGGATCGCGGTCGCCTCGGTGGCCCGCGGCACCGCCGTCCCGGCATGACCCGACCGGCCCGGGTGGTCGTCGTCGGGGACGTGATCACCGATGTGGTCGCCGTGTTGTCCGGGCCGCTCGCGGCCGGCTCGGACACCGGAGCCGCGATCAGTCTCGGCGGCGGCGGTCAGGCGGCCAACACCGCCGCCTGGGTCGCCGCGCAGCGGGTGGACGTCACGCTCGTCGGCGCCGTCGGTGACGACGACGCCGGGCGGGACCGGGTGGCCGAGCTGGAACGGGCGGGCGTCGACTGCGCCATCGAGCGGGTCGAGGGCGCCCCGACCGGCACTGTCATCGTGTTGGCCGCCGACGACGAGCGCACCATGGTCAGCCAGCGGGGCGCGAACCTGCGGCTGAGCGCCGCGCACGTCGAGCAGGCCCTCGCGGCGGCGCCCGGCGCTGGGCATCTGCACCTGTCCGCGTACACCCTGTTGGACGCGGAGTCGCGCGGCGCGGGGCTGCGGGCGTTGGCCGCCGCCCGCGAGCGCGGGCTCACCATCAGCGTCGACGCGGCCTCCGCGGCGCCGTTGCGGCGGGTCGGCGCGGCGGCGTTCCTGAGTTGGGTACGCGACATCGACCTGCTCCTGGTCAACGCGGACGAGGCCACGGTGCTGGCCGGCGGGCTGGACCCGGCGGCGCAGGGGCGGGCGCTGTCGGCGACGGCCCGGCGGGTGGTCGTGAAGCGTGGCGCGGCCGGCGCGGTCTGGGTGGACCGCACCACCCCGGTCTGCGTGGCTCCGGCCAGCCGGGTGGCGGTGGTGGACGTCACGGGCGCGGGCGACGCCTTCGCGGCCGGTCTGCTCACCGCGTGGCTCGCCGGTGCCACCCCGGCCGCGGCACTGAGCCGCGCCACCGACCTGGGTGCGCTCGCCGTCTCCACCGCCGGGGCTCGGCCACAGACGTAGCGGCCGGCGCCGGGCCTGGCGCGGTCGGGACGGATCGGACCCTGGCCCGTTCGCGGGTCAGGGTTCGACGTCGATGACCTTGTGTGGGCGCTCCTCGGCGGTGAGGCTCATCGGCGGGGTGTCGTCCGTGTGCCGGCGGTGGAACCGGTTGGCCAGCCGGTGCTCTTCCTTCGGCGGCCGGTCATTGGCCAGCAGCACGGCCAGCCAGGGGATGAGCACCATGCCGAGGGCGCACAACGGCAGCCAGAGCCAGAGCAGTGGGGCGTTCGCACCGACCAGGATCGCGCCGACAATGATGCAGGCCACCCGGATGCCCATCATCAGGACATAGCGGCGCTGACGGCTGTTGAGCTGATCACCCTGGCTGCGCGAGGCGTCGGTGATCAGAATCGGCTGGTACGCCTGACGCTTCACCATGGACCTCCTCGAGGGGGTTACGCCTCATCCTGTCACCGCGGGGCCGTGATCAGCGAACTTCGAGTCATCCCGCCGCGTGTTACGCCCGTGGTACGCTCCGCGATGTGGGCAGCAGGTTCAGCTTCACCGACGAGGCGTTGGCCAACCTGAGGGTCTACGACGTCACACCCGGGGAAGTCTGGGAGGCGCTGCACAGCGCCCGACGGGTCATCCGTCATCTGGGTGACGACGTGATGGTGGTCTACGCCGCCGCCCGTCGGGGCCGCCGGCTGGCGGTGCTGCTCGCCGAGGCCGATGGCACCGACAACGACTGGGACATTCTCTCCGCCCGCGAGTTGAGCGACGTCGAGTCCAAGCGCTACGACGAGGCCGTGCGGAGATCTCGGTAGATGAGGAGGCCGTGACGATGCACCGTAACGACGCGACCAAGCAGTTCCACGACGGTGGCGAGCGAATCGCCGAGCTGATCGACGAGAGCCCGGCGGCGGAGCTGCCGACTCCCGACAGCGACGTGCCGATGGTGAGCCGCTCGGTGCGGCTGCCACTGGACACCTACGAGCGGGTTCGCGCCGCCGCCGACGCCCGGGGCATCGGGGTCACCACGCTGATGCGCCAGTGGATCGAGGCCGGCCTGGCCGACCTGGACGACTCGGCGACCGTCTCGCTGGCCGACGTCCGGCGCGCCCTGGCCTCGCTGGCGCACCCCACCGCCGCCTGAGCAGACGGCTCAGCCGCCGCTCGCCTTCGCCTTGGCCGCCGCCTTCATCTGCTGCTTGAACTCTCGCACCCGACGCAGCGAATCGGCGTCGGTGACGTCGGCCACCGACCGGTACGCGCCCGGGTCGCCGTAGTCTCCGGCTGCCTTCCGCCAGTCCTGCGGGGTCACTCCGAACCGCTTGCCGAGCAGGGCCACGAAGATCTGCGCCTTCTGCTTGCCGAAGCCGGGCAGCGCGGCGACCCGGCGCAGCAGCTCCGGCCCATCGGCAACCTCGGCCCAGAGCAGCGCCGCGTCACCGTCGTAGCGCTCCACCAGCACCTGACAGACCTCCTGCACCCGGGCCGCCATGGCCTTGGGAAACCGGTGCAACGCGGGCGGCTGGGCGAAGAGCGCGACCAGGGCCTCCGGGTCGTACCCGGCCAGCTCCGCCGCGTCCAGCTCTTGGCCGAGCCGCTGCTGGAGCACGTACGGCGACGAGAACGCCTTCTCCATCGGCACCTGTTGATCGAGAACCATGCCGACCAGCAGGGCCAGCGGGCTGCGCTCCAGCAGCCGGTTGGCCTCCGGGTCGATGGGCAGGACAAGCGTCATGCGGACCATCCTGCCTGGCGTACCGAACCGGGCGGACACCGACGCTCCGACACCTTCCGGCGGGTGACGCTGACCCGGGACCCAACGGGAGGCAGGATGTCGGGGTGGACGAACACGACATGCTGCTCTCCCCCGCCGGCGTCGACGCGCTGCGCACCGCACTGACCCGGACCGGATTCACCAGTCACGGCATCGCCGAGCGGCTGGGCGCCCAGGCGACCGCGGCTGTCGCCCGCAACGACTACCGGGCCGCGCTGCTGGCCACCGGGGACGGCGACCCGCTCGGCACCCTGATCCGGCTGTTCATCTGCGCCCAGACCGAGTCGGAGGCGGCGGTGACCGCCGCGCTGGCGCCACTGAGCCTGGCCGAGGCCCTGGCCGGCGGGCTGGTCGAGCGGTACGGCGACGGCCTGCGTGCCGGCATCGACCTGGAGCCGTACGGCGAGGACTGGTGGGTGCTCGCCGACGTGCCGGCCAGTGCCCGCCCGGGTCGCCCGTTGCACGCCGAGCACGTCCTCGGCGTCGGCGGGGCGACCCACACCCTGATCGGCGCGACCATGCGCCGGCCGGTCGACACCGCACTGGACCTGGGCACCGGCTCCGGCATCCAGGCCCTGCACCTGGGCACCCACGCCAGGTCGGTGACCGCCAGCGACCTCTCCGAGCGGGCGCTGCGCTTCGCCGCGACCACCGCCGCCCTCAACGGTCAGGACTGGGAGCTGCTCCGCGGCGACCTGGTCGCCCCGGTGGCCGGTCGGCGGTTCGACCTGGTGGTGAGCAACCCACCGTTCGTGGTCGGCCCGGGCACGACCACGCACGTGTACCGCGACTCCGGCCGGGTCGGTGACGCGATCGGCGCCGAACTGGCCGCCGCCGCCCCGGGCCTGCTCACCGAGGGCGGCACCATGCAGTACCTGGCGAACTGGGTGCACGTCGCCGGCGAGGAGTGGGACGAGCGGGTGGCCGGCTGGTTCGCCGGGACCGACCTGGACGCCTGGGTGATCCAGCGCGAGGTGGCCGACCCGATGGCGTACGTCGACCTGTGGCTCACCGACGTCGGCGAGACCGCCGACCCGCAGCGGATGGCCGCCTGGCTGGACTGGTTCGACGCGCACAAGGTGGAGGGCATCGGCTTCGGCATCGTGTCACTGCGTCGGAGCGGGCACGCCGACCCGGTGGTCCGGGTGGAGGATCTGCGCCAGCGGGTGCAGCCACCGCTGGGCGACCAGGTCGCCGCCTGGTTCGACCGCCAGGACTTTCTCCGGGTACGCGACACCGAGGCGTTGCTCGCCGAGCGCTACCGGGCCGCCGAGGGCCTCCAGCTGCGACAGGAGGCCACCATGGGCGACGAGGGCTGGGGGGTGGACCGGCAGGTCCTCGCGATGCCGCACGGCCTGCGCTGGACCGAGGAGATCGACCCGCTGGTGCTGGCGCTGGTCGGCGGCGCCGACGGCCGGCTGCCGCTGCGTGACCAGCTCGCCCTGCTCGCCGCCGCGCACGACGTCGAACCCGACGAGATGGCCGAGGCCGCCGGCCCGATCGTGGCGCACCTGGTGGAGCGCGGCTTCATCGAGCCGGTGAGCGCCTGATGCGAGCGGTGGTGCAGACCGTCGGGCGGGCCAGCGTGACGGTGGACGGCGAGGTGGTCGGTGCCATCGAGAACGGCCTGCTGGTGCTGCTCGGCGTGACCCACTCCGACACCGCGGAGACCGCTCAGACGATGGCCCGCAAGGTGCACGAGGTACGCATCCTCGACGGTGAGCGGTCCGCCGCCGACACCGGCGCGCCGATCCTGGTGGTCAGCCAGTTCACCCTCTACGGCGACGCCCGCAAGGGCCGCCGACCGAGCTGGACCGCCGCCGCCCCCGCCGAGGTCGCCGAGCCACTGGTGACAGCGGTGGTCGACGCCCTACGCGAACGGGGAGCGAAGGTGGAGACCGGTCGCTTCCGCACCCACATGCTGGTGGAGAGCATCAACATAGGCCCCCAAACCCTCCTCCTGGACCTCTGACCAACAGCGGTGATCTGCCGGGTGAGGTTAGGAGAAGAGGCCTCGGCGGGACAGGGACTGGCGGAGCCAGTTGTCGAGTTCGGCGGTCCAGTCGGTGCGGTTGGCGGTGGCGTGATCGACAGTGAACCGACCGAAGGCGTCCCGGCCCTCGGTGAAGACACCGCCGCGCTTGTCGACCTCCAGCACCACCTGCATCTGCTGCGCGTCGGCGATGAAGGTGACCTCCAACTGGTTGATCGAGCGGGCGTACTGCGGTGCCGGGCTGAACTCGATCTCCTGGTAGAACGGCAACGTCTGGCGTACGCCGTAGATGTGACCACGTTCCACATCGGCGCGCGCGAACCGGAAGCCCAGCCGCAGCAGCGCGTCCAGCAGTCGCTCCTGCGCCGGTAGCGGGTGCACCGACACGGCGTCCAGATCACCCTTGTCGACCGCGCGGGCTACCTCCAGCTCGGTACGCAGGCCCATCGTCATTCCGTGCAGGTGCTGCCCGTACAGCTCGGTGACTGGTGTCTCCCACGGCACGTCGAAGCGGAACGGAAGGTCGTAGCGCTGCCCCGGCTCCAGCCGGAACGCGCCGGTGACCTGCTGGCGGTGGAGCTCCTGAGTGGTGTCGTAGTCGTTGTCGCCGCTCTCCACCTCGACCCGGGTGACCAGGCCGAGGGCGACGTGGTCGATGTCGACCTGGTGGTCGCCGCCCAGCACCTGGATCCGGCCCTCCAGCTGGCCGCCAGGGCGGCAGTTCGCGTTGGCCAGCACCGTCTCCACCGACGGACCACCGACGCCCATCGCCTTCATGAGCCGCTTGAAGACCACACCGTCCTCCAACTGTCGTTTCCGGCCGACCAGAGATGGCCGGCCGTCCGCAACGTAGCCGGGGCGGGCAACCACACACTCCGGTGACACACCGCACCAGCGATCCGACGCAATTCCTGTCGGGTGCCCGATCGCCTCACTCCCGTTTTACGCCCCGCCCGCCAAGCTGTTGTTCACACCGGCGCCACTGGGCCGGGAACACGGCACCGACGTGGAAACGGGGAGAGACAGAGATGGTCCTTCAGATGACGGAACACCGGACGCGCCCGGCCACCACGACCGACACTGACGGAGCCCCCGAGGCCCTCGTCGACCTGGACGCCACCGACGAGCGCGGCATCTCCACCGACCTGGTCCGGGCCTACCTCAACGGAATCGGCCGGACGAAGCTGCTGACCGCCGCGCAGGAGGTCGACCTGGCCCGGCGCATCGAGGCCGGCCTGTTCGCCGACGAGAAGCTAGCCACCTGCACCCCGGTCTCGGCGGAGCTGCGAGCCGACCTGGAGCTGATCGTCGCGGAGGGTCGGGCGGCCAAGGACCACCTGTTGGAGGCGAACCTGCGGCTGGTGGTCAGCATCGCCAAGCGCTACACCGGCCGTGGCATGGCGTTTCTCGACCTGATTCAGGAGGGCAATCTCGGTCTGATCCGGGCGGTGGAGAAGTTCGACTACGCCAAGGGCTACAAGTTCTCCACGTACGCCACCTGGTGGATCCGACAGGCCATCACCCGCGCCATGGCCGACCAGGCCCGCACCATCCGCATCCCCGTGCACATGGTCGAGCAGGTCAACCGGATGGTCCGGGCCCGCCGCGAACTGGCGGTGACGCTGGGCCGCGAGCCGACTGTCGCCGAGGTGGCCCGCGCACTGGAGATCCCCGAGATCCAGGTCATCGAGCTGATCTCCTACGACCGGGAACCGGTCAGCCTGGACCAGGCCGTCGGCGACGACGGTGAGAGCGCGCTCGGCGACTTCGTGGCCTCGGTGGACCCGCGCACCGAGCCGGGCGACGCCGCCGCCCAGGGCGAACTGCGCAACGAGGTCAGCATCGTGCTCTCCACCCTGTCCCAGCGGGAACAGGCGGTCATCCGCCTCCGGTTCGGCCTGGACGACGGCCGCCAGCGCACCCTCGACGAGGTCGGCCGGGAGTTCGGCCTGTCCCGGGAGCGGATCCGGCAGATCGAGAAGGTGACGCTGCTGAAGCTGCGCGCCCCGGAGCGGGCCCAGCGCCTGGAGGCGTACGCCTGCTGACGCACCGGTTCCCACGGAAGGCCCCGGCGGTTCGCCGGGGCCTTCCGTGCTGTCGAAGTGCTTGACCGGTGACCCCATCCACGATAAAAACCATGTGGTTATAAAACCAGGAGGTTATACGTGGTGGGCACCGAACTGCTGGACGCGACCTTCGCGGCGCTGGCCGACCCGACCCGGCGGGCCATCCTCGCCCGGCTCGCGGCCGGGGAGGCGACCGTGACAGAGCTGGCAGCACCCTTCGCGATGAGCCAGCCGGCCATCTCCAAGCACCTCAAGGTGCTGGAACGCGCTGGCCTCGTCAGCCGGGGGCGGAACGCCCAGCGCCGACCCTGCCGCCTGGAGGCCCGACCGCTGCGGGAGGCGACAGCCTGGCTCGCCGACTACCGCGACTACTGGGCGGAAAGCTACCAACGCCTCGACGCACTGCTCGACGAACTCCAGTCCGTCGACCGCACCGGCACCGAGCGTCGACCCGCCAGACCGAACGGAACGGGCGGTTGACCAACGTCGACGACCCGCTCGTCGTCCACACCCCGGGTGATCGGGAGATCGTGTTGAGTCGGCTGTTCGAGGCACCGGCACAGCTGGTGTTCGCCGCCTTCACCCGACCCGAACTGCTGACCCGGTGGTACGGCGCGCGTGGCTGGAGGCTGACGGAGTGCGACGTCGACCTGCGGATCGGTGGACGGTGGCGGTTCGTGTCGCAGGGCCCGGAGGGCGCGCAGATGGTCCAGGCTGGGGTCTACCGGCAGATCGAGCCACCGCACCGGCTGGTCTGCACCGAGCTGTTCGACGACCAGTCCTATCCGGGCGAGACGCTGGTCAGCCACGAGTTCACCGAACTGGCCGGTCGGACGACGGTCACCACCACGCTGCTCTACGCCACCGCGAAGGGGCGGGACACCGTGCTGCGCTACCCGATGACCCGAGGGGTCGGGCAGAGCTACACGCGGCTCGCCGAACTGCTGCGTTCCATAACGACGATACGAGAAGAGCAACCATGAACTGGACACTCGAAGTGGTGATCGTGCCGGTCTCCGATGTGGAGCGGGCGAAGAAGTTCTACGCCGACCAGCTCGGCTTCACGGTGGACCACGACACCGTCATCAATGACGACGCGCGCATCGTCCAGCTGACGCCGCCCGGCTCGGGCTGCTCGATCGTGATCGGTAAGGGCGTCGTCCCGCAGATGCCGCCCGGCTCACTCAAGGGCCTGCAACTGGTGGTGCCCGACCTGAAGCGGGCCCACGAGGAGCTGGTCGGGCGGGGTGTGGAGGTCAGCGAGATCCAGGTGGTGGGTCAGAACCCCCGGCCGGTGCCGGATCCGCTGGACAACGTCGGCTTCGTCTTCTTCGCCGACCCGGACGGCAACACCTGGGGCGTCCAGCAGATCTCCAGCCGCGCCTGACCGGCACCCTCACAGGCGGCGGGGGCCGGTGTCCGGGCGGGCGACCACGCCACCCACCCCTACCTGCGCGTGCAGGATCGAGATGCCATCCGGGCGGGCGAGCACCGGGTTGAGGGTCAGCGAGCGCACCCGGGGCTGTTCGTCGGCGAGCTGACCCACCCGCAGCAGCAGATCGGCCAGGGCCGCCCGGTCGACCGACGCGGCCCCCCGGTGCCCGCGCAGCAGCGGCGCCGCCCGAGGCTCGTCGACCAGCTCGGCCGCGTCCCGGTCGGTCAGCGGCACCGCCCGCCAGGCCCGATCACCGAGCAGCTCGGTGGCGACCCCACCCAGGCCGAAGCCGACCACCGGCCCGAACGCGGGGTCTTCCACCACCTCCACCACACAGGCCACGCCGGGCGGGACCATCGGCTGGACCAGCGCGTCCGCGCCGAAGGTCGCCGCCAGGTCGGCGTACGCCCGGCGGAGGGTCGGCTCGTCGGGCAGGTCCAGCCGGACCGCGCCGAGGTCGAGCCGGTGCCGCAGCCCGGGGGCGGCCGCCTTGAGCGCCACCGGGAAACCCAGCCGCACCGCCGCGTCGACAGCAGCGTCGACCGAGTCGACGGACACCGAGGCCACCACGTCGATGCCGTACGCGGCCAGCAGCGCACCCGGGTCGGTGGCGTCGGCCCGGAGCGCGGCCTGCGCGGCAGCCCGATCGAGGTCGGGCAGCTCCGGTGCCACCCCGGGCGGGCGGCGAAGCCACTCGGCGTAGCGGTGCGCGCGGGCGAGAGCGCGGACCGCCTCCTCCACGCCGCCGTACGCCGGCACCCCCGGGGGCAGCCGCCCGACCAGGAACGTCGCCACTGTCGGCTTGCCCAGCGCGAGGGCGGCCGGCAGCGCGGCGGTCACGTCGGCGTCCACCTCGGTGAGCTGGCCGGGTAGTGGCGGGGCGAAGACCACCACCAGGGCGTCCACCCGTTCGTCGGCGGCCGTCTCGGCGAGCGCGGCGGCGAACTCGGCGGCACCGGCGCTCGGCCCGACGTCGCGGGGGTAACCGTCGGCCACGCTCAGGCCGTGCCCGACGCAGGCGGTCGCGGCGAGCCCGGTGAGGGCCGAGGAGTTGCCGACCACACCGACCCGGCCGCCGGCCGGCAACGGCTGGTTGGCCAGCAGCACACCCACGTCGAGCAGCTCCGGCACGGTGTCCACCCGAATCACCCCGGACTGGGCGAAGAGCGCCGCCACCGCCACCTCGTCCGGCCCGGCGGCGTCACCGACCCCGGGCGGGCGGGCCGGCGAGGCGAGCGCGACGACCGGTTTGGCGCGGCCGATCCGCCGGGCCAACCGGGCGAACTTGCGCGGGTTCCCGAAGGTCTCCAGGTAGAGCATGATCACGTCGGTGCCGGGGTCGTCCTGCCAGTACTGCAGGAGGTCGTTTCCCGAGACGTCGGCCCGGTTGCCGGCCGAGACGAAGCTCGACAGCCCGAGGCCCCGCCGGTCCGCCTCGGCGAGCAGCGCCACCCCGAACGCACCCGACTGACTGAAGATGCCGACCCGGCCGGCCGGCGGCAAGGCCGGGGCGAGGGTGGCGTTGAGGCGTACCGTCGGGTTGGTGTTGGCCACGCCCAGGCAGTTCGGGCCGACGACCCGCATGCCGGCGGCGTGCGCCGCGCGGACCAGTGCCCGCTGGGTGGCCGCGCCCTCGGCGCCAGCCTCGGCGAAGCCGGCCGAGATGACCACCAGGCCGTGCACCCCGGCGGCGGCGGCGTCGGCGACCACCCCTGTCGCCGCCTCGGGTGGGACCGCCACCACCGCCAGGTCCACCGGAGTCCCGGCCTCAACCGCCGAGGGGTACGCGGGCAGCCCCGCCACTGTCGACGCGCTCGGATGCACCGGCACCACCGCACCGGTGAACCCGCCGTCGCGCAGGTGCCCGAGCACCGCCGCGCCGACGCCCTGGCCGGTGGCGCTGGCACCGTAGACGACGATGCCGCGTGGGGCGAGCAGCCGGGCGATCGAGCGGGCCTCGGTGCGGTGCTCCCGGCCGCGCTGCACCTCCAGGCTGGCCTCGGTGGGCGCGATGGGGAAGCTCAGGTGGACCACGCCGTCGGCGTACTCGCGCTGGACCTGGTAGCCGAAGTCGGCGAAGACCCGCAGCATCGTCCCGTTGGCCGGCAGCACCTCCGCGACGAAGCTCATGATGTCGTTGCGGCGGGCCGCGTCGGCCAGGTGCTCCATCAACACCGAGCCGATGCCACGCCCCTGGTAGGCGTCCTCCACCACGAAGGCCACCTCCGCCTCGGGTGCCTGCGGGCCGAGCCGCTCGTACCGGCCGACCGCGACGATCTGGTCGGCGGCCAGCACCACGAACGCCTCCCGGTCGTGGTGGTCCACTGTGACGAAACGGATCAGATCGCGCTCCGGGATGCGCGGGTACGGCGAGAAGTACCGCAGGTAGCGGGTGCGCTCGGAGAAACGGCTGTGCATCGCCACGATGCCCGGCGCGTCGGCCGGGTCGATCGGTCGCAACTGGACGGTGCTGCCATCGCTGAGCAGCACGTCGACCGGGTGGTCCACGGTCGTCACCGGAACGCCCTCCCCCGGCCCGGCTCAGTCCCGTGGATCGTGCGGGTCGAGCCCGAGCAGCGGGAAGACCGTCTTGCGGGTGGCCGCGATCGCCCGGTCCACCGCGTTCGGCTCACCGGTCGGCTGCCACGGCTCGTACGACGGGTCGGCGTCGTCGGTCATCCGCAGCGGCACCTCCCGGCCCAGATTTCGGGAGGCGACCAGGTCCCGCCACGCGGGTGGGGTGAGCGTGGCCGGGTCGATCGGATCACCGGTGGCCACGGCCAGCAGGTGACTCCAGGCCCGGGGCACCACCTCGACGAGCGCGTACCCACCGCCGCCGGTGGCCACCCACCGGCCGTCGCACAGCTCGTCGGCGAGCGCCCGCATCGCCAGGTAGGTGGCCCGCTGCCCGTCCACCGTCAGGTTCAGGTCGGCGAGCGGATCCAACCGGTGCCCGTCGGCGCCGCACTGGCTGACCAGCACCTGCGGCCGGAACGCGCGCAGCACCGACGGCACGATCGCGTGGAACGCGCGCTGCCAGCCGCTGTCGTCGACACCGGGCGGCAACGGCATGTTGACCGCGGTGCCCTGCGCACCCGGCCCACCCGTCTCGTCCGGGAAACCCGTGCCCGGGAAGAGCGCCAGCGGGGTCTCGTGCACGCTGACCGTCAGCACGCGCGGGTCGTTCCAGAAGATGTCCTGCACTCCGTCGCCGTGGTGCACGTCGACGTCCACGTACGCGACCCGCTCGGCGCCCAGGTCGAGCAGGCGGGCGATGGCCACCGCGGGGTCGTTGTAGACGCAGAAGCCGGAGGCTCGGGCGGACATCGCGTGGTGCAGCCCACCGGCCACGTTCACCGCCCGTCGGGCGTCGCCGCGCCAGACCGCCTCGGCGGCGGCCACCGTCGCGCCGGCGATGAGCGCGCTGGACTCGTGCATACCCTCGAAGACCGGGTTGTCGGAGGTGCCCAGCCCGTACCCGGCGAAGAGCGGGTCGCGCGGCGCGTTGCGCACCGCGGCGAGGTAGGCCGGCGCGTGCACCCTGGTGAGCAGGGCATCGTCGGCGGGCTCCGGCTTGACCATGCGCACCCCTGGTCGAGCCAGGATGCCCAGCTCGCGGGCGAGCGCGATGGTCAGCTCCACCCGGACCGGGTCGAGTGGATGGTCACCCATGTCGTAGGCGAGCAGCGACTCGTCCCACACCACAACCGTGTCGTCGGACATGAGCCCATCGTCGCACGAGGATCGGCGCCGGCCCACCGCACGCGCTGGTCAGCGGCCGGGTGTCGACCCGGAGGCGACCGGTCGGGCCGGGTCCGCCACCCAGTTGCTCCACGATCCAACGTAGAGCGCGGCGTCCGTGCGGCCGGCCAGGTGCAGCGCGAGCACCGCCTGGGCGGCGGTCACCCCCGAGCCGCAGTACGCCCCGACGGCCCGCCCCTCGGTCACCCCGGCGGCGGCGAACCGCTCGCTCAGCAGGTCGGCGGCCAGGAAACGGCCGTCCGGCCCGATGTACTCCCCGGCGGGCAGGTTCGCCGCTCCCGGCACGTGCCCGGCTACCGGGTCGATCGGCTCGACCTCGCCCCGGTAGCGGGGCGCCGCCCGTACGTCGAGCAGCACGGCGTCGTCCGCGGCGGCCAGCGCGGCGGCCTGCCCGGCGTCGAGCACCGGGAGGTCACCGGGGCGCACCACGACGTCACCGGGGGTCGGGGCGGGCGCGTCGGTGGAGACGGGCCGGCCGGCGGCGAGCCAGGCGGGGTAGCCGCCATGCAGCAGGCGCACCGGCCGGTGACCCGCCCAGCGCAGCGTCCACCAGGCCCGCGCGGCGGCCAGGCCGTCGCCGCCGTCGTACACCACCACGGGGTGACCGGCGCGGACGCCGGCGGCCCGCAGTGCGGCCTGCAACGCGGCCGGGTCGGGCAACGGGTGCCGGCCGCCGGCGCCCGGCGCCCCGCAGAGCGCGGTGTCCAGGTCGACGAAGACCGCCCCGGGCAGGTGGCCGGCGAGGTAGTCGTCGCGCCCGGGCGGGCCGATGAGCCGCCAGCGGACGTCGAGCAGGGTGGGCGGATCGGCCTGGTCGAGCTCGGCGACGAGCCGGTCGACCTCGACCAACGGCTCCTGGGTACCGGACATGGCGACCATCCAACACCATCCGCGTAGACGGCACGCGGTTCGGCGAAGGTCACCAGCCGTTCCCCGAGGTAACATCGTGCACCGGAGGGCCGCTGATCTCATGAAGTCTCACGACCTGGTCGACACGACCGAAATGTACCTGCGCACCATCCTCGAGTTGGAAGAAGAGGGGGTGCCACCGCTGCGTGCCCGGATCGCCGAAAGGCTGCAGCAGAGTGGCCCCACAGTGAGCCAGACCGTCGCCCGGATGGAGCGCGACGGCCTGCTCACCGTCGAGGGAGACCGGCACCTGACGCTCACCGCCCTGGGTCGCGGCAGCGCCGTGTCCGTGATGCGCAAGCACCGCCTCGCCGAGCTGCTGCTGGTCAACGTCATCGGCATGCCCTACGAGGAGGCCCACGAAGAGGCCTGCCGCTGGGAGCACGTGATGAGCGACGCGGTGGAGAAGCGGGTCTACGACCTGCTCAACCGGCCGACCCGTTCCCCGTACGGCAACCCGATCCCCGGGCTTCAGGAGCTGGGTTCGCCGGCGGCGGAGACCACCGAGGCCGCCGAGGGCGAGCGCAACCTGGCCTTTCCCGGCCTCTCCGGGTCGGTCGTGGTGCGCCGGATCTGCGAGAGCGTGCAGAAGGACGCCGACGTGCTGCGCCAACTGCACGCCGCTGGTGTCGACCCGGGCGCCACGGTGACCGTGGCCCAGGAGCGCGACGGGGTGTCGATCGACCGCTCCGGTGACCGGGTGCGGCTGCCCCGCGAGGTCGCCTCCCGGGTCTTCGTCGCCGCCAACTGATCAATCGGGCACCCGGGCGTCACAACGCCCGGGTGTCCACCTTTTTCGCCAACGCGGTCAGGTCACCGGTCACCTTCTCCACCGCCGAGCGCTCACTGCCACGGGCCGTGGTCCAGCTCACCGTGGCCAGCCGTCCGTCGCCGGCCAGCCAGCCCACCTCGGCGACCGGCCCGTGCCCGCTCGCCGCGGCGGTGGTCCGCTTGTACGCCTGCTGACCCAGCCCGGTGACCTTCGCCGCCTTGTCCGGCACCACGTCCGCGCCGAAGCTGGCCTTGTCGATAGTGGTCTCGGTCACGCTGAGTGTCAGCTCCGGAAGGGTGGCACCCGCGGCCCGGACCACACAGGTGTGGGTGTCGCCCTGTTCGCTGGCCGCCGCCACGTCGAAGCGGACCTTCACCACCTGCTCGATCACCGCGAAGTCCAGCAGACGGCAGGCGCCGCCTGAGGAGGCCGCCGCCACGTCCACCGCGATCGGCACCGGCGGTGGCACCGCCGCCGGTTCCGCCTCGTCGGCACAGCCACTCACCAGCAGCCCGGCAAGCCCGGCGATCACGATCCGCCCGCGCACACTCCACCCTCTCGCCGACCGACGGCGGAAGGCGCCCGCCACATGTCCGTCGGACACCGTACGGGGTGTCGGTGTCGCGCGGAAGTCCTCGTCTACGCCTGTTCCGAGGGTGGATCGTCCACGTACGGACAGTGCCGGCAGCCGCGCCCGCAGCACGTGCCGCGGCGGGCCAGGAACCCGGCGCTGAGCACGAACAGCCCGCTCGCCGGGTCGAGGTAACCGGCCTCACCGGCGGCCAACGCGGCGGTGTGCGCGGCGAGGATCCGGGCCCGGTCGGGGTGTTCGGACGGCAGCCGGGACGGGTGCGGCTCGGTGAGCGGCCGGTCGGCCAGGGGTCGTCGCTCTCCGGTCACCCGCAGCAGTCTAGGGACGGTTCGTGGTCGGCCTCCCGTCGCCTGGGATCCGGCGACATGCCCCGGCGTCGTCGCGGCGAGCGGTCGTTTCGTCGTACGGTCCGACGACGATCGGGTTCGACACCCGTCGACGCATACGGAGGGGAAACGATGCGGAAGATCGTTGTGCAGATGAGTCTGTCGTTGGACGGGTTCTTCGAGGGCCCGGGCGGCGACATCGGCTGGCACCAGGTCGACGAGGAATTGCACCAGCACTTCAACGATGTGATCGCCCCGATGGGCGGGTTCCTCAGCGGCCGGGTCAGCCACGAGCTGATGGCCGCCTACTGGCCGACCGCCGATCAGGACCCGACCGCCAGCGGCCCGGAGCGCGAGTTCGCCCGGATCTGGCGGGACATGCCGAAGATCGTCTACTCGCGCACCCTCGACCACGCCGACTGGAACGCCGCTGTCGTGCACGAGGTCGACGTCGAGCAGGTCCGCAAGCTCACCGCCGAACCGGGCGGCGACCTGGCGCTCGGTGGGGCCGACCTGGCCAAGACGTTCGCCCGGCACGACCTGATCGACGAGTACCGGATCTACATCCACCCGGTGTTGCTCGGCCGGGGCCGTCGACTCTTCCCCGACGCCGAGACCCCGGCCGGTCTGCGGCTGGTGGAGAGCCGGGTCTTCGGCAACGGCGTGGTCCTGCTCCGCCACGAGCGGGTCCGCTGACCGATGATCACCACCTTCACCGCGATCGACGGGACCACCCTCGCGTACCGGACGGTCGGAGTCGGAGACCCGCTGGTCTGCCTGCCGGGCGGGCCGATGCGCGACTCCGCGTACCTCGGTGACCTCGGAGGTCTGGGCGCGCACCGGACGCTGCTCATCCTCGATCCGCGAGGCACCGGTCGCTCGGCGGCACCGGCGGACGTCTCGACGTACCGCTGCGACCGCATGGTCGACGATGTGGAGGCGCTGCGCGTACACCTGGGCCTCGACCGGCTGGATCTGCTCGGGCACTCTGCCGGCGCCAACCTGGCTCTGCAGTACCTGACCCGGCGCCCCGATCGGGTGGGCCGACTCGCGCTGGTCAACCCGAGCATCCGAGCGGTTGGGCTGGAGGTGACCGCCGCGCACCGCCAGGAGGTCACCGAGGCCCGGGCCGGCGAGCCGTGGTTTCCGGTGGCAGCGGCGGCGTTGGAGTCCATCCTCGCGGGTCGAGCCGGGCCAGACTCCAAGCAGGAGATCGCGCCGTTCTTGTACGGCCGGTGGGACACGGCCGCTCAGATCCACCAGGCCGCAGAGTCCGGTCAGCGCAACGAGCAGCTGGCGGGGATCTTCAGCTCCGAAGGCGCCTTCGATCCGCCGGCCACCCGTGCGGGCGCTCGCCGCACATCGAGGCCCGGTGCTGCTGCTCGCCGGCGCGGTCGACCTGGCCGCACCGCCGGGCCTGGTGACCCAGTTCGCCGAGCTGATCCCCCGCGCTGAGCTGGTCGTTCAGCCGGGCGGCGGGCACTACCCATGGCTGGACGACGCCGAGGCGTTCACCGCGCCGGTCGCGGCGTTCCTCGCCGGTCCGGATGGTGCTTGAGTCTCCACCGGGGGGAGACGCGAGGGTGGGGGCATGAGCGGGCAGACGTTTCACACGATCGGCGACCTGGCCCGACGGACCGGCCTGAGCGTCAAGACCATCCGGTACTACGCCGACAGCGGGGTCGTACCGCCGACGGACCGGAGCCCGGCCGGCTACCGGCGGTACGGCCCGGCGGCCGTGGCCCGGTTGGAGCTGGTCCGGACGCTGCGTGACCTGGGCCTGGACCTGGCCACCATCCGGCGGGTGGTGGACCACCAGGTGCCCCTGCCCGAGGTCGCCGCCGCACACGCCCAGGCGTTGGCCGTGCAGATCCGGGTGCTGCGGCTGCGCCAGGCGGTGCTCACCGTCGCGGCGCGGCGTGGATCGGGCCCGACCGAGGTGGACGAGCTGCACCGACTGGCCCAGCTCACGACCCGCGAACGCGGGCAGTTGGTGACCGACTTCCTGGACAGCGTCTTCGCCGGCCTCGGCGACCAGCCCGCGTACCCGGGTGTGATCGTCTCGATGACACCGGAGCTTCCCGACGACCCCAGCACCGAGCAGGTCGAGGCATGGCTGGAGCTGGCCGAGTTGTGCCGGGACCCGGATTTCCGGGCCCGGATGCGGCGGCTGACGCGGCAGCACGCCGCCGACCACGTCGTCCCGGGCCTGCCCCGCCCGGACGCCGTCGCGGTGGTACGGGACGCGGTGGCCCCCGCCCTCGCCGCCGGTCTCGACCCGGCCAGCCCGGACGCCGATCCGCTGGTCGCAGCCGTCACCAACCGGTACGCGAGCCTGCACGCTCACTCCGACGAGGCCGACCTGCGTCGGCGGTTGCTCGACCGACTGGTTCTGGCCAACGACCCCCGCCGGGACCGCTACCTCGACCTGTTGGCGGTGGTCAACGGCTGGTCGACCGGCGATGCGACGGCGCCGGCGGTGGACTGGTTCATCCGGGCCCTGCGCCACCGGATGCCCGAGCCGGCTCGTTGAGCTGACCGCGTCGAAAGAGCGGCTTGGTGACGTCAGCCGAACCAGGTCAGCGCCTGGCCGTGGCCTCTGGCCCAGGCCAGTGGCTTTCCGTCGAGCGCGAGGACGTTGTGCAGCACGTCGCTCGGCGGGTCGGGCAGCCCGTCGTACCGGAGCACCTCCGGCCCCTCGTTCGCCACCCAGTGCCCCGGCAGCTCGCGGACCAACCGGACGAACGCGTCGCGGCGCGGGGGCTGCACCTGATAGAGCACTGACGTGTGGAAGACCACCAGCGTCGCGTCGGTCGGCGCCCGCGCGGCCAGCGCCGGCAGGTCGTCCACCAGGTCGCCGCGGACCAGCAGCGGCGGGTCGGCCGCGGCGACCGCCGCCGCGGCGCGCAGCCGGGCCCGCCGGTGGGCATGCTCCGGCCAGATCAGCGCGTCCAACCAGGACACGTCGTCGCTGTCGGTCACGTCGAGCGGGTTGAGGTCCAGGCCGGCCCGCCACACCACCTGGGGTACGCGGGCCGGCGGCGTCAACCCGTCGGCCGCGCAGTCGAAGACCAGCTCACCGGAGCCGACCCGATGGTCGCCGTAGCGGTACGCGTACCGGTCGGGGTAGAGGCAGAGCCCGGCCGACGCACCGACCTCCAGCAGGGCGAGGGGCTGCGGCAACGCCGCGAGCACCGGCAGCAGGACAGCGCACCGGCCCGCCTCGTTCGTCTGGGTCGCCCGGGTGAGCATCTGCGTCTCAATGGCCGGCCAGTGCGTCACCACGTGGTCGTGGAACGCGGCCGGGTCGTCGACCGGGCCGCCGAGCCAGCGAACGACGCCGAACAGCAAATTCGGCTGCCGCTTGGCCGGCGGAAGCCCGTCGAGCAGGGTGAGCAGGTCGTCGTCGCGGGCGACGGCCTGCGACAGGCGCTCATACGTGGGCGACACCCCGCGCGCCTCGCGGCTGCCGAACTCGGCGTACGTCTCAGCGGTCGTCATGCCTCATCGTCGCAGCCCATTCCTCGGTATTTCAGCCCCCGTTCCCGTGCGCTGGCTCACCCGCCTCGTAGAGTGCTGCGGCGGCTGGACCGTTGAGCAGCAGCTCAGCTGGGTTCGCGCAGGGGCAACGGGGAGGGACGTGTCGTGCGGGGTGACGGTATCCGGGTACTGATCGTCGGCGGAGGTGTCGCCGGACTGGCGACGGTGGCCGCGCTACGCGAGTGGGGTGCCACTGTCGACGTGGTCGAGCGGGCATCCGGGCCGACCGACTCCGGCACCGGCATCTACCTCACCGGCAACGCGACCCGGATGCTCGACGTACTCGGTCTGGCCGAGCCGGTCGCCGACGTCTCCGTGGAGATCACCCGGCAGCGCAGCGCCAACCAGCGCGGGCGTCGTCTCTTCGACATCGACGTGGCCGCGCTGTGGCAGGGCGTCGGGCCGTGCGTGTCGCTGCCCCGGGCGCAACTGCACCAGGCTCTGCTCGCCGGCGTCGGCGACACCCCGATCCACTGGGGCCGCCAACCGGTCGCGCTCCTCGCGGAGGGCGACCAGGTCGCCGTCGAGTTCGACGACGGTGCCACCGAACGGTACGACCTGGTGCTCGGCGCGGACGGGGTGAACTCGACGGTCCGCCGGCTCGCCTTCGACGGCCAGGCGGCCCGCGACCTCGGCCAGTACGCGTACCGGTGGGTCGCTCCCCGGGTCGACGACGAGCCGGTCTGGTCGGTGCAGTTGGGACGCGGCAGGCAGTTCCTGACCATCCCGATCAGCGCCGAGCAGACGTACTGCTATTACAACGACGGCCCGGTGGCCGACCGGCCCGGCTGGCGCGACGAGCTGGCCGCGACGTTCACCGAGCCGGTGACCACCATGCTCAAGGCCCTCGACTACGACGACAGCACCCTGCACGCCGGGCCGAACCAGGAGGTCGTGCTCGACTCCTGGTCCCGGGGGCCGGTGCTGCTGATCGGCGACGCCGCCCACGCCACCTCGCCGAACATGGCCCAGGGCGCGGCGATGGCAGTGGAGGACTCGGTCGTGCTCGCTACGTCCTTGGCCACCGCCGGGTCCGTTGCCGAGGCCCTGCGCGGGTACGAGGCGCGGCGCCGCCCGCGTACCGACTGGGTGCTCAGCCAGACCCATCGCCGGGACAAGGCCACCGGGCTCCCGCCCGCGCTGCGCGACCTGGTGATGCGCCGCCTCGGCGAGCAGATGTTCCGCTCGAACTACGGGCCCCTGTTCGCCCAGCCCTGACCGGTCCGACACAACCGGCCTGGCCAGGGCTGGAGCGGCTCAGGGCAGCTGGCCCGGCCGGTCGACGATTGCGATGCGGAGCAGCGCTACAGAGTCGTACAGGGACTCCTTGCCGTCGCGCACGATCGTTCCACGGCGGCCGAGGAAGACGTGGGTGTCGCGGTCGAAGAGGAAGTCCTCGTTGCCACCGATCACGCCGGGCATCCGGATCGCCACCCCATGCCGACCGGCGGCGTCCACCACGTCGCCCGATATGACGACCGCTCCGGGCTCCCGTGCCAACAGTTCGAACAGCGCCGCCAGCGCGCGGGGTGGCACGTAGCCACGGAGCATCCACCGCGCGGTGGTGTACACCATGCTCTCGTCCCCGTAGAGGGCCTCCTCATCGGCTCCTTCGGGAAGATGCAGGTCGACCGGGTTTTCCCGAAGGTGACGCAGCAGCTCGTCCGGATCGGTGGGCAGGTCGCCGTGGTACGCGGGC
Organism: Micromonospora sp. CNZ322; assembly: GCF_007827755.1. Lineage (NCBI taxonomy): Bacteria > Bacillati > Actinomycetota > Actinomycetes > Micromonosporales > Micromonosporaceae > Micromonospora > Micromonospora sp. CNZ322. Next base: position 181,206 of record NZ_VITD01000010.1, read on the forward strand.
GGCTGGAACGCGTCGAGGTCCTTAGTGGGATCGGCGGCATCGCCCATGCGGAGCACCCGCAGCTCGCCCCACCCGTTCGGGTCGTTCTCCGGTCGGTAGCGTCCCTGCGTGTACGCGACTCCGCCGGCCGACTGCCACAGTTGGTTCCGCACGGTCTGGTAAGGCCCGGTGTCCGGCAGGTCCCGGATCGTCACCAGGGATTCCGTGAAGACGTACTGATCGGGTCGGGCGGTGAGCTCCGGCTGTTGCCGGGCCGCGTCGGCCGCCAGATGGAAGATCTCCGACGCGCTGGCAGTCGGCGGCGGCTGGTCGCCCACCCTGATCGTCTGGACCGCCAACGCACCGGCGGTCAGCGTCACCGCCAGCCCGAACGCTCCGACGAGGCGCCAACCGCGCAGGAACCGGGTACGTCGTCCGGCGGGACGGGCCGCCGACGCCACCTCGGCCCGTTGGGCCACGTGTGCGGTCAGATCCCTGAGGAGCTGCTCCTCGAAACCCTGCGGCGACCGTTCCGTCTCGTTCATCGTCATCTCCGTCTCATCAGGCGAGGGTGGTGACCGGGCGGGCGAGCACGGCGCGGACGACGCGGCGGGCACGATGCAGGCGGACCCGAGCGGCGACCGGTGACATCCCGAGCACTGTCGCCGCCTCCGCGACGGTGAGGCCGTCCACGGCGACGAGTTCGACGAGCGTCCGGGTGCCCTCGGGCAACTCGCTCAGCGCCCCATGGGTGCGGCGAGCCGCGGACTCGGCGTCGATCCGCTCCTCGATCCGGGCGATGTCATCGGGGCCGAGGTCCCGTCGTCCGGCCAGTCGGCCGGTGACCCGCAGCCGTTGGGCCGCCCGACGCCGCTCGTCGCCGATGACGTTGCGGGCCACCCCGTACAGCCAGCCGATCTGGCTACCCCGCTCCGACCGGTAGCCGGCCGCCGACTCGATCACCGCCAGGAACACGTCGGCGGTCAGGTCGGCGGCGAGGTGTGGGTCGTCGACCCGCCGCGCCACGAACCGGCCCACCGCCTCCAGGTGCCGCCGGTAGAAGACCTCGAAGGCCACCGGATCGGCTCCGATGCCGGAGATGTCGTCATCGGCTTGGCTCGGCTCATTCACAGGCCGTCCTCCCTCGTAGCCTTCACACCCCTTCTTCGTGAGGCGGAGCACGAGTGTTACCGAACTGCCCGCCCGGCTCCGTCGGCGGCATCATCCCGACAAGCGGTATACCTCAGGGTCATAAATATGACCGTGAGGTATACCGATGTTCGGCAGCATGCCCCGGTGCGGGTCTGCCCGGCGCTGGCGGCGGCGCTGCTGGTCCAACTGGGCAACCGCCCTGGTGATGCGGCATTATCGAACCACCGGCGACTGGCGGCACGGGGATGGTGGAACCATCGGGGAGCCTCTCGCGGGCGTCGACCGCCTGGGCGCCTGCGTCGAGGAACCGTCATGACCACGACCAGCGAGTCCGCCGAGCACCACACCCCGTCCGGCACGGCCCGGCTCCTGCCGGGTGCACCCGTCGCCGAAGCCGTCCTGGCCGAGACCGCCGCCGCTGCCGCCCGCCTGCGCAACCGCGGCATCACACCGAGCCTCGCCACCATCCTCGTCGGCGACGACGACGCCAGCGCCGGTTACATCGCCATCAAGCAGCGTCAGGCCGCCGCGCTCGGGTTCGCCTCCCCGCACGTGCATCTGCCAGCCACCGCCACCCAGACCGAACTGCACCAGGCCATTGCCCGGTTCAACACCGATCCGGGCGTGCACGGGTTGCTCGTGCAGTACCCCGTGCCGGGGCATCTGGACTACGACGCGGCGTTGCAGACCATCGACCCGGACAAGGACGTCGACGGCATGCATCCGCTGAACATGGGGCGCCTCGCCGTCGGCCTGCCCGGCCCGCTGCCGTGCACCCCCGCCGGCATCGAAGCCCTCCTGGCGTACTACGAGATCCCCGTCGCGGGTCGTGAGGTCGTGATCCTCGGCCGCGGCGCCACCCTCGGCCGGCCCCTGGCGATGCTGCTCGCCCAGAAGCGCCCGACCGCCAACGCCGCCGTCACCGTCGTACACACCGGCGTGCCGGACTGGCCCCGCTACACCCGCCGCGCCGACATCCTCGTCGCCGCCGCCGGCGTACCCGGGATCGTTCAGCCTGAGCACGTCAAGCCCGGCGCCGTCGTCATCGGCGCCGGCGTCCGCTACGACGGGCGGCGGCTCCTACCGGACGTGGACGAAGCGTGCGCCGAGGTCGCCGGCGCCATCACGCCCCGGGTCGGCGGCGTCGGTCCGACCACCGTCGCGATGCTGTTCCGCAACGCCGTGCGCGCCGCCGAGCGAGCGAACCAGTAACCAGCGGAGGGCGGAAACGCCGCGAGCGCGGCAGGTGGTCCCTGCCGCGCTCGCGGGTGGTGCGGTGGTACGTCAGCTGCAGCCGCTGGTGGAGCCGCAGCCCTCGCAGACGTAGCAGCTACCGGCGGGCCGCATCTTCGTGCCGCAGGTGAAGCAGAGCGGTGCGTCGGCGGCCTTGCCGATCACGGCCTCCAGCAGTTCGGTGCTGGAACCCACGCTCGGGGCCGGCTTGGCGGCGGCCACATCGGCCATCTCCTGGGCCGGCTGGGCGACAGCCTCCGGCTTGGCCGGGGTCTCCACCGGCGCGGACGACGCCATCGCGGTGAGCTCGGCGCCGGTGACTCCGGCGGCCTCCGCGTCGGCCTCGGCCCGCAGCTGCGCGGCCCGCTCCGAGGCGGTGAAGATGCCCAGCTCGGCGCGACGCTCGTAGGGCAGGAAGTCCAGCGCCAGGCGACGGAAGATGTAGTCCATCACCGAGGCCGCCATCCGCACGTCCGGGTCGTCGGTCATGCCGGCCGGCTCGAAGCGCATGTTGGTGAACTTGCTGACGAACGTCTCCAGCGGCACGCCGTACTGCAGGCCGATGCTGATGGCCACCGAGAAGGCGTCCATCACGCCGGCCAGGGTCGAGCCCTGCTTGGACATCTTCAGGAAGACCTCACCGAGGCCGTCGTCCGGATAGGACGACGCGGTCAGGTAGCCCTCGGCGCCACCGACGGAGAAGCTGACCGTCTCGGACGGGCGCTTCTTCGGCAGGCGCTTACGCACCGGCCGGTACTCGATGACCTTCTCGACCGTGGCCGGCGCGGCCGGTGCCGCCTCGACGGCGGCCGGCTCGGTGGCCTTGTTGGACTTGGCCACCGAGAGCGGCTGGCCGACCTTGCAGTTGTCCCGGTAGATCGCCAGCGCCTTGAGGCCGAGCTTCCAGCCCTCGAAGTAGATCTTCTCGACGTCCTCGACGGTGGCCGCCTCCGGCATGTTGACCGTCTTGGAGATGGCGCCGGAGACGAACGGCTGGATGGCCGCCATCATCCGCACGTGACCCATCGGGGCGATCGTCCGCTCCCCCATGGCGCAGTCGAAGACCGGGTAGTGCTCCGGCTTGAGGCCGGGGGCGTCCACCACGTGGCCGTGGTCGGCGATGTGCTCGACGATCGCCTCGACCTGCTCCTCGGGGTAGCCGAGGCTGCGCAGGGCGCGCGGAACCGTCTGGTTGACGATCTGCATCGAGCCGCCGCCGACCAGCTTCTTGAACTTGACCAGCGCCAGGTCCGGCTCCACGCCGGTCGTGTCGCAGTCCATCATGAAGCCGATCGTGCCGGTCGGGGCGAGGACGCTCGCCTGCGCGTTGCGCCAACCGTTTTTGTCGCCGATCTTGTTGCCCTGGGTCCACTGCTTGGTCGCCTCGCGGACGATCGCGGTGGCCACCGGGCTGGTCGGCTTGATCTCGTCGTTGGCCGCGGCGTGCTTGCGCATGACCCGCTTGTGCGGCTCGGCGTTGCGGGCGTAGCCGTCGTACGGGCCGACGACGCCGGCCAGCTCGGCCGAACGGCGGTAGGCGGTGCCGGTCATCAGGGACGTGATCGACGCGGCGACCGAGCGGCCCTGGTCCGAGTCGTACGGCAGGCCGGTGGCCATCAGCAGGGCGCCCAGGTTGGCGTAGCCGATGCCGAGCTGCCGGTAGGCGCGGGACGTCTCACCGATCTTCTCGGTCGGGAAGTCCGCGAAGCAGATCGAGATGTCCATCGCGGTGATGACGAACTCGACGGACTTGACGAACTTCTCCACCTCGAAGCCACCGTCGGCGCGGAGGAACTTCATCAGGTTGAGCGAGGCCAGGTTGCACGAGGAGTTGTCCAGGTGCAGGTACTCCGAGCACGGGTTCGACGCGGTGATCCGCCCGGTCTCCGGGCAGGTGTGCCAGTCGTTGATCGTGTCGTCGTACTGCAGACCCGGGTCGGCGCACTCCCAGGCGGCCTGGGAGATGGTGCGGAACAGCTTCTTGGCGTCGACGGTGTCGATCACCGAGCCGTCCAGCCGGCCGCGCAGGTCGAAGCCCTTACCGTTCTCGACCGCCGACATGAACTCGTCGGAGACGCGGACCGAGTTGTTGGCGTTCTGGTACTGCACGCTGACGATGTCGGAGCCGCCGAGGTCCATGTCGAACCCGGCGTCACGCAGCGCGCGGATCTTGTCCTCCTCGCGCGCCTTCGTGACCACGAACTCCTCGATGTCCGGGTGATCCACGTCGAGGATGACCATCTTGGCCGCCCGGCGGGTCGCGCCGCCGGACTTGATGGTGCCGGCCGAGGCGTCCGCGCCGCGCATGAAGCTGACCGGGCCGGAGGCGGTGCCGCCGGAGGAGAGCAGCTCACGGGACGAGCGGATGCGCGACAGGTTGACTCCGGAGCCGGAGCCGCCCTTGAAGATCAGCCCCTCCTCCTTGTACCAGTCGAGGATCGAGTCCATCGAGTCGTCGACGGCCAGGATGAAGCAGGCGCTGACCTGCTGCGGCGACGGCGTGCCGACGTTGAACCAGACCGGCGAGTTGAAGCTGAACACCTGGTGCAGCAGCATCCAGGTCAGCTCGTGCGCGAAGACCTCGGCGTCGGCCGGGCTGGCGAAGTAGCCGTACTCCTCACCCGCCGTGCGGTAGGTGGTGACCACCCGGTCGATCAGCTGCTTGAGCGACCACTCGCGCTCCGGGGTCCCCACCGCTCCCCGGAAGTACTTCGTGGTGACGATGTTGGCCGCGTTGACGCTCCACGACTCCGGGAACTCCACCCCACGCTGCTCGAAGTTGATCGAGCCGTCCCGCCAGTTCGTCATCACGACGTCCCGGCGCTCCCAGGAGACCTCGTCGTACGGGTGGACCCCCTCGGTCGTCCACACCCGCTCGATCTTCAGCCCCGCGCCTGCCTTGCTTCGTGAACGGCTAGTTGTCACGCCGTCGCCCCCCTCGTCTGCGCGGTCACCCACCGCGCGTCCCAATCTCTCGAAAAACTGTGAAGACTCAGCTGGTACGGCCGGCGGCCTCAACCGCATCGGCCCGGCCCTGCTCCCGGGCTCGCGCCGCAGCCCGCAACGTCTCGATCTCGCGCTCGAAGTCGGCGAGCGAGTCGAACGAGCGGTAGACGCTGGCGAACCGCAGGTAGGCGATCTCGTCCAGGTCGCGTAGCGGACCCAGGATCGCCAGGCCCACGTCGTGGCTGGGGATCTCGGCGGCACCCTTGGCCCGGACCGTCTCCTCCACCCGCTGCGCGAGCAGCGCGAGTGAGTCGTCGTCCACCGGCCGGCCCTGGCACGCCTTACGCACCCCGCCGATGATCTTCGTGCGACTGAACGGCTCGGTCACCCCGCTGCGCTTGACGACCGCGAGGACCGCCTCCTCGACGGTGGTGAACCGCTTGCCGCACTCCGGGCAGGAACGCCGCCGTCGGATGAGCTGGCCGTCGTCGGCCTCCCGCGAGTCGACCACCCGGGAGTCAGCGTGCCGGCAGTACGGACACCGCATCGCCCACCTCCAAAAAATGATCAACTGCGAGCAGACCGGACACCCCCGGGGCACGACTCACCACGACGGTGCCATCCTCGGATGACGCCCGCCGTGATCAACGTTACGGGAGTGCGGTCGGTAGTCAGACCCAACCTGTAGGCAACTTACGCCCGTGTCACTACTACATCTAGGGGTCGACCGTATGTCGCTGGGGAAGCCGGGTCAAGTTGGCCGGCGTGTCCGGCGCGTCACGGACCATCCGGTCATCCACGCACCGCACAACGCCCGAAGACCCAACGTCACGATGCCGCCCGGGTTACCGGCCAGCCGGCCGAACACCGCCGGAAAATGGTCCAGGATCGAACACCAGTGCTACCTGACGTACCATTTATCAGAACATCCGTACGACCGGAGCGCTTTTTCACCCCGACACGCCGGTGAGAGGTCGTACAGATGTTTGAAAATGACTGATCTCACCTATACGGTCATGAACAACGTGGCACCACCGCACGCACCACGAGCCGACGAGGCACCCAGCGCCGACCAGGGAGGACGGACGTGACCGAGGACCGGGCCAGCCGGCCGAAGAGCCCGCAGCAGATCACCGAGGCGGGCCCCCCGGCCACCCGACGCCGCAGCGCCGCGCGCAGCCGGACGGGCCAGCCCGCCGTGCGCGCGGTCACCCCGGTGGTCAGCACCTTCCCCGACCCGGCGACGGTCGACCTGACCGCCCGCCAGCGCCGCATCCTGGAGTTCATCCGCAACTGGGTGGAGCGCCACGGCTACCCGCCGAGCGTCCGCGAGATCGGCGAGGCGGTCGGCCTGGTGTCGCCGTCCAGCGTCGCCTACCAGCTCAAGGAGCTGGAGAAGAAGGGCTTCCTCCGCCGCGACCCGAACCGGCCGCGCGCGGTGGACGTCCGGGCCCCCAGCGAGGCGATCGACGACGAGCTGTCCAGGGCACAGCGGCCCACCCCGGCGTACGTGCCGATGCTCGGTCGGATCGCCGCGGGTGGGCCGATCCTCGCCGAGCAGGCCGTGGAGGACATCTTCCCGCTCCCCCGCGAGCTGGTGGGTGAGGGCGAGGTCTTCATGCTCCAGGTCAAGGGTGACTCGATGCTCGACGCGGCGATCTGCGACGGCGACTGGGTGGTCGTCCGGCAGCAGCCGACCGCCGACTCCGGCGAGATCGTGGCCGCCATGCTCGACGGCGAGGCGACAGTGAAGACCTACCGGCGGCGCGACGGGCACGTCTGGCTGATGCCGCAGAACCCGGCCTTCGACCCGATCCCCGGCGATGACGCCACCATCATGGGCCGGGTCGTGGCGGTGCTGCGCCGGATCTGACCGATCGGCGGGTGGGTGCCCGACGGCGCTCACCCGCACCGCTCGTCAGGGGCCGGTGAACGCCTCAGCGTCCGATCAGTAACGGTCGCCTCGGGGACCGCGACCGCCCCCGGGATACTGCCCGTACGGATCTATCGGCGCGTCGTCGTCGCGGCGCCGGCCGGGCCGCTGGCCCCGGTAGTCGGGCTCCTGCCCTCCGCGCCGGGGCGGCTCCGCGCGACCGGGCTGACCGCCGTCGCCGCCGTACACGCCACCGCCAGGACGGCCACCGCCGCCCTGCGGACGGCCAGCGCCACCAGCCGGGGGACGACCACCGCCACTGGCCGGGGGACGGCCACCGCCGCCAGCCGGGGGACGTCCGCCGCCACTGGCCGGGGGACGTCCGCCGCCGCCGTAGACGCCAGCACCGCCGCCGTCCGGTCGCGGCGCACCGTAGCCACCGTCAGCCGAGGGCGGCCGGCCGCCACCGCCGTACACGGCTCCACCCGCCGGGGCCGGGCCACCGCGACCCGCACCACCCGCCGGGGCCGGACCGCCGCGACCCGCACCAGCGCCGTAGACCGCGCCGCCGGCCGGCGCGCCGCCCCCGTAGACGCCACCCCTGCGGTCATCGTCGGCCGGGAACCCGTCAACGGCACGGCCCGCGCGTGGGCCGAACGGCTCACCGCCCGGCTCCGACGGGTCGGACGCGTCAGCGGTCGGCGGCCGACGGCGGGCGCGAACGATGCCGAAGATTCCGGCGGCGACCAACAGCAGGCCGATCAGCCCGACCGCCCCGACCAGGTACGTGATGTCGTCGAGGCTCAGCCCGTCGGTCCAGGATTTCGAGGCGGCCGGCTTGGCGCCGTCCTCGGCGGCCAGCGGCACGGCGGTCGACGTCGACGGGGTGTAACCGAGGATGTCGAGCGGCTCGTCTTCGGTGAACCGGCCCGCGTCGGAGACAGTGAGGAACGACTTTCCGTCGGAGGTGTAGCTGATGGCCTCGCCGAACGGGTCGGCCAGCGGCGTCACCCGCGGCTTGACGGTGGTGAGCGCGCCCACGATGTCGCCACCGGTGACGTCGAACTCGAAGGCGTCCGCGTACGTGCGCAGGACCACCCGGGAGCCGTCCGGTGCCCGAGATGCGCCGGTGATGGCGATCCGGCCGAACGTGTTGAGGGTGTTCTCCGTCTGGGTCTTCGGCAGCGTGATCTCGCCGGCCTTACGCATCGGCACCGGGTCGGTGTCGCCGCTCTTGAGGGCCGCCGACGGCGTGTAGATCTCGGCCTTGCCGCTGGTCACCTTGGTGATGATCAGCGGTTTTCCGTCGTCGCCGATGAGCAACGCCTCAGCGTCGTGCGGTTTGGCTCCGGGGTAGGAGAGCCGGTGCAGCGTCGGCTCCTTGGTGCCGCTGACCGGCATCGACCAGAGCGCGACGCGGCTGCGGCGCTCCTTCGAGTCGGGGTTGTCACCGGTGTCGGCGATCCAGAGCGTGCGGCCGTCCTTGGACAGGGCGAGATCCTCGGTGTCGAACGGACCCTGCCCCGAGTAGCGGACCGGCTCCTTCGAGATCTTGCACTTGCTGTCGAGGAAGAACACCCGCTTGCGCGCCGCGACGTCGGTGCCGTCGTTGATGACGATGTAGCCACTCTTGGTGGCGACCAGCCCGGACAGCTCCCGTAGGCGCTCGTCGGTGATCGTGCATCGCTTCTGGCCAGGGTTCGCGGCGGGCGGCCCGGACGCCCCAGGGGCGGGAGCCGCTGCGGCGACTCCGGCGAGCGCCACGGTTGCCCCGAGCAGGCCGAGGGCAACCGTGACCGAGGAAACAACGCGGCGCATTCGGCCAGTGTCGCATGCCACGCGTTTCCGATGGATGACGCCGTGGCCGCTCAGGACCGGCTGCCGGCCGCCTGCCCCTGCCGCTCCACGTCGAAGGCCGTCAGCTCCGCCGCCAGCTCCGCGCCGACGCGGACGTGCAGCAGAGTGCCCTCCGGCAGGTGCGACGTGCTGAGCACCTCACCCGTGCGGTGCGCCCGAGCCACCAGGTCACCCCGGTCGTACGGCAGCACGGCCCGGACCTCCACGGCCGGACTCGGCAGCCGCTCCTCGATGGCCGCGCGCAGCTCGTCCATGCCGCGCCCGGAGTGGGCGGACACGAAGATCGCGTCCGGCCAGAGCCGCTTGAGCCGCAGCAGAGTGTCCTCGTCGGCCGCGTCGGTCTTGTTGACCACCAACAGCTCGGGGAGCCGGTCCGCGCTGACCTCGGCAAGCACCGCGTGGACCGCTCGGACCTGCTCCTCCGGATCCGGGTGGGTGCCGTCCACGACGTGCACCACCAGATCCGCCTCCGCGACCTCCTCCAGCGTCGAGCGGAACGCCTCGACGATCTGGTGCGGGAGGTGTCGGACGAAGCCGACAGTGTCGGAGAGGGTGTAGAGCCGCCCGTCCGAGGCGGTGGCCTTGCGGGTCGTCGGGTCCAGCGTGGCGAACAGCGCGTTCTCCACCAGCACGCCCGCACCGGTCAGGCGGTTGAGCAGGCTGGACTTGCCGGCGTTGGTGTAGCCGGCGATGGCGACCGCGGGAACGGCGTTGCGGGAACGCCGGGCGCGCTTGGTCACGCGTATCGTCTTCATGCTCTTGATCTCGCGACGCAGCCGGGAGATGCGGTGACGGATGCGCCGCCGGTCGGTCTCCAGCTTGGTCTCACCGGGACCACGAACACCCACACCGCCGCCGGCGCCGCCACCCCGGCCGGAACCACCGGTCTGCCGGGAGAGCGTCTCACCCCAACCGCGCAGTCGGGGCAGCAGGTATTGGAGCTGGGCCAGCTCGACCTGCGCCTTACCTTCCTTGCTCTTGGCGTGCTGGGCGAAGATGTCGAGGATCAGCGCGGTGCGGTCGACGACCTTGACCTTGGTGCGCTGCTCCAGGTTGCGCAGCTGCGACGGGGACAGCTCACCGTCACAGATGACCGTGTCGGCACCGGTGGAGAGCACCACCGCGCCAAGATCGTCGACCTTGCCACGGCCGATGTACGTGGCCGGGTCGGGTCGGGTACGACGCTGGATGAGCCCTTCGAGCACCTGCGAACCGGCGGTCTCGGCCAGCGCGGCAAGCTCGGCCAGCGAGTTTTCCGCGTCGGTGACGGTGCCTTCGGTCCAGACGCCCACCAGGACGACCCGTTCCAGCCGCAGCTGGCGGTATTCCACCTCGGTGACGTCGGTGAGCTCGGTTGACAGGCCCGGGACGCGTCGGAGGGACTGCCGCTCCGACAGCTCCATCTCGCCGGTGGTGACGTCGTCGAGCTCGTCCTCGACGGGGACAAAGCTCTCCTGGTCTCGCAAGCGGTTCTCCTGTCCGTTTTGATAAGTAGAACGTAATCCTGACATGACACAACGCCGAACGCACCTGCTATATGCCCATGGTGAAGGTCGCCAAAAGTGGGGGCGAATGCTGGTCGGCCGCGACAACCCGGTAGAAATGCGGGCGGCGGCCGATCGGCCGCACAGCCGTTACGGAGGGATCCCGTGGCCATCACCCGAATGCCCAGCGCCGGATTTTCGATCACCATTCGGATCGCCGTGACCGCGGACGCCTCCTCGATCGGCCGGCTCACCACCTCCGTCGGCGAGGCCGGGGCGATCGTCACGGCGCTGGACGTGGTGGACTCGGACCCGACCCACGTGATCGTCGACCTGACTTGCGACACCGCCGACGCCGGTCACGCCGACCAGGTGGTCGACGCGCTGACCGCGCTGGACGGCGTGGACGTGCGCAAGGTGTCGGACCGGACGTTCCTGCTGCACCTGGGCGGCAAGATCGAGGTGACCTCGAAGGTCGCGCTGCGCAACCGCGACGAGCTGTCCCGCGCGTACACCCCGGGGGTGGCCCGGGTCTGCATGGCGATCGCCGAGAACCCGGCCGACGCGCGGCGACTGACCATCAAGCGCAACACCGTCGCTGTGGTCAGCGACGGCTCGGCGGTGCTCGGCCTGGGCAACCTCGGCCCGGCCGCGTCGCTGCCGGTGATGGAGGGCAAGGCCGCGCTGTTCAAGCGCTTCGGCGGGGTGGACGCCTGGCCGGTGGTGCTGGACACCCAGGACACCGACGAGATCGTGCAGATCGTCAAGGCGATCGCGCCGGCCTACGGCGGCATCAACCTGGAGGACATCGCCGCGCCGCGCTGCTTCGAGATCGAGGCCCGGCTGCGCGAGGCGCTGGACATCCCGGTTTTCCACGACGACCAGCACGGCACCGCGATCTGCGTGCTGGCCGCGCTGACCAACGCGCTGCGGGTGGTGGGCAAGCGGCTCGAGGACGTCCGGGTGGTCGTCTCCGGAGCCGGCGCGGCCGGCACCGCGATCATGAAGCTGCTGCTGCGCCAGGGCGTCGGCGACATCATCGCGTACGACCGGGAGGGCGCCCTGCACCGCGGGCTGACCGGGCTCAACTCGGCGTGGCAGTGGCTGGCGGAGAACACCAACAAGGAGAACTACTCCGGGGACCTGCCCGGCGCGATTCGCGGCGCCGACGTGTTCATCGGGGTCAGCGCGCCGAACCTGCTCACCGGCGACGACATCGCGCAGATGGCGAAGGACTCGATCGTCTTCGCCCTCGCGAACCCGGACCCGGAGGTCGACCCCCGGGAGGCGCGCAAGCACGCCGCCGTGGTCGCCACCGGCCGCTCGGACCAGCCGAACCAGATCAACAACGTGCTCGCGTTCCCCGGGGTGTTCCGCGGCATGCTGGACGCGCACGCCGAGGAGTTCACCGAGGAGATGGCCCTCGCGGCCGCCCGGGCCATCGCGGACGTGGTCGGCGAAGAGAAGATCAACCCGACGGTGATCGTGCCGAGCGTCTTCGACTCCCGGGTCGCCCCGGCGGTCGCCGCCGCCGTGCGCGCCGCCGCGCACAACCCCAGCCCGCTCCCGGCCGCCGACCCCGGCCCCGCCGACCTCCCCGAGATAGCGGCAAACGCCAGCGCCACCCCGTAACCCCCCACCCCCACCCCACCCAGGCCCCCCGGCCCCGCCCTCTCCCCCGTCGATCATGAAGTTATTGCCGTGACACGCCGAGCTGACTGGCAATAACTTCATGATCGACGCGGTGCACCTGGGGGTGGGGTGGGGGTGGGGATCAGGGGCGGAGCGTTGTTGGGTCCAGCTCGCCGGTGGCCACCAGGACGGCGGGGCCGGAGAGCCAGCAGGAGTCGGCGGTGACCGTGACCGTCACGCGGCCGCCGGGCACGTCGACCGCGACCACGCCGGTGTCCCGGCCGGCGTCGCGCAGCGCCACCGCTCCCACCGCGCAGGCACCGGTGCCGCAGGACAGGGTCTCGGCGCTGCCCCGCTCGTACACCCGCATCAGGGTGTGCTCGTCGGTGCCGTCGACCGGGTCGCCCGCCACGATGAACTCCACGTTCACCCCGCTCGGGAAGACCGACGGGTCGAACCCGGGCGCGACGGTCAGGTCCAGCGCCGACAGCTCCACGCCGGCCGGCAGCCTGCAGACCAGGTGCGGGTTGCCGACGTCCACCACCGCACCGGCCATGGTCAGTCCGCCGAGCGTGGCGGCGGAGCTGTCGTACACCTGGGGTCGGCGCATCTCGACGGACACGGCGTCGCCCTCGACCAGCGCGCGCACGACGCCGGCCCGGGTGGCCACCGGCAGCGCCGCGCCGGCGGGCGTGGCCAACCCGGTGTCGAGCAGGTAGCGCACGAAGACCCGGGCGCCGTTGCCGCACATCTCGGCGAACGAGCCGTCGGCGTTCCAGTAGTCCATGAACCACTCGGCCTCGCCGGCCAGACCCGCGCCGTCCGGATGCTTGGCCGCGCGGACCACCCGCAGCACGCCGTCCGCGCCGATGCCCCGACGTCGGTCACAGAGCGCCGCGACCAGCTCCGGGGTCAGGTTGAGCTGGCCGTCCGGGTCGGGAAGGAGGACGAAATCGTTGCCGGTGCCGTGGCCCTTGGTGAACTCCACAGCCCCATCATCGCGCAGCCGCCGGCACCAGACGCAGGGCGGCCCCGATCAGGTCCGGAATCGTCGAGTCCAGCCAGTGGATCCGCGGGTCGCGGCGGAACCAGGACCGCTGCCGGCGGACGAAGCGCCGGGTCGCCCGGACCGTCTCGTCGTGCGCCTGCGCCTCGGTAAGCTCACCGGCGAGCAGGCGCAGCACCTGCTGGTAGCCCAGCGCCCGACTCGCCGTCCGCCCCTCGGGCAGGCCGCGCCCGACCAGCTCACGGGTCTCCGGCACCAGACCGTCGGCCCACATCCGGTCGACCCGCAGCGCGATCCGCTCGTCCAGCAGGCCGGTGTCCAGGTCGACGCCGAGCTGCACCGACGGGTAGTACGGCGTGGGCTGCGGCAACGAGGCGGCGAACGGCGCGCCGGTCAGCTCGATCACCTCCAGGGCCCGCACGATCCGCCGGCCGTTGCCCGGCAGGATGCCCTCGGCGGCGACCGGGTCGGCGGCGCGCAGCCGTGCGTACAGCGGGGCCGGGCCGACCTCGGCCAACTCCCGTTCCAGCCGCTCCCGCAGCGCCGCGTCCGTGCCGGGGAACTCGAAGCGCTCCAGCACCGCTCGCACGTACAGCCCGGAGCCACCGACCAGCAGCGGCACCCGCCCCCGGGACAGGATGTCGTCCACCGCCGCCCGGGCCAGTCGCTGGTACTCCGCGACGCTCGCTGGCTCGGTGACCTCCCAGATGTCCAGCAGGTGATGCGGCACCCCGTCCCGCTCGGCGAGGGTCAGCTTGGCGGTGCCGATGTCCATGCCCCGGTAGAGCTGCATCGAGTCGGCATTGACCACCTCGCCGTCCAGGGCCTGCGCCAACGCGATGCTCAGCGCGGACTTGCCGGCCGCGGTCGGGCCGACCACCGCGACGACCATGCCTGTCACACCCGCTCCCAGGACGCCACGAAGTAGGCCACCCCGTAGGGGGCGGAGTCGTGCAGCAACTCGCCGCGCCACCCACCACCGGCCGCGCGGGCCGCGCCGGCGAGCACCTGCCAGGGGGCGCGACCGGCGGCCTTCAGCTCCGCCGACACCACCGGGTCGAGGTCGAGCAGGGCGTCCAGGTCCGCGTCCGCCAGCGCCGCGGCAACCCCCTGGTCGTACGGGAGGGCGCGCGCGTCGTCGTACCCGGGTGCCTTTTCTCCCCGGCAGGCCGACCCGTCCCCGAGCACCAGCGACGCCACCCGGTCACCGGCGGCGCCGACCTCGTCGGCGAGCGCGGCCAGCTCGGCCGTGCCGGCGTCGGCGGCCACCTGTACGGCGGTCACCGGCGGTCGGGTGTCGTGACGGGCCAGCAGCCACGCGCCGATGGTCAAACTCAACGGCAGCAGCGCACCCCGGTCCGGAAGGCCTGGCACCAACGGCAGGTACAGGTCGACACCCCAGGGCTGGAGAGAACCGGTCGCCGGGGTGTGGATCGGGCCGGTCACCGGGCCGGTGCCCACCAGCACCACAATGTCCGGATCGGCGGCCAACAGCCGGCGTACGGCGGTGTCACAGGCCGCCCGCAGATCGTCCAACTCCGGGGCCGCGGAGCCGGCCACCTCGGGCACGAGCAGGGGCGGATGCGGGCAGACGGCGGCGGCGACCAGTGGCACCCGTCCACCGTAGCGGGAATCCCCGGTGCGTCTCCGCGCCGATCCGGTCATTCGGCCCCTAGGACACCGTATGGTCACGGTCGGCGATAGGCGCTCGACGCGGACCGGGTCGGACCTGTGACAATGCCGGAAGCAACTTGGCTGCGCCGTGGCGGCGACGGGGGATCGATCCCTCGACGCCGGGAGAACGAGGATGGGCACATGAGCGACTGGACTGCCTTCGGACGGGTGGACGCGGACGGCACCGTGTACGTCAAGACCACCGAGGGAGAGCGGGTGGTCGGATCCTGGCAGGCGGGAGCACCGGAGGAGGGCCTGGCTCACTTCGCACGTCGCTTCGCCGACCTGGTGACCGAGGTGGACCTGACCGAGGCGCGACTCAAGTCGGGTGCGGCGGACGCCGGGCACTCGTTGAGCACGATCCGACGGATCCGTGCCTCGCTGCCCGAGGCCAACGTGGTCGGCGACATCGACGCGCTGGCCACCCGCCTGGACAAGCTGGCGACCCTCGCCGAGGAGAAGGCCGGCGAAGCGCGCGCCGCCCGGGACGCCGCTCGCGGCGAGGCCCTGGCCCGCAAGACCGCGCTGGTCGAGGAGGCCGAGAAGCTGGCCGCCGAGTCCACCGGGTGGAAGACCGCCGGGGACCGGCTCAAGGAGATCCTCGACGAGTGGAAGACCATCCGCGGGGTCGACAAGAAGGCCGACGGTGAGCTGTGGAAGCGGTTCGCCGCCGCCCGGGACGGCTTCACCCGCCGTCGCGGGGCCCACTTCGCCTCCCTGGACTCGCAGCGCAAGCAGGCCCAGACCGCCAAGGAGGAGCTGGTCGCCGAAGCGGAGAAGCTCGCGGACTCCACCGACTGGGCCGCCACCGCCAACCAGCTCAAGGACCTGATGACCCAGTGGAAGGCCGCTCCGCGCGCCTCCAAGGAGGCCGAGCAGAAGCTCTGGGAACGGTTCCGGGGTGCGCAGGACGCCTTCTTCAGCCGGCGTAGCGAGGTCTTCTCCGCACGGGACAACGAGCAGCGCGGCAACCTGGAGCGCAAGCAGGCCCTGCTCGCCGAGGCCGAGGCGTTGGACATCGACGCCGACCCGAAGGGCGCCCAGGCCAAGCTGCGGGAGATCCAGGCCCAGTGGCACGAGGCCGGTCGGGTCCCCCGCGAGGCGGCCGCCGGGCTGGAGCGTCGACTGCGCGTCATCGACGACAAGGTCCGTGACGTGATGGACTCGGCGTGGCGCCGCACCACCAAGGAGGACAACCCGCTGCTCGCCCAGATGCGGGCGCAGGTGGCGGAGGCCGAGGACCGGCTGGCCCGGGCGCAGAGCGCCGGGGACGCACGCCGGATCAAGGAGGCTGAGCAGGCCCTCGCCTCCAAGCGGCAGTTCCTCCAACTCGCCGAGCAGGCCGCCGGCTGAGCTGACGACGTCCGGAGCCCCCGGTCCCGCTCGGGACCGGGGGCTCCCGCGTGTCCGCCCCCGCCCACGGCCGTCAAGGTCACGCTCGATCCAGCGGCGCGACGGTGCAGGTTGACGCATTGACCTGGGCTGATCAGAATGAGCGACGGAGCCAGGTAGGGCCACCGGCGCGAGGGCGACGAAGGCGGAACATCCGCCGTCGAGGGTCGCCGGTGAGCTTCCGCGAGTGACCACGTCCGCGTGACATGGGCCGTCGCGCACTGTCCGCGTACCCCTAAGGGACCGTGACGTGCGGACGGCCGCGCGCCGGCGTCGTTCATGGACGGCGCCGGACCTCCGAAGTGGAGCTCGAATTGTTCCGTCCGAAAGCTCTCGGCGGCGCGCTCACCGCGCTCGTCACCGTCGCGGCTGGCGTGTTCCTCGCCGCCGCCGTCAGCACCAGCCCTGCCGTGGCCGCCGGCACCGGTACGGGTTATCTGCATACCAGTGGCAACCAGATCGTGGACAGCACCGGTGCGACGGTCCGGTTGACCGGCATCAACTGGTTCGGCATGGAGACCGACAACAAGACCTTCCACGGGCTGTGGTCGAACAACCCGTGGCGGGGACAACTCGACACGATGGCCCGTCTGGGTTACAACACGTTGCGGGTGCCGTACTCGAACGACGCGCTGAAGCCGGGTGCGACCGCCAGTGGGATCAACGATTTCGTCAACCCGGACCTGATCGGGCTGTCGCCGTTGCAGATCCTGGACAAGGTGATCGACTACGCCGGCAGCAAGGGCATGCGGATCATCCTGGACCGGCACCGGCCGACGGCGGCAGGGCAGTCGCCGCTCTGGTACACGTCGACGGTTTCCGAGGCGACCTGGATCAACGACTGGAAGATGCTCGCCCAGCGGTACGCGGGCAACCCGACGGTGATCGGTGCCGACCTGCACAACGAGCCGCACGCGGAGGGCACCAACCCGGCGGCCACGGGCGCGTGCTGGGGCTGTGGCGACACCACCCGGGACTGGCGGCTCGCCGCCGAGCGGGCCGGGAACGCGATCCTCGGTGTCCAGCCCAACTGGTTGATCTTCGTGGAGGGGGTGAGCTGCCCGAGTGGTGGCCTCTCCAACGTCTGGGACGGCGACACCAGCAACGACGAGGACTGCGGTTGGTGGGGCGGCAACCTGTCGAAGGCGGGTCAGTTCCCGGTCCGGCTGAGCGTGGCGAACCGATTGGTCTACTCGCCGCACGAGTACGCCACCTCGGTGTACCGGCAGACCTGGTTCGACGCCCCGGACTACCCGGCGAACATGCCGGCCATCTGGGACAAGTACTTCGGTTACCTCTACAAGCAGAACATCGCCCCGATCATGATGGGCGAGTTCGGCAGCACCCTGGTCGACCCGAAGGACAAGGTGTGGCTGGAGAAGCTGATGGCGTACACCGGGACCGGGGTGACCGGGATGTCCTTCACCTACTGGTCGTGGAACCCCAACTCGGGTGACACCGGCGGTATCGCGCTTGACGACTGGACCAATGTCAACACCGCCAAGCAGGCGATCCTCCAGCCGTACCTGATCGCGCCGTCCGGTGGCGGCACCAGCGGGCCGCCGACGGACCCGCCGACGGACCCGCCGGCCGGCGCCTGCACGGCCACCTACCGGCAGGTCAACGCCTGGCAGGGCGGCTTCCAGGGCGAGTTGACAGTGAAGAACACCGGCTCGGGTGCGGTGAACCCGTGGTCGGTCACCTGGAGCTGGCCGTCGGGGGTGACGTTGGGCAGTGGTTGGAACGCCACAGTCACGCAGTCCGGTACGACGGTCACCGCGGCGGCTCCGAGCCACGCTCCGTCCCTGCCGGGGGGCGGGTCGGTCACCGTGGGCTTCACCGCCAACGGCACGGCCAGCGCGCCGGGCACTGTGAAACTCAGCGGCACCAGCTGCTGATCCACCGGGACGGCCGGTGCGCTGCTGCCGGGACGGCCGGTGCGCACCGCATCGGCCGTCCCGGCCATTTACATTCAGATCCTTCTATGCTCTTATCGGGAAAGCGCTTGCCTCTTCGTCGGTGAGCGCGAGCGCGGGAGCCGCTTTCCCTCACGAACCTGCACTGGCGGGCCCGAGGACCACTGGTCCCGGCCGAGATTCGCCGCCCACGGGCATGGGCGTCGCGACACCTCCGTCCGCCTCATCGAAAGGAAGCAGCATGCGCACAGGACGGCGTCGAATGACGCTGATCGCCACCACGGCCGCAGCCACCGCCACCCTGATCACCGCCGGGCTGTTGACCTCCGTGTCCGCCCAGGCGGCCGCCGGCTGCCAGGTGGCCTACTCGGTCGCCAGCCAGTGGCCGGGCGGATTCACCGGCAACGTCACAGTCACCAACCTCGGCGACCCGGTCTCCGGGTGGACGCTGCGCTGGTCGTACGGGGCCGGTCAGCAGGTCAGCCAGGCGTGGGGCGCCACCGCCTCGCAGAGCGGCAGCCAGGTCTCCGCGACCAACGTCGACTACAACGGCAACCTGGCGACCAACGCCAGCGCCACGTTCGGCTTCAACGCGAGTTGGAACAGCTCCAGCAACCCGGCTCCGAGCAGCTTCAGCCTGAACAACGTCGCCTGCACCGGCAGCGCCACGCCGACCACTCCGCCGCCGACCACCCCGCCGCCGTCGAGCACTCCCCCGCCCAGCACTCAGGCGCCGTCGGCCCTGGTCGGCTGGGCCACCCAGAACGGCGGCACCACCGGTGGCGGCAACGCGGCCACCACCACCGTCACCACCGCCTCGGCCCTGACCAGCGCGCTGAACGCGACCGGCGCCGCGGTGATCCGGGTGTCCGGAACGATCACCTGCTCGGGCATGCTGCGGGTCCGGTCCAACAAGACCATCCTCGGCAACTACGGCGCGACCATCGTCGGCTGCGGGTTCAACGTCAGCGGCGACCGCAACGTGATCATCCGCAACCTGACCTTCCGCAGCTGGAACGACGACGCGATCAACGTGCAGGAGTCGGCCACCAACATCTGGATCGACCACAACAGCTTCAGCAACGGGTACGACGGCGCCGTCGACATCAAGCGCGGCTCGGACTTCGTCACCGTCTCGTGGAACCGGGTCTTCAGCCACGACAAGACCATGCTGCTCGGTCACAGCGACGACAACGCCAGCCAGGACGTCGGTCACCTGCGGGTGAGCTACCACCACAACTGGTTCGACGGCAGCAACCAGCGCAACCCCCGGGTGCGCTTCGGCAACCCGGTGCACGTGTACAACAACTACTACCGGGCCAACGGCGGCTACGGCGTGGCGTCCACCGAGAACGCCGGGGTGCTCGTCGAGGGCAACTACTTCGAGAACGTCGACGACCCGTACCACCTCGGTGAGGGCGACTCGGGCCCCGGCAGCCTGGTCGCCCGCAACAACCACTTCGTCAACTCGCCCACCGGCCAGGCCGGCGGCAGCGTGGCCAGCATCCCGTACTCCTACCAGCTGGACACCGCGAGCAACGTCAAGTCCATTGTGACTGCGGGCGCCGGCGCCGGCCGGATCACCGTCTGACTCAGCCTTCGCGGAAGGGCCCCTCGTCCAGGGGCCCTTCCGTGCGGTCAGTGGGTGGCGCAGCCAGCGGCGGGGGCAGCCACGACCGGCGGTGCGCCGATCGTCGGAAGACCGAGCAACACCCCAGGGGTACGCGGGGAGCGACCCGCCTCGGCCGCGTCACCGGCCCGGGTGCGCCGGTGCGCCGCCGGCGCTCCGTCGGCGTTCAGGTGGTGCGGCGCGGCGTACGTGATCGTGGTGTGCACGATGTCGCCCGGCCGGATCTGACCAGCGAGGGACTCCCCGTCGGCGGTTTCGGTCGCGAAGTGCACAAGTCGACCGTCGCGGGCCCGACCGGACATCCGGCCGGTCCGCTCGTCCTTGCGGCCCTCGCCGACCGCGACCAGCACCTCGACGGTCTCACCGACGAGGCGCTTGTTCTCCGCCCAGGTGATCTCCTCGACGCAGGCGACCAACCGCTCGTAGCGCTCCTGCACGACCTGCTTGGGCAGCTGATCGTCCATGGTCGCGGCGGGGGTGCCGGGCCGCTTCGAGTACTGGAAAGTGAAGGCCGAGGAGAACCGGGCCTCCCGGACCACGTCCAGGGTGCGCTGGAAGTCGGCCTCGGTCTCACCGGGGAAGCCGACGATGATGTCGGTGGTGATCGCCGCGTCCGGCATCGCCGCGCGGACCTTCTCGATGATCCCCAGGTAGCGCTCGGAACGGTAGGACCGGCGCATCGCCCGGAGCACGTCGTCGGAACCGGACTGCAACGGCATGTGCAACGAGTGGCAGACGTTCGGCGTCTCGGCCATCGCGGCGATCACGTCGTCGGTGAAGTCCTTCGGGTGCGGGCTGGTGAACCGGACGCGCTCCAAGCCGTCAATGTCGCCGCAGGCCCGCAGCAGCTTGCCGAACGCGTACCGGTCGCCGAACTCCACACCGTACGAGTTGACGTTCTGACCGAGCAGGGTCACCTCCAGCACGCCCTCGTCGACCAGCGCGCGCACCTCGGAGAGGATGTCGCCGGGGCGCCGGTCCTTCTCCTTGCCGCGCAGTGCCGGCACGATGCAGAACGTGCAGGTGTTGTTGCACCCCACCGAGATCGACACCCAGCCGGCGTACGTGGACTCGCGGCGGGTGGGCAGCGTGGACGGGAAGACGTCGAGGGACTCCAGGATCTCCACCTCGGCGGCGGCGTTGTGCCGGGCCCGCTCCAACAGCACCGGCAGCGCGCCGATGTTGTGGGTGCCGAAGACCACGTCCACCCAGGGGGCCTTGCGGACGATGTCGCCCCGATCCTTCTGGGCGAGGCAGCCGCCGACCGCGATCTGCATCCCGGGGTGCTTGTCCTTCACCGGGCGCAGACGACCGAGGTTGCCGTAGAGCCGGTTGTCCGCATTTTCCCGCACGGCGCAGGTGTTGAAGACCACGATGTCCGGGGTGTCGTCGCCAGCGGGTGCGCGCTCGTATCCCGCCTGCTCAAGCAGGCCGGAGATGCGTTCGGAGTCGTGCACGTTCATCTGGCAGCCGTACGTGACGACGTTGTAGGTCCTAGCCACCCTGTTGGTGCCCCTTCCCCTCGGGCTACCAGGGTAGCGGCCCGGTCCGGGGGCATGTCCGACCGGCATTGTCCCGTCCGGCGGCGTTGGCCCGGCGCCCCATGGTGAGGGTCCACGGCCCCGGCCGGCGCGCCCGACCCGAACTGGCGCCTCCGATCAGAACAGGTGCGGTTCGATCACCCGCACGATGAGCCGCCCTTCGCGCAGGGTCTGCACGCTCGGGTGCTCCTGGCCGATGACCTCGGCCAGCCGGTCCGCCACCGCCCCGAGGTCCTCCACAGGAGCGCCGCCGCCGACGTGCCTCGACACCAGGGCGAGATCACCGAGACAGCGCAGCGTGTCGGGGTGGTCCGTGCCGAGCACTTCCGACAGCCGCGCGGCGGTCTCCCGCAGCCGGTCCGACGCCGACACCCGGTCATCCTCCTCGGCGAGACACACCGCGTGGTTCACCTCTGCGGCGAGGGTGTGCGGGTGGTCGGGGCCGAGTACCTTGCGCAGCTCAGCGGCCGCCCGGGCAGCCGACGCGCGGGCTTGCGACCTGCGGCCGAGCGCGCGCTCGGCGGCAGCGATGTTGCTCAGCGTGGCCAGGGTGTGCGGGTGCTCCGGGCCGAGCCGGAGACCCTCCTCATACGCCTGGGTGACCGCGAGCATCTCGGTCCGCGCCCGAGCCGCATCGCCGACGGCCAACAGGTTCGCCGCCCGGCTCGCCCGGCACGCCACCGTGTCCGGGTTGTCCGGACCGAAGCGTTCGCCGAGTTCGCGGTGGGCCGTCTCGAACATCGGCGCGGCCTCGCTGCCCCGACCGGAGCTGCGCAGGGACACCGCCAGGTTGACCTGAGCGACGAGGCTCTGGCCGTCGTCCGGCCCGAGCACCTCGCAGTACGTGTCGTACACCGTGCGCAACAGGGCGACCGACCTGTCGTACTCGCCAGCCTCCCGCAGGTCGATACCGAAGCGCATGGCGGAGACGAGGGTGTGCGGATGCGTGGGGCCGAGCACCAGCCGGCGCCGCTGGTGCACCTCGTCGTCCCATCGACGGGCCGACCGACAGTCGCCGAGCAGCCGGTATGAGACGGCGAGGTCGTTGGCCGCATTCAGTGTCCGGGGGTGGTCCTCGCCGAACACCTCGAGCCAGGAGGCGTAGGTGGACCTGGCCCGTTCCAGGGACTCGGCGTAGCGGCCGAGCGCCCGCACGTCAGCGCCGAGGCCGCCGGAGGTCATCAGGCTGTGCGGGTGCAGCGGACCCAGCAGCCGGTTCTGCTCGGCCAGCACCGCCTCGTCCAGGTCCCGGGCCTCGTCGAACCGGCCCAGGCTACGCAGGATGTTCGCTCGATTGAACCGCAGGTGCAGCAGTTGGCGGCCCAACACCGACGCCTCGACCTCGTCGTGCGTGTCGCCGAGCCGAGCGGTCCAGGTGTCGTCCACCTCCTGACTCAAGTCGTCGGCCTGGTCCAGGCCGCCGCGCTGCCACAGGTAGCGGACCCGGTCGATCAGCAGCTGACACACCGACTCGTCCGGGCAGGTCAGCGCCTCGGAAGCCTCCAGGTGTGGCCAGAGCATGCGCAGCCGGGCCCAGGTCGTCGGGTCGTCCACCTCGCCGCGGGGCCGGGACGCGGCCAGCACCAGGTGCACCTGGTGTCGGGCGGCGGTGATCTCGTCGTCGGTCATCCGGTCGCGGACCACCGCCTGCAACAGCCGGTGCACCTGGACCCGACCGCCCTGGACGTCGAGTTTGAGCAGCGCCAGCCGGTTGATCTGCTGGACCAGGGCACCGCGCACGAGCCGCTCCGACACCGACGGGTCGAACGGCACGAGAGCCGCCGCCATCTCGTCGCTGTAGATGAGTTCGAGGGCGATCTCCGGGGCCAGCACTGAGCAGAGCTGCAACAGCCGGTAGGCGGCGGGCGCCTGCTCCAGCAGCCGGTTCAGTGACAGGTCCCAGGTCGCCTCCACGGAGAGGGCGCTGGGGCCGTGCCGCTCGATCTGCCGCAGGTAGTCGGCGACTGACGTGCCGGTGTCGGCGAGCCAGGCCCCCGCCGCGGCCACCGCGATCGGAAGGTCGCCGAGCGCCTCGGCCACCCGGTCAGCCTGCTCGGCGCTGATAGTGGGCACCCGCTGGGCGAGGTGCGCGACGGCCTCGGTGCGGTCGAAGACGTCCACCTGGATCGGGTTCGCCCGGTCACCCCAGGCGCGGTTGCGGGAGGTCAGCAGAACGTGCCCGGGGCCCTGCGGCAGGAAGGGCTCGATCTGGTCGAGTTCTTCGGCGTTGTCGAAGACGACGAGCCACCGCTCGTACGGCTCACCACGGCCGAGCAACTGGAGCACCGACCGGACCGTGTCGGGCAGGGTCGGCCTGGCGAGGATGCCGAGGCGACCGGCGAGGTCGGCGAGGGCGGTGTCGACGAACTGCGGCGGGTCCGCCACGATCCACCAGACCACGTCGTACGCGGCCTTGAACCGGTGCACGTACTCCAGGGCCACCTGCGTCTTACCGACGCCGCCCATGCCCTGCAGGGCGACCGGCAGCACCACCGCGCTGCCCTCGCTCTGCAACTGTGCGCGCAGCCGCGCCAGGTCGTCCTCCCGGCCGGTGAACCGGGCGTTCCGGTTGGGAGCGTTGAAGATCAACGGCTCGGTGCCGGGATAACGGGCACTCCCACCCGCTGGGCCGTCCGCCGACGAGGGCACCGGCCGACCGACCAGCCGCAACACCCGCTCCACGGCGGTCGCGGCGCTCACATTGACCAGGTTGGTGAAGCTCTGCGACGGGAACTCGGCCAGTGGGCGCAGGTCGGCGACGTACACGGCCAGGGCCGTCGAACCGGTGCTCGGGTCCCGGTCGGGCATACCGCCGGGCGACGTCGCCAGGTAGGCCGGCGAGACCACTGTCAGTGTGCACGGGGCCGGCGTACCGGCGGACCCGACGGCGGCAGTGCGCTCCACCACCCGCAGCCCGGCCGAGCTGAGCACCCGCTCCAGCCACTCGGCCCAGATGGCGTCCTCCGGCGCGTACCGGAGCACGATCTGGTCGTCGATCGCCTCGGTGCGTCGGTGGAAGCGGGCGTTGGCCCGCTCCCGTACCGACTCGTCCA
This sequence comes from Micromonospora sp. CNZ322, assembly GCF_007827755.1. NCBI lineage: Bacteria > Bacillati > Actinomycetota > Actinomycetes > Micromonosporales > Micromonosporaceae > Micromonospora > Micromonospora sp. CNZ322. The sequence continues at coordinate 205,574 of NZ_VITD01000010.1, forward strand.
TCGCCGGCAGCGCGGTCACCGCCCCGTCGGTGAGGATCCCGGTCAACGCCTCGAACGCGGCCAGCAGGGACGACGGCGAACCGGGCGGATCACCAAACGTCGCAAGCTTCTCCTCGTACGCGTAGAACGGTCGGTACGGGACCTCGACCGTCGCCCAGTATCGCCGTCGTTCCGCCTCGGTCATCCCCGCCGGCAACCCGGCGAACCGGCGCATGGCCAGCAGGCGACCCGCTACGGCACGCTCCCTCTCGGCCTGGTCGACCCGCATCGGCACCGGCAGTATCCGGATGTCCCGCCGGCGATACCGGTCCCGTACCGAGTGCGCCACCCGGGCCGCACCGTCGATGCTCTGGTCGCTGAGGGTGAAGCACTCCACCAGCGTGTCCGGCAGGTGCAGGGTGCAGATGTCGGAAACGTCGCTCAGCCCCGTCCGGCTGTCGATCAAGGTGAAGTCGTACTGGCGCTTCATGTCCGCCCGCAGCGCCTCGAAGAACTGCGCCCCGCCCAGCCGGTTGTAGAAGTTGTCCCAGTCCAGGCCGCTCACCGAGACGGCGTAGTCGCTGTTCTGCCGGCCGGCGGAGAGGAAGTCGAGGCCGCCGCCGTCGGGGAAGTTCCAGCGCAGCGAGAAGGCATGCCGCCCGACCCGGGCGTACTGCTCCATCCAGCGGTCCGGCCGGTCGTCGACCCGGGTGGTCTCCCACTCGTAGCCGCGGATCATGTCGATCACACCGCTGGTGCCCTGGATCGCCTCGGCGTCGAGGAACGGGTGGAAGAAGCGGTGCAGACCGGGCGACTCGAGGTCCCAGTCGGCGACGAGCACCCGCCTGCCACTGGCCGCCAGGATCCAGGCCACGTTGGCCAGCGCCATCGTTCGGCCCGTTCCACCCTTGAACGAGTAGAAGGTGACGACCTGGCCTTCGCGATCGTTGTTCATCGGTTTTCTCCGTGGGGACGCGGTGAGGCCGGGCCTGGTGTCGTACGGGCTAGAACGGGTGAGGATCGATGATCCGGGCGACCAGGTGCCCATCCCGCAGCGCCCGCACGCCCGGGTGGTCGGCCCCGACGACCTCACCCAACGAGACGACCTCGGCGGTGACCGTCGGCGGCCGGTCACTCACGTTCTCGCGCAGGACGAGCGCCAGGTTGGCCTGGCAACGCAGGGCGTCCGGGTGGCGCGAACCGGACGCGGCCAGCCAACGCTCGGCGGTTGCGCGGAGGTGGTCGAGCGCGGCGTCCCGGTCCCCCTCCTCGGCGCGGCAGATGCCGAGGTTCTCCTCAGCGGCGAGGGTGTGCGGGTGGTCCGGGCCGAGCACCTCGCGCAGGGCACCGGCCGCCCGTTCGGCCGTCGCGCGGGCCTCCGCGGTCCGGCCCACGGCCCGCTGCGCCGCGGCGAGGTTGCTGAGCGCACCCAGGGTGTGCGGATGGGTGGCCCCGAGCCGCTGCTCGTAGATCCTTGCCACCTGTGTCGCCTCGGCCACCGCGCGTCCGGTGTCGCCGAGTGCCAGCAGATTCGCGACCAGCGCTGCCCGGCAAATCAACGTTTCGGGATTGTCCCGCCCGAACTTCTCCTCGAGCACCGGGTACGCCGCATCGAGCAGTCCGGCTGCCTCCACCAACTGGCCCGCGCTCCGCAGCGACACCGCGAGACTGACCTGAGCGTTCAGCGTGTCCCCCGCCTCGCTGCCGATCTCCTTCAGGCTGGCGAGTTGTTCGTGCACTGTGCGCAGCATCTTGGCCGAGTTGGCGTACTCACCGGCCTCCCGCAGGTCGCGTGCCAGCTGCGCGGCAGAGTGCACGGTGTACGGATGTTCCGGGCCGAGCACCTGCCGGCGGAGCTGGAACACCGCCTCGTCCCGACTGCGCGCCGAGCGGAAGTCGCCCACCAGGCGATAGGAGTGCGCGAGGTTGTTGGCCGCGAAGAGCGTGCGCGGATGGTATTCGCCGAACTCCTCACTCCACGCGTCGTAGGTCTCCTGATCACGCTCGATCGCGTCGGTGTAGCGGCCGAGGGCCCGCAGATCGGCACCCAGGCTGCCGGCGGTCATCAGGGTGTGCGAATGCCGGTCACCCAGCAGCTCCCGTTGCGCTTCGTGAGTCTCCTGGTCCAGGTCGTGGGCCTCGACGTAGTGGGCCAGTGCCCGCAGCACGTTCGCACGATTGAAGCGCAGGTGCAGCAACTGCCGACGCAACGTGGCGAGCTCCTCGGTGCCGTAGAGGCGGGCCCGCCGCTTCGACCAGACCCCGTCGACCTCCTTGGCGAACGCGTTCGCCTCGTCGAGTTCTCCCTGACGCCACAGATACCGCACCCGGTCGATCATCAGCTCCCGGACCGACTCGTCCTTGCTGCCCATGGCGCCGGAAGCCTCGATGTGCGGCCAGAGCCTCCGGAACCTGTCCCAGGTACGCGGATCGTCGGCGTCGCCGCCAGGCCACGCCTTGCCCAGCACCAGGTGTGCCTTGTGTCGGGTGTCGGCGACCTCGTCCGGGGTCATCCCGCCCCGTACCACCGCCTGGAGCAACCGGTGCACCAGGACCCGTTGCTCGGACATGTTCATAGTGAGTAGCGCCGACCGGTTGATCCGCTGGACCAGCCGCCCGATCATCATGGGTTCCGACACCGCGGGATCGAACGGCGCCAACGTCTTCACCATCTCGTCGTTGTACAGCAGTCCCAGGTCTATCTCGGAGGCCAGCACCGAGCAGAGCTGCAACAGTCGGTACGCCGCGGGGAACTGCGCGCGCAGCCGCGCCAACGAAAGATCCCAGGTGGCCTCCACGGAGAGGGCGCTGGGACCTTGCCGCTCGATCTGCTCCAGGTACGCGTCAACCGAGGTACCGGTGTCTGCCAGGTAGGCGCCGGCCGTGGCCACCGCGACCGCCAGGTCCCCGAGCGCGTCGGCGATCCGGTCCGCCTCGGGCTCAGTGAGGGAGGGCACCCGACGTTGCAGGTGGGCGACGCTCTCCTTACGGGCGAAGACGTCGACCTGGATCAGCGTGGCCCGATCCCCCCAGAGTTGGTTGCGCGAGGTGAGCAACACGTGCCCACCGCGCGGCAGGAAGCGCTCGAACGGGGCCATCTCCTCGGCGTTGTCAATCACCAACAGCCACCGCCTGGGCTCACCGCGCCCGAGCGCCTCCAGCACCGCGCGTGCGTTGTCCGCCTGGTCCGTGTTGCCACCGACGCCGAGCCGGTCGGCGAAGGCCGCCAGCGACTTTTCCACGTCGGCGCCGATCGACTCCGTCGCGCCAGCGGAGATCCACCAGACCGCGTCGTAGGCGGACTTGAACCGGTGCGCGTATTCCAGGGCGAGCTCGGTCTTGCCGACCCCACCCATCCCCTGCAACGCGACCGGCAAGGCAACCGGCCCGGTCAGATGTCGGCGCAGGAGGGCCAGCTCATTCTCCCGTCCAGTGAACCGCGCGTTGCGGTTCGGGGCCTCGAAGACGGCCGGCTCGGCGGCCGGGAAACGCAGGCCGGCGTCAGCCGGGCCGTCGACGCGGAGCGGCAACGGGCGCCCCACCAGCCGCAGTAGCCGCTCGGCGGCGGTCGCCGCGGTGACGTTGACCAGTTGGGTGGAGGAGGCCACCGCGAACTCCGCGAGTGGCCGCAGATCGCTCACGTAGACCGCGAGCGGAGTGGTGTCGGCGGTCGGGTCCCGCGGAGGCAACGCGGCGGGGGGCAGGGCCACGTAGGCCGAAGAGAGAATGGTCAGCGTACGGGCCGGCGGGCGGGCGTCGGTCTCGATCGGCCGGGTGCCGTCGACGACCCGTATTTCAGCCGAGCTGAGCACCCGCTCGATCCACTCCGCCCAGACCGCGTCCTCCGGGGCGTAGCGGAGCATGAGGTCGTCGTCGGGGAGCTTGTGGCGGCGCCGGAAGCGGGCCTTCTCCCGCTCGCGCACCGACTCGTCCATCGGCGGCATCGCCCGCACCTCGCCGTTTGTCAACTCCGCTGTCAGCGTCTCGAACGCCGCCAGCAGCGACGTGGGTGAGCCGGGCGCGTCGCCGAAGGTCGCCAACGTCTCCTCGTACGCGTAGAAGGGCCGGTACGGCACCTCCACCGCCGCCCAGTAGCGGCGCCGGTCCGCCTCCGTCATCTCGGTGGGCAGACCGGCGAAGCGGCGCATCGCGAGCGCCCGTCCGGCGTCGGCCTTCTCCTTCTCCGCCTGGTCGACCCGCATCGGCACCGGCAGGATCCGAATGCCGCGGCGTGAGTGGTGCCAGGCGACGGCGCTGGCGACCTGAGCGGCACCCTCGATGCCCTGGTCACTGAGGGTGAAGCAGTCGACCAGGGTGTCCGGCAGGTGCAGGGTGCAGATGTCGGCGACGTCGCTGAGACCCGTGCGGCTGTCGATCAGGGTGTAGTCGTACTCGCGCTTCATGTCCTCGCGGAGTGCCTCGAAGAACTGCGCCCCGCCCAACCGGTGATAGAAGGTGTCCCAGTCCAGCCCGTTCACCGAAACGGCGTAGTCGCCGTTCTGCCGGCCGGCGGAGAGGAAGTTGAGCCCGCCACCGCCGGGAAACTCCCAGGCCAGCGAGAACGCGTACCGGTTGACCCGGGCGAACTGCTCGACCCAGCCCTCCGGCCGTACCGCCTCGCGGATGGTCTCCGACTCGTAGTCCCGGATCAGGTCGATGACCCCGGCGGTGCCGCCGATCGCCGACACGTCCAGAAAGGGGTGGAAGAAGCGGTGCAGCCCGGGCGATTCCAGGTCCCAGTCGGTGACCAGCACCCGCTTGCCGTTGGCAGCGAGGATCCACGCGACGTTGGCCAGCGCCATCGTCCGGCCCGTTCCGCCCTTGAACGAGTAGAAGGTGACTATCTGACCGTCGCGCTCAGTGCTCATCGGGCATCTCCGGGGCTTCGAACGATGACGGGGCCGGGTTGCGAAGGCTGGGTGGCCGGGTACCGGGCCCCGTTGCCGGGAACACCGCGCCGTGCTTCAGGTAGAGCCGCCGGGCCTCGGTCACCACGGTCGGCATCAGCCCGGCGAACTCGTCCATCCGCCCGACCCACCGCGCTCGCGTCGCGCCCGCGTCCTGCAGTACGCCCAGGACCAGCCGCGCCAGGTCTGCGCCGCGGTGCGCGTCGCGCGGGTCGTCGGCGTCGGTCACCACGAGGGGGACCACCCACGGCGGCAGCGCCCGCGCGGCGGCCCGCAGAGCAGCTGTGCCGCCGGGAAGTTCGGTGAACCACGGGTCGATCAGAAGCACGCCGGGGCGGATCTCGAGCAGGTCCTCGGCGTCGGCGAAGTCGCTCGTGTGCACCGACAGTCCGAGCCGCTCGGCAGTGCTCTCGGCGTACTCGGCCACCGGAAGCTCCTGCCGCGCCCCGAAGGGACGCCAGAGGCGGCTGCGCTCTGCGTACCAGGACGCCTCCCGGCCCTCGGGCGGCTGGTCCCGGGTGGGTGCCAGCACCGTCACCACGAAGTCCGGGTTGGCCGCGATCCGCCGCGACACGTCCAGGGTGGGCGCCCGGGACGGACGCAGCCAGATCCGTTGGGTGGGCTCCACGATCCGCCGGGCCAGCCGCCCGAGCAGGATCTGGTACGGCTGCTGGTACGCGCCGAGCATGCAGAGCGCACGCATGCCGTTCTCGGCGTACTCGGGCACGTCCCGACCCAGATCCAGTGCCGCGTCGAGTTCGGGATGCTCCTCCCAACTGGGCACCGGAATCCAGAGGACCGGCGCCACGTGGTCGGCCGGTACGACGGCGGACGTCGGCTCCCCGGCCGCGCGGAGCAGCCGAGTCAGGAAGGACTCCTGCTCGCCCAGCGCCCATGATCTGCTGAAGTAGCCTGGCGAATAGAGGGGCACGAACACCTGGGCCGCGCCGAGAGCGTCCGCCAGGGCCGCCTTCACGTCGGCGCCCGGTGGGATGGACTGGTCGATGAAACCGATCTCCACGCCCGGCCGCGGGGACACCAGCCGACCCACCTCACCCGACAGATCCGCGAAGAACCGGTCGACCCAGACGTCGGTGTCGGTGCGGGCACCCAGCAGCGGCGCGGAATGCGCGTAACTCAGGAAGAAGTAGGTCTGGCGAGTCGGCGCCCGCCCCTCGGCGGTGAGCGGCGTCATGCGGCTGCCTCCTCCGTGAAGAGCGTGCGCAGCTCATCGACGCCCGCGGGCACCAGCGGGTGGACGTGGTAGGCCCGATGGATCGCCACCACCCGCTGGGCGAGACGCCACACCACCGCGCGGTACGCCTGCTCCTGCTGCATGGTCAGCAAGCCGTAGACCCCCTCCTGCTCGTACTGGCGCGCGACGGTGTTGTCATCCGGTATGGCGGTCGGCGAGAACCGTTGGATGGCACGAATGCTCGGCGGCAGCGACGACTCGGCGGTCGGCGACCAGTTGACGGGCACGATCGCCGTCTCGTGTGCGGAGCCACCCGCAACACGTGGTTCGATGCGACGTCGTGCGAAGGCATGCCATTCCATGGCGCACCACGCACTGCTGATGAACGAGCTGGACACCAGCGGAATGAACACCTGGCAGGTCCCGGCGGCGCGCAACAGTTCGGGGGTCCAGCGCTCACCACCGCCCAGCGAGCTGTCCATGAAGCCGGGGTCGACCCCGGTCGGCAGGCCGACCAACTCGCTGACATGGGTGGAGAGGTCGTCGAAGAACCGCGAGAGGTATGCGTGGGGGGTGTTACCGGCCCGCCGGATCTGCGGACGTGAATAGCTCACGAAGAACAGCGGGGTTCGCGTATCAGCGACTGCTACCGCTTCGCTCACCGTCGTTCCTCCGCCGTCCGGAAAGCGACCGGAGTTTCAGCCTAAGGCGTTCGTCAATGCTGCAGACTGATCCGGTTGCCGCCACGTCACTCTACGACGAGGGCCACTGTGGCGGGTATCGGCAGCAGCCGGGCCGTCGCTCGCCCGACCGGGCCACGACGGACGGACGGCCGCTCCTTCATACGGCAACAGCAGCCGGCATTCGGCCAGGGTGCGGCGCGCTGCACGGGTCCTGACCGAGCCGGAGGGCAGGACGAGACCTCGGGTGTCGTACATCCGACCAATCGAGCTGGACCCGATTCACCGTCGCGCCGCCAGACGGTGCACGCCGAACCAGCCGATCGCGAAGTCCACTGCGGCACGCACTGGCAGCAGGCGCGCGCTTGCCCGCCCCACCCGACCGTGCCGCACCAACGGCGTCTCGTCGAGCGCCGCACCCACCGCCGGGAAGTCCCGGTCGTCCAAGTCGAGAGCCCGAAAATCGAGGCGGACCCGCCGCCCGTCGACAAGCCGGAAGCACTGGTAGTCGCGCTCGGTCGGCGGCACCGGCAGCCGGTACTCGGCCAGGTGCAGGGCGGTGCACGCCTCGTAGCCGAGGCCGAGCAGCAGGACCTGCCCGTCCGCCGCGTAGAGCCCGCCCATTGGTGAGCGTTCTCCCAGGTGGCAGGTGAGGTCATGGCCGTCGGTGAGCTGCCGGGCCTGGGGGCCGAGCGCGGCGAACGAGGTCTGTGGATGGTCGCTGCGCACGGCACCGGGGGCACACCGGACGTACTCGGCGAGCGCCCCCATCCGCTGCGACGGGGTGGTCCGGCGGTCCCAGCCCGGCAGCGCCGCCTCGTACCGCTCGCGCTGCGCGCGGTCCATACCGGCGATTGCCTCCAGGTGGGCTCGGGAGGTGGTCGAGTTGCCGTCGGTCTGGGTGGGCACCAGGAGCGTGCCAGCCGGGCCGAGGACGTCCCGCAGGGCACCGGCGAGAGTCGCGGGGCCGTGCTTGAGCGGGCCTACCCGGCGGAGGGCACAATGCACCAGGAGGCACGCACCCGCGCGGACGCCCAACGCCCGCAGGTCGTCGGCGAGGCGGAGACGGCCCAGTGTGGACGGTTGACGCTCATCCGACCCCGGCACGGGTTTCCTCCAGGGTGTGGCGCAGTTGGCCGACGAACCGCTCGCCCGCCGCGGTGAGCGACCGGCTGGCCAGCAGCGCGTCGGCACCGTCCCGGGTCCACGCCAGGAAGTGGGCCGCGTTCGCCGACGCTTCGCCCTGGTCGGTGGCCGCCCGGGACTGCCAGACCTGGGTGATGGCGAGGTGGGCGTAGACGCCCTGGAGGACGCCCTCCGGTGGCCGCGGGTCGGGGCGCCAGGGCACCCGGATCTGGGCAGCCTGGCCGGGTTCGACCAGGTCGTACAGGTCAAGAATCGCACCCAGCTTCGCGTGCTGCCACTCGTGCACGAGCAGCACCGCCATCGTCTCCGGGTCGGGATGGGGGGTGACGGCGACCGCGCCGAACGCGTGCCGGGCGGTGGCGCTTCGCAGGGGTCGCGCCGGGTCAGCCGCCAATGGAACAACGGCACGCAGGCCGCCGTCGAGCGCCGCCGCATGCGCCGGCACGTCCCGGTGCACGACCCGCCAGGCCTCCGCCAGGGTACGGCCCAGCGCCCGCGCCGCCGGACCGTCCAGGCGGGGCTCGACCGGCTGGCCGTAGCAGTCGCGGTACGGGTCACCGTCCTCAAGGAGCAGCCGGCCGCCGGGCACCGCCACGTCGCGGGTCGGAAACCATCCGGTCGACGGCTGCCCCACGGGATCGAGGAGCACCGTCTGCTCGACCGACCCACCTCGGACCTGGAACTCGCCGGGTCGCACCGTCACCTCGGCGCTCTCCCCCAGGCCGGGCAGCACCAGGCTGCCGAGCGCGGGGAGCGTGATCGTGTCGGCCCGCACCGGAACGTGCAACGCGGCCGGGACGCCGGCCCGCAGCGCCGCGGCGATGGCCAGGGCCGGCAGTGGGTCGACTGCCGCGCCGAGGCCGGGCGGGGCCGACGAGTGGAGGCGATGCACCAGCCCGGGCCGGACGAAGGGGTGCGCCAGGACCGCTCGGATGGCCTCCGGTGCCGCCTGGTCGAGGTGGACGAGCAGTTCCCAGGCGGGCGTGGTGCCGGATCCGTCCCGGCAGGCCGCCAGCAACGCCCGGGTGATGGAGAGCTGGGTGGCGGCGAGCAGCGCGAGCGTCGACGCCGACCCGTGCCCGGTCGCCAGGTCGTCCAGCAACTCGTCGACGGGCGAGATGGTCGACAGTTCGCCCGACGCGGGAGGGGTGGGCGGCGGGTAGGCGTCCACTGTGTCGATCAGGCGGAGCAGGTCGGCGCAGTACACCGAGGGGTTGTCGAAGCCGGAGCCGGTCCGCCAACGGTGGGCGTACAGGCCGCCGCCGCACCGGTCGACCACGGGGCAGGCCCGACAGGTCGCGCAGAGCCCGGCCACGCCGTCCTGCCGGACCGCGACCCCGGGGTGCCGTGTGACCTCGTCCACCGAGTGGTCGAACACGTCGAAACCGGTGCCGGCCGCGCCGTGGTACGCGGTCTTCAGTGAGTCGACCTGCTCCCAACTCCCGTCCGCCTCGACGACCAGCACATCGGCTGGTGCGAGGCCGAACGCCTCGGTGCCGCCGCCGCCTGGGCGCAGCGCCTCGAACATCCGGATCGACATCGGCCGCCCGTCGTCCACCCAGCGCCGGTGAATCCGCCCCAGCCAGTCCGCGTACGGGGTCGGCTCGGGGCCGGGGCGCTCCGGCGGATGGTCCCAGGTGGCGTGGGGCAGCAGCAGATCGACCCGGGGTGGGCTCTCGGCCAGCAGCGCCTCGTACACCCGGTCGGGGTCGTTGCGGACGTCGATCGTGCAGAGGATGCCGGCGTAGCTGGCGAGGTGCTCCGGCCGTCGGAGCAGGGCCAGCGCCCGGCGGACGTGGTCATGGCTGCTGCCGCCGTGGGCGAAGACCCGGTGGCGGTCGTTGGCGGCCCGGTCGCCGTCGAAGGACACACCGACCCGCACGTCGTACTCGACGAACAGCCGGCACAGCTGCTCGTCGAGCAGCACGCCGTTTGTCTGCATGCGTAGGTCGAGTCGCGTCCAGGGGGTGATCGCCGCGCGCAGTTCGGCCAGCACCTCTCGTAATCCCGCGGCCCCCAGCAGCAACGGCTCACCGCCGTGCAGCACCACGTGCACGACCGGCAACTCGTGCTCGCGGGCATGCTCGGCGATCCGCTGCGCGGCGGCTCGAACCGTGGCCAGCGGCATCCGCACCGGTCGACCACGCCAGGTCTGGTCGGCGTGCTGGTAGACGTAGCAGTGGTCGCAGCTGAGGTCGCACCGGCTGTGCACCTTCAGCACGAACTGGCTGATCCGTCGACATGACCCACCCGCTCCGGATGGACCACACCGACAGGCCACCATTCAGATGGCCGAGTTGAAGAGGGCGACGGGCACGGTGCCGGAGGGCACCGGCCCACCCTCAACGACGCGCCGCCGGATCGCCTCGACCAGATCAGCGTGCTCGACGGCGATCCGCTCAAGCGGGATGTCCAGGCTATGTGTGAGGTCGTCCAGGCCCGGACGGGATGGGCGGGTGGGTGCGTTGTCCACAATGATTCTCCGGGTCCCGCGGACGCGCCACGGGAGGTGTGATGGACGGCCCGAGGGCCCTGACGCGCCACCAGAATAGGCAACAGCCCCAACGATGTCATCGTTGGTCAAGTAGCGCACCAACCGAGGAGGAACTCACATGTGCCGGAGCATCAAGACGCTGCGTGAGCCGTTCACCCCGCAGGTGACCGACGCGGACGTCGAGGCGGCAGCGTTGCAGTACGTCCGGAAGATCTCTGGCTTCCGGGCGCCCGCCGCGCACAACGCCGCCGCGTTCGACGCCGCGGTGGCCGCCGTGGCCGAGGCGACGCGCACCCTGCTCGACCAACTGGTGGTGCGGGGTGCCGGATCGGGCACCACCGGCCGGTCGGCCACCGCCGCCAGCTGATCGCGCTGACCGGCACGGCACCCGGCCGGGCCTGACCCTGGAGAGGGTCAGGCCGCGGCGAGCGCTGGGGCGATCGTGTCGGGCGCCCAGCGCGAGCGGTGGCACTGCGACCAGCCCCGACAACCTGGGTCACCCAGCGAGCAGAGCCGCAGCCTGCTGAGCACCTCACCGTCCTCGGTGTCCCGCACGTCGAAGTGCACCGGACGGACCGTGCCGTCCGGAGCGACGAGCAGGTGCCGGCCCGCGTCGAGCGTGTCGTCGCGCAACAGGCAGTTGCGGCCCAGCAATCGGGCCAGCGCGGCGATGCTCGCGTGCTCGGAGAGCTGCTCGGGCACCCCGTAGCAGTCCACCACCGTCGCGAACTCGCCCGGCGCCTGCCAGACGTCACACACCACCGCATACGCCGGCAACCGCGCCGGGTCGGCCACCGCCAGCGGCATCACCACCCGACCAAGCGCTTCCGCCAGCGCCGGGTAGACCTCCACGGGTTGAGCCCCGTCGATTCTCCAGTTCCACAGCTCGGTCATTCCGCCTCCTCGCTGCGTTCGTCCCCACCGGCCTCCGGATCGGGCCTTACACACGATGGTGGGGGGCATTTGACCCCAGCCGGGGGCAAGTTACCGGTCTGTGACCATTCCGGGCAAAATTTCCCTGAGCGGCATTGCTCGGAGTAGCGGGAAGGTGACAGTTTATCGGGTATGGTGCGCCATCCGCGCCACCGCCACCGCGTGTCCCGCCGCGGGTCGACCGCCCCCGGTCAACGCAGCACGACCAGGTGTTCCCCCCGGGGCAGCAGCTCGCCCACCACGGGAGCGCCGGGCACCTCGCCGGCGACCAGCAGGCCACCTGAGGTCTGCGCGTCGGCCAGCAGCAACCGCTCCGACTCGTCAGCCGCGCCGAAGTCGGTCCACGGGGTCACCCACTCCAGGTTGCGCCGGCTGCCGCCGCTGACGAACCCGTCGCGCAGCGCCTCACGCGCGCCGGCCAGATAGGGCACCCGGGCGGTGTCGATGGCCACCGTGACCTGGCTGGCCCGGGCCAGCTTCGAGGCGTGCCCGAGCAGCCCGAACCCGGTCACGTCGGTGCCGCACCGGATGCCGGCGGCGACCGCCGCGTGGGCGGCCTCCCGATTGAGCGCGCTCATCGTGGCCACCGCCTCCGGGAAGCTCTCACCGGTCGCCTTGTGCCGGGTGTTCAGCACACCCACCCCGAGCGGCTTGGTCAGCGACAACGGCACCCCGGCCCGCCCGGCGTCGAGGGTGATCAGCTCCTCCGGTCGGACCGTGCCGGTGACCGCGAGACCGTACTTCGGGCCGTCGTCGTCCACGCTGTGCCCGCCGGCCAGGTGACAGCCGGCCTCCCGCGCCACGTCCTGGCCGCCGCGCAGCACCTCACGGGCCAACTCCAGCGGCAGCACGTCGCGCGGCCAGCAGAGCAGGTTGAGCGCCACCAGCGGGGTGCCGCCCATCGCGTACACGTCGGAGAGCGCGTTGGCAGCGGCGATCCGACCCCAGTCGTACGCGTCGTCGACCACCGGGGTGAAGAAGTCGGCGGTGCTGACCAGGCCGGTCCGCTCATCCAGGCGCACCACCGCCGCGTCGTCGCCGTGGTCCAACCCGACCAGTAACTCGGCGGTGCCGGTCGCCGGGCCGAGACCGGCCACCATGATCTCCAGCTCGCCCGGCGGGATCTTGCAGGCGCAGCCACCGCCGCGGGCGTACTTGGTCAACCGTACGGGTTCGGTCATCCACCCATGATCGCGACAAGGCGCCACGATCGCCACCGCGACCACCCATCCGGTGACCAAAATCGGACGCCCGAGAACGATCGTGACCGGTGTTACCGCTCCGTGACCCGCTGGGTTGCGTTCTGCCACATCAGGCCGCCTACAGTGGCCGCACCGGGGGTCAACCGACCCCGATCCGGGAGACGACAGGGGACGGTGGACGACGTGACGACGGGCGAACCGCTCATCGTGCTGGACGCGGTCAACAAGTGGTTCGGGCCGCTGCACGTGCTGGACGACGTCTCACTGTCGGTGGGTCGGGGCGAGGTGGTCGTGGTGATCGGCCCGTCCGGCTCCGGCAAGTCGACGCTGTGCCGCACGATCAACCGACTGGAACCGATCAACTCGGGCACCATCACCTTCGACGGTCAGCCGCTGCCGGCCGAGGGCAAGCCCCTCGCGAAGCTGCGCAGCGAGGTGGGCATGGTCTTCCAGTCGTTCAACCTCTTCGCGCACAAGACCATCCTGGAGAACGTCACCCTCGGCCCGATCAAGGTCCGCAAGGAGAAGCCGACCGTCGCCCGTGAGCGCGGCCTGGCCCTGCTGGACCGGGTCGGCATCGCCAACCAGGCGGACAAGTTCCCGGCCCAGCTCTCCGGTGGCCAGCAGCAGCGGGCGGCCATCGCCCGGGCGCTGGCCATGCAGCCCAAGGCGATGCTCTTCGACGAACCGACCAGCGCCCTGGACCCGGAGATGGTCGGCGAGGTGCTCGACGTGATGACCTCGCTGGCCAGCGACGGCATGACGATGGTCGTGGTGACCCACGAGATGGGCTTCGCCCGGCACGCGGCGAACCGGGTCATCTTCATGGCCGACGGGCAACTGGTCGAGGACGCCCCACCGGCGGAGTTCTTCGCGAACCCGCGCAGCGAGCGGGCCCGAGACTTCCTCTCCAAGATCCTCACGCACTAGGCGTCCGTAGTGGAGCGCGCCGTACTCGGTGGGCTCCGTTGAAGAAGGAGAAGAGTATGCGTATCAAGCGCGTTGCGGCAGTCGCCGCGGTCGCCGCTCTGGCGCTCGGCCTCACCGCCTGTGGTGGCGACGACGGCGGGGACACTGGTGCTGGCAGCAAGTCCTTCACCGCCGGCACCACCATGGAGAAGCTGAACAAGGCCCAGAAGATCAAGGTCGGCACCAAGTTCGACCAGCCCGGCTTCGGCCTGAAGGGCCTCTCCGGCAAGCCGGAGGGCTTCGACGTCGAGATCGCCAAGATCATCGTCAAGGAGCTCGGCATCCCCGAGGACAAGATCGAGTGGGTCGAGGCCCCCTCGAAGGTCCGCGAGGACGTGATCGTCAACGGCACTGTCGACCTGGTCGCCGCGACCTACACGATCAACGACAAGCGCAAGGAGCGGATCGCCTTCGCGGGCCCGTACTACGAGGCCGGCCAGAACATCCTGGTCAAGAAGGACGACACGACCATCACCGGTCCGGACTCGTTCAAGGACGGCACCAAGAAGGTCTGCTCCGTCACCGGCTCCACCCCGGCCGAGACGATCAAGCAGTACGTCAAGGATGTCGGCACCCAGCTGGTGCTCTTCGACACCTACGACAAGTGCCGCGACGCCCTCAAGGGTGGCCAGGTCGACGCCGTCACCACGGACAACGTGATCCTGCTCGGCTACATCGCCAAGGACGAGGCGTCCTTCAAGCTGGCCGGCAGCAACTTCACCAAGGAGCCGTACGGCATCGGTGTGAAGAAGGAGGACGCGGACTTCCGCAGCTTCATCAACGACACGCTGGACAAGGCGGTCTCAGACGGTAGCTGGAAGAAGGCCTGGGACGACACCGCCGGCAAGTTCGGCGCGGAACTGGGCTCGGCGCCCACCATCAACCGCTACTGATCTGATCCTTCGATCTGGAGGGTGGGGAGGAACACCGAGCCGTGAACGTGCTCATCGACAAGTTCGACGTCTTTGCGGGTGGTTTCTGGCTCACCCTCCAGATCTGCATCCTCGCCGCGATCGGCGCCCTCGTCCTGGGCGCCATCGTGGCGGTGCTGCGCATCTCACCGGTGCCGCCGCTGCGCGCGGTCGGCACCAGTTACGTGAACGTCTTCCGCAACATGCCACTGACCGTGGTGATGTTCTTCGCCGCGTTCGGCCTGCCGGCGCTCGGCTCCAACGCGGACTTCCTCCGCATCCCGGTGCTCGACTCGCTGTTCACCCGGCTCGGCACCGACCTTCCGTACTTCCGGTTCGCACTGATCGCCCTGGTGCTCTACACCGCGGCGTTCGTCTGCGAGGCGCTGCGGTCCGGGGTGAACGCGGTGCCCGCCGGCCAGGCGGAGGCGGCGCGGTCACTGGGCCTGACCTTCGGGCAGAACCTGCGGTACGTGGTGTTGCCGCAGTCGTGGAAGGCCTCCATCGTGCCGCTCGGCTCGGTGATCATCGCGATGATCAAGAACTCGGCGCTGGTCGGCTTCTTCGGGGTGGTCGGTGACCTGTCGGCCACTGCCGACCAGCTCACCTCGGCCGAGGGCTACGCCTTCGTCCCGGTCGCCATCGGCATCTCGCTCGGCTATCTGATCATGACCGTGCCGCTCGGCGCCCTGCTGGACCGGATCGAGAAGCGACAGGCGGTGGCCCGATGAGTCAGCAGACCAGCGTCCTCTACGACATCCCCGGCCCCCGGCAGCGGCGGATCACCCTGATCAGCAGCCTCGTCGCCAGCGTGGTCCTGCTCGTCGGGGCGTACTTCCTGATCTACCGGCCCCTGGACGAGAACGGCCAGCTCTCGATGGAGCTGTGGGGCCCGCTGATCGACCCCTCCAACGAGAACTTCTCCCAGGTGTGGGAGCGGATCGGCCTCGGTTTCAAGAACACCCTGTTCGCGGCGGCCCTGGCCATCGTCTCCTCGCTGGTGATCGGCACGCTGCTCGCCGTGTTGCGGATCCAGCTCAAGAGCCTGACCCGACGGCGGTTCGTCGGCGCGGCGACGCCGCTGGCGTACCTGCTGCGCGGGCTGAGCGCGCTGCTGTCGGCGATCACCCGCGTCTGCGTCGAGGTGTTCCGCGGCCTGCCCGTCGTGATCACCATCTTCTTCGTGGCCCGCGGATTCCCCGAGTTCGGCCTCTACTTCGACAACCTCTGGTACCTGGTCATCGGCCTCACCATCTACAACTCGGTGGTGATCGGCGAGATCCTCCGCTCCGGCATGGAGGGGCTGCCGGGCGGTCAGGCGGAGGCCGCTGAAGCCATCGGGCTCTCCCCGACGCAGACCACCCGGATGATCCTGCTACCGCAGGCGTTCCGGATCATGCTGCCGGCACTGATCAGCCAGCTGGTCGTGGTGCTCAAGGACACCTCGCTGGGGTTCATCATCAGCTACGAGGAGACCCTGAACATCGGCAAGCAGATCATCGGCGCGCTGAGCAACCCGATCCAGGTCTACGTCGTGATCGCCGTGCTCTTCATCGTGGTGAACTACTCGCTGTCGAAGCTCGCCCAGTACGTCCAGCGGCGGCTCGCCCGGGGTCGCAAGACGGCCGGCACCCCGGCACAGAACCCGCCGCCGGCAGCCCTGGTCTCCCAGGCCGAAGGCGGCGGCGGCATGGGCGCCTGATCGACTCGACTTCCTTGATATCGGGGTATCCCTTCAACTGGGATACCCCGATGTTGCTTACTGCGTGTCAAGGACCGGCCCCGAGTCGGATGGAACGGAAGCCCTGAACGATCCCGTCTCGGAGGCCGACTCGTTCGTGTCGTACATCAACGCTCGCCCGTATCGCAGCGCTCCGCGCCCAGGGCAAGATCTGAGCCAATGAGTATCGTTGCCCGGCTGGTCGTCGGAACAATCGTGGCGCCGTTCGCCGCCGTCGTTGTCTACCTGCACGGACTGTGGGCGGGTCACTTCCTCGATCTCCGCGCCACCAGCGTGTACTGCCCCGCCAAGCCCCTGGCTTCCACGTCGACCAGCGCCGACTGGCTGCCACTGCGGCATCTCTGTCGCTATGCCGACGGGACCACAACCGAGCTGGTCCCCCCATACGTCAACCCGATCGTGTTTCTCTGTCTGGCCATAGCGGTGGCCTGCACGGCACTCGCCCTGCGATCCGCCCGCCGCCCGGCAAACGCCGACCCGACAGCATTCGAGCCTCCGCGATGAGCGATACCCAGGGTCTGACCGGCAGGTCATGTCGGCTGCCGGTATGGCGGCCGGCGCAGCGGCCGTTCTGACGGAGGCCGGACGGGCGAGCCCGAGCGTCTCGCCCCATCCCGCCCTCCGGTTGCCGTCGAGGGGCGCGGCTGCGGGGTTACGTTTCACCTGGAGAGCCGCACCCAGCCCGCAGACCCGATCGGTCAGCGGGCGATCTCGGTGACCCGGGACTCGCGGACCACTGTGACCCGGATCTGACCCGGGTAGGTCAGCTCCTCCTCGATCTGCTTGGCCACATCGCGGGCCAGCACGGCCGCCCCGATGTCGTCGACGTCGTCCGGCTTGACCATCACCCGGATCTCCCGGCCGGCCTGCATGGCGAAGACCTTGTCCACGCCGAGCTTGCTGGCCGCGATCTCCTCGATCCGCTCCAGCCGCTTGACGTACGCCTCCAGGCTCTCCCGGCGCGCGCCCGGCCGACCACCGGAGCAGGCGTCGGAAGCCTGGGTGAGCACGGCCTCGATGGTCTGCGGGGGCACCTCGTTGTGGTGCGCCTCGATGGCGTGCACCACGTCCTCGTGCTCGCCGTACTTGCGGGCCAGGTCCGCGCCGATGATGGCGTGGCTGCCCTCCACCTCGTGGGTGAGCGCCTTGCCGATGTCGTGCAGGAACGCCGACCGTTTGATGATCGGCACGTCCAACCGCAGCTCGGCGGCCATGATGCCGGCGATGTGGGCGGTCTCGACCAGGTGCTTGAGCACGTTCTGCCCGTACGAGGTGCGGTAGCGCAGCCGGCCGAGCAGGGTCACCAGCTCCGGGTGGATCTCGGTGATGCCGACCTCGACCAGGGCGTCCTCGGCGGCGCGGAGGCAGAGCTGCTCCACCTCCTGCCGGGCCAGGTCGTAGACCTCCTCGATCCGGTGCGGGTGGATGCGCCCGTCCAGGACCAGCTTCTCCAGGGTCACCCGGCCCACCTCGCGACGGACCGGGTCGAAGCAGGAGAGCAGCACCGCCTCGGGGGTGTCGTCGATGATCAGGTTGACGCCGGTCACCGACTCGAAGGCGCGGATGTTGCGCCCCTCCCGGCCGATGATCCGCCCCTTCATCTCGTCACCGGGGAGGTGCAGGACGCTGACCACGCTCTCCGCGGTCTGCTCGCTGGCGACCCGCTGGATCGCGTCCACCACGATGTGTCGGGCGCGCTGCTCGGCGGTGTTGCGCGCGTCGGACTCGATGTCCCGCACGAGCAGCGCCGCTTCCCGCTTGGCCTGCGTCTCGATGGCGTCGACCAGCTCCAGTCGGGCGGACTCGGCGGTGAGCCCGGCGACCCGCTCCAGCTCCCGACGGCGCAGCTCCTCCGACTCGGTCAGCTCGGCCTCCCGCTGGGCGAGCGCGGCCTCCCGGGCGGCGAGGGCAGCCTTCGCGGCGGTGAGCTGTCGCTCCCGCTCGGCGAAACGCTCCACCTCCTCGGTGTGCATCCGCTCCCGCTCGTCCATCCGAGCTGCCCGGCGTTCCACCTCGGCGGCCTGCTCCCGGGTGGTGGCGGCGAGCACCGCGACCTCCCGCTCGCCGCTGCGCCGGGCTGCCGTCCGCAACTGCTCGGCGTCCGCCTCGGCCTGCTTGTGGGCGCGCTCCAGAACGGTGTCCGCCTCGGCCCGGGCGTCGTCGAGGACCCGGCGCGCCTCGGCGCGGGCCGCCTTCGCCTCGGCCTTCGCCGCCGCCGCCTCGGTACGGGCCGCGGCGGCCGCTGACTTCGCCACGTCGATCGTGCTGTTCGCCTCGTCGGCCGCGGTCCGCAGGGCCGCGAGGGACTGCTCCTGGCGGTCCTTCTCGGCGATGAAGGCGGGATCCTCCGGTGCCGGCGCGGCGCCCATCCGGCGCAGTGTCCGGATGCCGACCAGCACGGCCCCGATCACCACCACCGCGAGGACGAGGACGGCCGCGAGGAGCACGACGTCGAACGCGTTCATGCCGGGACCCCGTCGGGTCTACCGATGAACCTGTGCCGCCGCCCCGCCATGGCCGCCTCCCCTAACGTCGAGACCGCAGCGACCGTGCCAGGGGCACACTCCTGCGGCTGTGGACGCCCGACCGGAGCGGCTGGCCGTGGGTAGCTTTCTCCGCCGGCGGTGCCCATGGGCAGCGTCGGCGACCGGGTGCAGTTGTCGCAGCGTTCCGGACCGGCCTGTCCGGAACTGCCGCCAAAGGCCGCGGAGTCGGCCAAAGTGATGCTGTTCTGTTACGCGATCTATGTTGTGCGCTTAGCCTGCGCTGGTCGGGCAATGTGAGCCTGTATGGCGAGGCTAGGTCGCCGGGGGTGCTCCGGTCAAGGACTCATGATCAAACCCCCCGAACGGAGAGAAGTTGAACCGTTACCGCGCGCTGATATCGCGCCGGACAGGAAGGGACAAACTCCGCGAGGTGTGCTGCCCCCTGGACGTGTCGGGCCTGCTCAGTGCCGTCCAAGGGGTCGTCGGACGAGGCCGAGGACCGAGCGAGGTGTGACCCAACCGTCTAACCGACGTCAGCTGGCACCGACCGCCACCGCTGCCGCGACCAACGCCGCGTTGTCCGCAGCGGGCGAGCCGTCCGGCAGACACAGAATGTCCTCGAGCCCGATTCGGGTGTCCAGACCCCGGCGTATCGCCTCGGCGAGGACCGGCCAGGTCGCCGGCCCCTCGGCGTGCAGCAGCACCGACGGCGCGTCCGCCGGCAGCGCGGCGAGAACCCGGGAGGCGTCGGCCAACGCGACCGCCACCTCCTCGGCCATGCACTCGACCAGAACCCGCCCGGCCGGCACCCGCCACCTCCGGTACGCCGCGACCGCGTCGAGCGTCCACAGCCCTGCCTCGACGAGCACACCACGCTCGTGCAGGGCGGCCGCGACCGCCTCGGCGCCGGGCTCGTGCGCGTTGACCGAGGCGAAGTCGGGCAACACCGGCCAGGCCCGGACGGCGGCCACCCGGGCAGCCGGATCCGGCAGGATCCAGGCGCCGGTGCTCACCCCCACCGGCAGCCCCGGCCGGGCGGAACGGATCGCGGTCACTGCGTCAGCGATCACCGTCGGCCGCAGCGACTCGACGCCGGCCTCGTCCCGGGGATGGACGTGCACGGCCGCGACCCCGAGCGCCGCGCAGCGGGCCGCATCGGCGGCGAGCTCCGCCGCCGTGAGCGGCACGGCCGGATGGGCTTCCCGGCCGCGCCCACCGTTCAGACATGCCTTCAACATCGGGCCCGCACCTCCATCGGGAGTCGCAGCGGACCGCTCACTCGACCAGACGGTTGTCGCGCTCCAACTCGCCCTCGGCGTCGGCGAGCGCGTCGGCGTCGATCTGCTCGGCGAACTCGGCCGCCTCGGCGCTCTGCGCCGCGAGCGCGTCCTTCACCGCCCGGATGGCCACACCAGGCGGGTAACCCTTGCGGGCCAGCATGCCCACCAGCCGGCGGAAGACCGCGTCCGGCTCGCCTCGGGCGGTGCGCAGCTTGCGCTCCACCAGGCCACGGGCGGTGTCCGCCTCGGTCTCCTCGTCCAGCTCACCCAGCGCCTCGGTGGCCACCTCGCCGTCCACGCCCTTGCGGCGCAGCTCGTTGGCGAGTGCCCGGCGAGCGAGGCCGCGCCCGGCGTGCCGGCTGGACACCCAGGTCCGGGCGAACGCGGCGTCGTCGATGATGCCGACCTCGTCATACCGGTCGAGGACCTCGGCCGAGACCTCCTCGGAGATGCCCCGCTTGGCCAACGCCCCGGCCAGCTCGGCCCGGGTGCGGGGCCGGACGGCAAGCTGGCGCAGGCAGATCTCGCGGGCCACCTCCGACTCGTCGCGAGGGGGCGTCGGAGACTCGACGGTGTCGGTCTCCTCGGACCGACCCCGGCGGCCCCGCCGAGGGCGGGGCGCATCAGTGGCGTCGCCCGTACGAGGCGGACTGGCATCCCAGCCCCGCCCCGTACGAGCGCGTCGTCCTGCCATGGGTCAGCGACCGGTCAGAAGTCGACCGGCGGCAGCTCCGGGCCACCGGCGGCGTCACCCGCGCCGACCCCGACGCCGAGCTTCTCCAGGATCTTCTTCTCGATCTCGGCGGCCACGTCCGGGTTTTCCTTCAGGAACTCCCGGGCCTTCTCCTTGCCCTGGCCGAGCTGGTCGCCGTCGTACGTGTACCACGCTCCGGACTTGCGGATGATCGCCTGCTCCACGCCGACGTCGATCAGCGAGCCCTCACGCGAGATGCCCTTGCCATACATGATGTCGAACTCGGCCTGCTTGAACGGCGCGGCGACCTTGTTCTTCACGACCTTGACCCGGGTGCGGTTACCGACCACGTCGGTGCCGTCCTTGAGGCTCTCGATGCGTCGCACGTCGAGCCGGACCGAGGCGTAGAACTTCAGCGCCCGACCACCGGTGGTGGTCTCCGGGCTGCCGAACATCACGCCGATCTTTTCCCGCAGCTGGTTGATGAAGATCGCCGTGGTGCCGGTGTTGCTGAGCACACCGGTGATCTTCCGGAGCGCCTGGCTCATCAGCCGGGCCTGGAGGCCCACGTGGCTGTCGCCCATCTCGCCCTCGATCTCGGCGCGCGGCACCAGGGCCGCCACCGAGTCGATCACGATGATGTCCAGAGCGCCGGAGCGGATCAACATGTCCGCGATCTCCAGCGCCTGCTCGCCGGTGTCCGGCTGGGAGACCAGCATCGCGTCGGTGTCGACGCCGAGGGCCTTCGCGTACTCCGGGTCGAGCGCGTGCTCGGCGTCGATGAAGGCGGCGATGCCGCCGTTGCGCTGGGCGTTGGCCACCGCGTGCAGTGCCACGGTGGTCTTACCGCTGGACTCGGGGCCGTAGATCTCGACCACCCGGCCACGGGGCAGGCCGCCAATGCCGAGGGCCACGTCGAGCGCGATGGAGCCGGTCGGAATGATTGCGGTCTGGACGACCGGCCGGTCACCCAGCCGCATCACCGAGCCCTTGCCGAATTGCTTGTCAATCTGAGCGAGAGCAAGGTCGAGTGCCTTCTCCCGGTCAGGCCCTGCTGCCATGGTTGCCACCCCTGCCTTCGCCGGCGTCTTTGCTGAGCTTCGCGTCACGCGGACACGCTAGGCGCTAGGTCCGACAGAAAACCAGCCGACGGGCCGCGAGCTGTGGACGAGCACCCCGCTGTGGACAATAGCCGAACAGGTGTACGACTCGACAAGCGACACGCGGAACCGGCGAAAAGGCTGCTCAGCGTAGTCGAGCGGGCACCCGGTCGGGGTACGCGGCACAAACCGCACGCCACACCACGTGGGTCTGCTCCCCCGATGCCAGGGCCTGCTCGATGGTCCGCCCACCGAGCTGGGACAGCACCTGATCTCGGGCGATGCTGGCCGCGTAGCCGGGCCCGAACGCCTCGTCCAGCCGCGTCCAGAAGTCGGTCAGCCGCACAGTGATCAGCCCTCCTCGTCCGGTGCCCCGGTCGGCACCGGGCGCAACGCTAGCGCCACCAGGGGCGCCGCCGCGACCGCCGCGAGCAGGGTGAGCACGGGATAACCGGCGAACTGCATGACAAACCCGCTGACCACGGCGGCCCCGGCACCGGCCAGTCCCATGATCAGATCGGACAGCCCCTGCACGCTCGGTCGCACCTCGGCCGCCACCGACTCGGACAGCAGCGTCGAGCCGGCCACCATCGTCCCCGACCAGCCCAACCCCAGCAGGACCAGACCGACCGAGAGCCGAGGCGTGTGGTGCCCGGCGGTGCCGGCGACGGCGCAGGCGGCCAGCAGCAGCCCGACCCCGCCGAGGATCACCGCCCGCCGGCCGAGCCGGTCGGTGAGCCAACCGACCACCGGGGAGAACGCGTACATGCCGGCGATGTGCAGGCTCAGCACGATGCCGACCAGCCGCAACACGTCGGCGTCGGCGTGCGACTCACCGAGCCGGACCGGAGTCATCGCCATCACCGCCACCATCACCAGGTGCCCCACCGCCACGGCGGCGATGCCGAGTCGGGCGGCGGGCTGTCCGCGTACCACCGACCAGGCCGCACGCATCCCGGCGCCGCGCGGCGCGTGCGCCTTGACCGGCGCGGCGGCCGGCGTCGCACCGCCACCTGCCGCCGGCGCCTCGGCCGCCACCGCGGTCGCCGGGGCATCGGTGACCGGCGCCTCGGCGGCCGCGAGCCGCCGCGCGGTGAGCAGCGGGTCGGGCCGGAGCAACCCGAGGAGTACGACGGCAGCCAGCACGAACGCGGCCGCGCTGAACGCGAACGGGCCGGCCAGCGGCGGCAACCCCCAGCCGGTGGTGACGCGGTCGGCCAGCGCGGCGAAGTTCGGCGCGGCCACCGCACCGATGGTGGTGGCCCAGACGATCAGGGAGAGCTGCCGCCCTCGACGGGCCGGCTCGGCGAGATCCACGGCGGTGTAACGGGCCTGCAGGTTCGCGGCGGTGCCCCCGCCGAAGAGCAACATGCCGAGGAAGAGCAGCGGCACCCAGCGGGTGGCCGCGGCCAGCACCACCAGCAGGCCGCCGACGGCGCCTACCGCGTACGCCAGCACCAGGCCCGGACGGCGACCGTGCCGCGCCATGATCCGGGTGACCGGGACGGCGAGCAGCGCGGCACCGACCACCCCGGCGCTCTGCGCGACACCGGCCACCGCGGTCCCGGCGATCCGGGCCGCGAGCAGCGCGCCCACGGCGATGCCGATGGTCACGCCGATTCCGCCGATGATCTGGGTGGTGAAGAGCAGCCGCAGGGTTCGCCGCTGGATCGACGCGACGTCGGGTCGGGCGGCGGTACGCGGCGGGGTCAGGTCGGTCGCCATCGGCGCTCCTGTCGGAAGGGGTGACTCATCCTCGCGCACCCGCACCGACCAGCGGCAGTGGGTTTCGCCGGAACGAGGTCGCCACCGGCGCGGCCCCCGCCTATGGTGCCCGGATGAGCGATGCCGGTGTGCTGGTGGTCGAGCGGTTCAACGCAGCGTGGCACCGGGGCGACCTGACAGCGGTGTCAGCCTGCCTCGCCGAGGACGTGACCTACAGCCCGAGCGCCTGGGACGGGCCGGCGGTGACAGTGCGGGGTCGGGACGCGGTGTGCCGCGCCTTCGCCGACCAGCTCGGCCCTGGGCCGGCCCTCGGAACGGTCCGGTCGGCCGGCGACCGGGTCTGGTGCGAGTGGAGCTGGCCGCCGGCCGAGGACGGGACCGTGCTGCGCGGAGTGGATCTCTATCTGGTCCACGATGGCCTGATCGCCGCCAAGGACGTGTTCAGCAAGATCACGGCGGGGAGCTGAGCCGCCCTACCCACGCGATCCGCGACGCACTGTCAATCTTGGACCGGTCCCGGCCGCACGTGGGGTGCGTGGCGGTCGCTGGTCAGCCGGGCAGGGCGCGGGTCACGACGGTCAGGTCGGCGACCAGGCCCTCGAACGCCTTGTCCTGGTCGTCGGCCCGCAGGACGGCGGACGGGTGGATGGTGGCCAGCAGCCGAGCCTGCGGCGCGTCGGCCCGCTTTCCGGCGTTGTCCACCGGCACCTGCTCGAAGTCGGCGGGGTGTTGGGCCGACTCCGGCCAGGGCAGCAGCTCACCCCGTTGCCGGGTTACCCGGAAGGACGGGCCGAGCAGCGCCTTGGCGGCGGTCGCGCCGAGCACCACCACGATCTCCGGGCGCAGGCGGGCGAACTCGGCGACCAACCAGGGGCGGCAGGCGGTGATGTGCACCTGGTCCGGGGTCTGGTGGATCCGCCGCTTGCCGCGCTGTTCAAAGCGAAAGTGCTTTACGGCATTTGTGAGGTAAAGGTGACCCGGGTCCAGCCCGGCGTCGTCGACCGCGCGGCGCAGCAGGCGACCGGCCGGACCGACGAAGGGCAGCCCCTTCTGGTCCTCCATGTCGCCGGGCTGCTCGCCGACCAGCACCACGCGGGCGCTCTCGTCGCCCCGGCCGAAGACCGTCTGCGAGGCGTCCCGGTACAGCTCGCAGCCCCGACAGCCGCCAGCGGCGGTGCGCAGGTCGTCGATGGTGTCGGCGTCGGGCGGGATGAACCGCTGGGCGCCCGGAGCACTCCCGGTCTGCTCGGCCATGCCGACTGTTATATACCCGTTCGATGCTCGCCGCCGGATACGCCCCGGCACACCGGCCGCATCGCGTCAGTACCCGTTGCCGCCCCCATCGCCACCGGACGCGATCGCGATCAGCACGATGACGATGATGATGATCGCCACCGCCACCGCGATCCAGATCCCCTTACGAGCCCCACCAGAAGCCATGCCCCCCACCTCCAGGCGCCCGCATACCCGTCCCGGCCGTCCCAAATCCCCGCGATGCCCTACTTTCTGCCGCAAGATGCTCGGGTCCGACATCTTCCTCGAACGACCCGCGATCGCGGGAAGAGCGGCGGGTCAGGTGGGGAAGCCTTGGGAGGGGGGTGGGTTCTCGGCTCGGGCCAGGGCCGCCGCCAGGGGGGCCAGGTCGGCGGTGTCCAGGGAGCTGACGGTGATGCGCAGGGCCGGCGGGGCGGCGATCCGGTAGAGCGCGCCCGGGGCCACCGCCCAGCCGGCGTCGCGGAGCGCGGTCACCGTGCTGGTCTCGTCCGCGACCGGCAGCCAGACGTTGATGCCGCTGCGACCGTGTGCGGTCAGGCCGTGCTCGGCGAGCGCGGCGAGCAGCCCTTCGCGGCGCTGCTCGTAGCTCTGCGCCGCCCGCTGCACCAGCTCGGTGACCGCCGGGTCCCGCCACAGGGCGAGCACCAGGCGTTGCAGCACTGTGGAGACCCAGCCGGCGCCGACCCGGGTACGGCCGCTCACCCGGGCCACCGTCGTCTCGTCGCCGACCAGCACCGCCATCCGCAGGTCCGGGCCGAAGGGCTTGCTCACCGAACGGAGGAAGGCCCAACTCGCTGTCGCACCGGCGAGCGGGTGCAGGGGTACGCGGGCCAGTTCGGCCGCGTGGTCGTCCTCGATCAGCAGCAGGTCCCGGCGGCCGGCGAGCAGCGTCCGCAGCGCCTCGGCGCGGGCCGCGGAGACGGCGGCGCCGGTCGGATTCTGCGCCCGGCTGGTGACGATCAGCGCCCGCGCCCCGGCGGCGAGCGCCGCCGCCACCCCGGCGACCAGCGGCCCCTCGTCGTCCACCGGTACGCCGATCGGGCGCAGGCCCAGCGCGGCGACGAGGTCGAGCAGGTTGGCCCAACCCGGGTCCTCGACCGCCACCGCGTCGCCGGGGCGCAGGTGGGCGCCGAGCAACCGCTCGATGCCGTCCAGCGCACCGCCGGTTAGCGTCAACTCCCCAGCCGGTACGCCGTCGGCGCGCAGCCGGGCACGGGCCACCTCGGCCAGCTCGGGCAGCACTCCGGCATCGGAGTAGCCGACCGACGGGCCGTTCTCGGTGGCGAGCGCCGCCAGGTGCGGGCCCAGCGGGGGCAGCAGACGGGGGTCGGGTTCACCGCGGGACAGGTCTCGGGCGCCGGGCAGCGGTGGGGGGCGCAGCGCGGAGCGGCGGGCGGCCACCGGCGGGCGGGGGCGTACCCGGGTGCCGTGCCGACCGGCGGTGGCGAGCAGGCCACGTTGGCGTAGCTCCTGGTAGGCGCGGGCGACGGTGGCGGGGCTGACCCCCAACTCGGCGGCGAGTGCCCGCACGGGCGGCAGAGCGGCCCCCGGTGACAGGGCGCCGGTACGGATGCCGGACTCGATGCTGGCCGAAATATCGACGGCTGTCGTACCAGTGAGCTGATAGTGTGCTGACACAAACCAGGGATTGTACTAGAACAAAGGGGCGCGCGCATGTATCCACCCACCGCCCGGACCACACCCCACCGTTCCCGCGATAAGATGAGCTACGACCAGGCCGCAGCCCACGCCGTGCTCGACGAGGCGTACGACTGCGCGCTCAGCTTCACCGTCGACGGGCAGCCACGGGTGCTGCCCACCCTCCACGTCCGCATCGGCGACACGCTCTACCTGCACGGCTCCACCGGCAGTCGGCCGCTGCTCGCCGCCCGGGGCGACGACGGGTTGCCGGTCTGCGTCGCGGTGACAGTGCTCGACGGGCTGGTCTACGCCCGTTCCCAGTTCCACCACAGTGCCAACTACCGCTCGGTCGTCGCGCACGGCACCGCCCGACTGGTCACCGACGAGCGGGAGAAGCTCGCCATGCTCACCGCGCTGGTCGAGAAGGTCGGCGTGGGACGCAGCACCGCCACCCGTCCGCCCAGCCGCCGCGAATTGGCCGAGACCGCCGTACTGGCACTGCCACTGCGCGAGGTGTCCGTCCGGGCCCGCACCGGCGGGGTCCGCGAGGACGAGGCCGACCTGCACCTGCCGCACTGGGCCGGCGTGCTGCCCCTGCGCCTGACCGCCGGGGCACCCGAGCCGGACGCCGGGGTCACCGCGCCGCTGCCGGCGTACCTGCGGACGCCCCGCACGCCCTGGCACGACCCGGTGCCGCTGCACGGCGAGCACGTTCGGCTGGAGCCGCTGGAGCTGGCGCACACCGACGAGTTGCACGCCGCCACCGCGGACCCTGAGGTGTGGCGGCACCTCAGCGTCGCGCCGCCCACCGCCCCCGCCGAAACCGCCGAGGTGATCAGCACCGCCCTGGCCGCCCAGCACCGGGGCGAGAGGGTGGCCTGGGTGCAGCGGTGCGCGGCGACCGGGGCGGTGGTGGGCAGCACCTCCTACTACGACATCGACCCGGAGCGGCGGGCGGTGGCCATCGGGCACACCTTCCTCGGCCGGCCCTGGTGGCGTACCGGGATCAACACCGAGGCGAAGTTGCTGCTGCTCAGCCGGGCCTTCGACGACCTGGGCGCGGTTCGGGTCGCCTGGCACACCGACATCCGCAACGTTCGCTCCCAGGCAGCCATCGAACGACTCGGCGCGACCCGGGAGGGGGTGCTGCGGATGCACCGACAGCGCCCGGACGGCTCCTGGCGGGACACCGTGCAGTACGCGATGACCGTCGACGAGTGGCCGAACGCACAGGCCAGGCTGCGAGAAAGACTTCTGCGGACGGCACCGGTGGCGTGATGATGGCGGGCGTGCTGGGGATCACCGACATCTGGACGTACGTGCTGGGCACCGTGGCCATCATCCTGCTGCCCGGGCCGAACTCACTCTTCGTGCTCTCCACCGCGGCCAAGCGGGGCGCCGCGGTCGGCTACCGGGCCGCCGGTGGCGTGTTCGTCGGCGACGGGGTGCTGATGTTCCTCTCCGCCGCCGGGGTGGCATCGCTGCTCAAGGCGTACCCGCCGCTGTTCATGGTGATCAAGTACGCCGGTGCCGCGTACCTCGGTTATGTCGGGGTGACCATGCTGCTCGGAGCCGTGCGGCGCTGGCGCGACCGCAACGATCCGAGCACGCCGCGGCTCATCGACGCCGCGGAGCCGGCGGCGATGCGCAGCCCGTTCCGCAAGGCGCTGGTGATCAGCCTGCTGAACCCGAAGGCGATCCTGTTCTTCATCTCGTTCTTCATCCAGTTCGTCGACCCCGGTTACGCCTGGCCGGCACTGTCGTTCCTGCTGCTCGGGCTGATTGCGCAGGTGACCAGCGCGCTCTACCTGACCGCGTTGATCTTCGCGGGCACCTTCCTGGCCGCCCAGTTCCGCCAACGTCGCCGCCTGGCGGCGGGTGGCACCACCGCCGTGGCCGCCCTCTTCCTGGCCTTCAGCCTCAAGCTGGCCACCGCCAGCGCCGGCTAGTCCGCCGGGATCTTGCACTTTCGGTCGTCGAAACGCGCACTCTGAGCCGTTTTGTCGCCGCAGAAACTGCAAGATCGCGGGGGGTGAGAGGGCGGGGGCGGGGCGCGGGGTCAGGTGCCGTCGCCGCCGCCGGAGCCTCCTCCTCCCACACCGGCACCGCCGGCGGTGCCGCCCAGGCCGTAACCCGGTCGAACCGGCTCGTCGGGGTGGCGGCTGACGTGAGCCGACCCCGCGATCTGCGCGGACCAGTCGGCGTGCGCGGCCGCGGCGGCGTGCCGGTTGATCGCCTGGCGGATCCAGCCGTCCACGGTGGCCACCCAGTCCCGCCGGCCGGCGTCCTCGTGCCAGACCCGGAACCTGCTGATGCTCTGGTGGGTGATTCCGGCCAGCGCCAGCCGGCGATCCATCCAGAGGATCGCCTCCAGGCCCGCCGAGTTAGTCACGAAGATCACCTCCAGCTCGGTGATCGGGCCGGCGTAGAGCGGCCCCACCCAGTAGCCCCAGCGTTGGTGCAACGGCAGGGTGTGTTCCACCCCCGGCAACCCGCCCTCCTGCAACCCGGACTGACGGATCATGAAGCCGAGCGTGTCCAGCGCCGCCAGCACGTGCTGCTGGGTGGGGAGCGGATGCACGAAGACCGGCACCATGGCCCCCTGGTCAAGGTCGGGGTCGAGCGACACCTCGGTCCGCAGACCCATCCGCAGGCTGAGCAGCGGCACCCCACCGAAGGTGGTCACCGGGGTCTCCCACGGCAGCGGGAACGCGAAGTCGACAGCCCGCCGCCGACCGGCCGGTACGACGAACCGGCCGGCGATCGGCAGGTGGTGGAACTGCACGAGACGTCGGGCCGCGGCCGGGTCGTCCGGCTCGACAGTGGTGACGAGGCCGAGCCGGATGTGCCGCACCAGCACGTCCTCCGGGCCGGCCGCGAGGGTCACCCGCCCGGGCAGGCGCAGGCCCGGTCGGGTACTCGGGTTGGGCAGCGTGGTCTGCACGGAAAGCCCGGTGCCACCGGACTCCGGGGACACTCCCGTCAGCCGCACCGCGCGCCCCCTCCCCGGACGGGGCCCCGCCGGCCCCACCAGGCGCGCCTACCCGGTCGGGGTCGGCTCAAGCCCGCTGCCGTGTCGAGCGTTGACCCGGCCGCACCTCGTCAGTGCGGCCGGGTCGACAGATCAGCGCAAACGACGCCCGCGCGGGACCGTGTCGGTCTCGTCGTCGAACTCCCCGATGACCTCCTCCAGGAGGTCCTCCAGGGCCACGAAGCCGATCGGCCGGGCCGGGCCACCGCCGTTGCGGACCAACGCGAGCTGCGACTGCCGGGCCCGCATCGCCGCCACCGCCTCGGTGACCGAGGACGTCGCGGGCAGCGTGAACGCGGGGGTCATCAGCTCCCCGGCGGTGGCCACGCGGCCGGTGGTGACCACCCGCACCGCCTCCCGGACGTGCACGAGCCCGCACACGTCGCCCGCCTCGTCGAGTACCGCGAGCCGGGATCGGCCGCTGTCCCGGCTGACCTCTTCGATCCGCTCGGCCGGGTCGTCCCGGCGGACGGTGACCATGGTGGCGAACGGTTCCATCACCTGCGCCACCGACGTGCCCTGCAACTCCAGCATGCTGGTCAGCAGTTGGTGCTGCTCGGCACCGAGCAGCCCGTGCTCACGGGACTGCTCCAGCAGGATCCGGAGCTCGTCCGGGCCGTGCACCTGGGCGAGCTGGTCCTGCTGGTTGACGCCGAACAGCCGCAGGATCGCGTTGGCCAGGGCGTTCAGCGCGGAGAGCACCGGCCGGGAGACCCGGGCGAAGGCGCGGAACGGCAACGCGAGCAGCGTCGCCGAGCGCTCCGCGTCGGTGATCGCCCACGACTTCGGTGCCATCTCCCCCACCACCAGGTGCAGGAAGGTCACCACCCCGAGGGCGAAGACCAGGGCGACCAGGTGACTGGCCGCGTCCGGTAGGCCCACCGCGTGCAGCAGAGGGCTGAGCAGATGCTCGATCGCCGGCTCGGCCAGCGCGCCGAGACCCAGGGTGCACAGCGTGATCCCGAGCTGCGCGCCGGCCAGCATCAGCGACAGCTCGCGGACGCCATCCAGCGCGGCCCGTGCGGCCCGACCACCGTTCGCCGCCGCCTGCTCCAGGCGGTAGCGCTTGCTGGCCACCAGGGCGAACTCGGCGGCCACGAAGAACCCGTTCAGTGCCAGCAGGATCACCGAACTGAACAGGGCGATCCCGGGGCTCATGCGGTCACCTCGGGTTTGGTCAGCTGCAACCGCACCGAGTCGGCCACGTGCCGGTCGACGGCCAGCACCTCGACCAGGGCCCGGGGCTCCGCCTCGTTGTCCTCGCCGTCCGCCCCCTCGGGTTGCAGGCTGATCTCCAGCCGGTCACCGACCTCGGGCACCCGGCCCAGCTCCCGCATCACCAACCCGGACAGGGTGTCGTACTCGGGGGCCTCGGGCAGGGCGATGCCGGTGCTGTCGGCGACCTCGTCGATCCGCCAGCGGGCCGGCACCACCCAGGACCCGTCGTCCTGCCGGGCCGGTGCCCGCTCCGGTGGGTCGTCCTCGTCGCGGATCGGGCCGACCAGCTCCTCGGCGATGTCCTCCAGCGTGATGACGCCGGCGAAGCCGCCGTACTCGTCGACCACGCACGCCATCTGACGGTGCCCGGACCGCAGGCGGTCGAGCACCGTGGGCAGGGGCAACGTCTCCGGTACGAGCAGCGGCGGCCCGGCCACCGCGCTCACCGGGGTGGTGGCCCGCTCCCCCGGGGGTACGCCGAGCACGTCGGCGATGCCGACGATGCCGAGCAGGTCGTCGACACCCTCCGCACCGCGTACCGGGAAGCGGGAGTGGCCGGTGTCCAGCAGCTCGACCACCCGGCTCACCGGTTCGTGCGCCCGCACGGTGTGCACGTCGACGCGTGGCACCATGGCCTCGCCGGCGGTCAGCTCACGGAAGTCCAGACCTCGGTCGAGCAGCGTGGACATCTCGGCGTCGAGGCTGCCCTCCTCGCGGGACTCGGCGATGATCTGTTCCAGGTCCGCCGGGGTGGCGCCGCTGGGCAGCTCCTCGATCGGCTCGATGCCGATCCGGCGCAGCAGGCGTACCGAGGCCCGGTCGAAGAGGTGGATCAGCGGCCCGGCGACGGCCAGGTAGATCAGGGTGGAGCGGCTCAGCGCCCGGGCCAGTTGCTCGGCCCGGGCGATGGCCAGGTTCTTCGGGGCCAGCTCACCGAGGACCATCTGCACGATGGTGGCGATGACCAGGGCCAACGCCACCGACAGCGGCAGGCTGACCGCCTCGCTGACGCCGGCCAGGCCGAGCAGGTCGGCGAGGCCACCGCCCAGGTACGGCTCGGCGACGTAGCCGACCAGTAGCGCGGTGACGGTGATGCCCAGTTGGGCACCGGAGAGCATGAAGGAGAGCCGGCTGGTGACGGTCAGGGCCCGGGCGGCGGCCTGATCGCCGTCATCGGCGAGCTGGCGCAGCTTGCCCCGGTCCACGGCGACGTAGCCGAACTCCTGCGCCACGAAGTAGCCGGTGGCGGCAGTGAGAAGAGTGATCAGTAGGAGACCAACGACGATCAACACGGGTCGCTCAGGGCTCCCGGGGTCGTCGGTACGGGGATATGCCGGGCACGACCCGGCTGGCTACTGCTGCCCTCCTGGGCAGAAGAGTCGATCATGCCGTCATTTTATCGGCGCTGGCTGGGACTCCGCTGGGGGTGGGCCGAAGGAGCGGAACGTCCGGTTCAGCGGACGTCGGCCGGTGGTCACGTCGGCCCGCCGCCTGGCGGTCGTCACGCCGGCCCCGCCGGCCCGCTGCCCTGTCCGCGCTCGGCCAGCTCATCGGCGTCGAGCAGGCTCCGGTCGAGCCGCCCCGACCGGTACGCGGCCCGCCCGATCATCTGCGCCGCCACCGGCGCGGTCGCCAACTGGAAGACCGCCACCAGCAGGATCATGCCCAGGTCGGCCGGGGACCGCAGCCGCAACGCGATGCCCAGCAGCAGCAGGAGCACCCCCAGCACCTGCGGCTTGGTGGCCGCGTGCATCCGGGACAGCGCGTCCGGGAAACGCAGTACGCCGATCCCGGCGGCCAGGGCGAGCAGCGCACCGGCCACCAGACAACCGGCACCGAGCCAGTCCGCGATCGTCGCGATCACTGCTGCTCCCGGACGGCGAAGCGGACCAGCGACACCGAACCCACGAAGCCGAGCAGGGAGAGCACCACAAGCACGGGCAGCGTGGTGGCGTGCCGGTTGACCGCCGCCTCCGCGCCCACCGCGCCGACCATCGTGGCGAGCAGCATGTCCGCGGCGATCACCCGGTCCACCAGTGACGGGCCCCGGTAGAGGCGGGTCAGCGCGAGGAGCGCGGTGACCGACAGCAGTGCGGTGAGGACGACGGCCAGGAAGGTGGTCACGGGCGGGTTCCCTTCTCGGGTGAGGTGACGTCGAGGTGGCGCAGTTCGGTGGCGGAGCCGACCGCGCGGACGATTCGCCGCTCGATGGTGAGCGTGCGGTCCCGGGCCGCGTCCAGGTCCCCGGGGTTGTGGGTGTCCAGGACGTGCAGGTAGAGCGTTCCGGAGTCCCGGTCCACCTCGAGGATCAACGTGCCCGGCACCAACGAGACCGCCTCGGCGGTGAGTGCCAGGTTCAGGTCGGTGGGCACCCGCAACCGGACCGCGATGATCGCCCCGCGGGGTCGGTAGCCGGGCTGCACGGCGATCCGGGCGACGTGCAGGCTCGCGCTGACCAGCTCGACGGCGAACCGGCCCGCGAACACCAGCAGCGCCCACGGTCGCAACCGGCCACCGAAGCTGACCGCCGGCAGCGGGTAGAACACCAGCACTGCCGCACCCACCAGCAGGCCACCGACCAGGTTGGCCCAGTTGATGTCGCCCCAGAGCAGGTTCCAGACCACCACCAGCCACCCGAGCGCCACCGCCTGGTCCCGCCAGCGCCCGATCCGGCCCCGACCCACCACGGAGGGCCCGGGGGCGTCGGGAGCCGGCTCCGCGGAGCCGGTCACGGCACACCGCCCGGCAGCACGGCACGGACGTACGGGGTGCGCAGCCGCAGGTCCGCGGCCGCGTCGGCGGTGACGTCGAAGAGCGGACCGGCCAGCACGGTCAGCGCCAGCCCGAGGGCGACCAGGGCCACTGTGGCGCCCACCATCAGCCTCGGCAACTGGACGACCGGTTCGCTGGTGGCCAGCCGGGGCGCGCGCCAGAAGGCGATGTTCCACACCCGGGACGCCACGTAGAGGGTGAGCAGGCTGGTCAGGGTGCCAGCCGCGACCAGCACCCCGGGCAGCGGCCCGCCGGCCGCCACCCCGGCCTGGAGCAGGCCGAGCTTGCCGAGGAAGCCGGAGAACGGTGGCACTCCGGCGAGGTTCATGGCCGGGATGAAGAAGAGCACACCCAGCAGCGGTGCCACCCGGGCCAACCCGCCGATACGACGCAGGTCGGTGCTGCCGGCACGCTCCTCGACCAGGCCGGCGACGAGGAACAGCGTGGTCTGGATGGTGATGTGGTGCACCACGTAGAAGATCGCGCCGGCGAGGCCGGCGGCGGTGCTCAACGCCACCCCGAAGATCATGTAGCCGATGTGACTGACCAGGGTGAACGAGAAGAGTCGCTTCAGGTCGGACTGGGCCACCGCACCGAGGATGCCGATCACCATGGTCAGCCCGGCGACGACCATGAGCAGGATGTGGGCACGCCCACCGGGAAACAGCAACGTCTCGGTACGGATGATCGCGTACACGCCCACCTTGGTGAGCAGACCCGCGAAGACGGCCGTGACCGGAGCCGGCGCCGTGGGGTAGCTGTCCGGCAGCCAGGCCGACAGGGGGAAGACCGCCGCCTTGATCGCGAAGGCCAGCAGCAACATCAGCTCCAGGGCCAGCCGGACACCGTCGGGCAGGTCGTCGAGGCGCTGGGCGAGCTGGGCGAGATTGAGCGTGCCGGTGGCCGCGTACACCAGACCCACCGAGGTCAGGAAGATCATCGAGGAGAGGATGCTGACCACCACGTACGTCGAACCGGTCCGGATCCGGGTCTCGGTGCCCCCCAGGGTGATCAGCACGAAACTGGCGGCCAGCAGGATCTCGAACCCGACGAAGATGTTGAACAGGTCACCGGCCAGGAACGCGTTGGTGACGCCGGCGGTGAGCACCAAATACGTCGGGTGGAAGATCGACACCGGCGAGCTCTCGCTGGTGTCGCTCTGACCCTGGCCGATCGAGTACAGCAGCACGCAGAGGGTCACCGCCGAGGAGACCACCAGCATCAGCGCGGCCAGTTGATCGGCCACCAGCACGATGCCGACCGGCGCCGGCCAGCCCCCGACGGCCACCACCACCGGCCCGTGCCGGTACGCCTGCACCAGCAGCAGCACCGCCACCGTGAGCGTGCCGCTCAGACACAGCACACTGATCGCGCGCTGGATTCGCGGCTTTCCGGCCAGCAGCAGGGTCAGCGCCGCACCGAGCAGCGGCACCACCACCGGCAGTGGCACCAGGGTGCGCATCACGACTCGTCCCCGTGTCGTAACCGGCGGCGGGCCGGCTCGGGATCGACCTGTTCCGGGTCGCCGTTCGGGCCCTCCCCACCGAGATCGACGGCACCCGCCTCGTTGCGCCCGGCCTGCCGGATGATCTGCCGATCCTCCAGGTCGTCGGGCACCTCGTCGTCGCCGGAGAGATACCAGCTGCGGTACGCCACCGCGAGCAGGAACGCGGTGAACCCGAAGGTGATCACGATGGAGGTCAACACCATCGCCTGCGGCAGCGGGTCACTCATCCGCTCCACCGGGCCCGTGCCGACGATCGGCGCCCCGCCCGACCGCCCGCCCAACAGGATCAACAGGTTCACACCGTTGCCGAGCATGACCACACCCAGCAGGATCCGGGTCAGGCTGCGCTCCAACAGCAGGATCACCCCGCACCCGACCAGCACCGCGACGGCCAGCACCAGCACCAACGTCGGCCCCGCACCGCTCCGCGTCACAGTGCCACCTCTGTTCGCGACTGCGGGGCTCGCAAACCCGGCTCACTCCTCGCGCTCACCGTGCCACCTCTGTTCGCGACTGCGGGGCTCGCAAACCCGGCTCACTCCTCGCCCTCACGCCCGGTCCCCCTTGTCGACGGTTAACCCGCCGGTGGCCGTTCCGGTGGCCTCGATGTGCCGGTCCACCTCGGCACCGAGGCTGCGCAGGATGTCCAGCACCAACCCGATCACGACCAGGTACACGCCGATGTCGAAGAAGAGCGACGTGACCAGATGGGCGTCGCCGACCAGTGGCAGGGCTCGGTCGACCTTCGCGCTCTCCAGCACCGACCCGCCGACCAGCAGCGCCACCACGCCACTGCCGACAGCCACGGCCAGCCCGGCGCCGAGAATCGCGCCGGCGCCGATCGGCGCCGCCTCGGTCAGCTCGTAACGGCCGCCGGCCAGATAGCGCACCACCAGGGCGAGACCCGCCACCAACCCGCCGGCGAACCCGCCACCCGGCGCGTTGTGCCCGGAGAAGAGCAGGAACAGCGAGAACAGCACCACGGTGTGGAAGATCAGCCTGATGACCACCTCCAACACGATCGAGCGGCGCTCCTCGTAGAGGGTGGGGCCACCGCGCAGCCAGACCGGCCGGCCGCGTCCACCCACCCCCTGCTCGGACTCGGGCCGGCGCGGCCGCGGCCCGGTGCGGGAGCGCTCGAAGATCAGGCTGGCCACCCCGGTCGCGGCCACCACCAGCACCGCCAGCTCGCCCATCGTGTCCCAGGCCCGGATGTCGACAAGGGTCACGTTGACCACGTTGCGGCCATACCCGTGCGCCACCGCCAGGTCGGGGAAGGCGGCGGAGATGTCCGGTGCCCGGCGGGCGCCGACGGCGGTGAGGGCCAACCCGGCGGCCACCAGACCCGCCGCCACCCCGATCACCCGGCGGGCCCAGCGGGTACGGCGCAGCGGGCGGGCCGAGAACCGCTCCGGCAGGCGACGCAGCACCAGCACGAAGACCGCGATCGTCGAGGTTTCCACCAGAAACTGGGTGAGCGCCAGGTCGGGCGCTCCGTGCAGCACGAACAACATCGCCGTGCCGTAGCCGGTCATGCCCGCCAGCAGCATCGCGGTCAGCCGGCGACGGGCACCGACCGCCAGCACCGCCGCCACCGTGATCACCACGACGACCACCGGTTGCAGAGGGCTGTCCCAGAGCGGAATCCGCGCCCGCCAGGGGCTGGCGGAGAGCATCGCCGCACCCGGCACCAGCACCAGGGTGACCAGGATGATGCCCAGATACTGCGGCAGTGAGCCGCGCTGGGTCGCGCCGGTGACCTCGATGGCCAGCCGGTCGAACCGGCCGATGACCCACTCGTACCCCTGGTTTCCACTCACCGGTGATCGGAGCCGGGCCAGCACCGGGGCGAGCGGCCCGCGCACGACGAAGAGCAGGCCGCCGCCGACGAGCGCCAGCACGGACAGGCCGAGCGCCGGGGTCGGTCCGGCCCAGAGCGCCAGGTGCGCGTCGACCCCGCCGAGCAGATCGGCGTACGGGCGCAGCAGGTCGTCGAGCACGCTCGCGGCCGGACCGGCGAGCAGACCGACACCGGCGAGCACCGCGGGCGGGACCAGCATCGACGCGGCGATCGATCCCGGCGGGACCGGCGCCACACCCGGCCGGTCGGCGAACGCGCCCCAGAGGAAGCGGGCGCTGTACGCGACGGTGAGCACCGTCCCGACGACCAGGCCGGCGAGGAGCACGGGCTGATCGGTGAACGCCCCGAACACCGCCTCCTTGGCCACGAAGCCGACCAGCGGCGGCACACCGGCCATCGACGCCGCGGCCAGCACGGCGACCACGAACAGCGGCCGGGACCATTGCCGCAGCCCGGACAGCTCGCGCAGGTCACGGGTGCCGGCACCGTGGTCGATGATGCCGACGACCAGGAACAGCGCCGCCTTGAACAGGGCATGCGCCAGCAGCATCGCGGTGCCGGCCAGCGCGGCGTCCGGGGTGCCCGAGCCGGTCACCGCCACCAGCAGGCCGAGCTGACTGACCGTCCCGTACGCCAGCAGCAGCTTGAGGTCGGTCTGGCGCAGCGCTGCCCACCCGCCGAGCAGCATGGTCGCCACGCCGGCGACCTGCACCAGCGGTCGCCACGGGCCGACCGTCGCGAGCACCGGGGCGAGCAGCCCGACCAGGTAGACGCCGGCCTTGACCATGGCGGCGGCGTGCAGGTAGGCGCTGACCGGCGTGGGTGCCGCCATCGCCACCGGGAGCCACGAGCTGAACGGCAGCACCGCCGACTTGGACAGCGCACCGGCCAGGATCAGCAGCACGGCGCCCACCAGGTACCCGCCGCCGGGCAGCGGCTGCGCGCTGATCTCCGACCAGCGGTAGGTGCCGGCGTGCTCGCCGAGCATGATGAAGCCGACCAGCATGGCGAGGCCGCCCAGCGTGGTGACTGTCAACGCCTGCGCCGCCGCCCAGCGGCTGGACCGCCGTTCGGTGCTGTGCCCGATCAGCAGGTACGAGAAGATCGTGGTCAGCTCCCAGCCGACGTAGAGCAGCAGCAGGTCGTCGGCGAAGACCAGGACGAGCATCGCGCCCGCGAAGGCGACCAGGATCGCGGCGAACTGCGCCAGCCCGATGGAGCCGGCGCTGAAGTAGCGGGCGCTGTAGACCAGCACCAACGCGCCGACGCCGCCGATCAGCAGCGTCATCAGCCAGGACAGCGTGGTGAGCCGGAACGCGATGTCGAGGCCCAACTGCCGGATCCACGGGTACGTCTCGACCACCGCCCCGCCGTCGGCGACGGCCGGGGTGCGGGCCACCGCCCAGCAGAACGCGGCGGCCGGCGCGAGCGCCAGCGGGTAGCACGCGCGCGGACCCCACCAGCGGACGAGCAGGGGCGCGGCGAGGGCCGCCACGAGATGGAGGATGAGCAGTACCAGCACCTGCACTCCCGATCGACATGGCCGACGCCCGTGGCAGCGGTGGCGCCTAGCAGCGATCAGACGCCAGTTCCTCCCCCGCCGGGCGGTTTTGCCAGAATTCGCCCACCCAGCCCCAGCCAAAGCTGGGGGTGCGGCGTCGTCAGCGCAGCAGGGCGTTGTTGAGGGGTTGCGCGTCGTCGGGGGTGGGACGGTCGCGGCGTAGCTCGGCCAGCAGGTCGAGGCGGCCGAGTTGGCGGGCGACCCGGTCGACCACCCGCTCGGCGGCGGTCAGCGACCGCACCGACAGCAGGCGGCCACGGCTCTCGCGACGCAGCACGAAGTAGTGCACGGCAACGCGGACCTGCCCCCGGTCGGCGGCGCTGGCCTGGGCGGTGCAGAGAACCATCTCGCGAAGACAGTGGGCGAGGCGTTCGGCGAGCTCGAGCTCGGGGCCGTGCAGGCCGGTGCGGAGCGCGGCGAGGTGGCTGTCGACCTTGCGAATCAGCACGTCGGTGCCCGGTTCGACGGTGCGCTGCTCGCCGGCCATCAAATCCCCTCACCCCGGTTCGCGTTGCGAGTGAAGTTACTTTATGTTGCTCCTTAGAAGCAAGCAGTTAAGTGAGACTTAACGTATTAAGCGCACGTTCCACGCTTTTTGCCTTTTGCGGGCCTATTCCGTCGTGGGCCGCTCGTGGATGTCGGACCGGCGGGGCACGATGGACCGGTGACCGGGGCAGACGCAGACGCCGGCGCGGTGCTGGACGGGTTCGGCCCGGCCACCCGTGCCTGGTTCGACAACGCCTTCGCCGCCCCGACCGCCGCGCAGACCGGCGCCTGGCGGTCGGTCGCCGCCGGCCGCAACGCGCTCGTGGTGGCGCCCACCGGCTCGGGCAAGACGCTCGCGGCCTTCCTCTGGTCACTGGACCGGCTCGCCCGCGAGCCAGCACCGGCCGAGGCCCGCCAGCGGTGCCGCGTGCTCTACGTCAGCCCGCTCAAGGCCCTCGCCGTCGACGTGGAGCGCAACCTGCGGGCCCCGCTGGCCGGCATCCGGCAGGCGGCCACCCGGCTGGGCGTCGCACCGCCCGACATCACCGTCGGCATGCGCACCGGCGACACGCCCGCCGACGAGCGACGAGCCTTCGCCCGCACCCCGCCGGACATCCTCATCACCACGCCCGAGTCGCTGTTCCTGCTGCTCACGTCCGCGGCTCGCGACTCGCTGCGTGGCGTCCAGACGGTGATCGTCGACGAGGTGCACGCGGTGGCCGGCAGCAAACGCGGCGCCCACCTCGCCCTCTCCCTCGAACGCCTCGACGAGTTGCTGCCCACCCCGGCGCAGCGCATCGGCCTCTCGGCCACCGTCCGACCGATCGACGCCTGCGCGCAGTTCCTCGGCGGCGCCCGCCCGGTCGACGTGGTGCAGCCGGCAACCCCGAAGACCATCGAGGTCAGCGTGGAGGTCCCGGTGGAGGACATGACCCGCCTGGACGAGCAGGAGCAGCCACCGGAGGACGACCTCGGCGGCCCCGGGCCACGTCGGGCGTCGATCTGGCCAGCCGTGGAGGAGCGGGTCTTCACCCTCATCGGGCAGCACCGCTCGACCATCGTCTTCACCAACTCCCGGCGCAGTGCCGAGCGACTCTGCGCCCGCCTCAACGAGCTGGCCGCCGAGGCGGTGGCCGCATCCGCGTCGGACGAGGGCGCGATCGGCGTACCGGAGGGGTTGCCTGCCGGCGACGACCCGGCGGGCGACGACGGCCCGACGTCCGGCGCGCAGCGCTGGGGTGGCCCCGCCGGTCCCCTGCGCAACCGGCCGCCGGCCGAGGTGATGGCCCAGTCCGGCGCGGCCACCGGCGCGCCGCCCGTGATCGCCCGCGCCCACCACGGCAGCGTCTCCCGGGAGGAGCGCAAGCACATCGAGGAGGCGCTCAAGTCCGGTCAACTCCCGGCGGTGGTCGCCACCTCCAGCCTGGAGCTCGGCATCGACATGGGCGCGGTCGACCTGGTGGTGCAGATCGAGGCGCCGCCCAGCGTGGCCGCCGGCCTGCAACGGGTCGGCCGGGCCGGGCACCAGGTGGGCGCCGTCTCCCGGGGGGTGGTCTTCCCCAAGCACCGCGGCGACCTGCTCTCCTGCGCGGTGGTCGCCGAGCGGATGACCGACGGCGCGATCGAGGAGCTGCACTACCCGCGCAACCCACTGGACGTGCTGGCCCAGCAGATCGTCGCGATGGTGGCGCTGGAGCCGTGGGCGCTCGGCGACCTGGCCGTGCTGGTCCGCCGGGCCGCGCCCTTCGCCGAGCTGCCCGACTCGGCGCTGCACGCCGTGCTGGACATGCTCTCCGGCCGCTACCCGTCCACCGCCTTCGCCGAGCTGCGCCCCCGACTGGTCTGGGACCGGGCCACCGACCTGCTCACCGGCCGCCCCGGCGCGCAGCGACTCGCGGTGACCAGCGGCGGCACCATTCCCGACCGGGGTCTGTTCGGGGTGTTCCTGGCCGGCGCCGAGCGGGCCGCCCGGGTCGGCGAGCTGGACGAGGAGATGGTCTACGAGTCCCGGGTCGGCGACGTCTTCCTGCTCGGTTCGTCCTCCTGGCGGATCGAGGAGATCACTCCGGACCGGGTGCTGGTCTCGCCCGCCCCGGGGCAGGCCGCGCGCATGCCGTTCTGGAAGGGCGACCAGCTCGGTCGGCCGGTGGAGCTGGGCCGGGCCATCGGCGCCCGGGTGCGCACCCTGCTGCGCCAGACCGACGAGGCGGCTCTGGCCGCGTTGCGCGACGGCGGGCTGGACGACTGGGCCGCCGGCAACCTGATGGCCTACCTGCGCGAGCAGCGGGAGGCCACCCGCTCGCTGCCCGACGACCGCACGGTAGTGGTCGAGCGGTTCCGCGACGAGCTGGGTGACTGGCGGCTGGCCGTGCACAGCGTGCTCGGTGCCCGGGTCAACGGGCCGTGGGCCCTCGCGGTGGGCCGCCGGCTGGCCGAGCGGTACGG
Organism: Micromonospora sp. CNZ322; assembly: GCF_007827755.1. NCBI lineage: Bacteria > Bacillati > Actinomycetota > Actinomycetes > Micromonosporales > Micromonosporaceae > Micromonospora > Micromonospora sp. CNZ322. The sequence continues at coordinate 246,813 of NZ_VITD01000010.1, forward strand.
GGTGGACGCCCAGGTGATGCCCTCCGACGACGGCATCGTGGTGCGACTTCCGGACACCGCCGACGAGCCCCCCGGCGCCGACGTGGTGGTCTTCGAGCCCGACGAGATCACCCAGCTCGTGGAGGAGTCGGTCGGCACCTCCGCCCTCTTCGCCGCCCGCTTCCGGGAGTGCGCCGCCCGGTCCCTGCTGCTGCCGCGCCGCGACCCGCGCCGCCGCCAACCGCTCTGGCAGCAACGGCAACGCGCCGCGCAACTGCTCGACGTCGCCCGCGAGTACGCGGACTTCCCGGTCACCCTGGAGGCCGCCCGGGAGTGCCTCCAGGACGTCTTCGACCAGCCGGCACTGGCCGGGCTGATGCGCGACCTGGCCACCCGCAAGGTGCGACTGGTCGAGGTGGAGACCAGCGCGCCGTCGCCGTTCGCGCGGTCGCTGCTCTTCGGCTACGTCGGCGCGTTCCTCTACGAGGGCGACGCCCCGCTGGCCGAGCGCCGCGCCGCCGCACTCGCCCTCGACTCCACGCTCCTCGGCGAGCTGCTCGGCCGGGTCGACCTGCGGGAGTTGCTCGACCCGGCGGTGCTCACCGAGACCGACCGGCAGCTGCGGTGGCTGACCGATCAGCGCCGCGCCCGCGACGCCGAGGACGTCGTCGAGCTGCTGCGGGTGCTCGGTGACCTGAGCGACGCCGAGTTGACCGAGCGGGGAGTGCCGGAGACGTGGCTCAGCGAGCTGGAGGCCACCCGCCGGGTCCTGCGGGTCCGGATCGCGGGCGAGCAGCGCTGGGTGGGCGTCGAGGACGCAGCCCGCCTGCGCGACGCCCTCGGCGTGGCGCTGCCGATGGGAGTGGCCGAGGCGTACCTCGCCCCGGTGGCCGACCCGCTCGGTGACCTGGTGGCCCGCTACGCCCGCACCCACGGGCCGTTCGCCGCGGCCAGCTGCGCGGCCCGGTTCGGGCTCGGGGTGTTCGTCGTCGAGCAGGCGCTGCGCCGGCTCGGCGCCACCGGGCGGGTGGTCTCCGGGGAGTTCACCCCGGATTCGGCCGGCGCCCAGTGGTGCGACGCCGAGGTGCTACGGATGCTGCGCCGCCGCTCCCTCGCCGCGCTGCGCCGGGAGATCGAGCCGGTGCCGCCCCGGGCGCTGGCGACGTTCCTGCCGCGCTGGCAGCAGGTCGGCTCATCCGCCCGAGGCATCGAGGCGCTCGCCGCCACTGTGGAGCAGTTGCAGGGCACTGCGGTGCCGGCGTCCGCGCTGGAGCGGTTGGTGCTGCCCGCCCGGGTCGCGGACTACTCCCCCGCCCAGCTCGACGAGCTGTGCGCCAGCGGGGAGGTGCTCTGGGCAGGGTCGGGCGCAATCTCTGGGGGCGACGGCTGGGTCACCCTGGCGTACGCGGACACCGCGCCGCTGCTGCTGCCGCCGCCGGACGAGGCGTTGACCCGTACCCCGCTGCACGACGCGGTGCTCGACGCGCTCGGCGACGGGCAGGCGCTGTTCTTCCGCCCACTGGCCGACCGGGTCGGCTCGACCGACGACGCCGCGTTGACCGGGGTGATCTGGGACCTGGTCTGGGCCGGGCACCTCAGCAACGACACCCTCGCCCCGCTGCGGGCGGTGCTCGGTGCTGGCGGCGCGCACCGCTCCCGTCCGTCCGCGCCCCGCACCCGTTACCGGCGGCCCGGTCGGGTGGCGCTGCCGACCCGGGGTGGTCCGCCGACCGTCGCCGGCCGCTGGTCGCGGCTCCCGGAGCGGGACCTCGACCCGACCCGGCGTGCCGCCGCGCTCGCCGACCTGCTGCTGGAGCGGCACGGGGTGGTCACTCGGGGCGCGGTGATGGCCGAGCAGGTGGTCGGCGGGTTCTCGGCGGTCTACCCGGTGCTGTCGGCGCTGGAGGAGCGCGGCGCGGCCCGCCGGGGTTACTTCGTCGAAGGGCTCGGGGCGGCGCAGTTCGCCGTACCCGGTGCGGTGGACCGGCTGCGCGCGCTGGCCGAGCCGACCGACGGTGCCCGGGGTCGGGGCGCGGTGGCCACCGTGCTCGCCGCGACCGACCCGGCCAACCCGTACGGTGCGGCGCTGCCCTGGCCGGAACGGGTGGTCGACTCCGGCGACGGGGCCACCCCGGCGACCGGGCACCGGGCCGGGCGCAAGGCGGGCGCCCTGGTGGTGCAGGTCGGCGGTGACCTCGTCCTCTACGTCGAACGCGGCGGCCGGACGCTGCTCTCGTTCACCGACGACACCGACACGCTCGCCGCGGCCGGCAAGGCGCTCGCCGACGCCGTTCACTCCGGGGCGTTGGGCGCGATGTCGGTGGAGCGGGCCGACGGCGAGGCGGTGCACTCGTCGCCGCTGCGGGACGCGTTGACCGCCGCCGGCTTCCGGGCCACCCCCCGCGGCCTGCGCCTGCGCGGCTGACCCACCCTTCCGGCCCGCGCCGGCTGCTCCGCTGAACGAAGTCACCGCTGCGGAGCAGCCTCGGTGGCGGTGCCAGGGACCGGTCCTCAGCCCAGGCCGTTGAGGACCTTCTCGTAGCGGGGCCGGTCGGCGGCAGGGGTCTTCGCCTCCAGGTAGTTCAGCACCACCGCGCCACGCCGGTACGACTGACCACCCCAGGTCTCCGCGATGTCGCTGGCGCTGGTCTCGTCCGGGAACACGTAGACGGTGACGGCGTCGGTGGCCATCAGCTCGGAACAGCCCAGGCCGAGGCCGTCCGGCCCACAGTCGACCGAGCGGTCCTTCGGGCGCGGCACCTTCAGGCCAGCAGCCCGGAAAGCGTCGACGACCTGCTTCGCGCCGGGCGCGCTGGCCGGACGCTTGGGCAGCACCACCGGGGGCGGGCTGGCCGGCCGTCGCTGCGTCGTGCCCTGTGCGGCGGCGGAGGGCGGGGTCGCGCCGTCGGCATCGGGTGCGGCTTGGGGCGTCGGCAGGCCGGTCGGGGCCGCCTCGGACGAGACGGACGGCGAGGCGGTCGGGCTGCCGTCGTCGTCACTGCCACAACCGGCGCTGAGGGCGACGGCGACCAGCAGGATTCCGACTGCGGTGAGGTTCCGAGTTGTCACCAGGGCAGTCTGCCCAACGTCCTCCGGCGACGGGAGGGGCCGGTCGGCCACTGCGCTGTCCCGTATCCGCCAGCACGCCGCGGTTCTACTAGCCTGCCGGCATGTCCGCCGTGCCCTGGATCTCGCTGACCACCGACTACGGCCTCACCGACGGCTTCGTGGCCGCCTGCCACGGGGTCCTCGCCCGGATCGCGCCGGCCGCCCGGGTGATCGACGTGACCCATCTGGTGCCGCCGGCGGATGTACGGCGCGGTGCCGCCGTGCTGGCGCAGACAGTGCCGTACCTGCCGGTGGGAGTGCACGTGGCGGTGGTCGATCCGGGCGTGGGCACCGCCCGACGGGGGGTCGCGCTGGCCACCCCGGGCGGGTTGCTGGTCGGCCCGGACAACGGGTTGCTGCTGGACGCGGCCACCGCGCTCGGTGGGGTGACCGACGCGGTCGAGCTGACCGGGTCGAGCTGGCTGGCCTCCCGGGTGTCCGACACGTTCCACGGCCGCGACGTCTTCGCGCCGGTGGCGGCCCGGCTGGCGCTCGGCGCGCCGCTGTCCGAGGCGGGCCCACCGGTCGACGCGGCCGGGCTGGTGCGACTTCCGACGCCGACGGTGACCCGGGACGCCGAGGGCTTCACCGCCGAGGTGCTGACCGTGGACCACTTCGGCAACGTCCAACTGGCCGCGCCGGCCGAGCTGCTCAATCCGCTGCCGGCCACGCTCCGGGTGGGCCGGCCGGGGCCGGTTCCGGCCCTTGTGGCGGTGCACGGGCGGACCTTCGGCGACGCCCCGGCCGGGGGCCTGGTGGCGTACGTCGATTCGGCCGGTCTGGTAGCGGTCGCGGTCAACGGCGGGCGGGCCGCGGACCTCCTCGCGGCCTCCCCGGGGGACCTCCTGCGGGTATCGGGCTGATGTTCGACTGTGGAATGCTTCTCCGGTGGGTGAGCATGTGGTTCCTGTGGGCTGTCCCTGCTGTGCATCCCGAACCGGCGGGGGGACGTGCCCCGTCTGTTTCTGGACCGACGACGGCCAGACCGACGCCGACGCCGACGCCGTCCGCGGTGGCCCCAACGGCGACCTGAGCCTCACACACGCCCGTCTCAACTACGCCGTCTACGGTGCCAGCCACCCGCGCTACCAGGACATGGTGCGCACGGCTCGCCCCGACGAGCGCCCCTGACGTCGACGGGGCGCCCGACGGGGTGAGCGTGGCTCAGCAGACCGGCACGCTGCCGCCGTACACGCTGGAGATGTACGCGTGGCTGACGTACTGGCCACTGGCCAGACGGTTCCAGCGGGTGGTGGTCCGGAAGGGGCCGGCGACCGACTGACCGGTGACGTAGCACTGGATCGGCACGTGGGCCAGGCGGGCGGCGAGGCCCCGCGTCGCGTACGACGTGCTGGCCCCGGTGCGGATGTTGAGCGGCCCGTCACCGACCACGCCGCGCGGCCCGCCTCCGGTCCACAGGTAGGCGACGTCCACCCAGGCGTTGGTGGTCAGCCGCAACCCGTCCCAGAACGTGCCGTCGGCCAGGTCGATGCCGGCCGGGTTGAGCACGGTCCGCCCGAACTGGTCCCGTCCGCCGTTGTAGCCGGACTGGTACGCGGCCTGCGCCTCGGGCCGGCCCTGCGGGAGGTTCTTCCAGTTCTCCCGGACCGATGACGGGTTCCAGTAGTCGTCGCGGGTGTTCCACGGCCCGACGTCCCAGACCGGGGCGTACTCGCAGCGGGAGCCGCTGGTGGTGCAGACCCGCACGGTGTAGTCGCCGGTGTTGAGCGGGGAGAGCCCTCGCCGCGACGGCAGCGCCGCGAAGTGGTCCCGGGGTTGCACGGTACGGCCGTTGGCGGTCACCTCACCGACGAGCCCGATGCGGGTGGCGTACACCCGGTAGGTGCGGCCTGGCGTGGCGGCGGAGACGGCGGCGTTCGCGTCGGCGGTGAGCTGCACGCCCCGTACCGTCGCCGTGGCGCCGCCATCGGGGGCGGTGAGCACCACCCGGGTCTGCACCCTGGTGACCGGCCGGTCGAAGACCGCGCCGGTGCTGGCCGCCCGCCACTCCGTCCAGCCGGCGGCCCGCCAGCCGCGGACCTGCGCCTCCACTGTCGCCCCGGCCGGAACCGCGGCGTTGATCTCGGCGCGGACCCGGGTGGCCGGCCGGGTGAGGGTGCGGGGAGCGGTCAGCAACATCCCCTCGGCGACCGCGCTGTGCGGGCTGCGGGCGCCGCGTCCGGTGGGCCGGGCCTCCCGCAGGCGGAGGCCGGCGGCGGTACGACGGACGTTGACATCATCGCGGTCGACGATGGTGAGGTCGGCGCTCCACCGTTCGTCGCCGGGTGCGGCGGCGACGAGGGTGATCGGAGCGCCGCCGGGTGCGACCGGGGCAGTGCCGGTGGCCGGTAGGAGCGCTGCGGTGAGTAGGAGGGCGAGGGTGGCGATGAGGGCGACGGATGGGATACGACAACGCGGTCGCGTCATGGGCATTCTCCTCAGAACTCCCTGACCCTCGCATGTCGGGAGATCATGAGGAACCTGAGTACAAATGGCGACACATGCGAATCTTGCTCGAAAGAGGGAGGATGGCAGGGTGCCCGAAGGCGACACCGTCTGGAACACCGCGCGCGTGCTGCACCGCGCGCTGGCCGGCGCGCGGATCACCGGCAGTGACTTCCGGGTGCCGCAGCTGGCGACCACGGACCTCACCGACTGGACCGTCCGCGAATCGGCCAGCCGGGGCAAGCACCTGCTGCTGCGGCTCAACGCCCCGACCGAGGAGCACTGGACCCTGCACTCCCACCTGCGGATGGACGGCGCCTGGCGGGCGTACGCCCCGGGGGAACGCTGGAGCGGCCGGCCCGCGCACCTGATCCGGGCCGTGCTGCGCAGCCCCGGCGCTGTCGCGGTCGGCTACCACCTGCACGACCTGACCCTGGTGCCGACCGCCGAGGAGGACCAGTTGGTCGGCCACCTCGGCCCCGACCTGCTCGGCTCCGACTGGGACCCGGCCGAGGCGGTCCGTCGGCTCGCCGACCACCCGGAGCAGACCATCGGCGAGGCGCTGCTCGACCAGCGCAACCTGGCCGGCGTGGGCAACCTCTACAAGTGCGAGGTGCTGTTCCTGCGGGGCGTGTCACCGTGGACCCCGGTCGGCGGAGTGCCCGACCTGCCGGGCCTGGTGGCCCTCGCACAGCGGCTGCTCGCCGCCAACCGGGGCCGGTGGACGCAGAGCAGCACCGGCTCACTGCACCGGGGGCAGACCAGCTACGTGTACGGCCGCCGCGCCCAGCCCTGCCGCCGCTGCGGCACCGCGATCCGCAAGGAGGAACTGGGCGAACGGGTCACCTACTGGTGCCCGGTCTGCCAGCCCGAGCGTCCGGGTCCGTCGTCATCCGGCTGACCAGGCTCTCGCCTGACGGGATCCATGGCAGAAACGGACGATTGGGTAATTCCTAACCGGCCGCCGGAGTCGCATGCTGCGGTTGAGCGCTCACCGACCGTCAGCAGAGTGCCGAGGTCCCCCACGCCGGGGTGGCGGACCTCGCGCCCCGAACCGGGGAGAGTCATGGCGATGTTCCGCAGACTCCGCTCCACCTTCTTCGAGCGGACCACCCGCGACACCGACGCCGACGGCCGGGCGGCGTCCGTGCCGGCCCCGCGTACCGCCGAGGAGGCCGTTGTCACGCCGAGCCTGGACCCGGCCGTCGTGCCCCGCTACTTCGGCCCGCTGCCGAACTTCGCCCACAGCCCCCGCCCGACGCGGGACCCCGACGGGCAGGTCGTGGCCGGGACCGGACTGCGCAAGTTCGTCGACCCACTGCCCCTGCCGGGCCAGCCGGGCAGCGGCGACCTCGGCAGCCACCTGCCGGTGGCGGTTCCGGACGCCATCAGCTATCCGGGCTGCGACTACTACGAGATCGGCCTACAGGAGTACGCCCAGCGGCTGCACCGGGACCTGCCGGTCACCCGGCTGCGCGGCTACCGGCAACTCAACCTGGGCACCGACCCGGCCGGACACAACACGGTGGCGCCTCCGGAGCGACCGTGGCACCTCGGGCCGATGATCCGCGCCCGTCGGGGTCGACCGGTCCGGGTGAAGTTCATCAACCAGCTCCCCACCGGTCGGTCCGGCGAGCTGTTCCTGCCGGTCGACGACACCATCGAGGGGGCCGGCCTGGGCCCACTGGACGGACCGGCGCCGTACCCGCAGAACCGGGCCGTGCTGCACCTGGCCGGGGCGCAGACCGGCTGGACCAGCGCGGGCAACCCGGGGCAGTGGATCACCCCGGCCGGGGAGATCACCCCGTACCCGACCGGGCCCGGCCTGGCCCACGTGCCGGACATGCCGGCGCCCGGAGCCGGCGCCACCACGCTCTACTTCCCGAACGAGCAGAGCGGCCGACTGCTGTGGTTCCACGACAACACCCTCGGCCTTGCCCGGCTCACCGTCTACAGCGGACAGCTCGCGCTCTACCTGCTCACCGACCCGGCCGAGGACCAGCTCGTCGCCGACGCGGTGCTGCCGGCCGACCAGGTGCCGTTGGTGATCGAGGACAAGACGTTCGTTCCGGACGACACCCAACTCGCCGCCGAGGACCCGACCTGGGACCGGGAACGCTGGGGCGCCCGGGGCAGCCTCTGGCACCCGCACGTCTACCAACCCCGGCAGAACCCGTACTCCTCCGGCGGACGCAACCCCACCGGCCGGTGGGACTACGGACCCTGGTCCCGCAACTCCGCCTCGGACGACGCCCGCACTGACGGCTGGGTGCCGAACCCGTACCACGACCCGGTCGGCGCGCCGGACGAGCCGCCGATGAGCCCCGGCGTACCGCACCCGTCGGCCGTTCCCGAGGCGTACGGCGACACCCCGATCGTCAACGGCGTCGCCTACCCGTACCTGGAGGTGCGGCCGCGCACGTACCGGTTCCGGATCCTCAACGCCTGCCTGGACCGCAGCCTCAACCTCCAGCTCTACCGGGCCTGCTCCGACGCGGCGATGTGGACGGCCGACGGGGCGCTCGCCGACCCGGACGCCGGTGAGGTGCCGATGGTGCCCGCCGCGCGGGCGGCGGACCGTCCGGCGGGGTGGCCGACCGACGGACGCGACGGCGGTGTGCCGGACCCGCGCGCCGCCGGCCCGGAGTTCATCCAGATCGGCAACGAGGCCGGCCTCCTGCCGGCGCCTGTGGTGCTGCCGAACCAACCGATCGGCTACCGCTACGACCGGCTCGACCCGACAGTGCTGAACGTCGACGGACACACGCTGCTGCTCGCCCCAGGCGAACGGGCCGACGTGCTCGTCGACTTCTCCGCCGTGCCGCCGGGCAGCACGCTGATCCTGTACAACGACGCTCCGGCCCCGCTGCCCGGCTTCGACACTCGCTACGACCAGCACACCGACGCCCCGGACCGCAGCGCCGAGGGCGGTCCACCCCCGACCGAACCGGGGTACGGCCCGAACACCCGCACCGTGCTCCAGTTCCGGGTCACCGGGACACCCGAGTCGCCGTACGACCTGAGCCGGCTGCGCGATCGGCTGCCCCTGGCGTACGCGGCCAGCCAGCGCCCGCCGATCGTCCCGCAGCCGGCGTACGACCCGGCGTTCGGCACCCGGACCCCGGCGCAGACGACGGTGCCGGTGCACGCCACCACTGTGACGTTCACGCCGACGGCCGGCACCGGCCCGGTGACAGTGCCGATCGCGGTCAAGGCCGCACAGCAGATCTTCGAACCGGACCACGGCCGGTCGGTGGGCCGGCTCGGCGTCGGGCACCCACACGCCGGGCCACTCAACCCGACGACGCTGCCGCTCGGTGCGACAGATCCGGTCACCGAGGTGCTCTTCGCCACCGACCCCGCCGTGCCGGTGGGCGCTCCCACCGACGGCACGCAGCTCTGGCGGATCAGCGGCAACGTCCGGCAGACCGAGCCGTTGCACGTCGCCGGCTGCGACGTGCAGGTGATCAACCGGGTTGGCTGGGACGGCACGCTGCGACTCCCGCACGGCACGGAGCTGGGCTGGAAGGGAGTCATCCGGGTCAACCCCCGGGAGGACGTGGTGGTGGCGCTGCGCCCGGTCGCGCCGGCGCTGCCGTTCAAGCTGGGAGACAGCGTCCGGCTGCTCGACCCCGGTCGCCCGGCCGGAGCGCGGACCGGGTCGACGCCGGTCAGCCCGATCGACGGGCGACCGGCCACTGTGGTCAACCAACTGGTCAACCTGGGTTGGGAGTACCGCTGGCACAGTCAGCGCGCCGGCCACCGCGACGGCGGGATGAGCCGGCCGCTGGTGCTGCGGGTGGCGCCGAAGGCGCCGACCGGGCTGACCGCCACACCGGTGTCCGGCTCGGCCACCGCGCTACCCGCGATCGCGCTGGCCTGGACCAGCAACGGCGGGCGACCGCCCGCCACCAGCCACCTGCTGCAACGGGCCACCGACGCGACCTTCGGCGGCGAGGTCACCACGATCACCGTCGCGGCCGCCGCCACCCGCTACACCGACGCGACAGTCACCCCGGGGGTGACCTACCACTACCGGATCCGGGCGGAGAACTCGGTCAGCTACTCGTCCTGGTCGAACGGGGTACCCGCCTCGGTGCACCTGGCCGCGCCGAGCGGCCTGGTCGCGACGCTCCCGCCGGCCGCGCCGCTGCGCGTGGCGCTGCGCTGGACGAACCGCTCGTTCGCCACCGGCATCGACGTGCAGCGGGCCACCAACCCGACGTTCACCAGCGGCCCGGGCACCACGGCGATCGGGGTCGGCGACAACCACCTGGACGCGACAGTGGCACCTGACACCACGTACTACTACCGGGTGCGGACCACCTACCTGGGCTCCGCCTCGGCGTGGTCGACGGTCGCCACGGTGACCTCGCCACCCGCGCCGGGAGCACCCAGCGGGGTGAGCGCCACCGCCAGCGCACCGGGGCCGGACACCGCGACGGTGATCCTGGCCTGGGAGGCGAGCACACCCGGCGGCCCGGGGTCCGGGTTCATCGTGCAGCGGGCACTCGACCCGGCCTTCGAGCAGGAGACGGCCACCTTCACGGTGACCGGCCGCGGCTTCACCAACACGGGGCTGGAACGGGACGTCACGTACCACTACCGGATCCGGTCGTTCAACGTCGTTGGCACCTCGCCGTACACCGGGCCGGTCCTGGTGACGACACCACCGTGACCGGCCCGGGGTCCACAGGCCGTCGCGGGGCGTGCGCCGTCAGCGCGTCGGCGCGCGCAGCGGGGTGCCGACGGCCCGCAGCTCGGCAAGCGCCCCGGCGACCCCGTGCAGCAGGTCGGTCGCCTCGGTGAGCCGGTCGGCGGCCGGGTGGGCGGTCTCCGGTCGGGAGTCCTCGGCCAGGTAGCCGGCGGCGGCGACAACCAGCCGTTCGTACGCCGCCACCCCGCCCTCCAGTTGAGCGTTCAGCGCGGCGTGTGCCTCGGCCAGCGGGGGCCGGGCGTCGGCCGGGGCCAGCCGCAGCGCGCGTTCGACGCTGGCCACCCGCGCGGCCAGGTCGCGCAGCGAGCGGTCGGCGGCGGCGGCCTCCTGCACCGCCGGCTCGGCCAGCCCGGTGAGCCGGGGGGCCATCCCGGCCAGGGTGAGTGCCGCCCGGTCCAGTCGGGCCCACTGCTCTCCGGCGCTGGTGCCGCGCAGCGCGATCCGGGAGCGGACCCGGCGCACCTCGGCCAGCACACCCGGGCCGACCGGCAGCCGCTCGACGGCGGCGATCAATCGGGCCCGCGACCGGGCCGCCGCCTCGGCCGGGTCGAGCGCGGGGGGCGCCGGCTGGGCGGTCAGGGCGCGCACGTCGATCCACCGCCAGGCGGCGAGCGCCACAGCGCTGCCCGCGGCGCCGGCCCAGGCCGCGTCGGGCAGACCAAGGCCGGCGTACGGAGTCAGCACCACCGCCGCGCCGCCGAGCCCACCGGCCAGCACGCTCCACCGTCGGGCCGACCGGCGAAGCCGACCCAGCCTCCGGAAGTACCGTGTCCGCTCGTCTGCCACAGCGCCCCCTCGATCCGGTCGTTCAGCCGGCGGCGGTCGGGTCGCCGGTGCCCCGCTCGCGAGCCATGCTGGCGCGCAGCTCGTCCAGCCGGGCGGCGGCCGTCGGGTCGTTGGCCGGGCCGGTCTTCTCGGCCTGCGGCACGGCCGGTCGCTGGGCCGCGCCGCCGAGCTGCTCCCCCGCCATGCTGGACCGGATCTGCTCCAGCCGGGCGGAGCCGGCCGAGTCGATTGTGGCCTTCTGAATTTCCAACATACGGCCCTCGACGGAGTTGCCGGCCAGTTCGGCGCGACCCATCGCGTTGGCGTACCGCCGCTCGATGCGGTCGCGCACCTCGTCCAGCGACGGGGTGTTTGTGGGCGCGGTCAGCGACGACATCGACTCCAGCGAGCGGGCCACCGTCTCCTGCATCTTGGCCTGCTCCAGCTGGCTGAGCAGCTTGGTGCGCTCGGCGAGCTTCTGCTGGAGGATCATCGAGTTGTTCTCGACCGCTCGGCGGGCCTGGGCGGCGGCGCCCAGCGCCTGGTCGTGCAGGGTCTTCAGGTCCTCGGTGGCCTGCTCGGCGGAGACGAGCTGGCTGGCCAGCGTCTGCGCGGACTGCTCGAAGCGCACCGCCTCGGCCTCGTCGCCCTTGGCGCGGGCCTGGTCGGAGAGCACCAGGGCCTGCCGGGCGTTGCCCTGCAACCGCTCGACCTCGGTCATCTGCCGAGACAGCTTCATCTCCAGCTGACGCTGGTTGCCGATCACCGCGGCAGCCTGCTGAACAAGCGCCTGGTGCTGCCGCTGGGCATCCTCGATGGCCTGCTGGATCTGCACCTTGGGATCGGCGTGCTCGTCGATCTTCGCACCGAAGAGCGCCATCAGGTAGTTCCAACCCTTGACGAACGGGTTCGCCATCTCCGCGGTATCCCCTCAGTAGCGTCGCTCCACCACGGCCGGGCCGGCTGGACCGTCCGACCGTGACCGGCCGGTCTCCATCGTCCCAGCCGAACGCCAATGAGGCATCCGTACCGGGCGGTCGACAGCACCGGCAGCTCCTGCGAGCAACCCTACGCGGCCGGGGCCAGCCCGCCCATGGTCAACTGGATCGGCGGCTCAGGCCGCGCAGACCACGTCCCGGTCGCGCTCGGTCGGGCGGACCCGGGTGCTGCGCAGGGTGGCCTTGAGCGGCGAGTCCTGGCGGACCGAGACAGCGACCTTGCCGTCGGAGGTGACCTGACGGACACCCCGGTTGGTGCTCTTGGCTGCGGCGTCGGCCGGCTCGTCCTGCATCGAGACGAGCACCCCGGGCATCTGCTCGGCGAGCGCCACGGTGTCGCTCACCTCACGCAGCAGCTCGGAGAGGCGGGCACCGAGGGCGTCGCAGATCGCGGCGAGCAGCTCGCTCGACGGCTCCTTGTGCCCGCGCTCAATCTCGGAGAGGTAGCCGAGGCTGACGTTGGCGGCGGTGGAGACCTCACGCAGCGTGCGCTGCTGGCCTTGCCGGCGCGCTCGCAGTGCGTCACCGATCACCCGGCGTAGCAGGATCATCGCACCTCCCCCTGAGGGATACCTCGCGCCCGCCGCTGGGCGGCCGGTCGCGGCGGACCGCGCCGACCCCGAACGTCGGAGCCTTCCCGCAACCGTACCCGTTGCGGGCCCGGGCGACATCCCGCCCCGCCCGTCGGTTCGTCGGGACGGGCTCACCGGGGCGCGCCGCCGCCCGTGTTGCGTCGGCTCGGGTGGCTCCGACCGCTTCGGCCCTGGCTTCACGAGGTTGCGGCGGCGAGCCGCTCGGAGAGCAACCGCAGCGCCTCGACCACCGCCTCCGCCCGGACGTGGTCCCGCCCGTTGCCCAGGTCGAGCTGGCGGACCTCGCCGCCGTTCGGGCCGGCGACCGCGACGTAGACCAGGCCCACGGGTTTCCCGTCCTGCGGCTCCGGGCCGGCGACCCCCGTGGTGGCCAGCCCCCAGTCCGCGCCGCACCGCTGCCGGCCACCCTCGGCGAGCGCCGCCGCCACCTCTGGGTCCACCGGCCCCCGCTCGGACAGGAGGTCATCCGGTACGCCGGCCAGGGTCGCCTTCAGCTCGGTGGCGTAGACCACGAGACCACCCCGGTAGACCCCGCTGACCCCGGCGATGTTCACGATCGAAGCGGCGAGCGACCCACCGGTGAGCGATTCGACAGTGGCCAGGGTCTCGTGCCGCTCGGCCAGCCGGTGCACGACCGCGGCCGCCGCACTACCCACCTCCGCACCGTCCACCTCAGCACCGTTCACCCCAGCACCACCAACCCCAGGACCGCCCACCCCAGCACCACCCACCTCGTCACCGTCCACCGACACCCAACCAGTCCTTCCCCACCCACCAGTCCCCAACCCAACTGCCCACAACCCCCCGACCCCATCGCGTTGATCATGAAGTTGGCGTCACGACACGCCGCCCCGGAGGGCAACAACTTCATGATCAACGGGGGGCGGAGGGGGGGTGGGACGGGGTGGGGTTAGCGGGGGCGGCGGAGGCGGAGGGCCTGGGCTATGTAGTCGAAGCCGGTGATCACCGTGACCAGGACGGCGGCGGCCATGATCCAGGGGCCGACGGCGGCGAGCGCGGCCGGCATCGGCCAGAGGTACCAGGCGATGGCGAGGATCTGGAGCGCGGTCTTGACCTTGCCACCTCGGCTCGCGGCGATCACGCCGTGCCGGATCACCCAGAACCGCAGCCCGGTGATGCCCAGCTCGCGGACGAGGATCAGCGCGGTCACCCACCAGGGCAGTTGGTCGTACCAGGAGAGCAGCACCAGCGCCGCGCCGGTGAGCGCCTTGTCGGCGATCGGGTCGGCCACCTTGCCCACCGACGTGACCAGCCCGAAGCGGCGGGCGATCCAGCCGTCCACCAGGTCGGTCGCCGAGGCCACCGCGAAGATCAGGCAGGCCGCCATCCGCCAACCGGAGTGGGTCATCCCGGACATGATCACCGAGGCAGCGAAGACCGGCACCAGCACCAGCCGCAGGGCGGTCAACGCGTTGGCCGCGTTGACGACGGGCACCACGGCCACCACCCGGCCCGGCGTCGACTCCGTCGCCCCGGTCACCGCCGCACTCCGCTCGGGCCGCCGTGGCGTTCCCGGCACCGCACCACCTGGGTCCCCCGCTCCGCTCGGGCCCGCCGTCACCGTGCCGCGCCGGGCGCCGCCGAGATCATCTCATCCGGCACGGCGAGCAGGTCCACCCCTTCGGTGCCGGTCACTGTTGCGCGCACCAGATCACCCGGGCGCAGCGCGGCCAGGTCGACCCCGCCCTCGGCCGGGGCGACCAGGGTGGTTGAACCGTCCACCTCCGGCGCCTGGTGGGCCGCCCGGCCCTCCACGACGCCGTCCTCGATCGAGTCGACCAGCACCTCGACGGTCGAGCCGAGCCGGTCTTCGGCCCGCTGCGAGCAGAGCTCGTCGGCGAGGGCGCTGAGCCGGTCGTAGCGCCGCTTGATCGTCGCGGCGGAGACCTTGCCGGGCAGGCCGGCGGCCTCGGTGCCGTCCTCGTCGCTGTAGTCGAACATGCCGATCGCGTCGAGCCGGGCCTCGGTCAGGAACCGGACCAGCTCGTCGACGTCGGCGCGGGTCTCGCCGGGGAAACCGACGATGAAGTTGCTCCGGGCGCCCGCGTCCGGGGCCAGGGCGCGGGCACCCGCCAGCAGCTCCAGGAACCGGTCGGTGGAGCCGAAACGCCGCATCCGGCGCAGCACCGGCTCGCTGGAGTGCTGGAACGACAGGTCGAAGTACGGGGCCACGCCCGGGGTGTTGGCGATCGCCTCGACCAGCCCGGGTCGGGTCTCGGCCGGCTGAAGGTAGCTGGCCCGCACCCGGACGATGCCGGTCACCGCGGCGAGCTGCGGCAGCAGCTTCTCCAGGGCGCGCGGGTCACCCAGGTCCTTGCCGTAGGAGGTGGAGTTCTCGCTGACCAGCACCAGCTCCCGTACGCCGGTCTTGGCCAACCACTCCGCCTCGGCGAGCAGCTCGTCCGGGGTACGCGAGACGAAGGCCCCCCGGAAGGCCGGGATGGCGCAGAACGCGCAGCGGCGGTCGCAGCCGCTGGCCAGCTTCAGCGAGGCCACCGGGCCGGTGTCGAGCCGTCGGCGCAGCACCTGGCGCAGGTGTGCCGGGGTGTGCTCATCGGTGTCGACGACGGTGCGGCTCACCGTGCCGTGGCCGGGCAGGGACACACCGCTGTCGCGGCGCTGCACCGGGGTCAGCGGCAGCAGCTCGCGCCGGTCCCGTGGGGTGTGCGCGGTGATCTGCTCGCCGGCGACGACGGCGTTCAGCCGGGCTGCGATGTCGGGGTAGTCGTCGAAGCTCAGCACCGCCTGGGCCTCGGGGAGGCTGTCGGCCAACTCCCGGCCGTACCGCTCGGCCATGCAGCCTGCGGCGACCACCTTGGCGCCCGTTCCGGCGGCGGCGAGCAGGGTCTGGATCGAGTCCTGCTTGGCCTTCTCCACGAAACCGCAGGTGTTGACGACCACCACGTCGGCGCCCTCGCCGTCGGTGGTCACCTGCCAGCCGTCGGCGTGCAGGCGGGCGGCCAGCTCCTCCGAGTCGACCTCGTTGCGGGCACAGCCCAGGGTCAGCAGGGCGACGCGACGGCCCTCGGCGTGGTCAGCGGGAGAAGGAGAGGTGGCAGACACCATCCGAGGGTACCGGGCCGGCCGGGTAAGCCCGCGCACGCGGGCTGCGGAGACGGCCAACAGGGAGGCGAACGTCATTCCGGTCAGTGCGCCTCGGCGCCAACCCGGGTCAGCGCGTCGAGCAGGAACACCTCGGTGCCGGCCAGGCCGGTGGAGCAGAAGACGGAGATCTGGTCCGCGGTGGTCCGGCCGGGGACCGCGCCGGCCAGGATGCCGCCCAGGTCGCGCAACCGCCCGGCGTACGGGGGTGTGGCCGCGAGCATCGGCGGCTGGTAGTCCGCCGCCTGGGCCGGTGAATCGGTGACCAGCAGGTCGGCGGTGTCCAGCAGGTCGGTACCGAACTCGCTGCGGTCACGCTGCTTGAAACCGACCGCGTTGACGTGCGTGCCGGGGCTGAGGTCGGCGGCGCAGAGCACCGGGGTCGGGCTGGTGGTCGCCAGCACCACAAGGTCCCGCCCGGCGACGGCCGAGCCCGGGTCGGCCACCGCGCGGGCCGGCACGCCCAGTTCGGCACGGACCCGGGCGGCGAAGGCCTCCCGGCGAGCGGCGGAGCGGCTGTGCACCACCACCTCGCGCAACGGGCGGACCGCGGCGGCGGCCCAGACCTGGGTCCACGCCTGCCGGCCGGAGCCGATCACCCCGAGGGCGGCGGCGTCGGGACGGGCCAGCGCGTCGACCGCGAGGCCCCCCAACCCTCCGGTACGACGGGAGCCCAACTCCTCGCCGACCGCGACCGCCCGGATCGCCCCGGTCCGGGCGTCGTGCAACACCACCAACTGCTCGCCCTGCGGATGACCGAACGTGTCGTACGAGCGGAAGCCGTACCACTCGCCGACCAGGTGCCCGGCGGTGAGCACCATCCGCCCGCCGCTCAACGGTGCGGCGGCTCGGGGCGGCGCGATCAGCCGTCCCTCGTACGCGGCCAGGAGGGCGGCGCGCATGGCGTCGACAGTGGTGACGGCGTCCAGCGCGGCGGCGACCTCGGGGTCGGCGTAGAGCATGGTCATGGTGGCGATACTGCAAGTTGAAGTCAGGTGGAGGTCAACGGACCGTGGTGGTGGTCACCGCCCCGCTACCGGGGTCGGTGCTAGCGTCGGCACCGGCGGCCGAATGCTCGTGGCCGCTCCGGACGAGTGGTGGGCGTACCCGGTCAGGCCAAGACGCCCCGCGTGACGTGCAGACTCGACTCGTCCCGGCGCGGCAGCCCGGGCGCTTCCGGTGAGGTGAACGATGGCCTGGCTCGTACTGGTGATCTCGGGGCTGTTGGAGACGGCCTGGGCGATCGCCCTGGACCGCAGCGCCGGTTTCAGCCGGCTGGTCCCGTCCGTGGTGTTCGTGGTGACCCTGCTGTTGAGCATGGCCGGGCTGTCGTACGCGCTGCGGGACATCCCCGTCGGCACCGGCTACGCGGTCTGGGTCGGCATCGGCGCGGTCGGCACCGCGCTGGTCGGGATGCTGGCGCTCGGCGAGTCGGCGAGCGTGCCCCGAATCCTCTGCCTCCTGCTGGTGGTCGCCGGCGTGATCGGTCTCAAGATCTTCCACTGAGACGCGCCGTCGGCAGGCGTGGCCAGCGCCCACAGTGGGTAGTGATCGATTCGTCACGACAGGCTCTCACCCGGAGGAAGACATGGCCGACATGCCGAGCACCGCCCGTCCCCGCAGCAACGCCGCCCGCATCCTCACCATCGTGGGCTTCGTCTTCGCGGTCCTGGCCCTGCTGCTCAACCCGATCATCTTCGGCGTGCTCGGCGTCATCGCGGGCGTCGTCGGCGCGGTGCTCGGTGACAAGCCGCTGGGTTGGTACGCCGCCGTGGCCAGCGTCGTCGCCGCGATCATCAGCTTGGTGATCATCGGCGCGCTGATCAACAACTGACCACTCCCCCACGTCGCGGGCCCGCCGGATTCCGGCGGGCCCGTCGTGCGTCCGGGTCGACTGTCGATCAGTCCACGTCGCCGCGCAGGCCGGCCAGGACCTCGTCCAGCTCGTCCGGCTTGACCAGCACGTCGCGCGCCTTCGACCCCTCGGACGGCCCGACCACCCCCCGGGTCTCCATCAGGTCCATCAGGCGGCCCGCCTTGGCGAAACCGACACGCAGCTTGCGTTGCAGCATCGAGGTCGAGCCGAACTGCGAGGTGACCACCAGCTCCACCGCCTGCACCAGCAGGTCCAGGTCGTCGCCGATGTCCTCGTCGATCTTCTTCTTGTTCTCCTGCGCCGGGGCCAGCACGTCCTTGCGGAACTCCGGCTCACGCTGGTCCTTGCAGAACTTCACCACGTCGGCGATCTCGCGCTCGGTGACCCAGGCGCCCTGGATCCGGACCGGCTTGGAGGCGCCCATCGGCAGGAAGAGCCCGTCACCACGGCCGAGCAGCTTCTCCGCGCCCGGCTGGTCGAGGATGACCCGGGAGTCCGCGAGGGAGGAGGTGGCGAACGCCAGCCGGGACGGCACGTTCGCCTTGATCAGACCGGTCACCACGTCGACCGATGGACGCTGGGTGGCCAGCACCAGGTGAATGCCGGCGGCCCGGGCCAGCTGAGTGATCCGGACGACCGAGTCCTCCACGTCGCGCGGCGCGACCATCATCAGGTCGGCAAGCTCGTCCACGATCACCAACAGGTACGGGTACGGACGCATCTCGCGTTCACTGCCCGGAGGAGCCGTGATCTCGCCGTTGCGGACCTTGCGGTTGAAGTCGTCGATGTGCCGGACCCCGTTGGCGGCGAGGTCGTCGTAACGCATGTCCATCTCGCGGACCACCCAGTCCAGCGAGTCGGCCGCCTTCTTCGCGTTGGTCACGATCGGGGTGACCAGGTGGGGAATGCCCTCGTAGCCGGTCATCTCGACCCGCTTCGGGTCGATCAGAAGCAGGCGCACCTCGTCCGGGGTGGCCCGGGTGAGGATGGACACCAGCAGGGTGTTGAGACAGCTCGACTTGCCCGCGCCGGTGGCGCCGGCGATCAGGATGTGCGGCATCTTGGCGAGGTTGGCCACCACGTAGCCGCCCTCGATGTCCTTGCCGAGCGCCACCACCATCGGGTGGTGATCGCTGGTCGCCGCCCGCGAGCGCAGCACGTCGCCGAGGGCCACGTTCTCCGGATCGGTGTTCGGGATCTCCACGCCGACAGCGCTCTTGCCCGGGATCGGACTGAGGATCCGTACGTCCGGTGACTTCACCGCGTACGCGATGTTGCGGGACAGCTGGGTGATCCGCTCGACCTTGACGCCGTGCCCCAGCTCCACCTCGTAGCGGGTGACGGTCGGGCCACGGGTGAAGCCGGTGACGGCGGCGTCCACATCGAACTGGTCGAAGACGCCGGTCAGCGCGGCGATCACCTCGTCGTTGGCCTTGCTGCGGGTCTTCGCGGCCGCTCCGGCGCTGAGCATGTTGGCCGGCGGCAGGGTGTAGTCCCCGGACAGCCCGGTCAACGCGAGCTGTTCGGCCCGGGTCGGGGCGGGCGAGTGCTCCGGCGGCTCGACCGGCGGTTTGCGGCTCGCCGGCACCTTCCCCGGAGACTTGCGCGGCAGCACCATGGTTTCCTGGAGGTCCGCGCCGTCCAGGTCCTCGAAGTCGTCCGGGTCCAGTGGTGCGGGCATCCGCTTAGCCGGTCGCTTGCGCGCCGGCTTGGCGGCCACCTCGTCCGCCTCCTCATCCGCCTCCGGTGCGCCGACCAGCCCACCGGCGAGCAGGCCCAGCCGCTCCGGGATCTTGTTGATCGGTGTCGCGGTCACCACGAGCAGGCCGAAGAGCAGCAGCAGGATGAGCAGCGGCACCGCCACCCAGGCGGTGACCGCCCGCTCCAGCAGCCCGCCGACGCCCGCGCCGACCAGACCGCCGGCGAAGTCACGCTCCAGCGGGTCGGCCGGGTCCTGACCGATCTGGAGCAGCGCGGCGGTCGACACCAGCAGCGAACCCCAGCCGATCAACCCACGGCCCCGGTGCTCCGGATCGGCCGGCTGACGCATCAGCCGCCACGCCCCGATCATCAGCAGCACCGGTACGACCACCGAGATCGCGCCCAGGAAGAGCCGGATCGTGTCGGCCAGCCGCGTGCCCACCGGCCCCGCTCCGGACAGCCAGAGCGCCACGGCGCTGAGCAGGGCGAGCCCGAACATGAGCAGCCCGGCACCGTCACGGCGGTGCTCCGGGTCGAGGTCGCGGGCCGAGGCGGCCTGCCGGCCGGCGGCGCGCACCGCCCAGCCCATCCCGTGCGCCAGCCCCATCCACAGTGCACCGACCGCACGGCCGACGTAGACCGCCGGGCCGGGCCGCGGCGGCGTGGTGCGACGTCGGACCGGCGCCCGGGTGGTCTTCTTCGCCGGTTGACGGGCACGACTGTTGGTGCCACCGCGCGGCGACGCGCCGCGTCGCCGGCTCGCCTGAGAGGTACGGCCCGCCATAGAGTCACGGTAACGGTGGGGCCGGGCAGATCCCCGCTTTTCCGGGTCGTGTCCGCGCGTCGTAACACGAACCCCACCGCCGGCCGTGATATCCGCCTCAGAAGGGATGCCCCATGGCGTCGCCGGAAATCGAAGGCGATCCGGACGATCCGCTGGCCGGGCACCCTGGCGCACTGCGTCCGCTGACCGGCGATCTGGTCGCCGCGGTGCTCGCTGCCCGTGGCCGATCCGTCGATCCGACCCCGGACGGCGAGCTGGTGGGCCACTTCGACGACAACCTGATCTGGTTCCTCCGCGTCGGCGGGGACGGGGAGCTGCTCCAGATCCGCACCATGGTCGATCCGACCTTCGGCATCGAACGGGTGCCCGACCTGTACGCGTTCTGCAACTCCTGGAACCACGACCGGCTCTGGCCGAAGGCGTTCGTCCACGTCGCCGACGACGGTCGGGCCCGGGTGTACGGAGAGGTGATCACCGACCTGGAACGCGGCGTGACCCCACACCAGCTCGACCAACTGCTCGACTGTGGCATCTCCACCGGCTGCCAGCTGGCCGTGGCGGTCCGTCGACTACCCGGCGCGGTGCCGTCGTGACCGGCCGGGACGAGTTCACCGGCAGCCGCACCGGCACGCCACCCACCGGCTCCGGTGACCGGCTCGCGCGGGGCCGCGTACCGGCGCTGGAGGCCGCGCTCGCCGAGGCTCGGGACCTTCCCGACGGCCCGGCCCGGCAGGTGGCCCTGGAGCGGCTCGCCGAGCGCGCCGACGCGGCCGGCGACGTCCGGTCCGGGATGGACGCGCGGTTCGCGTTGATCGAGGCGTACCTGCTGCACGGGGAGCGGTGGCGTCTGGTCGAGCCGGTCCGGCGCTGCCGGGCCGCCGCCGACCACCGACCCGACCTGCTCACCGAAACGGAGACCGGCCTGCTGCTGCGCTACCAGCGGTACGCGGTTGAGGCGCTGCTCGGCACCCCCCGCGTCGGGCTGGACCAGACCCGGTCCCTGCTGCACGACCTGGCCCACCGCGTCGGCGCGGACGGCCCGGACACACCGACCGTCGCTGAGCTGCACTGCCGGATCGCCGATCACCTGGGCGACGAGCCCACCGCCCGGCACTGGTACGAACGGTGGTCCGGAAAACGGCCGGGCCCGGCCGGCGGCTGCCCGGGCTGCGCCTCGGCCCGGCGTGCCGAGCTGCTGGCCGGCTGGGGCGAGTGGCATGCCGCGGTCAGCGAGCTCGGGGAAACCGATGGCGACCCGCAGTCCTGCACCGACCAACCCGAGCGGGACCTGGTCGCCGGTCTGCTGCCGGCACTGCGCACCGGCGAGCAGGCACGGGCGGCGACGGCGCACGTGCGGGCGTACCGCCGGCACCGGCGGGAGCGCGCGGCGTTCCCGCACCTCGCCGCGCACCTGCGGTTCTGCGCGCTGGGCGGGCACCTGGAACGCGGGCTGGCCATTCTGGCCGAGCAGCTGCCCCGGTTGGACCGGCCGACCGACGATCTCGCCGCCATGGAGTTCGCCGCAGCCGGGGCACTGGTCTGCGGGCTGGCCGTCGAGGCAGGGCTGGGCGGGCGGACGATGCCCCGGCCGGCGTACGGCGAACGGACGGCCACCGAGTTGGACGTCGCCACGCTCGGGGCGCTGCTGCTCGGGGTGGCCAACGAGTTGGCCGGCAGCTTCGACGCGCGCAACGGCACCGGGCACCACTCCGGACGGATGGCCGCATGGCTGGCCGAGCGCCCGCTCGCGGCGCCGGTTCCGCTGCCCACCGACGACGAACCTGACGAGCCAGACGAGCCCGACGCCGACTGGCCCGAGGCCGAGACCGAGGCCGAGCTGGGCGAACGCGAGTTGTCCGCGCTCTCCCTCGGCATGATCACCGGGATCCTGGACGGGCGCGGCGACCGATACCTCGTGGACGAGGGCGAGACCGTGGTCGGCCACTGGGAGGGGGCGGTGATCCAGTTCCGGCGGGCCGGTGAGCGCGGCGAGGTGCTGCACGTCCGCGCCATGGCCGACCGCCGGCTGCCAACGGCCCGCCGCGCCGAGGCGTACGCCTTCTGCAACGCGTGGAACCACGACCGGCTGCTGCCCAAGGCGTACGCACACGACCTCGGCGACGAGTTGGTGCTGGCCGGCGACGTGGCCACCGACCTGGCGCACGGGGTCGCCCCGGCGCAGCTACGGGTCCTCATGGACGCCGCCATCGCCACCGGCATCGCGTACGCCGAGGCCGTCGCCGCGCTGCCCTGATTCGCCAGGGGCGCCAACGGTTGCAGTTGCCGCGCGACTGCACGACATCCGACAGCTCGCAACCGGGAGAACGGCACCGGGGTGATATCGCCGTCAGCCCACCGCAACCCCTCGGGAGTCGTCATGAACCGCCCTCTCCGGTCCGGCATCGTCGGTGCCGCCGTGCTCGCCCTGTCCGCCCTCGCCACCCCGACCGTTGCCGGTGCCGCCCCCGCAAAGCCGACCGTCTCGCCGAGCACGACGGCCGGGAACGCCGCGCCGACGATCCTGGCCCGGGCCGACATCGTCTTCCTCGGCGGCGACCCGTGGCACCCGTCGGGTCCGCTGGAGGTCAAAGTCGTCAACGAGGGTGGGGCAGCGGCGAAGGGCTTCTTCGTGCTCCGCCTGCCACAGGACGCCGACCTGACCGCTGGCGGCGACTGCCGGGCCGGCGACGGTGCGCCGAGGACCTGGGTCTGCGGCGGCGCGGAACTGCCCGCCGGGGGCGATCGGACGTACCGCCTGACGGTGACCTCATCGGCTGCGCAGCCGGTCTTCGGGGTGACCGGGTGGGGTTCCGTTGCCGGTCAGGACGCCACTGGCCGCGCCGACCGACCCACCGAATTCCGGATCAACTGGCCGGACCGCACGACGCTGCGGCTACGGGCCACCGCCGGCCCGGTCGTCGACGGTGCCGCGACCATCCGGGTCCGGGTCACGAACACCGGCACGTTCGACATCGGCGGGTACTCGTTGAACGTCGCCACCCCGGCCGGGGTGCGGGTCACCGCACCGGGGTGCTCCGACAGCGGCCGGATGAACGGTGTGGGCTGCGAGATCCTGCGCGAGCGCCGCCTCGCGGACGGCGCCACGGACAGCTTCGACGTACGGGTGACGACCTCTGGCGGCACGAAGAGCGTTCGGCTCTGGCTCGCGCCCACCACCCGGTACACCAACCCGGACACCTCGGTGACGCTCCGCCTGACCGGCGGCGGATCCGGAGGCGGCGCGGCCACCACCGCGCCACCGGCCGACCCGACCACGCCAGCGACCACGGCGCCGGCCACGCCCGCCCCGGAGGCAACGGAACTGCCGCGCACCGGCACGACCACCATCGTGTACGGCCTGATCGGCGTGTCGCTGCTGACTCTCGGCGGCGGACTGCTGCTCCTGCGACGCCGGCTCCAGCGTGGCTGATTCGCAACGGCGAGCCCAGTCCTGAAAACGGCGATGCCCGCCCGCACCTCGTGTGCGGGCGGGCATCGTGACGCGTGCGGTCAGACCTCGACGACGGTGGGCACGATCATCGGCCGACGACGGTACTTGTCGTTGACCCACCGCCCCACGGTCCGCCGAACGATCTGCTGAAGCTGGTGCGGGTCGGTGATGCCGTCCGCCGCGGCCCGGTTGAGCGCCTCGGTGACCAGCGGCACCACCGGGTTGAACGCCTCCGGGTCCTCGGAGAAGCCCTTCGCGGAGAGCGTCGGGCCCGCGACCACCTTGCCGGTGACCGAGTCGACGACCACTGTGGTGGCGATGAAACCGCCGTCACCGAGAATCCGCCGTTCGGTGAGCAGCGACTCGCTGACGTCACCGACGGCGAGGCCGTCCACGTAGACGTACCGGCTCTTCACGTGCCCCACCACGCTGGCACGACCCTCGACCAGGTCGACCACGTCGCCGTCCTCGCAGAGCACCACCCGGTCGGCGGCGACCCCGGACTCGATGCCAAGCCGGGCGTGGGCGCGCAGGTGACGCCACTCGCCGTGCACGGGCATCAGGTTGCTGGGCCGGACCACGTTGAGCAGGTAGAGCAGCTCCCCGGCGGGGGCGTGCCCGGAGACGTGCACCTTGGCCACGTCCTTGTGCACTACCACCGCGCCGGCCCGCGCGAGCCGGTTGATCACCCGGTAGACCGAGGTCTCGTTTCCGGGCACCAGTGAGGAGGCCAGCACGACCGTGTCACCGGGGGCGATGGTGATGTGCCGGTGGTCACCGCTGGCCATCCGGCCCAGCGCGCTCATCGGCTCACCCTGGGAACCGGTGGACATCAGCACGATCTCATCCGGCGGCAGCGTGGTCGCCTCGTCGATGCTGATGACCAGGCCGGCCGGGATGTTGAGCAGGCCGAGGTCCCGGGCGATGCCCATGTTGCGGACCATGGACCGGCCGATCAGCGCGACCTTTCGGCCGTGCTCGGCGGCGGAGTCAAAGACCTGCTGCACGCGGTGCACGTGCGAGGCGAACGAGGCCACGATGATCCGGCCCTTGGCCTTCGCGAAGATCGAGTCGAGCACCGGGCCGATCTCCCGCTCCGGGGTGACAAAACCGGGGATCTCCGCGTTGGTGGAGTCGGACAGCAGCAGGTCGACGCCTTCGGCGCCGAGCCGGGCGAAACCGGCCAGGTCGGTGATCCGGCCGTCCAGCGGCAGCTGGTCCATCTTGAAATCGCCGGTGTGCAGCACCAGGCCGGCGGGGGTGCGGATGGCCACCGCGAGGGCGTCCGGGATCGAGTGGTTGACAGCGAAGAACTCACACTCGAACGGGCCGAGCCGCTCACGGCCGCCCTCCCGCACGGTCAGCGTGTACGGCTGGATCCGCCGCTCGGCCAACTTCGCCTCGACCAGGGCGAGGGTGAACTGTGAGCCGACCAGCGGGATGTCGGGCTTGTGGGCGAGCAGGTACGGCACCGCGCCGATGTGGTCCTCGTGACCGTGCGTCAGCACGATCGCCTGGACGTCGGCCAGCCGGTCCAGGATCGGACCGAAGTCGGGCAGGATCAAGTCCACACCCGGCTGCTCGACGTCGGGGAACAACACCCCGCAGTCGACGATCAGCAACTTGCCGTCGTACTCGAAGACGGTCATGTTCCGACCGATGGCGCCGAGCCCGCCGAGCGGGATGATCCGCAGGCCGCCTTCCGGCAGCGGCGGGGGTAGCTCCGCCTCGATGTGCGCCTCGGTCACGCGTCCACCTCATTCTGCGACGCCGTTACTCGACGTCCATCGTGTCGTTCGTTCATTCGGGCAGCTCCAGGCCCGCTGCCGCGAAGTCCGCGCGCAGCTGGGCGATCTCGTCGTCGGTGGCGTCCACGAGCGGGGGTCGCACCGGGCCGGCAGGCAGGCCCAGCGACGCCAGGCCCGCCTTCACCAGGATGGTGCCCTGGGTACGGAAGATGCCGGTGAACAGCGGCAGCAGCCGCCGGTGCAGGGCCAGCGCGGTCGGCATGTCCCCCGCGTCGTACGCCTCGATCATCTGTGCGGTCAGCGCCCCGGTGAAGTGCGTCGAGGTGCCGACCACGCCCACGCATCCGACGGCCAGCGCCGGCAGGGTGAGGGCGTCCTCGCCGCTGTAGAAGGCGAGGCTGGTCCGGCTGGTGACCCAGCTGGTGGCGGTCAGGTCGCCCTTGGCGTCCTTGACCGCGACGATCCGGCCGTGTTCGGCGAGCCGGACCAACGTCTCGGTGTCGATCGGCACGCCCGAGCGGTGCGGGATGTCGTACAGCATCACCGGCAGGCCGGTGGCGTCGGCCACCGCGGTGAAGTGTCGCAGCAACCCGCTCTGCGGCGGCTTGTTGTAGTACGGGGTGACCACCAGCAGTCCGTGCGCACCCGCCTTCTCGGCGGCGGCGGCCAGCTCGATGGTGTGCCGGGTGTCGTTGGTGCCGACGCCCGCGACCACCTTGGCGCGGTCACCGACGGCCTCCACCACGGCCCGGATCAGGTGTTCCTTCTCCGCGTCGGTGGTGGTCGGCGACTCGCCGGTGGTGCCGTTGACCACCAGCGCGTCGTTGCCCTGCTCGTCGACCAGGTGGCTCGCCAGCCGGGCGGCGCCGTCGAGATCGAGGGAACCGTCGGGGGTGAGCGGGGTCACCATGGCTGTGAGCAGCCGGCCGAAGGGGCGGGACGCCGGTCGGGCTGCGGCGTCGAGGTGGTCGTGCGTCATACCCTCCAACCTAGCGGACGACCAGCCGAGGCCCGCCGGGGAAGGGCTCAGGACGCCTCGTGCGGGCTGGCCGCCACTTCGGTGCCGTCCGGCAGCGTGGTGATCACGAAGTCGGCGAACACGTTCGGTGCGACACCCTGGAGCTGGCGCAGGCACTCCACGGCCAGCTCACGGATCTCCACGTCGGCGTGCTCGGTGGCGCGCATGGCGATGAAGTGCCTCCAGGCCCGGTAGTTGCCGGAGACCACGATCCGGGTCTCGGTGGCGTTGGGCAGCACCGCGCGGGCCGCCTGCCGGGCCTGCTTGCGGCGCAGCGTCGGGTTGGGCTCGTCGGAGAAGCGCTGCTCGAGGCCCTCCAGCAACTCGGTGTACGCCCGAACGCTCGCCTCGGCGGCCTCCACGAACTTCTTGTGCAGCTCCGGGTCGTCGGCGATGACGGCCGGCTCGACCATGGCCGCGTCCCGCTCCGGGACGTAGCGCTGCGACAGCTGGGAGTACGAGAAGTGCCGGTGCCGGATCAGCTCGTGGGTGAAGGAGCGGGACACCCCGGTGAAGTAGAAGGTGACCGAGCCGTGCTCCAGCACGCTCAGGTGGCCCACTTCGAGGATGTGCGCCAGGTAGCCGGCGTTGGTGGCGGTCGCCGGGTTCGGCTTCTTCCACGACTGGTAGCAGGCCCGACCGGCGAACTCGGCGAGCGCCTGGCCGCCCTCCGCGTCGGTCGACCACGGCACGTCGTCCGGGGCCGCGAATTGGGTCCACGCGATCAACTTGACCTGGGGCTGCACCATGTCCGGCATTCCTGGGACTTTAGTGGTGGGGTGCCGCCCGACCCAACTCAGGCGCGCCCCGTGCAATGTCGATCACTCGGCAGCGGTGAAGCCGCCGAAGCCCGGGGCCCGGGGCCCGGGGCCCGGGGCCCGGGGTCATCGTTGTCGTTGTCGAGACCGGGGCGGACAGTTCCATCAGCGTCCTTTGGAGCTGAATCGTTTGCGACATCGGCCCGGCGGATGGCTCTTCATCAGGCACGTCATCTGCCAAGGACGGGCCCGCCCAACCCGACGAGCACGGCCCGAGCGCCGCCCAATCGACCCGAACGACCCAAGCGAGCCCGAACGGCCCGAACGGCCCCGAACGACCCGAACGGCCCCGAACGGCCCCGAACGACCCTGCGACCCTGCGACCCTGCGACCCGAGCAGTCTGGCAACCGCCCACCCGCAAGATCGCGCAACATCCTGGATGTAGTGGCATCCACCTCGCCCGACACCACTACATCCAGGATCGAGCACGATCATGGAGCGAGATGCGTCGGCCGCCGTGGGCCGCAGAGCGCGGATGTCCGGGCTGCCCACCGGGGTGATCGACTCGCGTTCCTGAAAGTCGGGCTATCCGGGCCGGGTGGATGGCCCGGTTTCCTGGATGCCGAGTCGATCATGGGTGGTGGGCACCGGAGGAGACGCTGATGTCGTAAACGATTCAGCTCCAAAGGACGCCCGAACAGCGCATGCCCGGCCGAGCCTGCATCCGCCCGCCGGTCGCACGCCGGGGCATCGGCCGGTCGAGCGGCGGCAGGTCCGGCACTGGCGCCTCAGACGACGGCGCGGCGGCTGCGCCGGCGGCGGGCTGCGCCGGCGGCGGGCTGCGCCGGCGGCGGGCTGCGCCGGCGGCGGGCTGCGCCGGCGGCGGGCGACGGCGCGGTCAGACGTAGAGCGAGGTGAACGGCGCCCAGGGCAGGTTGCGTAGCACCGAGAAGGCCAGCCACGCGGCCAGGAAACCGCCGATGACCTTCGAGCTGATCCGCAGCTCGGGCAGTCGCCAACCGAACGCCTGGTTGCCCGCCCAGGCCACGAAGAGGTACGCGAGGAACGGCAGCGCGAAGACGAACAGGAAGTGATGCCGGGCGGCGGCCGGCAGGTCGCCGTGCAGCACGTACCAGAGTGCGCGGGTGCCACCGCAGCCCGGGCAGTCCAGCCCGGTGGTGAGCTTGAGCAGACAGGTGGGCGCGGCGTCCGGGTCGGCGTAGGTCGGGTTGCTGAGCAGCGCGTAGCTCATGCCGACGGCGACACAGCCGATCGCGGCCAGCGGCACCGCCCAGCGCGGGGAACGTTCGTAGAGCCGCAGCACGAACCGGGTGAGCCGGTCCGGCTCGGGCGCCGCGTAGCCACCCGGCGGTGTCGTCGGCCAGCCCTCCGGACCCGAGCCGCCGGGACCGAAGCCGGCGGGACCGAAGCCAGCGGGACCCGAGCCACCAGAATTGAAGCCACCGGGATTCGTGTCACCGTCGGCAGGCGCCGTGTGGACCGCGCCGGGGGCGGGGTGCGGCTGGTCGACCGGTCCGGGAGCGCTCGTCACGCGCTCACGGTACACCGGACACGCCGGCCAACGCGGCGGTGAGCGGACCGGCCAGATCGCCGGCCGCCGGCGGGGCCACCGCGTCCAGGCCGAGCCAGCCGGCGAGACGGTACAGCTCGGCGGCGAGCGCGACGGCGGTCTCCCCCGGGTCGGCGCCGGGTTCGAGCCAGGCGGCCGGCACCAGCAGCACCCCGGCCTTCCGATCTGCCTTCAGATCGACCCGGGCAGTGAACCGGTCGCCTTGCAGGAACGGCAACACGTAGTACCCGTAGACCCGCTGTGGCGCCGGGACGTAGATCTCGATCCGGTAGCTGAAGTCGAACAGTCGCTCGGTGCGGGCCCGTTCCCAGATCAGCGGATCGAAGGGGCTGACCAGTGTGTTGCCCCGCACCCAGCGGGGCAGCCGGGCGGACGTGTGCAGCCAGGCCGGCTGCCGCCAGCCCGCCACGGTGACCGGCACCAGCTCACCGGCCTCGGCCAGCTCCGCGACGGCCTGCCGGGCGCCGGCCAGCGGCAACCGGAAGTAGTCGCGCAGCTCCGGCTCGGCGGCCACCCCGAGGGACCGCGCGGCGAGGGCAACCAACGTTCGGTACGCCTCGGCGTCGGTCGGGGTGGGCGCGGCCAGCACCGCCGCGGGCAGCACCCGCTCGGGCAGGTCGTAGCGGCGGGCGAAGGAGGTGCTGCGCTCGGCGGCGGCCACCTCCCCGGCCCAGAACAGGAACTCCAACGCCCGCTTGACCGCCGACCAGTTCCAACCCCAGTTGCCGGTCTCCCGGGGCGCGTCGTGCTCGATCTCGGCGGCGGTCAGCGGCCCCCGGGCGGCCACCTCGTCCCGGACCCAGGCGACCAGCTCCGGCTGCTCCTGGGCGATCCGCCGCATGCCGCCCCACGATTCGCTGTGCGCGCGGGCCATCCGCCAGCGCAGCATCGGGTGCAGCTCCACCGGGACCAGCGACGCCTCATGGCCCCAGTATTCGAACAGCTCGCGGGGGCGCTGGTAGGCGGCCTGGTCGAGCAACGTGGTCGGGTAGGGCCCGAGCCGGCTGTAGAGCGGCAGGTAGTGCGCGCGTTGCAGCACGTTGACCGAGTCCATCTGGATCAGCCCGACCCGGCCCAGCACGCGACGCAGGTGCCGGCGGGTAGGCACGCCCGTCGGCGCCGGGTCGGCGAAGCCCTGGGCGGCGAGCGCCACGCGGCGGGCCTGGGCGAGCGAGAGTGATTCCGGTGCGGTCATCGTCGGCGACCTTAATTCATCGGTACGACGCCGGTGCGGGAAGCTGGACGTGACGACCAACGGGGCATAGAACGGTGCAATGCTGACCATCCGTCGGGAGGAACCGGACGACGCCGAGGCGGTCGCCCAGGTACACGTGCACGGCTGGCAGGCGGGCTACGCCGGCTTCATGCCGGACGAGGTGCTCGGGCGGCTCAACGTGGTGGCCTGGGCGCAGCGTCGTCGCGACGTCGGCACCGCCGATCCGGAACACCCGTTCACCACAGTGCTCGGCGAGGTGGACGGGTTGGTCGTGGGTTTCACCACCTTCGGGCCGTACCGCCGCAACCAGGACCGGGACGACCTGGACCCGACGGTCGGCGAGGTGGTGGCGCTCTACGTGGAGCCGGCCCACTGGGGTGACGGGACCGCCGCGGCGCTGCTGGACGCCGCCCGGAGCGGGCTCACCGAGCGGGGCTGGGCCGGGTACCGGGCGTGGGTGCTGGCGGACAACCGGCGGGCCCGGCGGTTCTGCGAGCGCGCCGGCCTGTCACCGGACGGTGAGCGGTCGACCTACCAGGTGCCGCTGGCCGGTGGGGGTCCGCCGGTCGGGCTGGTCGAGTTGCGGTACGCCGGACGCCTCGACCACTGACCCGTTCGGGGTCAGCCACCGGCGGATCGGCAGGAAAGCCAGCAGCGCCAGACTGACCCACACGTAGGCGTTGCTGCCCAGGAAGCCGTCGGCGCCGCTGAAGTCCTTCTCCCAGAGCCAGACGGTCCGGCTGATCAGCAGCGCGTACCCGATGGTCGCGGTGAGCAGCAGGACCTGCCGTCGGCGGCCGGCCGGCGCGGCCATCGCGTTGTCGACCAGCAGGATCAACGCGGGCAGCAGCCAGACCAGGTGGTGCACCCAGGTGACCGGGCTGACCAGGCACATCACCGCGCCGGTCAGCGCCAGGCCGGTCGCCTCGTCGCCGGCCGCAACGGCGGCCCGGGAGCGCCAGGCCCAGAGCGCCAGGGTGCCGAGCACCAGCAGCACCCACAGCACTGCGCTCGGGTGCTCCGGGTCGAGCCGGGCGACCACCCCGCGTAGCGACTGGTTGGAGACGAAGGCCAGCTCGCCCACCCGCCCGGTGTTCCACAGCGCCTCGGTCCAGAACTCCCGGGACGCGTCGGGGAAGAGCGCGGCGGCCAGCAGCGACACCCCGGCGGCCGTGCCGCTGGCGGTGAGCGCCGCCCGCCACCGCCCGGTCACCAGCAGGTAGACGATGAACACGCCAGGAGTCAGTTTGATCGCCGTGGCGAGGCCGATGCCCACCCCGGCCCACCGGTTGCCGGCCGGCAGCAGCCGCAGCAGGTCCACCGCCACCAGGAAGAGCAGCAGCGTGTTGACCTGGCCGAAGTTGACCGTCTCCCGCATTGGTTCGAACGCGGCGGCCAGGCAGAGCGCCACGGCGAGGGCGAACCACCGGGTCCAGCCGGCGCGGCGGGCGATCGGGTCGACCAGCCACCAGATCAGCACCGTGGTGGTGGCCACGCTGGCGAGCACGCTCACCACGATCGCGGCCGTCCACGGCAGGTACGCCATCGGCAGCATGACCAGCGCGGCGAACGGCGGATAGGTGAAGCCGTACTGGGTGCCCGGCTTGAGATAGTCGTAGATCTCCCCGCCGTCGTGCACCCACCAGGTCAACGCGCCGTAGTAGACCTTCAGGTCGAAGAACCCGTGCCGGACGGCGGCGACGGCGAGGAACCCGGTGACCGCCGCGGCGAGCACCACCACCCCGACGACCTGCGCGGTCGTCCTGTTGGCACCCTGCGCCACCGTCGTCTCCCTCGCCCTGCGTAGGCTTCCGTCCCATGGCTCTCGGGTACGTCCGCCCGGCGCGTCCCGAGGACGCCGGCGAGATCGCACGCATCCAGCTCGCGACCTGGCGGGTCGCGTACCGCCGGATCCTTCCTCGGCATGTGCTCGACAACCTGGACGAGGCGTTCCTCGCCCGGCGGTGGAGCGCCGCGGTGCTGGAGCCGCCCTCGGGCGCGCACCGGGTGCTGGTCGCCGTCGAACAGGCCGAGCAATCGTATCTGGTGGGGTTCGCCGCCTCCGGCCCGGCCGACGGCGAGGCGTTGGCTCCGGGTGAACCGGCCGACGCGCTCGGCCCGGACGTGGCGGCGGTGACCGACCTGCTGGTGGAGCCGCGGTGGGGCCGGCGGGGGCACGGCAGTCGGCTGCTCGCGGCCGCCGTCGACCTGTGGCGCGAGGACGGGATGAGTCGGGCGGTGGCGTGGGCGTTCGACGGTGACGAGGCGACCCGCAAGTTCCTGACCAGCACCGGGTGGGAGCCCGACGGCGCGGCCCGGGCGCTGGACGTCGACGACATGCTGGTGCCCCAGGTGCGCCTGCACGTGGGCGTGCCGACCGAGAAGGTACCGGCCGAGTGAACCGGTGTGGCGGCCCCGGCAGGGCCGCCACACCGGGCCGGTCAGCCCTTGTCCGAGCCGTCGTTGGCGTCGCGGACGAAGTACCGCTGGAACACCACGAAGATGATCGCTACCGGGATGGTGGCCAGCAGCGCGGCGCCGAGCTTGAGCGGGTACTGGGTGCCCTTGCCGAGCGAGCCACTGACCAGGTCGGCCAACCCGCGCGGGAGGGTGAACAGGTCCGGGTCCTGCACCGACACCAGGCTGTGCGGGAACTCGTTCCAGGAGCCCTGGAACGACAGGATGGTGAGGGTGATCAGCGCCGGTTTCGCCATCGGCAGCACCACCGACCAGAAGGTACGGAAGATGCTTGCCCCGTCTATCCGGGCGGCCTCCTCGACACTCACCGGGATCGACTCGAAGAACTGCTTCATGATGAACACGCCCGCCGCGTCGGCCAGCAGCGGCACCACCAGCCCGGCGTAGCTGTTGTAGAGGCCGAGCTGGTTGAGCACCAGGAACTTCGGGATCAGCAACACCACACCGGGCACCGCCATCACCGCGATGACGGCGGCGAACAGCCCGCCGCGGCCGGCGAACCGCAGCCGGGCCAGCGCGTACCCGGCGAGCGAGTCGAAGAAGACCCGGCCGATGGTGACCAGCACCGTCACCAGGAGCGAGTTGCCCAGCCACAGCGGGAAGTTGGTGCCGGCGAAGATCCGTTCGAAGCCGGCCAGCGTGAGCGGGTCCGGAAACGGTGACAGCGGGTTCGCCGCCGCGTCGGGCTCGGTCTTGAGCGCGTTGCCGATCTGGATGACGAACGGGTAGAGGAACACCAGCCCGAAGAAGACCAGCGTGGCGTACCCCAGAAAGCGGGTGGCCAGGGTGCGGGCCGCGCGCTGCTGACGCCGCGCGGGCGCCGCCGCCGGGCGGTCGGTGAGCACGGCCATCTCAGGACCTTTCCGGTACGCGCCGACGCCACCGGCCGCGGCGCGGCCGGTCGGTGTCCCGCTCGGCCAGCGCCCGGCGCTGGATCACTGTGAGCACGATGATGATCAGAAACAGGACGAAGGAGATCGCCGCGCCGGAGCCGTAGTCGAAGTCCCGGAAGGCGGTCCGGTACGACAGGTACGCCGGGGTGAGCGTGGTCTTGGCCGGGTCGCCCTGGCTCATCACGTACACCTGGTCGAAGACCTGCCAGGAGCCGATCATGCCGAGGGTGAGCACCAGGAAGGTGGTGGGCCTGATCATCGGCACTGTGACGTACCGGAAGCGCTGCCACCGGGAAGCGCCGTCGAGGGTGCTCGCCTCGTCCAGCGTGACCGGCACGTTCTGCAGCCCGGCCAGGAACATCAGCATGAAGGTGCCGGAGGTGGTCCAGACGACCAGCGTGATGATCGAGATCATCGCGACGCTCGGGCCGGCCAGCCAGTCCCACCAGGTCAGCCCGAACGGGCCGCCGTCGGCCAGTGCCGCCGGTGGCGAGTCGACGCCGACCGCGCCGAACAGCAGGTGCAGCACGCCGCGGGAGTCGGCGAACCACTCCGGGCCGTCGATTCCGAGGAAACCGAGCAGGGCGTTCACCGCGCCGGAGTTGGCGAAGAGGAACAGGAACACCACGCTGATAGCTACCGAGCTGGTCACCGAGGGGAAGTAGAAGGCGCTGCGGAAGAAACTCTTGCCCTTGAGCATCCGGTTGTTGACGACCAACGCCAGTCCGAGAGCGAGCACGGTCTGCGCCGGCACCACGATCGCCACGTAGTAGATGTTGTTGCGGATGCTGGTCATGAAGTCGCGGCGGGCCAGCCCGTCCTCGGTGAACAACTGGGTGTAGTTGTGCGCGCCGACGAACGGGACGTCGCCGGTGAACGGGCTGCCCTGGCCGTTCCAGTCGGTCAGGCTGACCCAGAGCGCCATCAGGATCGGCAGCAGCAGGAACAGCCCCAGAATGACGATCACCGGCGCGACGAAGAGCCAGCCGGCGAGGTTCTCGTTGCTCCGGATGCCGCCCCTGCGTCGGCGGGGGCCGACCCCGCCCGCGGTCGCCGCGGCGGTCAGTGTCTCGGTTGCCATCTTCCCTCCCTTCCTCTCTCCGGCCGACGTGCGGCGGGGGCCCGGTGTTCGCCGGGGCCCCCGCCATCACCTCAGCTGCCGCCGAGCGCCGCCTTGGCGTTCTTGTCGAAGTTCTGCAGCACGGTCTTCGGGTCGCCGTTGGCCAGCCCCTGTAGACCGGTGTCGAGGTCCTTGAGGACGCTGTCCATCTTCGGGGCGTTCACCGGGCCCTGGGCGTACGCGGCCCCGTCGATGAACACCTTGTCCGCCGGGAAGGCGGCGGTGTACTGGTCGCGGGCCGACTGGCGGGACGGCATGACACCGAACGCCTTGGCGAAGGTCATCTGCTGCTCGCCGCTGGTCATCGCCTCGACGAACTTGATCGCCTGATCCTTGTACTTGCTCTTCGCGGCGATGCCCCAGCACTGGGTGAAGGAGAGGGTGCCCTGGCCCTTGGGGCCGGCCGGCAGCGCCACGACCTTGTACTTCACGTTCGGGAAGTCGTTCTGCAGGGCACCCTTGATCCAGTTGCCCTCGATGGTCATCACGGCCTTGCCCTTGCCGAACGCCTCACCGGACCAGCCGGCGTCGAGCTGCTTCGGGTACTTGGCCAGGCCGGTGCCGAGCATGGTCTTGACGTACTGGAGGGCGGCGAGGTTTTCCGGGGTGTCGGCCGTGGGCTGCTTGCCGTCCTTGCTCACCAGCCAGCCGCCGTTCTGCACCATGAAGGCGCCGATCCGGTCCCGGGTGTCACCGAGGGCCAGCGGGACCTGCCCCTTGGCCTTGATCTTCTGGGCGACGGCGGTGAGCTGCTCCCAGGTCGTCGGCACGTCGGCGTCGGTCAGCCCGGCCCTGGTCCACAGGTCGGTGTTGATCTGCAGGGCCAGGGTCGAGAAGTCCTTGGGCGCGCAGTAGACCTTGCCGTCGTACGTGAAGGCGCTGCGCAGGCTCTCGTAGAAGTCGCCCGAGTTGCTGATTTTGTCGCCGTACGGCTCGAGGGCGCCGACGCTGGCGTAGTTGGCGAACTGAGCCGCGTCCACGTAGAAGACGTCCGGCGGGGTGCCGCCGGCGAGGGCCTGACCGAGCTGCTGGGTGAGGTCCTGTGCCGGGGTGACCGTCGCGGTGTTGCCGGAGCTGCTGGCCCACTTCGCGGCGGCGTCCTGCACGGCCTTGGTCTCGGCCTCGCCGGACGAGCCGATCAGGATCTGCAGGCTGGCCGGGCCGCTGGACTGGGCGGTGTCGCCGGAGGAGTCGTCGAAGCCGCTGCCGCAGGCGGCGGAGCCGAGGAGGGCGACGGCGGCGAGGCCGGCCACCGCTGCCCGGGTGATTGTTCGGGGTGCCATGGTTTCTCCTGGTGGGGGGTGGGACTACGCGGTGTGCCGCAGTGCCAACGAGGGCTGGAGCAGCACGGGGGTGCGGGTCTCGTGGTCGCCGTCGAGGACCCCGGTGAGCAGGTCCACGCAGCGGGCGGCGGCCTCGCCGAGCGGTTGGCTGACGCTGGTCAGCCCAATCGCGGCGGCCACCGGCGTGTCGTCGAAGCCGATCACCGACACGGGCGGGTCGACGCCGCGAATCGCCTGGAGGGCGCCGAGGGCGAGTGAGTCGCTGGCGCAGACCACGGCGCTCGGTGCCACGGTGTTGAGCAGGTCGTGCATCAGGCGTTCGCCCTCGGCGATGCCGTCCTCGGTCTCCCGGTGCAGCCCGGTCGGGTCGACGCCGGCCGCACGCAGCGCGTCGCGCCAGCCGGCCCGCCGGTCGTCACCGACGCCGGAGCCGACCGGCCAGCCGATGAAGGCGATCCGCCGGTGGCCGGCGTCGAGCAGACGCCGGGTGGCCTGGGCGGTGCCGGCGGCGCCGTCCACGTCCACCCAGGGGTGCGCGTCGAGCGCGTCCCATGGGCGACCGAAGGTCACGAACGGCACGTCCCGGTCGGCGAGCCATTCGGTACGCGGGTCGCCGTGCTTGGTGCCCACCAGCACGAACGCGTCCAACTCGTAGGTGCCGAGCAGGTCGCCGTAGGTGGCGATCTCCCGGTCGTCGTCGGTGGCGGTGTAGAGCAGCACCCGGTAGCCGGCGGCGTCGGCGGTCTCGGTGAGGCCGTGCAGGAAGCGGTCGAGCACGGAGCCGTTGATGCCGTCGCGGGTCGGGTCGATCCGGGCGGCGATGAGGCGGGACCGGCCGGTGCGCATCTGTCGGGCGGCCTGGTTGGCTCGGTAGCCAAGCGCGTTGATCGCGTCCTCGACCCGCTGACGGGTTTCCTGCCGCACGATGTGCGGGCTGTTGAGCACGTTGGACACCGTCTGCCGGCTGACTCGGGCGTGCCGGGCCACCGTCGCGATGGTCACCTTTTCGGCCACTTAATCCCTCTCGCCATCTTGAACGATCCAATTTGGATAAGGCAGGATTGGATCGTTCAAGTTTCTGGAATGTTTCGCACTTTGCACCGCCAGGGGCGCGTTGTCAAGATGGCCGCCCCGCACCCCGAGGATCTGGAGCCACACCGTGATCGAACGCCAGCTGCAACCCCTCCTGCACGAGCTGGTCGGGGTGGTCTTCGCCCCGACCAGCGCGTTGGGGGACGCGACCGGGCAGATCCGCCCGACCGGCGTCCAGGGCGTCTTCCACGCCGATGCCCGGGTGCTCTCCCGCGCCGAGCTACGGGTCGACGAGCGGGAACTCGAAGGGCTGACCCGCGGCGACGACGGGCCGCACGGCGCACACTTCGTGAGCCTGGCCCGCTGGCTCGGTGACCCGACGCCCGACCCCACCGTCCGCGTCGACCGACTCCGGCGGGCCGCCCGCAACGGCCTCACCGAGGAGCTGCGGATCGTCTCCACCGCCACGATCGGCGTACGGGCCACCGTCTCCGTCGACCTCGGCTGCGACCTGGCACCCATCGAGGTCGTCAAGTCCGGTGGCGCCACCGACGCGCTGACGGCCAGGACCGATCAGCCCGGCACGCTCACCTGGTCAGGCGCCGGGATCACCGTCACCGTCACCGCGCCAGGCGCCGACCTGCTGGTCGACGGCGAGCGGGCCACCGCACCCCGGCTGGTCTGGCCGGTCGACCTGCCCCCCGGCGGGGAGACCGTGCTGCGCTGGCAGGTGACCGTCGACGACCCGCGCGCCGTCGTCGTCGGCCCGGCCGGCGAGCCCGAGTGGTCCCGACCCGAGGTGACCGCCGACGACCGACGGCTGATCCGGCTGCTCGACCGCAGCCTGGACGACCTGCGCGGCCTCCGACTGGCCGAGACCGGCGCACCCGACGACGTGTTCCTCGGCGCCGGCGTGCCCTGGTTCCTCACCCTGTTCGGCCGGGACAGCCTCTGGGCCGCCCGGATGATGCTGCCGCTCGGCACCGACCTGGCCGCCGGCACCCTTCGCGTGCTCGCCCGTCGGCAGGGCACCCGCGTCGACCCGACGACCGGCGAGGCCCCTGGCAAGATCCTGCACGAGCTGCGCCGCCACGCGTTCGCCCTGCCCGACAACGGCCTGCGCCTTCCGCCGGCGTACTACGGCACCGTCGACGCCACAATGCTCTGGGTCAACCTGCTGCACGACGCGTGGCGTTGGGGGATGCCCGCCGAGCAGATCGAGCCCCTGCTGCCGCACCTGGAGGCGGCGCTGCGCTGGCTCGGCGAGCACGCCGACCCGGACGGTGACGGCCTGGTCGAGTACGTCGACACCACCGGGCACGGGCTGTCCAACCAGGGCTGGAAGGACTCCGGTGACGCCGTCCGCTTCCACGACGGGTCCCTGGCCACCACGCCGATCGTGCTGGCCGAGGTGCAGGGGTACGCGCACGAGGCCGCCGTGAACGGCGCCGCCCTGCTGGACGCCTTCGGTCGCCCGGGCGCCGACCGCTGGCGCGAGCACGCCGCCGCACTGGTCGGCCGGTTCCGCAAGAGCTTCTGGGTGGACGGTCGTCACGGACCGCAACCCGCGCTGGCCCTCGACCGCGACAAGCGCCCGGTCGACTCGCTGACCAGCAACATCGGCCACCTGCTCGGCACCGGTCTGCTCGACCGTGACGAGGAGGCCCAGGTCGCGCACCTGCTCACCACCGACACGATGGCCGCCGGGTTCGGGCTACGCACCATGTCCAGCGACGACGCCGGGTTCAGCCCGTTGTCGTACCACTGTGGCTCGATCTGGACCCACGACACCGCGATCGTGCTCGGTGGGCTGGCCCGCGCCGGGCACCGCGAGGCCGCGCTCGGTCTGGCCGACGGGCTGCTCAGCGCGGCCGAGGCGTTCGACTACCGGATGCCGGAGCTGTACGGCGGCGACGACCGGGCACTGGTGAGCCGTCCGGTGCCGTACCCGGCCTCGTGCCGGCCGCAGGCGTGGGCCGCGGCGGGCGCGGTGCTGCTGCTCCAGGCCGCCACGGGGCTCTACCCGGACGTGCCGGGCGGCACGGTCCGGCTGGCACCCCTCGCGGGTGCAGAGTTCGGTGCCGTAGCGGTCGACGGCCTCCGCGTGGCCGACACCCCGGTGCACGTCACTGTCGACAGCACCGGCGAAGCCACCGTCACCGGTCTCCCCACCCGCCTGACCCCAACCCCGTCCCTCCCCACCCAACGCCGCCCCACAACCCCGTCCCTCCCCCGATAGGCCGGCCCGAACGCCCCGGCGATCTTGCACTCTGGGTTGTTGAGATGTACGGAAGGTCCGATGCGTCGCAACAGAAAGTGCAAGATCGCGAGGGCGGGCGCTGGGGCGTAGGGCTCGGGTTAGCGGGTTCGTTCGGCTACTACTTCGTCGTCGTCCATGGCGCCCGTGGGGTGGAAGCCCAGGGAGGTGTAGAGGGCTGCGGCTGGGGTGTTGTCGGGGTGGTACGACAGCCGGACCGGGGGGTTGCCGTTCCGGGCCGCCAGCCAGGGGGCCAGCGTCTGCACGGTGGCCCGGCCGACGCCCTGGCCCTGCTCGGCGGCGTCGATCAGCATCCCGCCGATCCAGTGCGAACCGTCGTCGTCCACGCCCCACATGACGTGGCCGACGACGGTCTCGTCGGCGTACACCGCGAGGGAGTTCCACACCTCGGAGCGGGTGCTCAACAGCAGATAGCGCGCGCCCAGCGCGGCCACGAACCGGCGTTGGTCGTCCCGCGGGGCGACGTCGGCCACCGCCCGCCAGTTGTCGTCGTCGACAGGCCGGAGCGTGAGTCGCCGCCCGCGCCGGTCCAGGTGTCCCGCATCGATCATCCGGCGGATACTACCCGGCCCGCGCCCGCCGATCTTGGACAGTTTCCGTCAGCCCTCGGAACTATTCAGTCCCATGACATCTGTCAGTGTTGAAGTCCCGATACATGTGTCAGTTGGTAGGGATCTTGGGTGTGCTGGTAGATGGTGCCTGGCA
>NZ_VITD01000011.1:0-256665 GCF_007827755.1 Micromonospora sp. CNZ322
GGGATGGGTGGTGCGGGGGAAGTTCGAGGGGTTCTGCCCGGTGACCCGCAACGAGGGGGTCGGCGTCGGGACAGGGTGTAACCGTTCGCGGTGGCCGGTCATTCCGCCTACCCGCGGGGGTCGGCCGTTGTGCTGCTCGGCCGTTCGGGGGGTGTAACCGGGGCGGCCTGGCGGGTGTTCCCGGCGGCTGCCCTGCCCGGCCGTTGTGGTGCTCGGCCATGCGGGGGATGTAACCGGGGCGGCCCGGCGGGTGTTCCCGGCGGGGCCAGCGCACCATGACCCGGGCTGTTGCGGTGCTCTGCCAGGTATAACGACCCGGCCCGGCCGCCGATTCCGCCGCCGGGGTGGCCCCGACCACCCGACACCCGACACCAAACCCGGCAAATCGCCCACCTTGCCGGGCGGTGACCCCGACACGACGGTCACGGCGGCGTGATCCACTCGGGTTCCTGAAAATCGCGGTGTCCTGGCGCCGCGGACACCCCGACATCATGAAAGCAGAGTGGATCACACAGACATGCGGATGGGGCAGCCCGAACGTGTCGGACTGCCCCACCGGGAGCGCAGGGACGAATCAGAACCCGAGGACGCTCCGCCCGCCGACAACCGGCAGTCGCAGTTCGCTGTCGTTCGGTGCGACCCGCAGTTCGGTGCCGCCCAACGGCAGCAGGGTGTACTCCTGGTCGCTGGAGAAGACGACAACGCCGATCCGGTGTCCCGCCGGGAAGATGTAGTCCTTCGGCTCCATGGTCCACCGGTAGTCGTACAGCTTGCCCTGCTTGACCGGCTCGGTGCGCGCGGCGCTCTTGCGGTTCTGCGGGTCCATCCACCCCCGCGTCACCACTGTCGGGGCGGCGGTCGACCCGGCCGGGCCGTAGTCGACGAGGTACGCGGTGAGGTTCGCGTCCGGCTTGTTGTCGATAGCCATCCGCAGTCGCATCTCCGGACGCCCGGAGATGCGCACGCTCTGCGTCAGCTCGGGGGAGCGGTAGGCGAGTCGGTTGGCGCTCGCGGTGTCCGGGTTGGACACCAGGGTGTCCGGGTGGATGGTCCGGCCCTCGTCGACGAAGCTCTGCTCGACCTTGGCCTTTGGTGGCTTGCCGGTGGTGACCGCGCCGGGTGCGGTGGTGTCGGTGGCCGCGAAGCGCAGGCCGACCTCCCGCGCCGCCGGGTCGGGCCAGTTGGTGTACGTGGTGTAGGCGCGGTCCTCGCGCTGGAGCACCGCCGTCGGCTCGTCCATGATGCCGTTTCGCACGTTCCACAGCCAGAAGTCGAACCAGCGGTTCTCGGTCTGCTTGTACGTCCACGTCTGGCCGCTGGGCAGGGTCACCGACGCGCTGCTGCCGGGACCACCGTGGCCGCCCTGGTGCAGCCAGATCTTGCGGGGGACGTCGCGCTTGGCGAGCTGGTCCCACCAGCCGGCGAAGTGCTCGGTCTTCACGTTCCAGTCGTTGAGGCCGTGCACGACGAAGACGCTGGCCTTCACGTCGCGGGCGTCGAGGTAGTCGCGGTCGCGCCAGAACTTCGAGTAGTCGCCGGTGACCCGGTCCTGCTTCGCGGTGATGTCCGCGAGCTCGTCGGCGCACTGCCCCTCGGCGCGGGCCTGCCCGGCGGTGTACTGGGCCAGGATGTCGAGGTCCTCACCCTGGAACGTCCCGGGCGCGACCACCAGGCCGTTGGCCCGGTAGTAGTCGTACCAGCTGCTGATCGCGGAGACCGGGACGATGGTCTTGAGCCCCTTGACGCCCGTGGTGGCCACCTGGTTGGGCAGCGTCCCGTTGTAGGAGACACCGGTCATGCCGACCGCGCCGGTGGTCCAGCCGGCGGTGACCGGGGCGCCGTTCGCGTCGTACCCCTTGGCCCGGCCGTTGAGCCAGTCGATGACCGCCTTGGTGCCGAGCGTCTCGGCCTGGTCCCCACTGGTCGGGCAGCCGTCCGAGTCGCCGGTGCCGACGCTCTGGCCGAGCACCACCGCGTACCCGCGGGGCACGTAGTAGTCGTCCAGCGAGCCGGGCAGGTTGGCCTTCGCCTGGGCCCGTTGCGCGCCGTCGTCGAGTGCGCGGCGCCCGTTGCGGTCGGTCAGGCCGTTCTGCGGCAGGTCGTCGACCAGCACACTCGGGTACGGCACGTCACCCCAGGTGCCCTTGCGGTACGGGCTGTGCTCGAAGATGACCGGCACCTTGAAGCCCTGCGTGGCGGTCTCCCGGGGGCGGGAGATGTCGATCGCCACCCGGTCGGGCCGGCCGTCGTGGTCGGTGTCCACAGGGGTCTGGACGAACACCCGCTCCTCGATCGCGTCGGCGAGCGAGAACACCGGTTGGGTCATGCCGTCGCTGACCACGATGCCGGTGGGCGTGGTGGGCGTGGGCAAAGCGGCAGCCGCGGGTGGGGCTGCGCCGAGGACCAGGGCGCCGGACACGCCGACGCTCAGGATTGCCAGATGACGGGGTCGACGCATTCGCGTCTCCCTTCGGTTGGGCTGGTTGCCGGGGTCGGCACTGGCCAATCTCGAAGATCCATTCGTCGCCATGCTAGGGCGGGGCCGGCGTCCCGTCGATCCCTTCGGTCAGGGGCGCGTCTGTCGTCCGCACCGTCGCTGCCGGTCCGGTGGGCGGCAATCGAAACGACATCGAACTGAGCCCGGCGGCGAAACAGCGCCGAAATCCTCAGCGCGCGGGCCGGAAGACCCCTCGTCACGGGGTGCCCGGATGATCGTTCCCCTGCATATGATCTTGCCGAAGTCGCCCGAAGAGGCGACTTCGTCCACATTAGACGAGGAGCGACATGCTCAGGAAAACGCGATGGCTGTTGGCCGTCGCCGTCACGGCCACGACGCTGACCGCCCTACCGGGCGGCACCGCCACGGCCGGACCCAGCGACACCGGTCAGACCGGCGCACCCGCAGCCACTGCTGACGGGAAGACGCGCACCGTCACCCTGCTGACCGGGGACGTGGTGACCGTACGGGACAGCGGATCGGGCTGCCCGCAGGCCACAATTCGGCCGGCGGACGAGAACGCGGTGATCCACCAGAGCTGCGGTCCCGACGGTCACCTGCACGTCATCCCCGCCCGCGTCGCGTCCCAGGTCGGCTCGGTGCTCGACCCCGACCTGTTCGACGTCACCACGCTGATCGCCGACGGCTACGACGACGACAACTCCGCCGAGCTGCCGCTCATCGTGCAGCCCGCCACCGCGTCCGCCCGGGTGGCCGCGCTCGGTGACGTGCTGTCGCTGCCCAGCATCGGTGCGGTTGCCGGCCGCGTACCCAAGAAGAGCCCGGCCACGGCGAAGCTCGCGACCAACTCGCTGCTCGCCGGTGCGAAGAAGGTCTGGCTCGACCGCAAGGTCCGGGCCACCGCCCTGACCGGCGGTGGGCGCCCGGCCGGCCTGGACCGCAACCTGGGCCAGATCGCCGCGCCGGACGCCTGGAAGGCCGGCTACACCGGCAAGGGCGTCCGGGTCGCGGTGCTCGACACCGGCGCGGACTTCACCCACCCGGACCTGGTCGGCCGGGTCGCAGACCGGGCCGACTTCACCGTCGAGGGTGGTGACGCCGTCGACCACAACGGCCACGGTACGCACGTAGCCTCGACCATCGCCGGCACCGGCGCGGCCGCCCACGGTCAGCGTCGCGGCGTGGCGCCGGACGCCCAGCTGGTGATCGGCAAGGTTCTCGACGACCACGGCTCCGGCGGCGACTCAGGGATCATCGCCGGCATGGAGTGGGCCGCCACCCGGGCCGACGTCATCAACATGAGCCTCAGTGGCAGCGACCCGGACGACGGCAACGATCCGCTGTCGCTGGCCGTCGACGGTCTGAGCAGGTCCACCGGCGCGCTGTTCGTCATCGCCGCGGGCAACAGCGGCGGCGCCATCTCCTCGCCGGGCTCGGCCGCCAGCGCGCTGACCGTCGGCGCGGTCGACCGGGACGACAAGCT
Source organism: Micromonospora sp. CNZ322 (assembly GCF_007827755.1). Lineage (NCBI taxonomy): Bacteria > Bacillati > Actinomycetota > Actinomycetes > Micromonosporales > Micromonosporaceae > Micromonospora > Micromonospora sp. CNZ322. Next base: position 3,942 of record NZ_VITD01000011.1, read on the forward strand.
CGCCGACTTCTCCAGCCGCGGGCCGCTGGTCACCAGCAACGTGGCCAAGCCGGAACTGGTCGCGCCCGGTGTCGACATCGTCGCCGCCCGGGCCGCCGGCACCAACCTTCAGGGCCCGATCGACAGGTACTACGAGGCGATCAGCGGCACCTCGATGGCGAGCCCGCACGTGGCGGGCGCCGCCGCGCTGCTCGCCCAGCGCCACCCGGACTGGAGCGGTGAGCGACTCAAGGCCGCCCTCGTCGGCGCCGCCGACCCACTGAACGGCATCGACCCGTACGCCGTCGGCGCCGGCCGGCTCAACGCGGCCCGCGCCCTCGGCGGCCCCACCAGCAACCAGCCGGTGGTCAACCTCGGCACCTTCGCCCACCCGCAGTCCGGGACCAGCGAGACGAAGCTGAGCTGGACCGGTGAGTCGACGGCCGTTCTCGACCTCGACGTGTCGATCGTCAACCACGACGGCCAACCGGTGCCGCGTGGCGCGGCGTCGCTGTCGACGAGCCGGCTGGCGCTCAGGCACGGCACCACCGCCTCGGCGACCCTGCGGGTCTACCGCGCGGCGCTGGCCACCCGACCGGGCTTCTACCTGGCCACCGTCACCGCCCGTTCCGGCCGCAAGCTGGTCGCGACGACTCCGGTGAGCTTCTACGTCGAGCAGCCCAGCTACGACCTGACGATCCAGACGAAGCCGCTGCCGGGCCTGAAGGACGGCGCGGAGAGCTGGATCAACCTGCTGGTCACCAACCTCACCGACCCGCTGATCTACTACGGCGGTGCGGGCGGCACGCCCGGAGACGCCTTCACGCTACGGGTGCCGGCCGGCCGGTACGCGGTCCTCGGCTCGTCCGTCGCCTACTACGTCGACAGTGACGTGCTGGAGACGACGCTCGCCGCCGAGGTCGACCTGGACGTGCGCGGCGCTCGGAGCGTGACGCTCGACCCGGCGCGGGCCAGGCCGGTGACGGCGACGGTCGACGGGGTGCCCACCACGCCCACCCGGACCGACCTCACCAACGTCCAGACCGCGCCGAACGGCCTGTCCTGGTGGCACCAGATCAGCGGGTACGGGGCGAAGACGACGGTCCGCACCACCGCGCTGCCCAAGCCCACCGTCGGCTCCCGGCGCACCTGGGCGGCGGTCAACCTGGACTCGCCGGCCGGCACGGTCAAGCCGTACCGCTACAACCTGGTGCACGAGTACGCGGGCGGCGCACCGGCCGACCCCGCCTTCCGGGTGAGCAAGGCCGAGCAGTCCACGCTCGCCCGGATCGAGGAGCGCTTCCACCAGATGGACTCGGAGGGGATGGTCACCCAACTGATCCGCAGCGGCTTCACCCCGGACGGGGTGCCGGTGACGCAGACCCACGAGGGGAACCTGCCGCCGTACCGCACCGACTACCTCTCGGCCGGCTATCGCTGGGCCGACGAGGGTGTCTACGGTGGCCTGTCGGCCCAGGAGGCCCCCCGCACCTACCAGCCGGGCAGTCTGCAGACCAAGGTCTGGGCGCGCCAGCCGCTGCACTCCGGCTGGTACGACGACCCGGCCGGCGTCGACCACAGCTGTGCCACCGCGCCGTCGCGGACCCGGGGCAACCTGCACATCGACCTGGTGTCGCTGACCGACCAGCACCAGCGGGCCGACTGCCTCCAGGGCTCCGCGATCGGCGTGAACCGCAAGCTGTCGTTGTACCGCAACGGGAAACTGGTCGAGGAACGGGACCGCCCGCTCGCCGACTTCACAGTGCCGCAGCAGGCGGCCGACTACCGGCTGACCCTCGACGTCGACACGAGCCTGATCCTGCCGATCTCCACCAAGGTCAACACGTCGTGGACGTTCCGGTCGGCCGGGCCGGACGGCACCGGAAGCGTGCCGCTGCCGCTGCTCGCTGTGGACTACGCGCTGCCGATGGACACCAACAACCACGTCACCGGCGGAACGGCGGAACTGGCCGTCCGGCAGATGCGGGGCATCAAGGCGCAGAAGGTGACGTCGTTCCAGGTCTGGACCTCGACGGATGACGGTGCCACCTGGACGTCGGCCCGGGTCACCGGCAGCGGCGACAGCTACCGGGTCGCGCTGCCGACGGCCGCCGCCGGGCAGTCCGTGTCGTTGCGGGTGAAGGCCGCCGCCAACGGCGGTAGCGGAATCGACCAGACCATCATCCGGGCGTACCACGCCGGCTGACGGTCGACGCTGTGGTGCGGTCCGGCTCCGGCCGGGCCGCACCACAGTTTTTTCGTCGCGGTGTCGATCCGGCCCCACCTGACCGTCACTGGCCCTCCCACACCGCCTTCGCCCCGGAGTCGCCGGTGCGGACCACGTAGTACACGGTGACGGCGGCGGCCACCAACGACAACACCTGCAACGCCAGGGTCACCGGCCGACCGGGCCGTCCGTCCGCGCTGGCGTCGGCGGTCCTCGGCGGGACGAGCCGGACCAGCGCCAGGGCCACCACCCCCAACCCGATGCTGGCGTAGAGCGTGATGTCGCCGAACTCCTGGTGCGCCTCCAGCTTCGGGAGGAACTCGGGGGTGACGCGGTTGGCGGCGCGCATCCGCTCGAGGAAGGCGTCACCGGAGAGCTTCGTCAGCAGGGCCGCGACGGGCGCGCCCACGGCGAGCAGCCCCAGCACCCACCGGGTGTGCGGCCGGATCAGCGGGACGAACGCGTAGCCGACAGTCAGCAGGGCCAGCAGCGGCACGAACGCGACAGCGGTGTGCAGCAGCAGAGGATGGGCCGGGATGCCCATGAACTCCTCGAACATCGGCGTCTCCTCCGGTGACATCAGCCTGGACGTTGATCGTCCACACCGGGACGCTATCGGTACCACGCCGGCGTGTCATCCCCGTCGATCGCTCACCGGTCGCAACGCAACGCGGCCAGGTCGACGGCGTCCGCCATCGCCTGCATGCCCTTGTCGTTCGGGTGGACGTGGTCCCCGCTGTCGAGGAACGGCAGCAGCGCCTGCCTGTCGTACGGGCTGCGGGTGATCCGGTCGAAGTCGACCACGGCGTCGAACACGCCGCTGTGCCGGATCCACTCGTTGACGCCCTGGCGTACGGCCTCACCTGCGGCGTCGTACTCCGGCCAGCCCTTGTACGCCATGACCGTGGCGCCGACGACGCACTTGCCGGCCGCGTGCGCCCGATCGGCCAGCTCCCGATAACCAGTGGTCAGGTCGTCCACCGTCACGCCGGTGTGGGCCTTGATGTCGTTGATGCCCTCGTACACGAAGACCGTGTCGACCCCGGGCTGGGAGAGCACGTCACGGTCGAACCGGCGCAGCGCGGCCTCCCCGGCGCCGTCGGCGAGCACCTTGTTGCCGGAGATGCCGGCGTTGGCCACGCCCCTGACCGGGCTGTCCGGCGCGGCTTGCAGCCGTCGGGAGAGGTAGTCGGGCCAGCGCCGGTTCGCATCCGTGCTGGAGGCCCACCCGTCGGTGATGGAGTCGCCGAGGGCCACCACCGAGCGGGTCGCGGTGGACGTCCGCACGCTGACCGCGTCCAGCCAGTACCAGGAGGTCATCGAGTCGGTCCAGTTGGTCGCCGCCTCCTCGGCGGCGTGATCACCGGAGGTCGCGTACGACGTCTGCATGGCCATGCCGTGCCCGCTCGTCGGGCCCTGCGCTCCGGTGACGTGGAGGCTCACCACGAGATTGCTCTGGGCGGCCAGCCGGCCGGGCAGCGGGTCGCTGAGGATCGTGTCCCCGGCCGCGACGGTCACGGACGGCTGACCGCCGAACGTCAGCCGCCGGTTGCTGCCTGCGACCAGTTCGGCGCCCTGCCGCTGCAACCCGGCGTACGCGCTGCTGAAGGTCACCGGGTGCTCGCCGAAGGCGTTGGTGAGACGGATCCGCAGCGCGTCCCCGCCGACGCTGGTGCGCACCACCAGCCGGTAGCTGCGCTCGGCGGGCCCGGCGCCCTGCCGGTCGGCACTGGCGGCCCAGGTGACAGCGAAGTGCCTGCCGTCACCGGCCGCCGGGTCGTGCCGCGTCCGCGCCTGCCCCGCCGACCCGACCAGAGGAACGCAGAGCAGCGCGGCGACGGCGGCGGCCGCCCCGCGCCGGGCGAGACCGGCCCGCATCAGAGGTTCCTCAGGGTGACCGACTCGCCGGGGCGCAGTGTGACCTGGCGGGAGCGACCGTTGGCCAGCACTGTGGTGCTGCGGCCACCGACGCTCGTCAACCGCGCCTGGGTGACCCGCCCGTCGCGCCAGCTAAGGTCGGCGGTGAAACCACCGCGTACGCCGACGCCGGCCACCGAACCGGCGGACGCCCAGGCGGTGGGCAGCGCCGGCAGCAACTCGACGTGACCGGGCCGGGAGTAGAGCAGCATCTCGACGATCGCGGCGGGGGTGCCGAGGTTCGCGTCGATCTGGAAGATGCCCCGGCCGGGGTTCGTCTCGTAGATGTCGAAGAGGTTCATGGCGCTGCCGTTGCTGCCGTTCGTCGACGGCCGCAGGTTGTTCACGATGAGCTGGTACGCCTTCTCCGCGTCCTTCAGCCGCGCCCAGCACAGGCTGCGCCACGCGTTGGCCCAGCCGAAGCTGTTCATGCCGCGCGCGGTGAGCAGAGCGGTGGCACCGGCGACGATAGCGGCGGGGGTGGAGCCGTCCGGGCGGATCCGGTCACCGGGGAAGAGCCCGATCAGGGGGGAGAGGTGCCGGTGCGTGGTCTCACCGAGGTTGTCCGGTGACATCCACTCCTGCAACCAGCCCGAGGTGGGGCTGACCTCGGGCAGGTAGAGGCGCTTGCGGAGCGCGTCGACGCTCCGGGCGTGGTCGGCGTCGCGACCGAGCACCCGGGCGGCGGTGTGGTAGTTCTCGAAGAGGTTCCACACCAGCTCCTGGGAGTAGGTGTTGCCCCGGGTGTCCTGCGGCCCGTGCTCGGCCGACCAGTCCCGGTCGGCGACCAGCACCTCGCGGGTGGCGCCGGACGCGTCGGTGACGGTAGCGGTGACCAGTCGGGTCTCCCAGAACTCCACGGCACCCTTGACGACCGGATAGATCTTCGCCAGGTAGCCGCGGTCCTGGGTGTACTCGTAGTGCTCGAACAGGTTCTGGCAGAGCCAGGCGTTACCGCTGGGGTGCCACCACCAGCCGCTCCCGCCGTACGGGTTGGTGGAGAAGGCGACAGCCCACCCGGCGACCCGGCCGCTGCTGTTGCGGAACCGGTTGGTCGAGGTGTTGAAGAGCCGCTGGGTGACCTCGGTCCAGACCGGCAACTGCGCCACGCAGTAGTCCGCGTACGCGTCGAAGGTGTCGGTGAGGCCGGCCCGGTCGGCCGGCCAGTAGGTCATCTGGATGTTGACGTCGCTGTGGTAGTCGCCCATCCAGTCCGGGTCGTTGCCGTCCAGCCACGGGCCCTGCAAACCGATCGGCAGACTGCCCCGTGACCCGGAGATCAGCAGGTACCGGCCGAACTGGAGGTACGCGGCCTCCAGCTCCGGGTCGGGGAGGTTGTCGCGCCAGCGCGCCTGCACCCGCTCCCAGGTGTCCAGTTCGCGCTGGCCCGCGGACGACGCGCCGAGGTCGATGGCGAACCGCTCGAACGCCGGCCGGACGTCGGCGACATGGGTGTGCAGCAGCTCGCGGACCGACGCACGCGCCGCTGCCAGGACCTTGTCCCGGGCCAGCCGTTGCGGCTGTACCGATTCGTCGCGGAACCCGCTGGCGGCGGTCGGCGCGTAGTTGGTGCCGCCGCTGACGATGACGGTGAGGTCCCGGCAGTCGGTGAAGGAGATCGACGTGCCGCTCACCGCCACCGTTCCGGTGCCGCTGTGCGCGGTGACGGCGGCACCGTAGTGCAGCCCGTTGGCGAACGAGGCGCCGAACGACGCGTACCGGCCGGTGGGGTCGGCGGTGGTGGACTCGCCGTGGGTGCCGGCCAGGGAGACGGTGCCGGTGTACATGCCGCCGCTCTGCGAGGTGAAGTGCAGGACGATGACGTCGTCCGGGCGGCTGGCGAAGACCTCCCGTCGGTAGCCGATCCCACCGATGTCGTACGCGGTGCTGACCAGGCCCTGCGCCAGGTCGAGGGTGCGGCGGTAGGCGTCGACCGCGCCGAGGTCGTGCCCGGGGATGTCGACGGTGAGCGTGGCCAGCATGGTGAGCGAGCCGAAGTCCTCGCGCCCGTAGGGGAACTGGCCGTCGCCGTCGAGCGTATCGTTGCGGCCACCGGTCCAGAGCGTCGCATCGGTGATCGTCAGGAATTCCCGGGACGGGTCGTTGCTGGCGAGCGCCCCGAGTCGGCCGTTGCCCACCGGCAGGCCCTGCTCGATCATCGAGGTGGCGGAGCCGGGTGCCCGCCACCAGAGCTGGTTCTTCGCGGCGACGTTTCCGGCGAGCATCGGCGACGTCGTGGGCCGCCGGGGTGCGGGTGTGGCGGCGAAGGCGGGTAGGCCACCCAGTGCGGTGGCCGCGCCGGCGGCGGCGGCCAGCGCGAGGAAGCCGCGACGGCTGGGGTGGTTGTCGCGCGTGCTGTGGATCTCCATGTCGGGTTCTCCAACCTGGGCGTTCGGCGGATGCGCGCGCCGGCGCGGCCCGGCTGTTCGCGCCGGGCCGCGCCGGGCACGTCAGAGGGTTTGCGGTACGGCGATCCGGTCGATGTCGGGGGAGTACCAGGTGCCGCTGTCGAAGGTGATGGTGTTGGCGCCCGCCTTCAGCGCCAGCTGGACGCTGACCGTCTCGACGGTGCCCCAGTCACCAGTGGAGGGGAACTTCAGGTAGCTGCCGTTGCCGCTGTTGGAGGAGACCTGCACCGAGCGCGCGTCACCGCTGACGTAGGAGACGGCGACGGTGTAGATGCCGTCCTTGCGCACTGTCACCTCGTTGAACCGGACCTTGCCGCCGACGTAGAGGTTGCCGACCTTCTGACCGCCGGAGCAGGCGTCACAGCCGCCGATGGAGGCGGTGCCGGTCAGGGTGTTGACCGCAGCCTCGGCCTCGTAGCTGGTCGAGGCCAGAGCGGTGCCCGGCCGTACGGTGAACAGCCGCGAGCCGTGCGCGGGCAGCGCCGCGGTGATGGCGTTCCTCTGGGTTCCGAGGTCGCGGCGGTTCCACACGTCCCGGACTGAGGCGTTGCCGGTGAACCCGAACGACGCCCAGTGCGCGGTGACCGACGCGGGCGCGTCGCCGAGGTTGAACAGCGCCACGGTGTAGCTGCCGTCCGGGTTCTTCGCACCCCAGACCTGCTGGTCACCGGCGGGGGTGACCGGCCGGGCCGGCGCGCCGCCGTTCTGGTCGATGGCGATGACCTCGCGGTTGGTCAGCAACGACAACCCGTAGTCGTCGAGTCGGGTGAGGTCGTCCCCGGTGTACAGCGGCGACTTCGAGATCGCCCACAGCGTCGCGTACGACTGACGCTCGGCCTTGGTGAGGCCGTCCATCTCGCCGTTGCCCACGTTGAGCGAGTCGAGGTCGTTCCACCCGCCGGGGCCGGCCTTGCGGCTCCAGGCCGGCGCGTCGTCGAACCGGTCGTCGACCGAGTTCTCCCAGCTGACCAGGGTGTTGCAGTAGCACTCGACGTCGGTGTCGATGCGCCAACCGTTGGAGTACCGCTTCCAGTCGGCGGCGTGGTTGATGTCGAGCGACCAGGACAGTTCGAGGTGGATCGGGCGGCCGGCGGTGGCGATGGCCCGCTGCCAGGCGGCGACGTCGGCCACGTTGTCGTAGTTGTCGCCGGACTTGAACGAGCCCGGGCCGACCCCGTCGAGCTTCAGGAAGTCGTAACCCCAGTCGGCGAAGAGCTGCGCCTGCGAGTCGATGTACTTCTGCGCGCAGGGGTTGTCGAAGTTCAGCTTGTACGCGCTGTCCCAGCCGTTGGTGGTGCGCAGGTCCGGGTAGACGATGTTCGCGGTGGTGCAGCCGGGGGCGTTCCAGATCGGCGCGGCGCCGCCTGCGTACGCCTCCTTCTCCAGCCCGACGGGCAGGTAGATGCCGGCCTTCAGCCCCTTGCCGTGGATGTGCTCGGCGACGGCCTGCATGCCGCGCGGGAACCGCACCGGGTCGGGGGTCTGCCGGGCGTACTGGTCGAAGCGCGGCACCCAGGCGTTGTCCCGCCACCAGCCGGCGTCGATGTTGACGTACTCGTAGCCGTACGGCTTCAGCTTGGTGGCGAGGGCGTCGGTCTGCTTCAGGACGTTGGCCTCGGTGAGGTAGCTGTAGTCGCCGTCGGGGTTCAGGCCCGGGTACTTCGAGGACTGCATGGTCCAACTGGTCCACCCCATGAAGGGGCGCTGTGCGATGTCCGCCGCGGCCTGCGTCGGCGCGGCCTGGGCCACTGTCGTCGGGGCGGCCTGGGCTGGGGCGGCGCCCGCGGCGAGGAGCACGCCCAGCGCCGCCGCGACGAGCGGCACCCGGGTACGGGGCTGTCTGCGCGGGGTTGTGGGTGACGGCATGGTCAACCTCCTGGTGCGGTGGGTCGAGTTGAGCGCTATGGACGGTGAGTGGCCGAGGTGACGCCGGGTCAGGGGACGACGAGCGACTGGATGCTCACGGCCGCCGCCGCGCGGGCCCACTCCTCGAAGGGCAACGGACGGATGAAGAGGGGGCACCGCGCGGCGGCGCCGAAGGCCTGCCGTTCGAAGCTGGCGCGGATGTGGCTGTCGAACAGGTCGTACGCGGCCAGCCCTTCACCGGACACGACGATGCGGGTGGGACCGACCAGGTTCGCGACTGCCGCGATGCCGCAACCGATCGCGCCGCCGGCCCTGGTGAAGACCGCCCGCACCTGCTCGTGGCCGCCGCGTGCCAGGGCCACCGCCTCGTCGATGGTGAGGTCGGGGCGGCCGGTGCGGTCGCGGGCCTGGGCCACGATGGCGTCGGTGCCGGCGATCGACTCGACGCAGCCGCGACCACCGCAGTGGCAGTCCGGGCCGGTGGCGTCGACCGTGAGGTGGCCGATCTCGCCGGCCACGCCGTACGACCCGGAGACCAGGCGGCCGTTGACGACGAGGCCACAGCCGATGCCGGTGCCCACGGTGACCAGGGCGAACGACTCGGCCCCCACCCCCTCGCCGAACCAGTGCTCGGCGGCGGTGAGCGCCTTGACGTCGTTCTCCACTGTGACGGTGAGACCGGTGCGCTGGGCGGCGAGTCGGCCCAGCGGCACGTCCCGCCAGTGCAGGAACGGTGAGTAGCGCACCAGGCCGATGCCGCGGTCGATGTCGCCGGAGAGGGCCAGCCCGAGCCGGCGGACCCGGGTCCGGTCGCCGGGGAACGCGTCGAACAGGTCGTCGGCGAGCCGGTCGACCTCGGTGAGGACCGCGTCGACGTCGGGGTCGTCCAACGGCCGGCGGGCGCTGGCATGGACCTGCGCGCGCAGGTCGCAGACCACGCCGATCACCTCGTCGGCGGTGATCTTCAGGCCGAGGAAGAACTCGCGTTCGGCGCGCACCGCGAGAGGGCTGGCGGGGCGTCCGGCGCCCGGCCCGGAACGTTCGGTGGCGGCCAGTTCGTGCAGGTAACCCAGGTCGATGAGCGGCCGGGCGGCCTTGGTGACGGCGGCGGAGGAGAGCCCGAGCCGGCGGGCGAGCGCGACCCGACTCACCGGCCCCTCGGTCAGCACCGTCGTAAAGATCGCCGTCGCCGCCGGTGGCCCGGCGAACGCGCCGGCGTCGATCCCAGGAAACATGGACGAAATCTAAGGCGAATATTTAACTTCTTCAAGTATTGATTTGCCTCAGTGCTCCGTCCTAGAGTCGGCGACGCGCCCGCCACGGCAGACTCAGGTCGCCGCCGCACGTACGCCGAGGCCGACCAGGATCACGCCGGTCAGCCGATCGAGCATTCGTCGCACCGATGCGGTGCGGAGCAACCGGGCGGCGGCGCCGGAGACGACGGTCCAGCCGGCGAGCCAACAGGTGGCCAGCGCGGCGTGCGCCGTGGCGAGCAGCAACATCGGCACCAGCACCGGTCGGCCCGGTTCGAGGAACTGCGGTGCCAACGTGAGGTAGACGGCGGCGGCCTTGGGGTTCAGCACGTTGCCGAGCAACCCTTGCAGGTACGGGTGGTCCACGCGCCAGGGCAGCCTTCGGGCGGAAACCATCGGTCGCCGTCCCGCCTCCGTGCGACGGCGCGACGCGGACCAGAGCATCCAGAGCCCGAGCCCGACCAGATAGCCGGCCCCGACCAGCTTGACCACCCAGAACGCCTGCGACGAGCGGAGCACCAGCGCGGCCAGGCCGACAGCGGCCAGCGTGGCGTGCACGTAGAGGCCGGTCACCGTACCCAGGATCACCCACCAGCCCTGCCGCCGCCCGCCGCTGGCGACCCGCGAGACGACCAGGGTCAGGCTCGCGCCCGGCGTGGCGGTGATCGGCGCGACGGCGAGCAGGAAGCCGAGCACCGCGACGCCGTGCATGCTCAGACCACCACCCGGTAGTGGGTGGTGAGCAGCCCGGCGTCGTCGTACACGTGGAACGCGACACCGGGCGGCTGGGTCTGGGTGGCCAGCGGGCCCTCACCCTCCCAGGGCATCCGCACTGTGGAGACCACACCCGGGGCGATCCGCAGTGGACGGCCCGCGAAGGTGCTCGCGGCGGCGGTGTGGAAATGCCCGGTCAGCACGGCGACGACCTGCGGGTGGGCGGCGACGAGTTCGGCCAGGGGGTCGGCCGGCAGGAGCCGCATTGGGTCGATGACCGGGTGGTGCAGCACCACCGGCGGGTGATGCAGGGCGATGAACGTCGGCGTCCCGGCCGGTACCGAACCCAGCTCGTCGGCGAGCCAGGCCATCGTCTCCTCGTCCAGGTGACCGTCGTCCGCGCCGGGCACCGAGGAGTCGGCGAGGAGGAAGACCGCCCCGGCCACGTCGTGGCGGGCGTTGATCGGGCCGGTGCCGCCGCCGTCGTCACCGAGCAGACCCTTGCGGTACGCGTCGCGCACATCGTGGTTGCCGGGGCAGACCATCACCGGCAGCGGGGAGTCGAAGAGCTTCACGGCGGTCTCGTACTCGGCCACCTCGCCGTGGTCGGCGATGTCCCCGGTGATCAGGATCGCGTCGACAGGTCGTGGCAGGCCGTGCAGGTAGTCCATGACCCGGGCGGTCCGCTCGGCCGACCGGGGATGGCTGTCGAGGTGGGTGTCACTGAGATGCGCGATGACCAGCACGAAGTCGCTCCTAACGGCTATTGGTGTCGAAGCCGTTAGGGACGCTACTCCGGGCCAGGTCGGCCACCACAGCGCGATAGCCGCCGCGGTCAGCTCCGCGAGCGCGGCAGGCAGTCCTTCTTGTACTTGAGGCCCGAACCACACCAGCACGCGTCGTTGCGCTCCGGCGGCCAGGCGATCCGTGCGCTGGGCCGCGCCGACACCTCGGCCGCGTAGCCGGCCCGGACCGCCGCGTCGGCCGGATCGCCGCCACGTCGACCGGCGAAGGCGGTCAACCCGGCCACCGTTGCGCCGAACACGCCCAACCCGGCCTGACCGGCACCCCGCAGCCGAACCAACTCCGTCTCCAGCCGGCCCCGGTGCGCGTCCCAGTCCGGCCCGTACACGTCCGTGAGGGCAGGGTGCTCGGCGAGCAGGCGATCGAACTCGGCCCGCGGCCAGAAGAGCAGATCCGACTCGGCGTCCCGACGCTCCCCGGCTCGACGCACGAGCTGGGTTTCCAACCGGTCCGCCAGGTCGTCCTGCCGGTCGTGCGGCAGGTTCAGGTTGCGGCGTACCCGATGCCGTTGTTGCAACAGGAAGAAGGTGACACCGGGCGCGTCCGGCGGACCGAGATCGACCACCGGGTCGATCGCGGTGCTGGCGGGCCCGGACGCGGCGGTCGCACGTTCGTTGAACAGTGTGTCGACCGCCTCGCTCAGCCACGTCTCGGCGGTCGCCGAACGCCCACCGGCGTCCAGCGCGGCACTGACGTAGGCGGGGGCGTCGGGCTGCACGAGCAGCAACGGGCGCAACGCGGTCAACTCCGCCATCGCCTCGTCGTCGTGACCGCCGGCCCGGAACAGCGAGCGGGCCCGCAGCGCGCGGGCGAACCCGGCCCGAGGGTCGTCTCCGGACGGGTACGCTGCCAGGGCCTGCTCCGCGTACCGCAGCGCGGCCTCGGGCCTCGCTCGGATCTCCGCGATCTCGGCGGCCAGAGTCAGCGCGTCCCCGGCGTCGTCCGGGTCCTCCAGCCGGCCCTGCTCGGCGGCCTCCGCGAGGTCGGCGGCGACACCGAGCGGATTGGCCGTCCCGAGCGCCGAGCGGCGCAGTTCGGCGAGGTCAGCCTTGGTGAGTATCTCTCTCGTCGGCACGATCTCACGGTACGTCGGGGTACTCGCGGTATGCGGGCAGATCACCTGTTACGCCGCTCTCATGCCGCCCGCCGGGCGAACTATGACCACGCGCCGGCCGCCGCGGCCCGGTCGGCGTAGGTGTCGAAGCCGAGCGGGTCCCGCCCGAGAACCCGACGTACCCCGTCGGTCGGTTCGGCGAGGTGGCCCGCCCGCATCCCGGCGAACAGGGCGTTCAGCGCCCTGGCCGCCTCCGCCGGATAGCCCTCGGCGAGCAGTTCGGCGTGGTACTCCTCCGGGGTGAGCTCCACGTAGCGCATCGAACGGCCGGTCACCCGGGCAATCGTCGCCACCGCCGCGTCGAAGGTGAGCGCACGAGGACCGGACAGGTCGTACACCTGTTCGTGGTGACCGGGCGCCGTCAACAGCGTCGCGGCCACGTCGGCGACGTCCTGGGCGTCGACGAACGGCTCCGGGGTGGCACCCATCGGCAGGGCCAGCCGACCGTCGAGCAACGGTTGGCGGAACAGGTCCTCGCTGAAGTTCTGACAGAAGTTGTTCGGCCGGATGATCGTCCACTCGATGCCGGACTTCCGCACCGCCTCCTCGGCCGCCACCATGCCGGGGGAGAAGTCACCGACCCGGTCGATCCCCCGGCCGGACAGCGCCACGATCCGGCCGACACCCGAGTCGACAGCCAGCGTCACGAAGTCGGTGGCCGGCGCGGGGTCCTCCGGGGCGAGCAGATAGACCGCGGAGGCGCCCGCCAGGGCCGGCCGCCACGTGTCCCGCCGCGACCAGTCGAACCGCACCTCACCGGAGCGAGAGGCAGCCCGCACGTGCCGACCCGCCTCCCGCAGCGTCTGGACCAGCCGGCGACCGGTCTTGCCGGTGCCGGCCATCACGAGAGTCGAGGGTGCGTCAGTCGTCATGACCACGAGTCAACCCGCCCGGTCGCGGGCGGGACATGTTCCGTCGTACACCAGGCATGTCCGATCGTCCGCGGTCCATCCTCCGCGATCTATGGTCGGTGCATGGACCCGTTCGACAATCTGCTGCGCGGCGTGCACGCCGACGGCGCGGCCTTCGGCCGGTCGGTGCTGACGCCGCCGTGGGCGCTGCGGTTCACCGACGGCGCCCCGCTGACGCTCTGTGTCCCGATGCGGGGCGAGGGCTGGATCTCCCACCCGGAGAGCGACAAGCCTCGCCTGGTCCGGGTCGGCGAGACGGCCACCGTGCGCGGGCCGGCACCGTTCGTCTTCTCCGCCGAGCCCCGGTCGAGCTTCGAGCCCGGGGAACTGCGCGACGTCCGGCGCGGCCAGACCGGCGTGGCCGACCCGGTGGGCGCGGACCACACCGAAGGTCTCGTGCTGCTGGTCGGGGTGTACCACGTCCGGGGTCGGGTGCCGCAGCGGCTGCTAGGTGCGCTGCCGCCGGTGCTCGTCGTGCCGGAGGACCAGGACTGCGCCGCGCTGCGCGACTACCTGGACGCCCAACTCGAAGCGGGTCGGCCCGGACGGCAGGTCGTGCTGGACCGCCTGCTGGACTGGTTGTTGGTGTGCACGGTGCGGGACTGGTTCGACCAGCCGGAGGCCGAGGCCCCCGGCTGGTATCGCGCGTTGAGCGACGACACGGTCGGGCCGGTGCTGCGCGCCATGCACGACGCGCCGGGCCGGCCGTGGACCCTGGCCAGCCTGGCCGCGCAGGCCGGCGTCTCCCGGTCCACACTGGCCAAACGGTTCACCACGTTGGTGGGCGAACCGCCGCTCACCTACCTGACCGACTGGCGCATGACACTGGCCGCCGACATGCTGGCCGAATCGACCGCGACGGTCGCCGCCGTGGCACGTCACCTCGGGTACGCCGACGCGTTCGGCTTCAGCGCGGCCTTCAAACGCGTGCACGGCATGAGCCCCAGCGGGCATCGACTTCTCACCCGGGTCGACGCCACGGCGGCCTGACCGGTGCTCTTCACGGCCGAGAGCCGGTCGACGAGTGTTCGCAAAACCAACGAACTACGCGGGTCGAGGTGACCATCCGCGACGGGTACAACGCCCGACCGGTCAAGCTGTCGCCCCGCTGTCGTCCCGCCGCCCCGCTGTCGTCCCGTCGCGTGGCTGTCGTCCCATCGCCTCGCTGCGCGGCCCGGACGTTAGCTGGCTGGAGGCGGATGTCTCGTTGAGCGTTATGACTCACAGGTATAAATATTCGTCTGAGTCATAACGCTCGTCGTGCTACCCGCTCGTCGTGAGATCACGCTTCGTAGCGGCCACGCCATGCCGTTGGTTTGCGCCTTCGACGGGTAAAGCGACGGTCAGAACTCCTCGTACACCGCCGGGTCCTGGTCCGAGAGCCGCCCGTCCGGGCGGCCCAGCGCGGTGATGGCCTCGACCTGCGCGTCGGTGAGCTTGATGCCGAAGACGTCCAGGTTCTCGGCCTGCCGCTGCGGGGAGGCGGCCTTGGGCAGCGGGATCACCTGACGGGCCACGTGCCAGGCGAGGATCGCCTGCGCCGGGCTGACGCCGTGCGCGGTCGCGATCTCCACGACGACGGGGTGCTGCTGCAGGTCGTTGCCATGGCCGAGCGGGCTCCACCCCTGCACCAGGATGCCGTTCTCCCGGTGGTAGTCGAGGGCTTCCTGCTGCGGAAAGTACGGGTGCACCTCGATCTGGTTGACCACCGGGGCGACCCCGGTCTCGGCCACCAGCCGCTCGATGTGCTCGGGCAGGAAGTTGGAGAGCCCGATGTGGCGCACGAGCCCACGCTCACGCGCCTCGATCAGCGCCCGCCACGCCTGCACGTACAGGTCGACCTTCGGGTTCGGCCAGTGGATCAGGTACAGGTCGACGCGGTCGAGGCCGGTGCGGAACACACTCTCCTCGATGGTGGTCAGCGCCTCGTCGTAGCGGTGGTGCCGCCCCGGCAGCTTCGAGGTGACGATCAGCTCGTCCCGCACGTCACCGGCCGACCGGGCCGCCCGGCCGACCGCGCCCTCGTTCTCGTAGTTCACCGCCGAGTCGATCAACCGATAGCCCGCCCGGATCGCCTGACCGATCGCGTCGGCACCCGCCGAGCCGTTCAGCCGGTACGTGCCGAGCCCGATCGCCGGCAGAGTGGTGCCGTCGGCTGCCGCAAGATGGGGAATCGTCATGATTGGGACCCTACCCGTACGACTGCGCACCGACGGACGCTCGTTGCTGAACGCCTTGCGGCTACCGGGTGATCGCCCGCGCCGTCGAGGACTCACCGCTCAGCAGCGGGTCGGTACGCCGCTCGGACTCGGGTAGATCCATCGCTGCGGCCAGGAGATTGGCGAGCCGGCGGGTGTCGTCCAACCCCTGCCCCTTGCCGGCCCAGTCGTCGAAGGTGAGCTTGATATTCTCGTCCGTGGTGATGATGTCTAGAACCGGGCCCCGCTTGTCGCGTTCGCGGAACCGCACGTAGCGAACGTCCGCGAGAGGAAACTCGCGCTCGATCTCGCCTTCTTTGCGAATTGAGCTCTGTGTCGAGATGAAGAGACGTGCGGGTGTGACGCCGAGGTACGCGTCCTCGCCGACGAGGCGGTCAAGATTGACGTCGGCGATGGCCAGCAAGGGTTCCTCGCCAGGTACGACCCACCGGAGGATTCGCAGCACGTCATCTGGCACAGCCTCAGCGAAGACGGTGAGAGGCGGGTCCAGCGGAGCGGGTTGCGTGTGAACGCGGTTGCGAAGGGTCGCCACCCGCTCGGCCAAGGCCTCGGCCATGGCAACGGTGTCCCGGATGTTCTGGCGCTTCGTGGTGAACGGCAGGCTCCACTCGGCCGGGAGTTCGGCGATCAGACGGCACTGACGTTCAAGGTCGGTGAGGAGATCCGCCACCTCGTCCATGGCGCGAGTGTGCTCGCGCTGAGTGTCGGCGACCAGCTCGGCCAGGAGCCGTTCGTTCTCGACGGCATTCGCCTCGTCGCGGCTGATGTGACCCGCTCGCAACACTTGAGCGCGATACCAGGACCACTCCGCCATGAGCATGCCGTGCGCGTCGGCGAGAATCTGCTCGATGTTCTTCTGGATATGGGCACGGCGGCTCTGTCCGTCAGTATCGAGCGCCTTGATGTGCCCGCGCACGAACGACCTGAAGAGCAGCCGTTGCTTGCGCAGGTCCGGTTCCCTGCTCGCGATGGCGGCGTAGATGTGGTCGTTGACGGCGCCGGCCGCCTGGGCCTCGCGCACGGCCCGCATTGTCGTCTCGTGCAGGCCAAGCAGCGTCGTCCACTGATCCTCGTGCAGCGCCTGGAGGACGTCACGGGTGAGTTGGATGTTCTCGTCGATACGACGTGAGATCGACGCCAGCTGTACCTGCAGCGCCAGAAGCGCGGCGGCCGGCCCGAGAGCGGTGAGTACGGATGCGGCCTGCGCGCCCGTCACAGGTGCCCAGCGTACGGAGGCGGCGATCTTTCCCTTGCTCGTGACGAGCGAACCCAGGTTCCAGCCGCCCGACGTCATCGGTTGCGCCGTCTTGAGCGCCTGCAACGTCTCGGGCGCCAGACGCACCAGCCCCTGCGCTGTGGCCGCGCCCTGTGCGCCCTGCGCCGCGAGATTGCCGATGCCCGAGGCCATCGCGAGCTTGTCGGTCAGGCCCTGGCTTGCGTGAGGGCTCATCATTTCGAAGGGGATCAGGTCGAAGCCGACGGGCGGCTGGTCCGCGAAGAGCACGGCCAGCCCCGGCTCGACCTCGACGAGGCTGACCATCGGTTCGTCGAGCGCCATCCCACATCCTTCATGATCGACAACGGGAGCATCACAGTACGTGTCAAGCAGGTCACCCCGGCTCAACCGGAGCGGCACCTCATCGCGCGTACTGTCCACACGAGAGTGACTGAACAGATCGAACGCGTGGCGCGGGTGCGTCGGGTCGCCACAGCGACGCGCCGCCGCCGATGTGCTCACGGGGTTGACGTCGGCGTCGGAGTTGCCGCCCCGATCACACCGCCGAAGAAGACCATGACCGTGAGCGCGATCATCGGGCCGACGAAGACGTAACCGAGGATCAGGCCTGTCACTGCCATTCCCCGTCCGGACTTCGTGCCATTGCGGGTCTCGTGGAGCCCGACGTGGCCGAGGATGACCGCGAGGACGCACGGTATCCCGAACAGGCACCAGCCACCGAGGACGCCGAGAATGCCGAGGACCATCGACGCGGTAGCGGTGCTGGACGAGGGCGGGGCCTGCACCACCACCTGGGGCAGCAGCGGGTGGTAGTAAGGCGGCGGGTAGGGGCTGGCGGGAACGGCCGAGATCGGCGGCTGCGGACGGGTCGGGTCGTATCCAGGCTGGTAGGACAAGGCGATATCCCTCTTGGTTGAGTCAGATGTCGTGGGTCAGCTCGTGCTGCTGGCGGGCGCCTGGAGTCGGGTGAGCAGGGCGCTCACCTCGGTGTGCAGGCGACGCAGCTCCGCTGCGGTAGGGGCCAGCTCGTAGCAGTGGTGGTGCGTGGCGGTGGAGAGCGTCGCCCAGGCGAACGCCACCCGACGGGCCGTTTCACTGCCCGGACCGAGCCGGCCGCGCAGCATCAACTGCTTGGCACGGCCCTGCCGGCACGCCGCCACGGTCGGCTTCACCCGCCGCCAGTAGGCGTCGACGCCGCCTTCTAGGGCGAGCCGGATCAGACAGGCGCAGGCCCGCGGCCACCAGCCCGCGGTCACGGCAGCAGCGCCGAGCAGCCCGGCCCCGCGCAGCAGCTGATCGGCCGCCGCCAGGCAGCGCTGTGGCGTCGGCGCGGTCACGACAGCGCCGCCACGAGGAGGCGGGCGTCCGCGACCAGGCCGGGCAGGTCCGCCAGGTACGCGCCGTGCACACCCTCCCGACATGCCTGGTACGCGTTCACCGCACGTCGTCCGTGCCGGCGGCCCAGCCAGCCGAGCACGTCACCACCCTTCTCGGCGTCGTCGAACACGGCCAGGGCGACGGTGGTGGCGACCCGTCGGGACGCGTCCTCGATGGCCTCCTCGATGTCGGCGTGCCGGACACCCCGCGCCACCCGGTTCCGCCAGACCGAGCGATGGCAGGCCGCCTCGACCGCAGAACGGCACAGCTCCGCGACCACCGGCCCGCGCACCTCGGCGGGGATCTCCTCGTTGCGCGCCAACGCGTACGCGTCGTCCAGGTAGCGGGTCACCGGGTCGGAGCCGGGCCGCAGCGTCACCACGGACTTCTCCGCCCGGGTCACCTCGATGATCCGCGCCTTGCCGAGATCGAGTCGGCGGACCGCGTCCGGCAGACGGGTGTCGTGGGTGAAGACGACCACCTGCCGCTGCTCAGCCAGCTCGGCGAGGACCCGCGCGAGGCCATCCACCTTCGACGGGTCCATGCTCTGCACCGGGTCGTCGACCACGATGAACCGGAACGGGCTCTCCGGGGCGCAGCTGCGGGGCAGGAACGTCGCCAGCCCGAGCGCCTGCATCTCACCCTGACTCATCACACCCAGCGCCGTGCCGTTGTCGGCGCCGTCCACGCTGACCGGGAAGACCACCCGCCGCCGGGTGTTCGCGCCCTCCAACGTCATCGACCCCAGCTCGACGTTGCTCTCCTGCCGCAGCTGCGCCCAAATGTGCTGCGAGTGCCCGGCGAACGGCGCGACCCGCTCGTTGCGGATCTGCGCACCGGCGTCCTTCAGCCAGGCGCGCGCTGCCTTCAACCGGGCCAGGGCCGCCTCCCGCGACGGCAGTCCGCCGACGGTGGCCACCCACTCGCGCACCTCGGCGGCCGCCGCCCGCCAGCCGGTGTCGCGCTGCCGCAGAAACCCCTCGGCGTACGCGCGGGCCGCGTCGACCGCCGCCACCACCGCCGGGTACCGCGCGGCCAGGTGGTCGGCCAGCTCGGCCGGCTCCCCGGGTACGCGCCGCAGCGCGGCAACGGCGTCGCGCAGCGCCCCGGCCGTCGGCTCGGACCCGGGTCCCTCGGGCACAACAAGGTCGTCGATCAGGTGGTGTGTCTGCCGCAGCAGGGCCGTCAGTCGGGTCGTCGCCGTCTGGGCGGCGACGCTGCGCTGCCGAAGCTCGCCGAGCGACTCTGCGGCGGCGGCACGCCAGCCACCGTCGAGGGTGCCGGTGGCGCAGACCGGGCACGACCCGTCGCCCTCGTCCTCGTGATGTTCGAGGGCGAGGCGGAGCAGCTCGGCGCTCCGCAGCGCGGCCCGGGACCGACCACCGTCGTACCGCCGGGCCTCGACAGCCGCGTCCCGCAACTGACCGGCGAGCCTTGTCACCTCGTCGACCGGCGGCGGGGCGAGGGCGGCGAGCTCCCGACAGAGCAGTACCTCCCGGTCGGTGGTCGTCTCGTCCGGCTCGTCGAGGATCGCCGTCACCGCGCCGACGTCGACCGCGCCCCGGCCACGCATCAGCGCGGCGGCCCGCCGGGCCCGGTCGTCGGCGATCCCGTCAAGCGTGGCGACCAGGGTGGCGCGCTGTGCGCGTACCTCCTTGATGGCCGCTTCGTGCGGCCGGGTGGCGCGCAGCAGACGCTGGTCGGCGTCGGTGAGCGCGTCCAGCCCGAGGATCGCGAAGAGCGCGTCGAAGAGCTGACTCTGCGTTCCGGCGGCGAGCTTGCCCAGCTCGGCCGCGGTAAGGAACGGCCGGTACAGCTCCAGAGGGCGGGCCAGACCCAGCTCGGAGAGGTCCGCGTGCCGGCCCTGGGCGCTGGTGACCGTCACCTCGGCGTCGGCCAGCTCGGCCCCGACCGGCCAGGCCCGGTGCACCCGGGTCGGCGTGGCCACCCCGTCGACGCGCAGCTCCACATCCACCCAGCACGGGTCCGGGTTGTGCAGGTTGCGCCACCCCGTACGCCAGACGCTGGTCTTGTCGGCCCACCGGGCGCTGTCCCCGGTGAGGGCGAGTTCGGCGGCCTCGGCGAAGCTGGACTTGCCGGAGCCGTTGCGGCCGACGACCAGTGTGAAACCCGGCCCGGGGCCGATCTGGATGGTCCGTTCCGGGCCGACGCCACGGAAACCGGCGACGGTCACCGACTTCAACCAGATCCGTTCCGCCGGACCGTCGTCGGCGGGGGAGCGGGGGTCGAGCCGCGTGGGAGTGCCGGCGAGCGCGGCGGTCAGGTCCTCCTCGCCGGTGAGGGCGGCGAGAACCAGCTCGGCGGTCTCGGTCGGGACGCCGTCAGCGGCGGCCAGTCGGTCGAAGATCAGCTCGATCAGGGGCGCGGTGGGCTGTGCGGGCTGGGTCATTGTCGTCTCCAGGCGTGTGGTGTCCGCGGGCCGACGGCTCGTCGGCCCGCCCGGGGTGAGCGGTGGATGTCGGTGCTGCGGTTCAGCGCGCCGGGCGCCACTCGCCGCAGTTCCGGGAGCTGAAGGCGTAGTCGGACGAGCGGATCGTCACCTGCACCCGGCGGGCGCCATTGGTGAAGTAGTTGTCGATCGTGTGCCCGGAGCTGTTCTGCCGCTCCCAATAGCAGCCGTCAACGTCGGTGGTGACGTACGTGCCGGGCTTGATCTCCTTACCGACGCGGAACGTGCCCTCGTCGAAGATTCGACCCTGGGCTGCCAGGTCCACGTCGACCTGCCCGCGCTTCACCGTCTCGCGCCACTTCTTCGCGTACGGGTAGCTGGGGCAGAGTAGGAGGGCCGCGTTGATCTCGGGGATCTGCTCGCTGCTGGCGGCGAAGTCCGCCTCCAGGTACGTGTCCTTGGGATCGACGGCGGCGCACATCTCGTACAGGGTCGTGATGTCCCCACCGTCGTACTTCGACGTCTTCAGTGCGGCCTTCTCGGTATCGGTCACGGGATAGATCTCCGCCTGGGCGTCGCAGGACGTCGGCTTCGCCGCCCACACCTCACTGAAGTCCGGCCGGCCGTCCTTGCCGGGCCGCACCGTGAGCAGCGCATCCCAGTCGTTGCCCGTGTCGCACTCGAAGCTGACCGGCGGCTGCTGCGGGGTGTTTTTGGGATCGTCGGGGTAGGCGTCGCTGGAGTCGGGGACGCCGTCGCCGTCGCGGTCGGGGGGTGGCGGTGTCGTGCTGGGTGAGGCGGACGCGCTCGTGGTGACGGTCGCCGGCTTGGCGGCGGGGCGCTGCTCGTCAGCGCAGCCGGTGAGCGTCATCGCCAGCAGGACGGTGGTGAGCAGGACGCCGGTGGCGCGGACGGCTTGACGCAGGTGGAAGGTCCGCGCCGAGCAGCGGGGGGTGCCGTACGGGTGGGGGAGGGCCATCGTCGTCTCCAGGGCGCGGAAGGACAGCGGTACGGCCGAGTGCCGGACCGGGATGAATGGCAAGGAGTCAGTTCGAAAGGGTGATGATCATTTGGAGGCCGTCATCCGGGTGGTAGATCCACGAAGCGCGCATGTCCTCCCACTCGCCGGACTGCCGTCCGTCCAGCGCACGTGTGCCTTCGATCTCCGCGATGACGGCGTCGGGCACGTCCAGCTCGGTCAAGTAGCACTGCAACTGCTCCAGCTTCAGGCCGGTGCGCTCCTTGCCGACGCTGCGCAGCGTGAGGGAGTTGCCGTCGTCGCCCAGCATCGCCCAGTCCTCCCTGCCGGCACCGCAGGCCTGTCGGGCCGCCTCCAACGGCGAATCGCGCTGCATCAGGAAGAGGATGCTCGTGGCCGCAGCCAGCAGAATCACCACTGCCGACGCCACGATCAGGTAGCGACGTCTGCCGATCGGCGTTGTGCTCGCGCTGGAGGCGTCAACCTCAGGGTTGGCCGAGATGCCAGGGGTCGACTCTGGATGCTCGGGACTCTCGTTCGGATCTGGAGCGATCGGGTCGGTCATCACCGGTTTCCTTCTGTGAACAGGGATGGTGTGAACAGCCGGGGCGGATCGTTCAGACCCGCCCCGGGGTGGGGGAGAGGTCAGCCGAGGGTGACGTCGACGCCGCCGGAGAACATCGAGTCGTGCAGCTCGAGCTTGGTGATCTTGACGTTCTTCGGGATGTCGAAGACCACGACGCCGTTGACCTGGTTGCCGGGGTTGATGTCGTTGAGGAACGTCTCGGCGTTCTTGTTCGCGTAGATCGCCGCGCCGGTGTCGGCGGAGTACTCGGTGCCGTCGGCCGCGTACGCCTTCTGGCTGCTGCCGTCGAACATCTGCGCTTCCTTGCCGATGTTCTTCACGTTCACAGTGACCAGGCAGAACTGGCCCTGCGCCTTCTGGCCGAGCATGTCGCTGCCGATCTTGGCGACGCCGCACTTGGACGACTTGACGGTGAACTCGAACTTCCCGTCCCGGGCCGGCTGCCCGATCTTGGCGGTCTTCGCCGGCTTCTCCTCGGCCTTGGCGCCGCCTTCGTCGCCGCTGGAGCTGCTCGCCTTGCTGTCGCTGCTGGAGTCGCTCGCCTTGTCGGCGGCGCCGGAGCCGCAGCCCAGGGCGATGAGGCCGGTGGCGAGCAGGGCGAGAGTGGTGGTCTTGCGCATCGCTGTCCTCCTGAAGTGAGTGTTGCGGGGTCAATAAGAGCATCGTCCGACAACACTGTCAACAGACAATCTCATGCTTGACAGGTGTGCGAAACTTTCGGCGTGGAGAACCCGACGATCACGGCAGCGGAGATCGCCCGGCTCGCCGGTGTCGGTCGCGCCGCGGTCAGCAACTGGCGTAAACGGCATCCCGACTTCCCCGCCCCCGTGGGCGGAACGACGGCGAGCCCCGAGTTCGACCTGATCCAGGTGGAGCAGTGGTTACGCACCCAGGGCAAGCTCCCCGAGCTCGCCACCGCCGACCGGCTCTGGCGACACCTCGCCGCCGCCAGCGACTCCCCGGCCGCCGGGCTCGCCGCCGTCGGCGCCCTCCTGCTGGCCCGTCAACGCGGCTCCCGCAGCGCCAGCATCGACGCCCAACTCACGCCGCTGCTGCCCGACATCGACGCCCTCGCCGACGAGTTGGGCCCGCAGGGCGCGTTCGACGAGCTGTGGCAGCGGTTCTCCGCACCAGGGCCCGGCCGCCCCTTCGCCACCCCCGACGACCTCGCCGATCTGATGATCGGGCTCGCCAACGTCGGCGGCGGCTCAGTGCTGGACCCTGCCGCCGGCTCCGGCGCCATCCTGCGAGCCGCCGTCCGCGCCGGCAGCACCTCGATGTACGGGCAGGAACTCGACGACGAGTTGGCCCGGCTCGCCGGCCTGTGGCTGGCCCTGCACGACGTACCCGGGGAGGTCAGCGGCGGTGACTCGCTGCGCGCCGACGCCTTCGCCGGCCGCGCCGTCGACGCCGTCGTCTGCCACCCACCCTTCGGTGCCACCAACTGGGGCGACGAGGAACTCGGCCACGACCCCCGCTGGATCGTCGGCACCACACCCCGTACCGAACCCGAGCTGGCCTGGGTGCAGCACGCCCTCGCCCATGTGCGGGTCGGCGGGCACGCCGTCCTGCTGATGCCACCCACTGTCGCCAGCCGCCGCGCCGGCAAGCGCATCCGCGGCGAGCTGCTACGCCGAGGTCACCTGCGCGCCGTCATCGCGCTCCCACCGGGCGTGGCGGCGCCGCACGGCGTACCCCTGCACCTGTGGGTGCTGCGACGCGCCGCGACCGACGGGCCGCCACCACCACGGGCGCTGCTGATCGACGCCGCAAACGGCCACCTGGCCGACACCGCACCGCGCGTGCTGGCCGCGTGGCGGGCCTTCGCCGCCGCCCCGGACGGCGACGTCGAGGAGGCCGGCTTCGCCCGCGCGGTCCCGGTCATCGAGCTGCTCGACGAGGAAGTCGACCTCACCCCCGCACGCCGGCAACCCGCCGTCGTGGGCGAGGCTTCCGGAGAGCATCTGGTACGCACCAGAGAACGACTGGCCGCCATCGTCGGCGAACTTCCGGCGCTACTGCCGCAGGTCACGCCCGCGCCCGACGGGCCGGACGGCCTCTTCCTCACCGTTGGAGAGTTGGCGAAGACCGGGGCGCTGCAACTGATCGGTCCGGTCCGCGCCGGTACCTCCGGACCCGCACCCGACGGGCCGCCGGTGCTCACCGTCCAGGACGTGCTCGCCGGGGTGGAGGCGTCCGGTCGGGGCGACGACCGGTTCGGGCAGGAGATCCCCCTGGCCGTGGGGGACGTGGTGGTGCCAATGATCGCGCGGCAGCTCACCGCACGGGTGGTCACCACCGAGGGGGCGCTGTTGGGGCGCAACCTCTACCTGCTGCGGCCCAACCCGGCGGCGCTGGATCCGTGGTTCCTGGCCGGGCAACTGCGGACGTCGGCGAACGAGAAACAGTCGTCGAGTCTCTCGGGGACGATGCGGTTCGACATTCGGCGGGCGCAGGTGCGGCGGCTGTCGCTCGATGAGCAGCGGGCGCACGGGGACGCGTTCCGGCGCCTCGACGCCTTCGAGTCGGCGATCCGGCAGGCCGCCTCACTGGGGGCGGAGCTGGCGCAACTCACCGCCGACGGGTTGGCACGTGGGGCCCTGCGGCCAGACGTCGGCATCCGATGAGGTGGGAGACCTTCTATCCGAGCGGTGGGCGTTGATGGGCGGCGGTCAGCTGAGGGTGGCGGGGATGTTCCGCGAATTTGGGCCGGTCCGCTCCGCCCAGCCGCAGGAGAGCATCTTCGACAGCGTCGCCGATGAGGAACTGCCCGACCTCACCCAGGTTGTCAGCTACTTGAACTCAGGGCACGTCCTCATCGATGTAATGGATGTCGCCAACGATGCCTTCGACTCGGCCCGGCAGGTGATGAACGGCTCGACCGTTTTGACCGACGGTGACTGGCTCTGGCGGAAGGACCTCGCCTACTACGTGCGGCGTCACCGCGTCACATTGCCGGCGGACTTCCTCGCGCTCATCCGCGAGCGCGACTACGTCGTCCCTTCGCGGGACGTGCCGGAGTTGACGGCTTGTTCGCGGCAGGCCCGCGATCTGATGTTCTGGAACAGCTGACACGCTTTCTGGTGTCGTCAGATATCCGACGGCGGCGTATCGAGCCGTCTGAAGTATGGATTCAACGTCTCACAGGAACCGCCATTCGGACGCTTCCTCGTCGAAAGTCCAACGTTGTACGGTCATGCGTCTGCCGGGCGTCGAGCCGACAGGGCAGACGAGCAATTTGGGTCTGTGTCATCGTGAGGGGGACGAATGACGCTGGGCAGAATCGGCGGCTACGAGTTGGTCCGGCCGCTCGGCTCAGGTGGTATGGGCGACGTGTTCTTCGCGGTGTCGCCGACCGCCGAGCGGGTCGCCGTCAAGGTGATCAAGCAGCACCTCATCGAGGCACCGACGGTGCGCGAGCGGTTCGCCGCCGAGGTCGACAGCCTCAAGTTGGTCTTCGGCTCCCGGGTGGCCCGCCTTGAGGGCGCCGACCCCTACGCGAACCCGGCCTGGCTCGCCGTGGAGTACGTTCCCGGCGCCACGCTGCGTCAGCACGTCGACGCACGAGGGCCGCTTCCCCTGCCGCTGGCCGCCATGGCCGGCGCGATGCTCGCCGAAGGCCTCGCCAAGGTGCACCAGGTCAAGCTGCTGCACCGCGACCTCAAGCCGCAGAACATCATCCTCGGCCCCGACGGTCCCAAGCTCATCGATTTCGGCCTGGCCGTGCTGATCGAGCGGGACGACTACCTGACCGAGCCCGGCGCCCTGGTCGGCACACCCGCCTACATGTCGCCCGAGCAGGTCAAGGGTGAGCGGGACCTGACGCCGGCGGTCGACGTCTACGCCCTCGCCGCGACGCTGGTCTTCGCGCTGACCGGGCGTGGGCTCTACCCACCGACGAACTCCTGGAACCTGCTGCTGCGCATCAGCGAGCCAAGCGACCTTCCCGACCTCTCCGGGGTGCCGGCGGAGCTGGTGCAGTTGCTCGGCACGATGCTTGCCTTCGACCCCACCGCCCGACCCGGTCTGACCGACGTTCGCGCCCGGCTGCTGGCGGTCGCCACCGCTGCCAGCGGCAAGAGCGTCCACGTCCTGCGCCAGGAAGTCGCCGAACTCACCTATGACGGCGGCACGGAACTGCTGGTCCCTCCGGACCTGGATGATCCGCAACAGGACCCGGAGGGCACGCCGGTCATCGAGGCGGACACCGTGCCGGTGCCGGAGACGACACCCACGAAGGCCGACGCCAAACGGCCCAACGCGCCAGCCGATGTGACGTGGCTGGTCGACAAGATGCGCCGCCAGTACGCCCGCCGCTCGACCCTGTAGGAAGGCACCACCGATGACCCCCACCCAGGCCGCGACCTTCGCCCCGGGCTCCCGCATCGTCGTCCGCGACGAGGAATGGCTGATCCGCAGCGTCAAGACCGGCACCGCGGACGGCACGATGGTGAAGGCGGTCGGCGTCTCCGAGTTCGTGCAGGACGTCGAGGCGACCTTCTTCACCGACCTTGAGGACATCACGCCGTTGGTGCCCGAGGAGACCGACCTCATCCAGGACACGTCGTCGCGGTTTCGGCAGAGCCGCCTGTTCCTGGAGGCCGTGCTGCGGCGTACTCCGCTGCCGCGCACCGAGCGCGGGTTGGCCCTCGCCGACCGGTTTCTCCTGGACCCGCTGACCTACCAGCAGCGGCCGGTCGAGCTGGCGCTGTCCGGGTTGCGGCCGCGGATCCTGCTCGCCGATGTCGTCGGTCTGGGCAAGACCCTTGAGATCGGGCTGATCCTCGCCGAGCTGATCCGTCGTGGCCGAGGGGAGCGCATCCTGGTGGTCTCGCCGCAGCAGGTGCTCGAACAGTTCCAGCGCGAACTTTGGACCCGGTTCGCGATCCCGCTGGTCCGGCTCGACTCGACCGGCATCCAGCGCATTCAGCAGGAGATCCCCGCCGGGCGTAACCCGTTCACCTACTTCAAACGAGCCATCATCTCGGTCGACACCCTCAAGGACGCCGGCCAGTTCGGCCACCACCTCGATGCCACGACCTGGGACGCGGTCGTCATCGACGAGTCGCACAACCTCATCAACAAGGGCACCCAGCGCAACGAGCTGGCCCGGCGCCTGGCCGCGAAGACCGACGCGCTGCTGTTGGCGAGCGCGACCCCGCACAACGGCGACAAGGAGTCGTTCGCGCAGCTGATCTCGCTGCTCGACCCGGCGGCGATCGCCAACGAGAAGGACTACCAGGCCAGCGACATCGCGCACCTCTACCTGCGCCGCACGAAGATCAGCCCGGAGGTACGCGACCAGATCGGCGATCGCTGGGCCGACCGTGGCCCGTCGCAGGCACTGCACTGCGAGGCCAGCCACCGCGAGGAGCAGATCTTCGACGAGCTGACCGACGTGTGGCTGGCCGGCAAGTGGACTGACGAGGCAATCACCGGGCAGCACCGGCTCTTCCCGTACACCTTGTTGAAATCGTTCTTGTCCTCGCACCGGGCGTTGCACGAGACGGTGACCAACCGGCGAAAGAAGGCCACCGGCACCGAGCGGGCGGCCCTGGACCGGCTCGCGGAGTTGACCTCCGCGATGACCGATACCGACTCCAGCAAGCTCAGGGGCGTGGTCGACGAGTTGAGGAAGATCGGCGTCGGCAAGAACAGCGCAACCCGGGCCGTGGTCTTCTCCGAGCGGGTGCCGACCATCAAGTGGCTTGCCGAGGTCGTCCCCGGAATGCTCGGCCTCAAGCCGAACGCCATCCGGGTGCTGCACGGCGGGGTGGCCGACAAGGATGAGCAGACGATCCTTCAGGAGTTCGAGCTGGCCGGCAGTGACGTCCGGTTGCTCTTCACCGGCGACGTCGCCTCCGAGGGCGTCAACCTGCATCAGCAGTGCCACCACCTGATCCACTACGACATCCCGTGGAGCCTGATTCGGATCGAGCAGCGCAATGGCCGCATCGACCGCTACGGGCAGAAGCACCAACCGCAGTTTCGCGCGCTGATCCTCACCTCCGACCGTGAGGACGCCAAGGACGACCGGACGGTCGCCGAGAAGCTGCTCAACCGGGAGGAGACCGCTCACCGCAGCCTCGGCAGCGTCGAGGCGGTGACGGGCCAGTACGACGCCAAGGCCGAGGAGGACCGGCTGGTCCGGGACCTGCTCGCCGGCAAGTCGGTGGACGAGTCCTACGAGGCTGCCCACGCCGAGGTCGACGTGATGGCTGACCTCTTCGGGGAGGTCGGCACCGCACCGGTCACGGCGGATATCCCGCGCGCTCAGGTGCCGAAGCTCTTCGACTCCACGCAGGACTTCGTTGACGCCGCCCTGTACGAGATCTACGAGGACCGGCCCGAGGACCACATCGACCTGCGCCGCGAGGACGAACTGATGACCTTCCTCGCCCCTGACGACCTGGTGCACCGGCTCACCGACCTGCCCCGCACCTACCTGCGGGCACACCGGGAGGGCGAGGACCTGCGACTCAAGGTCACCTTCGACCGCGCGCTCGCCCAGCGCAAGCTCGATCAGGCCCGGCAGAGCAAGACCCCGATGTGGCCAGACATCGCCTTCCTCAGCGACGTGCACCCGATGGTCGACTGGCTGGTCGACAAGGTCCTGATCCGGCTCGGTCGCCAGCAGGCCCCGGTGCTCACCGCCGACGTGACCGCGCCGACGTTCCTGATCCAGGGCGTCTACGCCAACCGCCTCGGCCAACCCACCGTGGTCCAGTGGATGGCCGTCTCCGACCTGCCCGCGTCGCCGACCATCCGACCGATGGACGACGTGCTGCGCGAGGCCAACGTCGGCCCCACGATGGTCAACCGCGCCGAGGCCATCGCGATCGACCCGCTGAAGGATCTGTTGCCGGAGGCGGTCCAGGTCGCCCGGCAGTATCTGGAAGGCAAGCGCGCCGAGTGGGCCGAGGCCAACGCCGAGCCCTTGCACCGGCACCGTGAGCAGCTGAGGACCTTCCAGCAGGCCAGCATTCTCGATGAGCTGCCCGGCGCGCACCGGGAGAAGCGACGCCAACGCGTCGACACCACCGTCCAGGAGCAGCACGACCTGCTCGACCGCCTGGAAACAGCCGGCGACCCGCTGCTGCGGGTGCTCGCCGTCCTCGTACCGTCGCAGGAGAGTGCCGCATGAGCTTCGAGTCGCTGACCAACCGCGGCGAGTACCTCTCCGCGCACTACCTCGCCGAGATCCTGCCCACGACCCTCAAGGGTGGTCTGCTCAAGCAGTGGGCCGAGACGGAAAAGTCTGGCGAGCCGACGCCGCGCACCGGTCTGCGCGGCATGCGCCGGCAGTACTTCGACGCCAAGACCGAGCTGACCGACGTCGACTTCTTCGACCCCGAGCGGCTGCGCAAGCAGCACCAGGACGTGCTGCGGGCGCTCGGCTTCGACCCGCAGCCGCAGACCATCACCGTCGAGCGCAACGGCCAGGAGTACGAGGTCAGCGTCGCCCACGCCGAGCTGACCACCGCGCACGGCATCGTCGCGCTGGACTGCGGTTGGGCGGTCGACACCGAGGCAGCCCAGGACCCGGACGATGCCGGCCGCCTGCTCGACCCGCTCACCCTGTCGAGCACCGAGACCATCGAGACGGGCGCCAAGCTCGCCTCGCTGCTCTTCGCCGCCGACAGCCCGAAGCCCCGCTACGTGCTGATCCTCAGCGGCGGCGTGATCACCCTCGCCGACCGCACCGTCTGGGGTGAGGGCCGATACCTGGCCGTCAGCCTCGACACCGCGTACGCCCGCAACGACGACAAGGAACTCGACGTCGTCGCCGCGCTCTTTGGTGCCGACTCGCTGCGCCCACCCGCCGAGGGCGGCACCGAACCCCTCGCCGACCTGGTCGCCGGCTCCCGCCAGCACGCCGTCGGGGTGTCAAGCGAACTCCGCGAGGGCCTGAAGGTCTCCGTCGAACTCATCGCCAACGAGGTCCTCGACCAGATCCGGCGGGCCGGCCACCAGCCGCAGCAGGTGATGGACCTCGACGAGCTGGCCAAGGAACTGGGCCGGGAGTCGCTGCGCTACCTCTACCGAATCCTGTTCCTGCTCTACGCCGAGGCCCGTCCTGAACTGGGCGTGCTGCCGGTCAACGACCCCCAGTACGTCGAGGGCTACAGCCTCGCCCGCCTCGGTGACCTCGTCTCCCGCCGCCTGGCCCCGTCCGCCGAGGACGGCACCCATCTGTACGAGTCGCTCGACCTGCTGTTCCGCATGGTCAACGAGGGGCACCGGCCGCGCGGCGGCGCGGAGGTCGAGGACAAGGCCAGCGAGGGGGAGGGGCTGCGCTTCGAGCCCATGCGCTCCGACCTGTTCCTGCCCGAGAAGACCAAGCTCATCGGCCGGTTGATCGCCGAGCCGGGCAGCGACCCCGACGACGAGCACGCACCGAAGATTGACACGCGGCTGCGCAACAAGGTCCTCTACGAGGTGCTGCGCCGGCTGATGCTCACCAAGGGCGGCAAGAAGCGCCGCGGCGGCTTCATCTCGTACGCCCAGCTCGGCATCAACCAGCTCGGCGCGGTCTACGAGGGCCTGATGTCGTACACCGGTTTCGTCGCCACCGAGCAGCTCTACGAGGTCGCCAAGAACGGCGACCCGAAGGACGGCTCGTGGATGATCCCGGCCTCCAAGGTCGACGAGTACGACGATGGTGTCTTCGTCTACAAGGAAGACGCCTACACCGGCGTCCGTAGCCGGGTCAGCTACGAGCCGGGACAGTTCGTCTACCGGCTCGCCGGTCGGGACCGGCAGACCAGCGCCTCCTACTACACCCCGCAGTCGCTCACCGAGGTTACCGTCCAGCTCGCCCTCAAGTACCGGCTCGACCAGGACGACACGATCACCCCGGCCCGCGAACTGCTGGACTGGACCATCTGCGAACCGGCGCTCGGCTCCGGCGCGTTCCTCAACGAGGCGATCAACCAGGTCGCCGCCGAATACCTGCGCCGCCGGCAGAAGGAACTGGACGTCACTCTCGACCCGGAGGACTACCACCTCGAACTCCAACGGGTGAAGGCGTACATCGCCCTGCACAACAGCTACGGCGTCGACCTCAACCGAACCGCCGTCGAACTGGCCGAGGTGTCGCTCTGGCTCAACGTCATGCACGCTGGCCTCCAGGCACCCTGGTTCGGCCTGCACCTGCAACGTGGCAACTCCCTCATCGGCGCTGGCCGCAAGACCTACGGCCCGAAGCAGCTCGCCGACAAGTCGTGGCTCACCACCGCGCCGAAGGAACAGCCCTTCCGGGACGGGCCCATCGACGAGGGCACCATCCACCATTTCCTGCTCCCGGCCGACGGCTGGGGCGCGGTCGCGGGCGAGAAGGAGGCCCGCGAGCTGGCGCCGGCCGAGACCGCTCGACTAAAGGCTTGGCGTACGGCGATGAAGCGCACGCCGTCCGCCAAGGGAAAGAACTCGCAGGTCCAGCGCTTGCAGGCCCTCAGTCGGAGGGTCGAGTTCCTGTGGGGGTTGGTGCAGCAACGGCTTGACATTTCCGAGCGGGAGATCCGCCGCGACATCAAGGTCTGGGGCGCCGAGGACCTGCCGCCGGTCACCGAAGCCGTGCCCCGGGAGGAGATTCTTGCCGACCTGACCGCGCCGGGCACGCCGTACTGGCGGCTCAAGACGCTGATGGACGTCTGGTGTGCGCTGTGGTTCTGGCCGCTGGACAAGGTCGGGCTGCTCGACGGCTCCGACCCGAGGTATCCGGCTGCGCCCGTCCAGGTCTCACACATCAAGGACGAGCCGGCGTACGAGGAACCGGCCGTGTACGAGACTGCGGACATCTTCGGGAACGTGCAGCCGCAGCAGATGAAGCTCCCGACCAAGCCGACCGGCGGCACCCGGCGGATGACGGTGGCGGAACAGCTCCGGCAGCAGGTGCCGCTGACCAACCTCGACGACTGGCTGACGTTCGCCGAAGCGCTCATCGGCCGCAGTGATGTGGACGAGAACACCGAGAGGTTCTACGGCCGGACGCTCACGAGCCTGAGCGAGATGAGCGAGTTCGAGCAAAAGCTCGACGGCGTGATCGGCGTCGACTCGCCTTGGACCCTCTCCGACCGCTTCCCTTGGCTCCTTGCCGCTGACCAGATCGCCGAACAACAGGGCTTCTTCCACTGGGAACTTACCTTCGCCCAAGCCTTCGCCAAGGGCGGTTTCGACATTCAAGTCGGCAATCCGCCCTGGGTCCGGCCCGATTGGAAGGAAGATTCAGTTCTGGCCGAACGCGAGCCATGGTTCTGTTTAGTTGAGAAACCTCCGGCGCGCACCTGGAT
This sequence comes from Micromonospora sp. CNZ322, assembly GCF_007827755.1. Classification (NCBI taxonomy): domain Bacteria; kingdom Bacillati; phylum Actinomycetota; class Actinomycetes; order Micromonosporales; family Micromonosporaceae; genus Micromonospora; species Micromonospora sp. CNZ322. The sequence continues at coordinate 36,235 of NZ_VITD01000011.1, forward strand.
GGAGCGAAAATCAGCACTACTGCGACGGCAAGAAGATCGTCGATATTACCTGATGGAAATCTGCAACAAAGCTGGCCTCGTGTCAGTCCTTGCCAGTCCGGTGCTCTATCGCCTCTTGGTAGGTACTCGACCCGATCTCTACCGCGCCTTCATGTGTCAAGTCTGGGCCAATATCGGCCGAGGCGGAACCGGCGGACTTGTGCACCCGGATACCCACTTCGTGGGAGTGAAAGAGGCTGAGTTGCGGGCCTCCAGTTACGGGCATCTGCGATTTCACGCCCACTTTCACAACCGTCGAGGGGTATTCCCTGAAATTCACGTCAACACTGAGTTTGCTATCCACATCTACGGCAAGAAAAGGGCGGCCCGTTTCTCCCATATGAGCTGGCTATTCGATCCCCGCACGCTCGTCGAGTCGCTTACTCATGACGGATCGGGCCCTCCTCCGGGGCAGAAGTACCAGCGGTCGTGGGACCTGCGCCCTCACAAGTCTCGGATAATCGGGGTGGATCAGGCAACCCTGAGGCTCTGGCAGAGCCTGCGAGGTGATTTCGCTCAGCCGGTAGGGCAGGCCGAGCTGCTGTATCCGATAACGACACACGAGGAGCGGGCAATGGCGGCCCTCGCCGCGTGTACCCACCGACTCGGCGCGACTGTTCCTCGGATTACTGGCGGATACAACGAAACGACTGCTCGTCAAGCCGGTCTCATTCGGCAGGCCCTCTGCAACCCGACTTCTCTTGATGAGGTGGTCTTGCAGGGCAGTCACTTTGCTGCCGCTACACCCTTTGCTAAGCAACCTGAAGTCGCGATTGGAGAAAGTCGAACTTGGCAAGCGTTCGACCTGACTTCTTTGCCTATGCGAGTGGTGCCGCGCACGATGTATGTAGTAAACGAGACGGAGGGTGAGTCGCGTGCCGGTCAGGAAATTTGGGCCGGGAAACCCTACACGAGATACTATCGACTCGTCTGGCGAATGATGATTCCATTCGACACCGAGCGGAGTCTCTTTGCGGCGATGATACCGCCCGGCCCAGCTCACATCCATTCCGTTCGTAGCTTGGCTCTGGGGAGCGTCGAACAAACCACTCTGGCAGCGGGGTTTTGGGCATCGTTGCCGCTCGACTATATCCTTCGCATAACCGGGCGAGCTAACCTTGACGTCGCGGCAGCGAAGCTAATGCCTATGCCTCAGGTTTCGCACCCGCTGTCGTCGCCGTTGCTTGTTCGAACGTTAAGAATGAATTGCCTTACGGGTGCTTTTAGTGAGCTGTGGGCAGATCTGTTCGATCGTCGTTGGTCTTCTGAGTGCTGGGCATATGCTTGGCCCGCCGCAGCTGCCTCCCTAGGAAGCGTCAGCCCCGAGTGGAGCGCTCGGATACCCCTACGTACTGACCTGGAGCGCCGTGCGGCATTGGTCGAAATAGATGCACTTGTCGCGGCATGGTTGGGCATCGAAGTAGATGAACTTATCGCAATTTTCCGATCTCGGTATCCGATTATGGCTGATTATGAGGACGGGATGTGGTTCGATGCTCGCGGTCGGCGAATCTCCAGGGTTCATCATGCTTATGGGTTCGGGCAAAAAAAGAGTCACTATGTTCAGTTGATGGCGTACTTGGAAGACCCGGAGCGAAATCCTCTACCCGAGGGGTATGTCGCGCCGTTTTATAAAGCCGATCGCGAGAACGAGTATCGGCAGGCGCATGCGGTATTCAGTAAGCGGCTTCAAGATGCGATCGACGCGGGCTGGCAGCCGTCGTAGCTTGCTGCCCCTCTTCCACCCGGAAGGGAAGCGAATGGCGCCGGAGTAGTCACCCGAAGCGCCAGGCTGGGCGGCACTTCGCGGTGGCTGAGGCCGTGTTGCATGGCCTTTCGGCGAGCCTGCACGATGCGCAACCTTTGCAGCGATCAACGGTAGAGAAGCGGCCGTGCAGATCGCAGCGGAGGGCGGCTGGATGATCGCGTACATCGGCAGGATGACGGCGATGTCAGTCGACCTCTACGTCTTGGTGAACCTGGCTGATGGGCGCTGGGCTTCTACTGCGACGGGAGCGCGTCCGGCGCGTTCGCCGGCTGCGCTCCCGTCGGGCGGATCAGTGTCCAGACTTGGTGACCCGGACGAAGCTGGTCCAGGCGGTGGGGGAGAAGGTGAGGGCAGGCCCGGTCGGGTCCTTGCTGTCGCGCACGGCGACAACGCCGGGCAGGTTGTCGGCAACCTCGACGCACGCGCCGTTGTTGTCACCGCTGCGGGTGCTCTTGCGCCACACGGCGCCGTTTAGCTCAGCCATTCTGGATCTCTCCAACGATCTTGTTGATCAGTTGCCTCGATTGTCCTCCATCGAGGGCCAGGGAATCGAGGCTGGACCAAACTCCTTCGTAGGACGCGATCTCGGCAGGTCGGTCGAGGTAGAGCGCGCCGGTCAACGACTCGCAGTACACGACCGACGGCTCAGGGACCACCCGGTTGCGGAGCGGAAAGTCCAGCATCATGAAGGTTCCGGCGAGTGCGCCGTAGTGCGGCCCGACGGATAGGGGCAGCACTCGGATGGAGACGTTCGGCAACTCAGTCAGCTCCAACAGATGCTTGAGCTGCTCGGTCATCGCTACCCGCCCGCCGATGTTACGAAGTAGCACCGCTTCGGAGAGGACTGAGTAGAGGGTTGGAGCTTTCGGCAACCTTCGAGTCAGGAGCGCCTTCCGCTGTCGCCGAACCGCGAGGACCTGCTCGAACTCCTCCTCACTCATGTCGCGGCGGTTTTGATAGACGCCCTGGGTGTAGGCGGGCACCTGAAGCAGGCCGGGCACCAGGGACTCGTCGTAGCCGCGCAGCTTCGATGCAACCGACTCCAGGCCGACGTACATCTCGAACCAATCCGGGATTGCCAGGCCGTACGAGTGCCACCAGCCCTTGGCCTTGGTTTCGTTGGCTAGGGCGGAGAGGGCGCCAGCCAGGACGGGCGTGGCCCCGTACAGCTCGCACATGGCCTTGACGTCGAGGGCGCGGACCGGGCCGAGGCCGGCTTCGATGCGCCACATCTTCTGCCGGCTGCACTGCATCGCCTCGGCCGCGCCGTCCAGCGTCATCCGCGCCTCGGTGCGCAGCTCGCGCAGCGCCCGCCCGAGCTGTCGTCGCGGCACTGTCGATCCCATGTCGTCGGCCATCGGCTCCCGTCCTCTCCACGTTGCATTTTGTTACATCCGAACGCCATCGGTGAAACGCGCGGCCGTTGCCGCCGAGAATCAATGTGATTGGGTGCTGTGACGCAAAGCGATTACGCGTCTGACCATACAAGACACCCTCGACAGTGGCCATGAACGCGCAATTTCCACGCGCGTCTAATCGGCGTACTGTCGAGGGTGGAATGGTGTTGGGCGAGGCACATGACCACACTCAGCACCTGGTGCCCGACCCCGTCGAGGCAGACGTTGCGGTCAGAGGCAGTAATGGGCGCGCAGCGGTGCGTCCCAGTTGAGCGGCCCAAGCTGCCACTCGTACCTTCTGATGCTTGCGGCAGGGTGTCCGGTGCGCCGGATGGCCCGCCTCATCCGCCGCTGTCCAGGACCCGGACGACCAGAACGGTGCCATCCCGCCCGAACGAGTACACGCTGCCGTCGGCCGGCAGCGCCGCTCGCCTGCCAAAGAAAATCGGGGCATCCCTGAGGTAGGCGCCGACCCGGCCGTCGGCCAGCTCGCGGTAGAGGCGGCTCTCCACGCCTCGGAAGACCTCCAGCACCCGGCCCCGGCCCAGGGGCGCGCGGTGCCGGGTGCCCTCCGCGGAGAGCCCGTTGGGCAGCTCGAACGTCGCGGCGCTGCTCGTCGCCCATGCCGGGTCCAGGTTGAACAGCGCCGGCTGGAGGGCGGCATCGTCCGTTCCGCGCTGGCGTGGCGTGGCATAGCCGCTGGCGGCTTCGCTGTTTCCGGCGAAGAGCAGGGCGGTGGCCGCCACGGCTCGGGTCAGGATCTGTGTGAACCAGGGGCGTTGTTGCTCGGGTATGTCGAAGACCTGGGGTGCGCCGGGCGGCAGCTCCTCGGCCAGGTCCGGCTCGGCGATGGTCTCGTCGGTCGGGGCTGGTACGACGGTCGGCGCCTGTCTCGCTTCCGTCTCGTCAGGGATGGCCGTGCGGGATCGCCAGAACTGGTCCTCGGGGCTAGTGCTCAACAGGCCGTCCAGTTCCTCGTCATCACCGGACCACAACTCGTCATCCCCGGGTGGATCGAGCACGTACGCGGTGATCCCGGCCTGGGTGAGGTGCGAGGCGACCATCAGCGACGGCGGGTGGTGCCCGCCCACCGCCAGCGCCTTTACCTGTACGGCGGCTCGGGCGAGCTGCCCGTGGATGAAGCTCGGCGGCCCGTGAGTGCCCTTGCACTCCAGGATCACGATCTTCATCCGCCTGTGGGTCTTCGTGGCGTGATGGCCAAGCAGGATGTAGTCCGGCCGCATCTTGGTCCGCGAGACGGACTCCACCGCGCCGCCGCCGTCCACGAAACCCGCCTTCAACGCCACCTCCGCGTCGACCGCGTGGAACGTCCAACCCCGATACTGCCGGCGAAGCAGGTTCTTTGCGACCACGAGCGCCAGGCCGATGCCCAACTGCTCGGACTGGGTCACCTTGTGGTGGTAGACGACCTCGTTGGCATCGGGCGTCAGAGCGAGACGCCCACCGTTCTTGGTCAGCGTGGCGCAGTAGCGGACGGCGGCCCAGTGCCGAGCCACCTGCGACAGCGGCGACGCGGTCAACAGGGTAGTGGCCACCCCCAGCTCGTGTAACACATGCGCGGGCGTGGTCCGCATGCCGCCCGTGCCGACGTCCACCGGGGTCAACGTCTTGTGGTGCCAGTACGCCTCGCGCTTCTTGGCGTGCGTCGTGGCGTACTGCCGTACGTCGTCAACGAGCTGAGCGGAGGAATTGAGTGCCAGCAGCGATGGGTAGCTCAGGGATTTCACGAGCGAATCAATCTCCACGGCCACCCCCGGTGCTGACGCACTGCATGAGCCAGGCACCCAGGGTGATCGAGGAATCTCAGAGTGTCAATGTCCTGCGATTGCGTCAGTTCGCTAGGTGGGCAGCCCGAAATACCGAGAGAAGTCGGCGTACGGGATGAATTGCTAGGCGTAGCTGCGGGTTACAACGAGACGATGACCGGCTGGACCTGGACGTTCTTGGTCAGCTGCTGCGGCGAGGGGACGGGCGTGCTGATGTTGACAGACGTGTTGTAGCCGTAGATGACGACCCCGTCGAGGTGGTTCGCGCCCGGCCAGTTCGACTCCAAGCGGACCGCCATCTGAGTGGGGAAGTTGGTCACCTCTTCGGCGCACGACCGAATGAGGACGACGCTCGGTTTGGCGGTCAGGTGGGTGGCCAGCATCTTGGCCAGCTTCTTGTAGGTCCAGCCCCAGTCCTTGGCGCCGGCTTCGGCGTCGCCGATCTCCTCGTCGTTGCCGTGCGCGCGGATGCACAGCGGCTCGCCCGCCTGCACCCCGGCCAGGTAGGTGGCCAACTGCCGATCCGCCTCGGCCTGAGTGAGCCCGGCGTCGATGGGCAGGAGCGCGCCCCACGCAGCCGCACCCGAATCGGGTCCTTCAGAATTGCCGCGTGTGTTCGGGTCCTGCGTCGCCACGATGAACATAGACATTCTCCTTCGCGCTAACCGCCTTGTGTGGACCGATGAGAGCAGATTAGTTGGTGGTCGAAGAACCAACCTGTCGTCTATCTGGCTTGACGGCTTTAAGCTGAGCGAAATCCCAATAGTGCAAATTGCGTACCGTCACATTGAACTTCTGCCAGTTAGCGGCCAAATGTCGCAGGGGATGCCTCCTTCTGGCCTGCCAACGCGGTGCGTTGTCCGAAGTGGACGGGATTACGTGGCGTCGGCCTCGGGGCCGTCGGCGTCCCGGTAGGTGGCCAATGCGGCCGGCAGCGGCAGCTCATACTTGTCGCACAGAAATCGGGTCTGGCAGTATCGCTGGGCGTCGGCGGCCACGCTGCCGAGGACTGCGGAATTCATCCCGGCACCGATGAGGACACCCACAAATGGCACGACCTTGGCGACGTTTTGCACGGGAACCTTGGCACCGGCCGGGCCCACGTGCTGCAGCAACTTCTCAAGGGCGGCCACGAGGCGATGGTCCGCGCGGAGCTTTTCAGACCATCTCACGCGTCCCTTGATCGCGCTGGCCGCTCGTGCGGTCTCGCGCAGCGGCCCCACCTTGGCCGCCTGTGCCATGAAGGACCGGTGTACCAGGCGTTCGATGAAGAGCTGCTCGGCGGGATCTTTAGCGTCGTAGCCGTAGGAGTACGCGATGCGCGACGCGATTGACGCGCTCAGGACCTGGATGACGAGGATGTCCGCGGTCATCGCGGCGGGGATCCCGGCGACGGGGACCATGGCGAGCAGGCCCATGGCGCCACCTTCGACGGCGCCGGCGGTCCGCCACCTGAGTGTGTTGCGGGTCAGGAGCCGGTCGCACACCCTGAGGTCCTGCTGCCGCAGCTCAGCGAAACTGCCGAGTTCGAGGCCACGCTTGCGCGCGACCTTCTCGACGCCCTTCGGGTCATTGAGCTCCAGGGCCCAGGCGTTGATCAGCTCAAGTAGCGCTGCCGCGGCTTCGGCCGCCGGTCGCAGGGCCATGCTGGCAACCGCGTCGCCCCCGCGACGGACCGGCTCCTTGATCCCCTCCGGCACAGCTCTGGTGGTCCGGCTCGCGACTTGTCGCGCGACGTCACCAGAGCGATCGAGCGCAGCACTCGCCCAGTTCGGCAGACTACGGCGGTTGTTGCGGCGCTGCCAGTGCTCGTTGAGCCTCTCCCACACCTGTCCTTCGTACGCGCTCATCGGGGTTGTGCCGTCGACGAGCGGGTCGGTGACAGTGCTCATCGAGGATCTCCATTCGACTGCGACGACTGGGACATGATGGCACTGTCGGTCGACACGTGGGTGTCCCCTTGCCGCCCGTAGTCAGAGGTTGCTGAGGCACGGCAAACGACCCGTTGGGGATGCGTCCCTGAGCGCTGGGCAAGCCACCGTCTGCATGAGGCGCAACCAGGCCGTTCGGCCCTCTGGAGGTCATCCGCAAGATCGGCAAATCTCTGCCGTACTCTGCCCCAACGCCGATCAGGGATCTTGCGTCGGCGCGAACCGTGTACAGAGATCAGGAGACATACCGAGTGACCAACCCCGTGACCCCCAACACGCCGCAGCCCGAGCACGCCGGCGGCTTCCAGCCCTCGCAGGCGGTTGCCTCCGTGAAGCCCAAGCTGGGCAAGGGAATGATCATCGGCCTCATCGTCGGTGCCCTCGTTCTGTTCTGCTGCGGAGTCGGTGTGGGATCGATCGGCAGCAACAGTGACGACAAGGCCACCGCCGAGCCGAAGGCTTCCGTGCCGGCCGTCTCGGAAGTCAGCGCCGCCCCAATCACCGTCGCCCCGACGACGACCGCGCCCACTACTGCCCCGGCCACCACGCAGGCGACGCCGCCGCCCGCGCCGACTACCGTGATCATGCCGAACCTGGTCGGGTCCAATGCGGCCATCGCCCAGGACAAACTCAAGCGGCTCGGCATCACCAACATCAAGCTTGGCAGCCAGGACGAGTCCGACACGCTGGTGATCCTGCCGGAGAACTGGACAGTGAAGAAGCAGTCCCAGAAGGCAGGTGCCAAGGTCGCGCTGGACGAGCTGGTGGTCCTCACCTGCACGAAGACGGGCTGATACAGCTGACGTCGACGATGGCGGCGGCCCCGGCTCGTCTACCGAGGCCGCCGCTGTCTTCCGTTCGGGGTCAGGAACCGACGTAAAGGCGGATCAGACTGAGGAAGTTACAAAGCTTCGCGACCCCTGCTGGGTCTACCGCGACTTGCTGACCGGGGAGTTATACCTCGATCGGGAGTCGGAGGTGGCCGCGTACGAGCAGGTCTGGGCCGGTCTCGACGCGGTGGCCGTGGTGGCGGTCATCGCCACGGCCAGCAACATCGCCAGCCAGAGCAGCGGCGTCGAGGGCCTCCGTCTCATGCTCGTGGCGTCCCGCGCGATCAGCGTCGTTTTCGGTACCGCCGTACCTGGTCGAGAGAAACCCGGGCTACGTCGAATACCAGCTACCGATCTCGGTCAAGCTCGTCATCGATCACCACGGCAATGTGCCGCTGTTGCGCAACGAGCGCGACGAATGGGAGCTGCCCGGCGGGAAGCCCGACGTGGGTGAGACACCTGAGGACGGCGTCCGCCGGGAAGTCGCCGAGGAGCTCGGGCTGACCATCACCGAGGTCGACATCATCGACTCCTGGGTCTAGGTGATCACGCCGATCCGGCACGTGTTCATCGTGAGCTTCGGCGCCACCTACGTCGGCGACGAGGCCCTCGTCTACTCCGCCGAGCACAAGGAGCTCAGGGTGTTCACGTACGACGAGGTGCCCCAGCTGCACATGCCCGACCCCTACAAGCGGACCATCCAGCGCTGGCGTGAGCGCCGGCTGACGACATAGCCAGGCTAATTTGTGTCGGCCTGACTCGTTCCTCCCGACCGAACAAGCCACCGCCACCACCTCGACGGCCGGCGGGGCGATGCTCTCGACGCCTGAGCGGCTTCATGCCCCAACCGGAGCGGCCCCTGGTTCGTCCAAGATACTGAGGACAACACCGAGGGGACCCTGTTGTGGCCGGTTGGGAGCAGGTGCTGACGGATCTCGTCAGCACCAGAGGCGCGGCGTTGAAGCGCTACGCCTACCTGCTGTGCGGCAATGACAGCGACGCCGAAGACCTGGTGCAGGACGCGTTGGTCCGGGCGTTCACCCGGCCGCGAAGCGACGAGATCGACAACCCCGAGCAGTACGTACGCAAGGCAGTACTCAACCTCTACCTCGACCGGGTCCGCCGGCGCGGCGTGTGGCGGCGGGTCATGCCGTTCGCGGTGGCGCCGGACCGGGTCGACGACGACTCATGTGCCGTCGATGCCCGACAAGATCTCAAGGCGGCGCTCCTGGCGCTCACCCCACAACAACGGGCGTGTGTCGTCCTCTATTACCACGTTGATCTGCCCATTCCGGAAATCGCCGCGCAACTCGGCTGCGCCGCCGGCACGGTGAAACGCTATCTGCACGACGCGAGACGCCGCCTGGCCGGGCTGCTGCACGACGACACGAGGGAGGACGACAGTGCCGTCCGATGACCGTCTTTGGCGGGACCGTCTGGCAACCCTGGCAGACCAGGCCGCTCCGCCGTCGTTCGCCACCGATCACCTGCGCGCACGCGTCCGGCGACGGCGCAACCTCCTGGCGGCCGGCGCCGGCGCGGCTTCGATCATGGTGGTCTCGCTGGTGGCGGTCGCCGCGGCCGGCGTCGTCGGGGGCGGTGATCCAATCACCGGTACGGGCGCAACGCCGGGGCCGTCGACTCCCACCGGGCCCACCGCCACCACCGAGAAGGAGCCTGCGGTGTACGTCTGCGGTGACCGCTACGACCACCCCGGTTCAACTCCGGGAGGCATCCTCACGGCAGAGGTGTCCTCGGTAGCCAAGGTGAGTGACGACTCGGGTCCCGCAATAACTGTGACATTCGCCGCCACGCGGGCGGTCCACGTGGCCTCCAGTCCGCCATCACTCCTTCAGGTGCTCTACCTGAAGGACGGCGTCATTGTCGGCGGAGGGCCGATGGTCAACAAGCCGGGCGCCACCAGCGGCCAGGGCGTCGACGCTATCCGAGATGGGTTCGATCTCGCTCCCGGCAAACCTCACGAACAGCAGCTCGGCCCGCGAGAGATGTTGTGCCCGTCCCTGACCTGGTCCGAGATCTGGGCCACACCTGATCGCTACGAGGTCGCGGTGGTGCTCGGCCCGGTCGAAGACCGCGGACAGGAGCTGATTCTCGGCGTTCCGCTCCCGCCCACTGTCGCCTCGCTGGTGGCGAAGGCAGCACTGCCGGGCTGAAACGACGCTCTCCCCGCAGGCCCTGTAGTCGGGGCTGCGGGGAGAGCGTCCGTGCAAGAGTCAGGGTGCGAGTGACATGCCAAGGATGTTGAAGATGGCCGGTGCCTCCGTCCACCTCGCCTTCGTGCCGCCACACTGGCTGACGATCCCACGAGCCTGACGAACGTTGGCACTGACGTTGAACACAAGTCCCCCGCTGTCGCCGGGCCGGCACGCCGTGATGCCGTCGCGCTGCAGGGCCTCGACGCCCCCGTGGGTGATGCCATTGGACCCCACCCAGGTGAGCCAACTGGTGGTCACCTGGATGCCGCACACGACACCAGAGGTGTAGCCCGTCTGGCAGACCCAGTCTCCGGTGTAGGAGAGAGCGGAGCTGGTCACGTCGTTGACCGTGTAGTTGCCCGACTTTCCGTCCCACGTCCGGCTCGCTGTCGTGCCCGTGGAGGAGGTGTCGATTGCCACCGCGTCGTAATAGTCGGAACGGGTGGTGGTAACTCCGATCTTGTTGCGTCCACCGCTCTCCCAGCCGGTGTAGATCGTCACGCTGTTGGCGAAGCAGTGCCCGGCCGTGATGAGGAATGATCGTCCGTCGGACTTTCGGCGCGCGGGCAGCCCAGATGTGCAGTCGTACCCGTTGCTCTGCGTTGTTCCCGATTTGCTCAGGGCCGCGCCGGAGATCCACTGCGGGGTATCGCGTCGTCGCGAAGCGTCGGTCATAGCGGAAGCCGGCTCGATGACGGTAGGAACGCCGACGAGGTCAGCGACGGGCCGCCGGGCGACGGCAGATGGCGTCAACGCCTCCGCAGCGCGTACGACATCCCGGGCACGAACCGTCAGGCCACTGCCGTCGGCGGGGACCGCCACGCTCTCGATCGACAGGTCCGTACGCTGCTGCTCGCTGATGAGTCGTTCACCCGCCGACTTCAACTCGCTGAGAGTGTGACGCCCCTGCTTCAGCTCGATCCGGTCGGCCTCGATCGTCGGATCGGTCTTCCTCACCGCAGCAAGGAAGCCCTTCGCCGCACCGAGATTCGTCAGATAGATCTTTACCGTTCCGGTCGTCCCGTCCAACTCGAGACCTGAGAAGACGTCGCTGTGAGAGGCGGCCCCGACCGCCCCGGCCGCATTCGCGATCTCCCGCAATGGCTGAAGCAGAAGGCCCTGCTCGGCGGGTGACATGGCCGCGATCTGCTGGTTCGTCAACTGAGGCGGATCGGCCGCCACCGCCGGGCCGCTCGACATTGCAGTAATTGCTACCAAGGTCGCCGTGATGACGGCAGTCCCCCGTGCTGTGGACATCCAGTTCCTCCTCGTTTTGAATGAGGAGGCAGAGCCTATTGGGCGATGACTGATCTCGATGCCCTGGAACGACTGACCCGTACAAAAGACGAACTGCACCAAATCATGCTGGCAGCGCGTGCCCGGTGCGGCGGCTTCAGTGCTACCCGTCAGCGGCGCGTACGACGAGGACGGTGCCGCCTCGGCCCAGTGAGAAGACCTCGCAGGTTGCTCTCCACGCCTCGAAACACCTCCAACGTCCGGCCGCCGGGTAGTGGCGCGTGGTAGCGGGTGCCCTCGGCGTGCAGGCCGTCGTGCAACCGCAGTGTCTTGGCGGTGCTCGACGTCCACGGCAGATCCGGCTCGAGCAGGGCTGGCTGCACCGGTGCTTCCGGCTCCCCGCGTTGCCGAGGTGTGGCGTACCCGCGGGCCGCAGCGTTGTCGTCTCCCTGTGGTCGGAGCGGAGCTCTGAACCTGATAGCGCCGTCACAGCATCCGCCTCACCTGGCTCAGGGCGTCCCGCACCACCTTGTACGTGTCTTCCCGCCGCCGGTCGGCGGGTGGGAGGACGTCACCAGCGTCGAGCGTGCGGCTTGCTCCGATGAGAAGGGGCGCAGCAGCACCAGCGGCCTGCCGGGCTGCGGGCCGTCTGGACTGGGTGCGCTTCTGCATCAGCGCCGTCAGCCGCTCGATCTCGCGGCGTAGTTTCTTCTGCTCCTGTCGGTACCGGTCGGCGCGCGCCTGCGCGAAGAAGCCCAGCCTCTTACCAGCGGCCGGTCGCGCGGCTCGCTCCAGATCGTGTGCGGCACTGTTCTGCCCCACGACCTGCCCGTCGGTGGAGTAGCTGAACAGCGCCATCCTTGTCGCCATTGCCCATTCCAGCGCGGCGACCGTGTAGCCGTAGTGGCTGTAGAACACAGGTTGTGCGCCCGCAGCCTGCGCTACCCCAAACAGGTCACGAAGCGGAGGCTGCCCCACCGGCTGGGTCCAGTGCTTCACTTGTGCGACGACACCTACGGCCTGCACGTCGACGCCGGCATCAGCGCCGGCTTGGGTCGGGCGGGCATCGTGGTAGCCAAGATGTCGAAGGTGCCACACCGCGAGCTGCTCGGCCTCTCTCCAATCTGTCGCCGTAGGGCCGAACGACGGTTGGTCCGGCTGGCCGGTGGGGTCACGGCCGGACTGGCCTGCCGGTGGCACAAAGCCACCGCGCCGACCGGCTTCCGGCCCGGAATGAGGCCTCTGAGTGAGGGGCAGGGCACGCTGCAGACGTTCGGCGGCGCGGGCGGGCACATGGTGGATGTGAAGCTCGCCTTGGGACCCGTGCAGTACCAGGGATCGGTAGACCCCTAATGGCTCCTGATCGACGGCGAGCGTCAGTGACTCGGTGGACGCCTTGAGCTGGACCGGTCCCGCACCTCGGAAGGCGTGTCCGAGGTTGGCACGGAAGCCGACTGAAACCACCTGCACCTGGCCTTCGGTCACCACCACGACCAAAGGATCGGCACCCTGTCGACCTCGTGCCAGGGCTTTCACCGATGTGGCCTGGCCGATCGCGTCTAGGACGTAGTGGCTGTCGGAATCCTGGCAGCCTGATTCGGCAAACAGTGGCGCCGTGCGCGGATCACGTGACAGCAGCGACATGACGGGCAGCAGTCCGTTCTACCGTTCGGTCCGGCTGTCGCGCCCGTGCCGGCCGATCAGGTGTAGGTGTGCGGCGAGGCGGCGCTTTGAGGGTTGGTCTTGAGCCCGAGAGGGAAGGCTGAGGCGCTTGCCGTGGAGCTTTGCATAGGACGAGCCGGCGAGGCCTTCGGAGATGACGAGTTTGCTCTCCTGGTTGACGCCGATGAGATGTAGATCGAAGAGCGTGTGCAGGTCTGCGCGAAGAAGTAGTCCGTTGGTGATCAGGTTGCTGTGCGATCCCATGTACCCGTCGATGTGCGCCGCCTCTAGGACTTCCACGGCCCGCTCACCCGTCACGGCGCACCGCCCGCCGTAGGCGCCGAGCAGACGTTGCCGAAAAGCGTGCTGCCCTTGCCGTTGGACGATTGCCCGCAGAGTACGGAGCCGGGTGTCTTCCCCAGGGCTTGGCTCGGAGTCCAGATCGGGAAGCGCCATGCGCTGGGTCGTCAGCCAGCCGTCAAGCGCCTCTGCGGTGTGCTGGTTCGCTCGGACGGCTGCCCTCTGCGCGATCTGGCCGAACGCCGACCGTGGGATCGGGTCGCGCATCAGGCGCTGCGTAGCATCAAGGTTCCAGACCAGCGATGCGTGCCAGAAGTCGCCGTCGAAGTCGATGTCGATGGCCTGAGCAAGTCCGCAGATGTACTGGTAGGGGGTCGATGCGTACACCCAGATGGCGTCACCAGGACGCATCTGACGGAAGCCGGTCCCCAAGACCCACCGATCAACCTCGCTGCGACTCTGCTGGATGTCGTTGAGCAGCTGCTGCGGTGAGACCTCGGTGTCTCCGTTCCTGGTGTCGAGGTAGTAGTTGCTCTTCTCGTTCGTCGGGTAGATCCAGTGAACGACCTGCATGGTTCTCCGTCCTACAGGTCGCGATCCTTACCTTCGCGCCACGCGATCACGTCGAGGATGCGCAACGCGCTGACCTCCGCCGGAAGATGGGCCGCGTCGCGTAGGCGCAGTAGCCGTCGGTGCAACGCGAGATCATCGGCGCGCAGTGCCACGCGCAACGGCTCCCACTGGGCTGGCACCGTGTCCGTCACGGCAGCGACCACCGAGTCCCAGATGGGACGCAGGCGCGGCCGCTTCCGCGCCAGTAGCTTCGACGCGATGGTCGTACCGACGCCCGGGATGGAGCGGAGCGCATCCATGATCCGCCAGCCAGCCCAGGTGTGGCCGGGGAGTTTGTCCTCGTTGGTCAGGTCACGGTCGGGGCCGAGGTCGACGAGCAGACCCGAGAACTCGTCCGCGCGGTCACGCAGCAATGCCCGTACCGCTGTCTTCGGTGCCTCGACGGAGAGGAACTTGATCGCAATCAGGTCATCGGCCGTGAAGTGCATGGGGTCGCTACCGGTTGCCCAAGTGTCGAAGTGTGCGCCGTCGGCGCAGCCGATGCTGAGGTGCGGGTCACCGTAGTAACGCTTCAACAGGGCAATGGCGGCAGCATCGTCGGATGTCTGGAGCGCTTCAGGTAGCCGGAACGTCACGATCGGACCCTGCCAGCAGTGGCCGAGCGTGTCTATGGACCGAACGGCGCACCGTCCTGCGTCCAAGGCGACGTGCCGGGGCATGGCATAGCCACTGGCGGAGGCGATGGTCCCGGCGGAAAGCAGGTCGGTGGCCGCCACGGTGCGGGTCAGGAGATGTTCCGGTCTGGCGGTTGATTGACCTGAGCCGCTTACGCGGCCGATGTTCACCGAGCCGACATCGTCATTGTGCGATTCCCAGAAGCGAGAATGGCGCGCAGAATCTGAAGTGGACATACGGCTGAGCCGACCTCTAGCAACTGTCGATACGTTGGTCAGAGTGGGGTACGGGAATTACACGGGCATCCGCGCCGGTCGTAGCTTCCGGTGGCTGTCGAATGGGACGAGCCTGAGGACCGGCTGCAGGTAGGTGGGCGGGGCGGATGCTGTTGGTGCAGGTGGGCAGCAAGGTCGAGGTGCGCCCGGAATTGTTGCCCGGCACTCTCGCCCGCGATGGCGTCGTCCTGATCCAGCAGGGGTCTGTTGCGGAGGTCGGGGCGCTTCTCCACGGCTGGACAGTCCCCGTTGACCATCCTCATCAGCTAGTAGAGGGATTCACTTTCATCACGCCGCGTGCTCGTCCCGACGTTGCCGACAACGAAGCCGGCTTCACCGATCTGCCCCTGTCACCGCACACCGATCGCAGCTTGCACGTGCAGCAACCCAGTGTGCTCGCCACGCTCATGCTCGCCCCGGCGAGAGCCGGAGGAAGCGCAACCCTGGTGGACGGCGCTCAGGTGTTGACGATGCTCCGACATTGGGCCGAGGATACCGCGATCGCTAGTCTGCGGCTGAGGACGACGACCGGCCACCCCGGCCCACCCGTCATCGGCTTCACCCCCGGATACGCCCGCATCCGCTACCGCGACGACCGGATCGCCCACCCGCACAGCACCGACGGGCATACGGATCTCGTAGCCGATCTTCGTCGACTGATCACTGCAGCGGCCCGATCCCGGCACTTAGGCGCAGGTGACGGTTACCTCTTACACAATCACCGCTTCCTGCATGGGCGCACGGCGTTCACCGGGGATCGGAGCCTGGCGCGTTTCCTGGCGAGAGTGGACAGCGACCATCCGTACGCCTGGTTGAACCGGGGGTTTTCGATTGCGAGTTCCTAGACCTCGTGCTGCAGCGGCCCCACCACATAGCCGTGCGCGACTCGTCGCCGCACTGTCGAAGGTGCCGCCATCGTCCGACGCCGCCTTTCCGCAGGCAATCCGAGCCGTTGTCGAGGCGTACCCCGACCCTGAGCCGCTGCTGCGCGCCGTTCTCGACGATCGCACCATTCGCAGGCGGCCCCGGTTTGCGGCACTCTACGCGCTCCTACTGCGGTTACGGCGCGAGGAGCGCCACGCCGAGTACGGATCTGTCGTCCGAGATCATGAGGACGAGTTTGGAGCGGAGCCCTACTTCCACACCTTTCGCGCGATCGTCGCCCGGGCCAAGGGTGACCTCGCCTCGCTTCGCAGCTCGGTTGAATACTCCCGTCAGGCGGTCGCGTCCATGCCTGACGTGGCGGCGGTGGTCCACCAGTTGGCGGCGTTCTGGGTCGAATACCTCGAACGTCTGGAGGACCCCGGCCCCGCGCGTGACCTCGACGAGGTGGAGCGGCACGTCGATCGAGCGATCACCCTGACCCAGGGCCGTATCGCCCACTACTACGAGACAAAGGGGCGGGTGCTGGCACTGCGAGGGGAGTTCGAGGCGGCGAGGACTGCCGTCGCGCAGGCCATCGAGCTCGAGCCACGAACCTCCCGGGACCACCTGCGCCGGCTTACCCAGTACCAGTCGAGTCGTATTCGGATCGATCTGATGCAGGAGCGCGCGCGATGGGCCCAGGCCCACGCCCGCTTCCGCACCGAGTTGACCGAGTTCAAGGGGCAGCAACTGCAACTCCTGGGTCTGCTGGCAGCCGTGGTGGCGTTCATCGCCACCGCCAGCAACATCGCCAGCCAGAGCAGCGGTGTGGAGGGTCTTCGCCTCATGCTCGTGGCGTCCGGCGCGATCAGCGTCGTTTTCGGTACGTTTTCCCTCGTCAACAACAGCCGCGTTCGCCGGGTGATCGCAGCGGTCGTCATCGGGTGCGCCATGATCGGGGCGGGAATGTTCGTGCCGGCCTCGTGGATGTCATGAGAGTTGGACCAGCCATGAAGGTAGGAGAAGCGATTACCTCCGCCGGTGGTACGCGGGCGAACGAGGACCGCGTCGGCCACCGCGGCACCCTCGCCTGGGTCATCGACGGCGCCACCGACGTGTACGACGACACCGTGCTGCCCGCTGACAGTGACGTGCAGTGGCTTGTCGACCGCATCGGTGAACGGTTGACCGGAGCCGGCCTCGACGAGTACCGAGGCTCGGCTGTCGCACTGCTGACGTCGATCGCCGATGACGTGGCCCGCGAGCAGGCGGCCCTGTCGTTCCCCGCGAGCAGGGTGCCACCCGCCTGCTCCATAGCGGTCTGCGTCGACCAGGGCACCGGCTACGACCTCGCCCGCATCGGCGACGCCACCGTCGTTGTCGACGGCGCTCACCCGACGGTCCTGTCCACCGGCTACTTCGACCGTCGTGAAGCTGCGGCGGTGGCGACGAACGAACGCGAGGCGGCCCAGGTCATCGCGGCGATGCACCAGCGCCGGCTACAAACGATGACCTCCGGTGATGCCGAGTCGGTCTTCTCCGGGCACCCAAATCGCCAGCTTCGCCCACACACCGCTGCCGGCGAGTGGATGCACACCGACTACATACTGCTGTGCACCGATGGCTTCGCTCGTCTGGTCACAGACTATGGGCTCTACCGCTCATGGACCCAGGTGATCCCCGACGCGCGCGATCGGGGGCTGCACTACTTGGAGAAGCTGATCCGGGACGCGGAAGACGACCCCGACAGTGGCGGCGGCCGGTTCAAGCGGGCCGACGACATCGCTGCCCTCCTGTTGACCGCGACCTGACGCCGCATACATGGAAGGGTTTCCCGCATGACGGAACTACCGCCGTACCTGGTTGAAAGAAACCCAGGGTATTTCGAGTACCAGCTACCGATCTCGGTCAAGCTGGTCATCGATCACCACGGCCGAGTGCCACTGCTACGCAACGAGCGTGACGAGTGGGAGTTGCCTGGCGGGAAGCTCGAAGTGGGCGAAACGCCCGAGGACGGCGTCTGCCGGGAAGTCGCCGAAGAGCTCGGGCTGACGATCACGGAGGTCGACATCATCGACTCCTGGATCTACGAGATCACGCCGATCCGGCACGTGTTCATCGTGAGCTTCGGTGCTATCTACCTCGGAAACCAGGCGCTTGTCTACTCTGCGGAGCACAAGGAACTCGGCGTGTTCAGGTATGACGAGGTGCCACAGCTGCACATGCCCGAGCCCTACAAGCGGACCATCCAGCGCTGGCGTGAGCGCCGGCTGACGACATAGCGAGTTCGGTTTGCGGGCAGCTCGACTACGGGCTTAGGAGCAACGGCATATCCCCAGAAGTGACGGCACCACCCCACAGGCGAAGCATTTCTCCGGCTGAGGAACACGTACAACCGGGGCGGGAACGGGCGCCGGCCGGCTGCGGACCGGTCGTTTGGGCCGCGGTTGCTGAAGGGCCGCTTCCACCTGCTTCACAGTCGCCATCGGCCAGCCGCGCCCCTGCACCTGTCTGGTCAGCTTCTTCATGGCGAGCTGCGGATACTTTGCCCGCATGGCGTGAGCCACCTCGGTGAGGGACTGCTTTCCTCGTGTGGCCGCCGGGGATGTCGCCGTAGGTGGACTGACTATGGTGATGGTGCCGCGGGACTTCTGGTGTTTCTGCTTCGGTGCAACTTCCTGTGCTTCCGAGGGACGACCGGGAGACCGCTGTCGCCGGGGCGGAGCAGGATTGGCGCGCAGAGCTTCGCGGATCTGGTCAACAGAAACTTGTGGCCAGCCGTCCTGCCGCAGATGCCGGGCGATCGTCGAGTCCTTGATGTTGGGCGTTCGGTTCCGAAGGGCGCGGGCTGCGTCTGCCAGGTCGCGCTGCGTGGGTTTGGCTCGGCGACCGGCGTTCCCCGAGGTGATCCTGGAGGCGGATCCACGCGAGGGGCGGATGGAGCCCTCGCGACTTGCGGGTTGAAGTCGGTCGAGCCAGACATCAGGCGTACGGTCGGGCTGGTCGTCGTTTTCCCAGTCATGCCGGGAATCGGACGAATCTCGACCCTCCGCATTGGTGTACCAGTCGCTGATGGTTCGTCTGATTACCACGCCGCCTCCGATACCGTCGGACCGGGATCTGGCCACAGAAGAGCCGAACGCATGGTCGCCTGCGCCATGCAAGGAACTCGATGCTATTGACGGTAGAGTTGCCCCCGGAATTGGCCGTTCGTCCTAGTCAGGTGACAAATGGTTGACTGCGATGGAAGTTTGACGGAGCCCGGAGGTGACTTTGTGCTATCAGATTCGCTTTGAGAACGACTCCCGGCAGAAGCCTTACGTCGATTGCCGCTTGATTCGTTCGACGATCGACGCCGCGCGGTAGCCCGGCAACTCGACCCGCAGCACCTGCGCAAACTCCTGCCGTAGCGCTGCCAGGTCGACCTGCCGCCCGGCGAGTTCCGCGCACAGGTCGGCCAGCGGCCACGACGCGTAATGTCCGTATCGAGCGGCGTAGACGGCCACCGAATGCAGGGCGAAGGCGTCGGAGTAATCCAGCAGCACGTACCCCAGCAACTGGTCCAGATCCTCCCGGCTCAGCACCGCGGCCCGGCTGCCGTCCGCCCGCGGCCTGGCGCCCTGCCGAGCCTTGAAGTCCACCAGCGTTCCGCCGACGATCAGATCCGCGTCGGCGTGGATGTCGGCGCTGCCGTCGAAGGTGGAGCCCGTCGATACCGGCCCAGCGGGCAGTGCTGGTAGCAGACACTCGACAGCGACATCTCGCATCGCAGCCAGGTCGGTGACCTCGTCGGCTTCGGCCAGCGCGAGTAGGTCCGCCGCGCTGCTGTGCGGGCCCAGTCGCATCAGGCGGGAGCCGTCGACGCGGCGCGCCCGGCACAGTTCTGCCAGCAGAGCCAGCGCATACGACACTCTTGCCCACCACTCGTCCGACCGGTCACCGAACCCGGCCGGGCGGACCGGACCGAGGTGAATGCCGCTGTTGTCGACCGCGCCGAGATCGTGCAGCAGTTCCAGTCCAGCCCGTCCGCACGGTGCTCGCCCCGTCTGCAGCCCGTCCACCGCGAGACTGACCGAAGGGGCCGGGTCGATCAGGAACCGCAACCACCAGTCGATGGCAGCGCCCTGCGTCCCGTGCGCGATCCCCGTGGGCGGGAGCACCCTGGCTGGTCCGGCTGCCTCCCGGTAGTCGGCCTGCACGTCTTGATGGTGCGGAAACGTCGACCGCAGCCAGCGAGCCACCGGGCTCTTGGTGTCCTTCACCTCACTGGTCAGCGCGGACAAGGTCCCACCTCGGCTCGTTTGGAAAGGGATGCGGGCGACGTTGTGCGGTCGCTTGTCCCTCATGTGATTGCCGGGCCGATTGTCGGCAGCAGATTCGTGAGGTTGACCAGTTCGACATGCTTAGCGGGCCCGGCGGTGAAGTCGCGGATTGTCATCTCGACCGAACCGAACTCCTCGTTGAACCGCTGGCGAAGGTTGGGCGAGGACCGTCCGAGCGCCCAGGCGGCTGATCCCTTGCTGGTGCGCAGGTAGCTGATGGGCAGAGGGCCGGACACGAAGAGTTGGGCCTTGCGCGGCGGCCCAGCAAGGGTGAGATGCACCAGGTCTGCGAAGACGCCGCGCTTGCGCATGGTGTCTCGGCCTTTCCACACCGCCATTTTGAACTCGGCAACGCGGCGATCTGTCTCCAGGTCGAACAGCCGCCCTGGATCATTGCCGGCAGCCAGCGACGGTCTCCGGAGCACCCGCTCGCCGTCCTCAAGGATCAACGGAAGGACTTGGGTGATCACGGCTGCGTGGATGACGTCGCTGAGCCGGCCGGCGTGCTTTCGAACCTGCAGGGCGGCGTGCAGTACGTCGAATCCCAGCTCGGAGGTGGCGGCCACCTCGGCCGCGGCGTCCCGGTCGACGCCGTGCAGGTCGGCCTCCAGCGTGGCGATCCGCGAAGTGAGGTCGCCGGCACTGATGAACGTCAGCAGGGTCAAGAAGGCCGCCGCCGGCGAATGTTCGTCCGCGCCAAGTGCGGGTGTTGTCGGCAGTTGGCTTGGGCCTCGGGGTTGAGGAGGAGTGACCCCTTTCCGATCGCGCTCGGTAGGCAGCGGGCTGGTCAAGAACCCCAGTGCGCGTAGGTGGCGTACCGCGATGTGGGAGGTGAACGCGTTGCGGGGGACCGCGATCGCCACCTCGAAGGCCTGCTTGACGGCCCACCGGACCCCGTCGACGTCGACCCAATGATCCCGGACATCTTCCTGAGACTGCCCGCGCAGTCGCGACCGGACCGTGTCGGCGTCGATGCGGTACCGCCGTCCGTTGAGCTGAAAATCGTGGGTCATGACCCGCTGTGCCTGCGGATCGTCCTCAGGAAGTTCTGGATCATGTCCACGTCCCCGTCTCTGATGGCGTCCTTACTGAAGTGCATCACGCGGTTACGAATTGCACCGATCTCTTTGAGGCGATTCACGAGGCGTTTACGTTCCAGTCTCCAGCCGAGTTCCTTCCAGCATTCCGTGTTCCCGAGTACCGTCTGATAGTGCGAGATTGACATCTTGTCAAGTCCGTCGAAGGCAAGACCAGTGTGGACACAAACATCACGGATCCTGGCTTCGTCGAACGAATCTAGGATCAGCTCGTGCAGCTCTCGGTCGATCTCGCCGATGAGAATGAAGGGAGTCGCGGTCTGGTGGTAGGTGCGGACGACGTCTGCGGCGGTGATGATGCCGGCGATCTTCCGCTCGTGGTTCCGGACGAAGATGAACTCGTAGTTCAGCAGCGTATGGAGTACGTCGATCAGGCGGCGGTCATATTCGAAAACCTGAACGTCGGGATCGATCGCGTCGCTGAACGTCGCATCGGGGTTCTGCGCCCTAGCCTTGGTGATGGTCTTCCACGACACGACGCCATGGATCTTGTAGGGGTTGGCCAGGACCGGAAGTTGAGAAAAGTCGTCCAACTCCATGGCGGTGATGGCCTCGTCGAAGGTTGAGGTCGGCGTCACCCACACCAGGCGGCTTCTGCTTGGCAGGAGATTGCCCAGCGTCAGACCGATGGTGCCACCTGTCTCCTCATCCACCCCGTTCATCGTCTCCTCGGTCGTATCGCCCGGCTCGTCCGAGGTTGGCGGCTGTGCCATGCCGAATCGGCGGATCTGCACTGTCTGGTCAAGGTCAACAGCGTTGAAGTCCGGAACCGTGGTCAAGCCGAAGTTGGCCAGGTCGGTCATGATCTGAGGTGCCGCCTCGCTGTCCCGGCCCTCGACCCCCCACAGCCCGATGAGTTCACGGACCGTCATTGCCGTGGGTGTGCCCGCCTCGGCAGCTTGTCTGGCTGCCTCCAGGGCCGCCATGCGTCGCCCCACTGCTTCCGCTCTGGGCTCATGGCGGACCGTCACCTCGGCGGCGACGCTCTTGATGAGCTGAAGGCGAAGTTCGCCCAGAAACGGGCCGTCTGGCCCGACCCGCCATACCTCCCAGCCTGGCGCCGCGACCAGATCGGCAACGGCGGCGGCCGCTCCTGAGGGGGTGCCGAACTCCCGCCCGTCGGTCAGACGCAGTCGCCCTCGCTCCGTGACCGTCGCCTGGTGCGGATCCGCCCCGATGTATTGGCGGAAGCTCAGGACCCTGCCGGGTTTCAGCAAGCCCGCGTTCATGAGGTCGGAGATGCGGACCCGGCGTCCGTTGAGCAGGACCTCGCGGCGCGTCCGGGTGGGGTTGGGGGGCATGGGTGCGGAGCCTAGGCGGTGATCGACGCCGACTGGTGTCGCGAATCCGACTCGGCGCTGTAGGGGGCTGTCGAGCAGGTCAACCCCGGTAAGGGGTGAAGTAGCATGCGGCGGTGATCCGCTCATGAGGCCTACCCTCGCCGCCGACACCCTGCGTCGAACCCTCACCCAGTACCTGACCACCACCTTCGGGTTGACCGAGGACGGCGTACGTCAGGGCTTGGAGGGTTTTCTCTCCCACCCGGAGCAGGGCATCTTCCGCGGCCCGTACCTGCGGATCCGCACCCCCTTCCGCCCGGCGGAGGGGGACTGGCGGGCGCACCTCGACTGGGCGCCGGCCGACTTCACCCCTTACCTGCACCAGGCGAACGCCTTCGCCCGTTTGTCGACGAAGGGCAGGGCGGCCGAGCCGACCCTGATCACCACCGGCACCGGCTCGGGTAAGACGGAGTCGTTCCTGATCCCGGTTCTCGACCACTGCCGGCGACAGAAGCAGCAGGGGAAGGCCGGCGTCAAGGCGATCCTGCTCTATCCGATGAACGCCCTCGCGACGGACCAGACGCAACGCATCAACGAGCTGCTCACCGACCCGGCGCTCAGCCAGGTCACGGCCGGCCTCTATATCGGCGATGTCGCGGCCGTCGAGTACGCGCATGTCTTCACCAAGCGGTCGGAGATGCGCCGCACCCCACCGGACATCCTGATCACCAACTACAAGATGTTGGACCTGTTGCTCCAGCGCGCCGACGACCTGCCGCTCTGGGAGGGGGCCGAGCCGGCGTACGTGGTGCTGGACGAGTTCCACACCTACGACGGCGCGCAGGGCACGGACGTGGCGATGCTGCTGCGCCGGCTCGCCGCCGCGCTCGACCTCGACGAACCCGAGCGGCCGCTCGGGCCGATCTGTCCCGTGGCCACCTCCGCCACGCTCGGTGAGGGCGGCGGGCGGGACGGTCGTACCGCGATCCGCGAGGTCGCCGAGCAGGTCTTCGGCGTCGCCTTCGACGCCGGGTCGCTGGTGGGGGAGGACCGGTACGAGGCCCGCGAGTTCATCGCCAGCCAGGACTTCAGCCTGCCACTGCCCACCCCGGAGCAGCTCGCGGCCGTCGACGACCGCGACCACGAGGAGATGATGGCCAAGGTCGCCGAGCTGGTCGTCGGCGAGCGCTGCCTCAATGACCCGGCACGCCTCGGTGACCTGCTCCGTCAGCATCCGTTGACGAAGGCGGTGCTCGACTCGCTTCAGACACGACCGTGCACCCTCGACGAGATCATCGACGTGCTGCCTCGGAAGAACGCCACCGGCTGGGGCAGCGTGATGAAGACCCCGCCCGAGATCACGGCGAAGGCTCTCGCCCGGTTCGTCGGCCTGCTCTCCGTGGCGCAGAACCCGGAGGCTCCCGGCCGCCCGCTGCTCAACATCGAAACCCACCTGTGGGTACGCGCCGTCTCCCGACTGCTGCGCGGCACCTCCCACGAGGCCGCCTTCGGCTGGTACGGCGAAGCGCCGCGCGAGCTGGACCCGTACGCCACCGACGCCGACGTGGTCGTCGCCGACAACCGCTACCCACGGTTACCGGCTATCTACTGCCGGCACTGCGGCCGCTCCGGGTGGATGGCGCTGTCGCCGGAGAAGGACCCGCAGGAGCTGGAGACCGACCCGGACAAGATCTACCGCGCCAGCGTCGGTCGGGACAAGCGCCGGGTCCGCGCGCTGATCGCCGCGACCGATGACGAGGTACGCCAGCGCTCCCGTGGCCTGCTGGTCCTGGAGTACGGGCGTCGAGTGCGCCCCTTCGACGAGCAGCGCGATCGCAAGCCCACCGACGACGCGATCGTCGTACTCGGCGACGTGCTCGACATCGACGGAGCCGAGAAGGACCGATGCCCGTCCTGCGAACTGGACCACGGGATCCGCTTCCTCGGTGCCGGCCTGGCCACCCTCGCCTCGGTGGCGATCACGCAGCTCTTCACCGGTGGGGAGCTCGACGAGGCCGAGAAGAAGACGCTTCTCTTCAACGACTCGGTGCAGGACGCCGCCCACCGCGCCGGCTTCGTCGCCAACCGGTCCTACTCGTTCTCGCTGCGCTCGCTCCTCGCCGGCCGTTTGAAAGCCGGGGAGTCGATCGCGCTCGACGACCTCTTCGTCAGGATGATCGAGGAGGCGGCGCAGCCGGAGATCCTCTCCACCGTCGTGCCGCCGGACCTGCACGATCAGCCCGGAGTCGACAGCCTGCTCGCCGGTGAGCACAACGGCAGCCGGGAAACCTGGGAGCTGATCAGCGAGCGGCTTGTCTTCGCCACCGTCATGGAGACCGGGCTGCGCTCCCGGCAGGGCCGCACCCTGGAGTTGACCCGCAGCGTCGCCGTTGAGGTTGCCCTCGACGATCCGGCGCGAGCCGCCGCGATCTGCCGGGACGTCCACCTCACCGGCCCCGGTCACCTGGCCGGAATGGCACCGGACGACGCCCGCTACCTCGCCTTCCTCCGCGGTCTGCTGGAACGGCTACGGACCCGGGGTGCGGTGTTCCACGAGTGGCTGGTGCCGTACCTGAAGCGCGGCGGCACCCGGTGGCAGATCTGGGGCGGCCGGCCCGCCGGGATGCCCGCGTTCCCGAAGGGCCTCTCCGCGCCCGCGTTCCTGCTCGCGACGCCGAAGTCCCGCTCAGAGTTCGACGTGATCACCGCGCGCGGCAACTGGTATCAGGACTGGACGTCGCGCTGTCTTGGCCTCGACTCCGGTGACGCTGCCGGCTTCCTCAGCCAGCTGCTGCCGGCCCTCGCCGCGGAAGGCGTGGTCGCCGTTGGCGACACCGAGGACGGCAACAAGGTGTACGGGCTGATGCCCGGCCACCTGCGGGTGACCCGACTCGACGACGCTTCCGCCGTGACTGCCGGTGTCGGCTGCGACACCTGCCACTGGCAGCAGACCGAGCACCCCGACCGGGTGGCCGACTGGATCGGCCAGCCGTGCCGGCAGTACCGCTGCCGCGGCCAGCTCCAAGCCGCCCACGACGACACCGCGGCCGACGACTACTACCGGCGGCTCTACCTTGACAGCCCGGTGTTCCGGGTGGTCACCGGCGAACACACCGGCATGCTCACCCGCTTCCAGCGGGAGACGGTGGAGAAGCAGTTCCGCGACGGCGAGCGCTACACCGACCCCAACGTGCTCTCCTGTACGCCCACCCTGGAGATGGGCATCGACATCGGTGCCCTCTCCGCCGTGGTGCTCGCGTCGCTCCCGCACGGCCCGGCCAACTACGTCCAGCGGGCGGGCCGCGCCGGCCGCAAGAGCGGCAACGCGCTCGTGCTGACCCTCGTGGGACGAACCGAGCGGGATCGCTACTACCTCACCGATCCCCGCGACATGATCGCCGGCCAGATCGTCCCGCCCGGCTGCTTTCTCTCCGCCGTGGAGATCCTGCGCCGCCAGTACCTCGCCCACCTGATCGACCTGGCCGCCCGCGGCCGTCTGGCCGGAGTGCTGCCGATGCCACGGCGGGCGCACGTGCTGTTCGGCCCGACGGGTTGGCTGACGGGCCTCGCCGAGGCTGGTCGTCGCGACGGTGGCCGGCTGGTGGAGGACTTCCTGACCCTCTTCGGCGACAAGGTTCTGCGGGCCGCCGCCGACCAGCTGCGTGAGTTCGCGGTGGACGGCATCGTCCACCGGGTCAAGGAAGCCGACGAGGTCTGGGAGTTCCGGTTGGCCGACCTGCGCCGACGGATGCAGGAGCTTGCCACCGCCCGGGGCACGTTGGTGCCCAGCGACCCGGACCACGCCCGCGAGATCAAGATGTTGAAGGCCGAGGAGGGCGCGGTCCGCCGCCGCCTGCGAGAGGTCAGCGCGGCTGCCGCCCACGGCACCCTGGTCGAGTTCGGTCTGCTGCCCAACTATGCGCTCATCGACAGCCGGACCGACCTGGAAGCCACCCTGACCTGGGAGGACAAGACCGACGGCGACCGTCGGTTCCACAGCGAACTCCGGGAGTACGCGCGCCCCGCCCGGCAGGCATTGGTCGAGATCGCACCCGGCAACAGCTACTACGTGCGGGGCTACAAACACGAGATCTCCGGGCTGGACGTCGGTCCGGCGGACCGGCCGGCGTACGAGCAGTGGCGGATCTGCGCGCAGTGTGGCTACGTCCGTACCCACCTTGCCAAGGAGGACACCAGCGCCTGCCCGCGATGCGCGGACCCGGGCATCGCCGATCACGGACGACTGTTCCAGGTGCTCCAACCGACCCGGGTGCTGAGCCGCGACAAGCGCGACGACGCCCGCATCCGTGACGACAGCGACGACCGGGACCGTCGGTTCTACGCCACCACCGTCGCCGTCGACGTGGACCCGGCCAAGGTCGATTCGTCCTGGCGGCACGCTCATGACACGTTCGGTGTCGACTACAGCCGGCACGCGATGATCCGGCACTTCAACCTTGGAGCGCAGCGCTACGACCGGGCGGCTGAACTCTTCGCTGGCGAAGAGGTGCGGATCAATCGGTTCCACACCTGCACCGCATGCGGCGGGACCACTGTTGACGGCGTCCCCGCAGTGGGCCAACAACTCGCCGCGGAGGCCTCCGGGTCGACCGTCGTGAAGGGCGCCGAGCACCACCGCCCCTGGTGCCCGTACCGGCGCTCGCCCGCCGCTGCGGACGCCCACGTCGATCTGATCCTCGCCCACGAGCTGGAAACCGAGGCGCTACGCATCCTGATCCCGGCCGCGACGGCCGTGGTGCAGGAGCGCATCGCGTCGTTCGCCGCCGCTATCCGTCTCGGCATCGCCGCGCAGTACGGCGGGGATCCCGCACACCTTCAGGCTGTGTCGGCCACCATGCCGGACGGGCAGAGCGACGGAACGCGGAACTTCGTGGTCGTCTACGACACTCAGCCGCAGGGAACCGGCTATCTGCACCGCCTCGCCAAGCCGGAGGAGTTCCGCTCGGTTCTGGAACTTGCGCGGCAGCGAATCGCCGACTGCATCTGTCGAAACGAAGGCAAAGCCGTGTGTCACCGCTGTCTCCTACGTCACGCGCGTAACGAGCACTTCGCCCTGATGAGCCGCGACGAGGCGTTGGGCATGCTGCACAAGCTCCTCGACACCTGGGACGTCCAGGAGGGCACCCGCACGGACGAGATCTCGCTGATCCACCAGGTGGAGAGCGAGTTGGAGATGCGTTTCCTCACCAAGTTGCTGGCGCTTGGTGAGACACCCAACTCGGGCCTGCGGATCGAACCGCGCACCGATCATGACGGCGCCCGCATCGCCGACCTTCGGTTCGTCCGCGACAACGGCCAGAGCGTGACCCACTGGCAGATGAAACTGCAGAACACCGTTCGAGGCACCCGGCCCGACGTCCACTTCAAGCGCCTCGACGCTCCGTCGCCAGAGGTGGCTGTCTACCTCGACGGCTTCAAATACCACGCGTCGTCGCAGTACAACCGGCTCGCTGACGACGCCGAGAAGCGGGCCCGACTGCGCGCCCACGGCTACCTGGTCTTCGCGGCCACCTGGGACGACGTCAAGACCTGGGGGAGTGCGGAGGGGCAGGGGCGGTGGATGCCGTACGGCGGACTGAGCAAGCAGACCGCCAGGGAGAAGTACCGTGCCCTGCTTCCTGGCGCGGATCCCGCAGAGCTTGAGGCGACGATCTGGGTCAATCCGATCGAACAGCTCATGCGCTTCCTCGCCGATCCTGATCTCGACGGTTGGCAGCGGCGGGCGGAGGCCGCCCTGTGGGGCATGCTCAAGCAGGCCCGGGACAACAGCACCACCGACTCCGTAGGCGTCGCGGAAAGGTTGACCGCCGCTCTGCGTGGAAAATCTCTGCCCCCGTCGACCGCGCGGCACATCATGGTCGCCCGATCTCTCGACAACGCAGGCTGTCCGGTGACGATCGTCCTCGACGCGCGCAGCAAACCGATGCCGACGATGTCAGCTCTCGCCGTCATCGACGATCTGCCTGCCGCAGTCGCAGATGAGGGCCACAAGGACCGCTGGGCCGCGTGGCTGGCGTGGGGCAATGTCATCCAATTCCTTGGCAATGGTGGCGGCGATGCGGGTCAGCTCGCCGTGTCCACACTTGATGCGTTCGAGCCGGCCTCGATGGCGGTCACCGAGGGCACGGGGCTCGTGCTCGCTCAACGCGCGTTGCCGCTTGACGAGGAGACGGCAACGTGGCTTGGCGTCGCGACACAGCCGGCGGCCGCCGAGCCCGAAACGCTCGACACGGAGTCGCCGTGGCGGGAAGTCCTGCGGTACCTGGACCCGGCCGAGAACACCCTGGATCAGCTGGTCCAGCAGCTCGCGCGGCAGGACCTGCCCGCACCGGTCGTCGGCTACGAGCTGGGCGACCAGGGCTGGCAGGCTGAGTTGGCCTGGCCCGACCGGCGAATCGCCATCGTGCTCACCGGTCCGTCCGACGACCCGGAGACGGAAGATCGCGACCGGGCGTACGCGGAAGCCGGCTGGCACGCCCGCACCGCTCGGGAATGGTCGGCTGACGAGTTGGCGGCAGAGATCAAGGCGACAAGCGGGGGAGAACGTCGATGAGCACCGAAGCAACAACCCTGCGGATGCTGGACCGCGCCGACAAGGAGGTCATGAAGCTCA
Source organism: Micromonospora sp. CNZ322 (assembly GCF_007827755.1). Lineage (NCBI taxonomy): Bacteria > Bacillati > Actinomycetota > Actinomycetes > Micromonosporales > Micromonosporaceae > Micromonospora > Micromonospora sp. CNZ322. The sequence goes on from NZ_VITD01000011.1 coordinate 65,121, forward strand.
CCCGCGCCGACATCGGAGCGGTCTACGAGTTCATGCACAAGTTCCGGCACAACCCGGAGAACCCGGGGCTCAACCTGAAGGCGCTCAACAGCGACTCCCGGCTGATGTCAGCCCGGGTCAACAAGGACTATCGCGCGCTGCTGCTGCACATCGCCGAGCGCGACTACCTGCTCGTCGCGGTCAAGCACCGCGGTGAGGTGTACGACGACCTCACCCGGTACGCGTACCGCATCAACCGGATCACCGGCGGCATCGAGGTCATCGACATGGCGCCCGTTGGTGACAGCATCATCGGTCGGGTGGTGCCGCCGGATGTGGAACCGGAGCCCGCGCAGAAACCGCTCTTCGACACGTACACCGACTCCCAGCTGCTGGATCTCGGCGTATCCGAGCCGCTGCTACCACAGATCCGGGAACTGACAGCCGAGGCCGAGCTGCTGGAACTGCTGGACAGGGCGCCGCAGCTCACCACCGACGTGCTCTTCGCGCTCTTCGACGGCACCCCTTACGACGATGTGCTGCAACAGGTCACGGACCCGGTCCGCGCCGACGAGCCGGTCGACCCCGAGGACTTCGAGGCGGCAGTGGAACGGCCCGCCACGCAGGTGACCTCCGACGACGAGGCGTTGCAGGCGATGCTCGGTGAAGCCTTCGAGCGGTGGCAGATCTTCCTGCACCCCACTCAGCGCAAGCTGGTCGAGCGCCGCTACAACGGCCCGGCACGGGTCGGTGGTGGCCCAGGCACCGGCAAGACGATCGTCGCCCTGCACCGCGTGGCGCACCTCGCCCGGCAGTTGCCAGACGGAGCGGACAAGCCGATCCTGCTCACCACCTTCAACCGGAATCTGGCGGCCGACCTGCGGACCCGGCTCATGGCGTTGGGCGGGCAGGAGCTGGTGTCGCGCGTCGACATTGTCAACATCGACCGTTTGGCCAGCAGGGTGGTGGCCGAAGCCAAGGCAGGTGGCAGCCGCCGGGTGGTGGACGACAATCGAGTCCTTGAGCTGTGGGACGAGTTCCTCATCGAGACCGGCGAGACCGCCTGGGAGGCGGAGTTCCTCGCCGCTGAGTGGACCCAGGTGATCCTCGGTCAGGTGCTCAACTCGCGGACGGACTACTTCAAGGCCCGCCGTCCCAATCGCGGCCGCAGCCTCTCGCGGATCGAGCGGGACCAGATCTGGCAACTGACCGAGCGCTTCACCACCTGGCTGGAGAACCGCGGCGTCTGGACCTGGCGCCAGGTGGCACAACGGGCTGCCCGCCTCGAGATGGACCGTACGGCCCAGAACGGGGTCGCCGGCGAGTCGTCTGGCGGGTTCTACCGGCCGCGCTACCGCCACGTGGTGGTCGACGAGGCCCAAGACCTCAGCGCCGCCCACTGGAAGATGCTGCGGGCCATGGTCGCGCCAGGCCCGGACGACATGTTCCTCACCGGCGACACCCACCAGCGCATCTACGACAACCACGTCACGTTGAGCAGCCTTGGCGTCAACATTCGCGGTCGGTCGTCCAGGCTCACCCTGAGCTACCGTACGACCCGGCAGATCCTCGCCGATGCCCTGCAGATCATGACCGGGGAGGTGTACGACGACCTCGACGGCGGTGAGGAGGATTTGGCCGGCTACCGATCGCTGCTGCGTGGCGGCCGCCCGGTCTTTCGCGGTGCCGGGACGTGGGCGCAGGAGCGGGACCTGATCGTCGAGCAGTTGCACAGTTGGGGCAGTCCGACGGACGGTTCGGTTGCCATCTGCGTACCGACCAAGGACCTGGCGGTGGACGTCATCAGCCGACTGGAGGCTGATGGCGTGGAAGTGGTGGAGATCGGCCCGGACGGCCCGAAGCGCCCTGACGGCGTGCACATCGGCACGATGCACCGGTTCAAGGGCCTCGAGTACCAGCGCATGATCATCGCTGGGGTCAGCGACGGCCTGGTGCCTCGGCAGATGATCAGCAGATACCGGGACTCTGACCCGAAGCGCTACCAGCGTGAACGCCAGCGCGACCGGTCGTTGCTCTTCGTCGCCGCCACCCGTTCCCGCGACGAGCTTGCGGTGTTCTGGCACGGCACGCCCAGTCCGTTCCTGACCGGGCGGCTCGTACAGCGACAGCTAGCCTGATTGCCGCTCCTGCTCAGGCGGGTCGGCGTGCGATGCGGGGGAGGCTAGGTGCAAGCGGGGGATCGTGTCGGTGACCGGTACGAGTTGACGTATCCGGTCGGTCGCGGAGGAATGGGTCAGGTCTGGGCCGGCTTCGACGAGCGACTTGACCGGCCGGTGGCGATCAAGTTTCTCCGGCAGTTGGAGGTGCCGGAGGACGAGCGTGAGACGGCGGGCAAGCGCTTCCGGCGGGAGGCGAGAGCGACAGCCAGACTCGACCACCCCGGTGTGCCGGCCGTGCACGACCTGGGCATACACGGTGAAGATCTCTTCCTCGTCATGCAGCTCGTGCCGGGAATCGTCCTCGCCGACCACATCGCCGAGCAGGAACGACTGCCTGTCAGCGAGGCGGCGTCCATTGCCGCCCAGGTCTGTTCGGTGCTCGTGGCCGCCCACGCCGCCTCCCTCGTGCACCGTGACCTGAAGCCCCAGAACCTCATGATCACCCCGGCGGGGGTGGTCAAGGTGCTCGATTTCGGTGTGGCGGCACTGCTCGGCCCGGCCGAAGCATCCCGACTCACCGTAACCGGGCGCACGCTCGGGACCCCCGCCTACATCGCACCGGAGCAGGCCCAGGGTGGCCCTGTCGGGCCTGCTGCCGATCTGTACGCCTTGGGCTGCATCCTCTTCGAGATGCTTGGCGGGAACCCTCCGTATGAGGCGGCAAACGCCCCGGACATGATGCGCCGTCATATCGATGCACCCATTCCCATCATCACTGAGTACCGATCGGACGTTCCCGATGACCTGGCGCACCTCATCTACTGCCTGCTGGCCAAGGACCCAGCGGAAAGGCCAGCATCGGCTGGCGAGGTTCGTCAGCTACTGATGCCTTTCCTCGACGACGGCGACTCACCGGGGCTATTGGCCGCCCGAACGGACAACGCGCTCTCCAGCACTGCACCGCACACCGCCCCCGTACCGGTTCCGCCGCAAAGATCCCCGCAGAACCTGCTGGAGTTGCGGGCGCAGGCGAGGGAACTCGCCGAGAACGAGCGTTTCGTGCAGGCAGCCGAGATGTTGGAGCGGGCCCTCCGCAAGGTGCCGCAAGGTGGCGAGTGGATCACCAGCGAGATCGTGGCGCTACGAGTGGATCTCGCGAACCTCTTGATGCTCGCAGGTGACTTCCGGCAGGCCCATCACGCGTTCGCGGCGCTGGCCCGGGACCTCGATCAGTCGGACGAGGAGCAGGACCTTGTCGAGGAGTGCCGACACCAGGTGATGGCCTGCCAGCTTGAGATGGGCGAATCCGCCGACGCCACCGGTCCGCTCTCAATCCGCTAACTCACCCGGAGCAGTCTCCGCCCCGTCCTGGCAGCCCTCCGCCAACCGCTACAGCTCACGATCGGTCCAAGCCTTCGGGTATCCGCGCGCTCTATCGTTCCACCCCGCAACACGGCATCAGCCGCTCCTGCAACTCACCTGGATTGCAGCAAAGAAAGTCAGTGCACACCGGTGAAATCGCTGCCCGAGACATTGCGTCTCGGCTGCCGCCCATCGCAGGCTGATCCCAGCACGGCGGCCGTACGGTCCCCCCGACCGGCCGTCGTGCTTCCCCGAACAACCCTCGCTGAGCAGCCGTGATGCCGTACCGCTGAGAGAAGCTGCGCTGTCAGGGCGGGGTGTGTCTGCCGCACCGGATGAGCGAGCCGGCCCGCCCTGTCCACGATCAGGAAGGTGGATGGACATGAAGGCTCGCAACCAGCGACCAACCCCAGTCGGCGGTGGTGCTAACTACCGCTCCGCCGCGTACACCAGTCTGTTGCCGTGGCAGGTGCGTGAGCGCCGCTTCACGCCAGTCGGGTTCGGACGTCGCGGTTTGAACCCCGACGACGTGTACGCCTTCCTCGACCGGGTCGCCGTCGACATGGCCGCCGTCTACGCCGCTCTCGCCGAGAGCCGCCGCGAGACGGCCCGGATCAAGGCCGGGCTGCGTCGCTGGCAGACGGATCAGGCCCGCGCCCGCAACGAGCGGGGCCAGAACCGATGAGCCAGCGATACGTCATCCACCTGCCCGTGGTCGCCAACGACCTGCCCGCCGCGCAACGCCTGGCCCGGGTCATCGACCGGTGGATGCTGGTGCTGCCAATGGTGGATCCGGGGGAGACGACCGTCTCCGAGGAGGACCGGCAGTGCGTCCGCCACCGGGTCTTCTGCGACCTGTGGATGCCTGGTGGCCGGCGTTGCCTACTCCGCGACGGCCACGACGGTGACTGCTCACGACGCCGGCACCGCTGACACAACCAGACGATCCGGCATCTCAACTGCCCGTTGTGCCGAGTGCGGTGATGATCACCAGGCCGTTAACGTGCGCAGCACGGGAGGTGGCGGGGATGGCCGGTCGGCGTTGGGACGCCAGGTTCGAGGAGGAGCACCTTGTTCTTCGGCGTTGGCGGTTGCTGCCGTGGCCGAAGGCCCACGTCAGGCGGATACCGTTAGCCGCGATCCTCGGCATTGGCTCATTCACCGCGACCGACCAGGCGAAGCGACATGCTCAGCTCTCCATTCAGGACACGTCGGCACCAGACCTGACCGAGGTCATTCCGGTCAGTTTCACGCGGGAGCAGTGGACGTTCGCCGGCTGGTTCATGGAGGAACGCCGAGCGGCGAAACGGCGAGCCGCACCGACCAGGCCGCCGCAGGTCCGTCCGAAGGCATCGTCGGGTCAGGTGGCCCTGTCCCGGCCGGCGGCAGACCTGGCGGCCCTGTCGCGGCGGCGGGCGCAGCTGGCGGCTGCCCTACGAGCCCACCTCGCGGCCAGGCAGACATCCACCACGCTGAGCATCCCGTCGACAACCCCAGTGATGCGGGACGGCGACGGCAAGCTGCCGGTGTGGCTGTGGCTTGAGGATGGTGAGATTCACGGATCCCTCATCTCAGCCGGCAACGCCTCACCGCGGCATTTGACCCCAGCCGATGTCGCCCATCTCCTGCTCGCTGACCCGTCCCGGGCGATGCCGGCGATTTGCGCGCTCACCGGCATCGTCGACAGGCAGCTTGCCCTGGCTCACCTGCGGAGCTGGCAGCGGCCGGACCGGGTCGTCGTCAACCTGGGCGCCTCCGACCTCGCCGGTCGGCGAGTGACAGAGGCCCAACAGAAGCCAGGCCGGAGCAACCCGGACGGCACTGTGCGGACTGTGTCAGGTGGCCTTCCAAGTCTGAACAAGCGCCGACGATGAGGACCAGCCACGGAGACCCCGGCCCGCGTCGGACCGACCAACGTCAACCATCGCAGGCGATGGAGGGATCTCCGCCACGCCTCACGCGGTGAGCGAGCCCAGGTTGAAGCCGTCGAGCAGGTTGATGAGCTCGTCGTCGCGGGTCACCTCGTAGCCGCGTCCGCACAGCTCCGCCACCAGTTCGGCCTCGCGGTCGGTTGGAACATTTAGGTACTCACCGTTGTGAACCGTGAGTACGACTTTGGCGTACCGGTCCCGCAGGTCCTGCGGCAGGACGTCGAGCGCGCGCATCGTGACCATCGGGGGCCAGTACCCTTCCACGACCGCGCCCACCTCTGTGATGTCGAAGGGCTTGTCGTCGGCGTACCCGTCCTCCGGCTCGTAGCAGTCGGGGCCGGCGGGGTGCGACAGGTGGGTCATTCGGACCTGGCGAGCCTCGCCCCACGTGCGCGCGGCGGCGAGCGCCCGGATCTCCGCGGCTTCCTCGGTGGCGGTGCCGGCGTCGGCGAAGGCGAGGCAGTCGTGCGCCGTGGCATGGCCGTAGACCAGGTGCTGGTGTTGCGTCATCATGGCGCACATCCTGCCTCAGACGTACGACTTCCAAGATCGTCGTACGGCCGGGGCCCTCTCCACCGGTTGGTTGACCGCTAGGCTGGCCCTCCCTGGTCTCCCCACCTGGAGAAACGCCCATGTCCGACAGCGTCTTCGTGGAGTTCACCGCCGACGACGACCAGCTCGAAGTTGGGCTGATCGTGCAGCCGGCGATCAACGCCGCCCTGGTGCACAACCGGGTGCCGTTGGTGCGTCACCTCACGCTCGTCAACCGAGGTGCGGTGCCGCTGACCGATGTCACGTTGACGCTGGAACTGCGAGGCCCGGACGGCGCCCTGACCGAGCCGTGGACGCGTACCCTCGCTGCGCCGTTGCGGCCCGGGGCCAGCACGAGCTGGGATGACTTCCGCGACTTCACGCCCGACCGGGTGCTGCTGTATCGCACTGACGAGGCGTTCCCGGTCGACTACACCCTCCGGGTGCAGGCGCAGGAGCAGACACTGCGGCTGGTCGCCCCGTCACGAGTGTTGGCGCACAACGAGTGGTTCAACAGCCCTGCCCTGTACGACAGCCTCGCGGCCTTCGTGCAGCCGAACACCCGGGCGGTCGAGGCGGTCCTGCGGGCTGCCGCCCAGCTCCTGCTCGCGCGGACCGGTTCTGGCTCTTTGCAGGGTTATCAGGAGGGTTCGGAGCGGGCGGCGCTGATCGCCGGCGCGGTGTACGAGGCGCTCCGCCAACTGGAGATCACCTACCAGACCCTGCCGGCGTCGTTCGAGAACACCGGCCAGAAGGTACGGACGACGGCGGCGGTGCTCGACGGTCGGCTCGGCAACTGCCTCGACCTGTCCGTCACGTACGCCGCGTGTCTGGAGGCGGCGGGGCTGCACCCGCTCATCTTCATCAGCGCAGGCCACGCCTTCGGTGGCTTCCTGCTGGAGGAGGAACGGCTGGGCTCTGCCGCGGTGACCGAGACCAACCTGCTGATCTCGATGGTGGACTCCGGCCGGGCCGTGCCGGTCGAGCTGACTCGCATCGGGCCGGGCGCGCAGTCGGCGACCTTCACCGAGGCGGTACGCGTCGGGCTCGGCCATTTCCGCGGCGACGGCGAGCGCATGCAGGGCGTCGTCGACGTGCACCTGGCCCATCGCTCCGGCATTCAGCCGCTGCCGTCGCCCGACGAACTGATCGCGCCCGCCGCGGTCGACGCCGAGGCGACGCCGAAGATAACAGCGTCCCTCGACCTTCCGCCCGGCGTCGCCGCCGCGAAGCTGCGCCAGTTCGCCGACGAGGGCGAGGAGGTGCCGCAGCAGTCCGACGGGTCGCCGGCGCGTGTCCAGCAGTGGAAGAAGTCGCTGCTCGACCTGAGCCTGCGCAACCCGCTGCTCAACCTGCCCAAGCGTGGCCGTGGCCTGGACCTGCACGTGCCCGCGGGTGCGCTGGCCCTGCTCGACGACCTCATCCACGATGGCCGTCAGGTGCAGGTCATCCCTCAGGACGACATCAGTCACGTCCACGAGTTGGCCGGGGCACGTCGGGCGCAGGACCTCGACGCCGAGATCCTGACCCGGGAGCTGCGTACCGACCGGCGGGTCTATGGCGCGGTCACCGACGCCCGCTACAAGACCGCGATGCGCGCGTTGCAGCGCGAGGCGCGCACGATGGAGCAGGAGACCGGCAGCAACTACCTCTACCTGACCATCGGCACCCTGGTGCACACGAAGACGACCGGGGGAGAGGCGTACGCGCCGCTGTTCCTCCTACCGGTGCGCATCGAGGGCGGCAGCGGCCGTCGCCCGTACGCGATGGTCATCGACGGCACCGAGGTCGCCAGCCCGAACTACTGCCTGATCGAGTGGTTGCGGGTCAAGCACAGCGTGCGGATCCCGGAGCTGGAGCGACCGGTCCTCGACGAGCACGGCATCGACATCGCCAAGACCCTGGCCGCGATCAACACCGGGCTGCTCGACAACCGGCTCAATTACCGCATCGACGAGACCGCCAGCCTTCGACTGTTGCAGTTCTCCACCTTCCAGATGTGGCGGGACCTCACCGACCACTGGCCCCGGTTCATGGAGAACCCGGTCGTCCGGCACCTGGTCGAGTCCTCCGGGGCCACGTTCGACGATCCCGCCCGCCCGGAGCACGACGTCGAAATCGCTATCGACGAGGCTGACCTGCACCTGCCCATCCCCGCCGACGGGTCGCAGATGCAGGCCATCGTGCGCGCCGAGCGCGGCCACTCCTTCGTCCTGGAGGGCCCACCGGGCACCGGCAAGTCCCAGACCATCACCAACATGATCGCCCGGGCGGTCACCGCCGGCCGATCGGTACTGTTCGTCGCCGAGAAGCAGGCCGCACTGGAGGTCGTGAAGCGCCGCCTCAAGCAGATCGGCCTCGGGCCGTTCGCCCTCGACCTGCACGGGCGCAAGCAGTCCCTCAACGCGATCCGCCAACAGCTGCGCGACGCCCTCGACCAGTACGACCAGGGCGGCGACGGCACCTGGACAGCCGTCGAGACGGCCTACCGGACCCGGCTCGCCCCACTGACCGAGTACCCGGCCCAGGTGCACACCACCAACCCCGTCGGGATGTCACTCTGGTCGGCCTACGAGCAGACCCTGGCGTACGGGGACGGCCCGGTCGCCCCGATCCCGGTGGCGTACCTGCACGCACCCGCCCAGGCACGCGTACAGGTCGAGACGACAGTGCGGGAGTTCCCGGCGGCCGCACGATCGGCCCGACTCCGGACCGCGCACCCGTGGGCGCTCAGCGGCTGCCGCACCCTCGACGGCCTGCACGGCGCCGCAGTCACCGAGATCGCCGGTGAGCTCGAACGCCTCCGTGCCGACCTAGCCGCCCATCCGCACCTGGTCGAGTTGCTGCGGACGCTGCCCGCCCCGGAGACCGTGAGCGAGCTGCAGGCGGGCGCCTGGCTCGCCGTACGCGGACTGCTGCCGGACCGGCAGACCACCCTGCACGCCAGCGACCGGCGGTGGGACGAGGCGGTGGCCCGGCTCCAGGCGGACCTGGCGGCCTTCCGGCAGGGCTTCGCCGGTGAGCTGGCCACGTTCCGGCCGGACGTGTTCGCTCGACCGGAGCTGACCGCATGGCACGGTGAGGCCCAGGAGGCGGCGAAGAGGCTGATCGGTAAGCGCAAGCGTCGGCAGACCATTGTTGATCGGCTGGCGGTGCACCTGGTCGCCGGTGCGACGCTCGACGTCGAGCGGGTGGAGGTTGCCACCGGTCGGCTGGTGGCCGCCCAGGCGCAGGCGGCGGCCCTCTACCAGCATTTTGCGGCGGTGGGCGGGCTGCGGCTGTCGCAGTGGCGGCCCACGGACCCCAACGCGCAGGAGCGGTTGACCGAAGCGATCGAGGCGACCCGGGTCGGCCGGACGCTCCTGGCCCGGCACCCGCAGGCCTGGGAGCTGTTTCACGGCGGCCTCACCGATGTGGGCGCTGTGCTCCTCGACCGGTTCGCCTCGCGGTGGCGGGCCTGGCGCGGGGTGTTGCGCTCCGGTGAGGCCGAGCTGACCCTGTGGGCCGCCGGTTCGCACTGGACCGACGCCTGGCAGCGCGACGGCGCGGCCTGGCTGCACGAGTTGCAGGCCGAGGAGTTGTTCCCACTGCGCCGATGGGCGACCGTGCTGGCCCACGCCGACGTGCTCGCCTCGGCCAACCTCACCGACTATCGGGACCAGCTGCTGCGCGCCGAGGTGCCCGCGCATCTCGCCGAGGAGGTCTACCGGCGGGGAGTCGCGAGGGCCTCCCTGGCCGAGCGGGTACGGGCCGGCGGCCTGCAGTACTTCGACCCGGAACTGCACGACGACGAGATCGGCCAGTTCGAAGCGGCCGCCGGTGAGCTGCGGTCCGCGCTGCCGACGCAGCTGCCGTCGGTGCTGGTCCGTCGCCGCCCCTTCAGCCCGGCCGACCGGCGTGGCCGCTTCGCTGACTTCGCCGCAGAGCTCCGCCGCAAGCGGGGCGGGCGGTCCTTCCGGGAACTGTTCGAGCAGTACCCGGACGCGGTGCTCGCACTGACCCCGTGCGTGCTGGTCAGCCCTGCGTCCGCGGCGAACTTCCTGGCGCCAGGCAGCCAACGTTTCGACCTGGTCATCTTCGACGAGGCCTCGCAGATCCGCGTGGCGGAAGCGATCGGCGCGATGGGTCGGGGCAGCGCCGTGGTGGTGGTCGGCGACTCCCGGCAGATGCCGCCGAGCAGCATCATGCAGGCCAGCCACAGCGTGGACGAGGTCGACGAGGGCAACGGCCCGGTGCCGGAGGATCTGGAGAGCATCCTCAGCGAGGCCGTCGAGTCGGGACTGCCGCAACGGTGGCTGTCCTGGCACTACCGCAGTCACGACGAGTCACTCATCGCCTTCTCCAACCGCTACTACTACGACAACAAGCTCTCCAGCCTCCCGTCGCCCGGTGCCGCCGGCTCGGCGGGCGTCAGCTGGCGGCGCGTCGAAGGCCAGTACGACCGGGGCGGATCCCGCACCAACGAGGTCGAGGCACGGGCGATCCTCGCGGACATCACCCGGCGGCTGCACGACCCGGCGACCGCCACCCAGTCCGTCGGCGTGGTCACCTTCAACATCCAGCAGCGGGACCTCATCCTCAACCTGCTGGAGGAGAGCACCGATCCGATCGTCCGCGAGCACCTCTCCGGCGCGGTCGCGGAGCCGATCTTCGTGAAGAATCTGGAGAACGTGCAGGGCGACGAGCGGGACGTCGTCCTGTTCTCCCTGGCCTTCTCCACCAACCTGGAGACTGGCCAGCTCCCGCTGAACTTCGGTCCGCTCAGCCAGGCCGGCGGCGAGCGGCGGCTCAACGTGGCCATCACCCGCGCCCGCCGTCAGGTCGTCCTCTATTCGTCGTTCGACCCGTCCGACATCGACCTGTCCCGTACGTCAGCGCTGGGCACGCAGCACCTGCGGGCGTACTGCGAGATGGCCGCCGCCGGCGCGGAGCGCCTGGGCGACCTCGCCACCGACCGGACCGAGCGGCGCAGCCGGATCCGCGACGAGGTGGCGGCAGCGCTGCGCGACCGCGGCCACGAGGTCCGTACCTCGCACGGCCTCTCCGACTTCACTGTGGACATCGCCGTACGCAAACCAGGCTCACCGCGGTGGCAGGTGGCGGTCATGCTCGACGGCCCGGACTGGAGCGCCCGCCCGACGGTCGCCGACCGGGACTCGGCGCCCGCGCTCCTGCGCTCGATCATGGGCTGGCCGGAGGTCGTGCGGTTCTGGCTGCCGGCATGGATCCACGACCGGTCGGCGCTACTCGACAGGGTCGACGAAGCGGTTACCCGAGCCGAGGCCCCTACGACCTTCGAACCGGAGCGCGAGCCGCCGGAGCCTGCGGAGCCGCCCGGTGACGTCGAGATGCCCCAGCAACGCGCCGCGATGGACATCGAGGCGTCTCCGACCGTCGCGTTGCCACAGTCGCGTCTCGCCGCGGACGACGAACCCCTGGCGGGCCCGTCGCCGGCACCCGTCACCGGCCTCGCTGCACCCGCACCGCCACCGGTGACCGTCACGGCGGCGACAGCGTCCGGCACCATCACGACGAGCCCATTCGTTCCGTACGTCCCGACGCCGCTCGGCGACCAGGCCGACCTCGACCTGCTCGCCGCCGACCAGCACGTACGTGATCTGATGCGGACCGCGCTCAGCGAGATCATCGAGGCTGAGGGGCCCGTCGAACAGCACCGCCTCGCACGCCTGGCCCTGGCCCGGTTCGGCTTCCTCCGGACCCGGGAAGACCGCCGCACCGCCGTGCTCGCCCTCGTCGACTCCCGCCGGCTGTACGCGCACCCGACCGTGGGCCGGTACGCCTGGCCCGAGGGCGCTGACCCGCAGACGTACCGCGCCTTTCGGGTCACCCAGGCCAGCAATGACCGGGCGTTCGAGGAGGTGCCACCCGAGGAGGTGGCCAACGCGTTCGTGCACGTGCTGCGGGGCGTGCGGAGCGTGGACGAGGAACGGTTGTTGCGCGCCGGCCTGGAACGGCTCGGCTACCGCCGCCGTACCGAAAAGATCGACAAGCTACTCCGGTACGGGTTGCACGTCGCCGTGACCAGCGGCCGCCTCCGGTACGACCAGGAGGGTCGTCTCACCCTGGCCTGACAGGACGGTCAACTGGCCCCGCCGGAGCGCTGGATGAGGTGCTGCACCCACCTGTCGAACCTGCTGCTGGCCCCGCCGGCCAGACCGGCCAGGTCCTGCTCGGTGACCACGCCACGCTCGGTCAGCGACACGATGAGGCTGCGCAGCCGCCGGTGGTCGTCCGCCTCGGAGGGTTCGACGGGACTGTTGCCGCCAACCTGCCGTTGCAGGTCCTGAAGGATGTCCATCATCTGCGGCAGGGTCTCGATGATCTGCGACAGGCCGGTCTCGTGTGGGCTCGACGAGCCGCGCAGGTCCTGCAGGGTGAGGGCGACCGACATCGGGGTGACGATGTCGGCGTCGTCGGTCATCGAGTCGATGGCCCGGCCCAGCTGCTCCTTGGCGGTGTGCACGCTGCGCAGATTTCTGTGGTCGACCAGGATCGTGCGCATCCCCTGCACGTCGAAGGGGAGCTGCTGGTCCTTCGCCATCAGCTGCACGAACGGTTTACGCAGTGCGTGCCGCACGGCCAGCTCGTAGAAGACGTTCGCGTTCTGGTCAGTGAGGTCCGCGATGACCAGGTCGTTCTGGATGATCCGGTCGAGCACCTGTGAGGTGATCAGGCCAGCGCGTTCGATCTCGTCACCCCGGATCGCCTGGAATCCGCGGGCCTCGACCACCGGACGGATGAGGTAGTCGAGGATCTGGTCGCTGCGCTCGCGGATCTCGGAGCCCTCCGGGCCGATCGGTGCGATGACGAAGCATTCGCGTCGGGTGGGCTGCCCGTTAGCGTCCCCCATGCCGCCCAGCGTAGAGGAGATCGGCAAGCCTCGCTGTCACCCCCGTCGCGCCTCGGCACGCTCCCAGTGGGCGTGGTGCGCGGCGAGTAGCCGTCCGGCGTCGTCCACCGCGTGGGGAGTCACCCGTTCCGAGGCCCACCGGTCGAGGACCGGTGCCATGCCGTCGACCAGGCGTCGGCCGACCGGGGTCAGGCGTGGCTGCGCGGCCAGCACCCGCACGATCTGCCTGGCGGCCCGGGTCCACCGGACGAACTCGACCTCGGCGTGGTGCCGCGCGGTCCGGTCCCGCTCGACGAACCGTTGCCGTCGCCAGAAGCCGGCCACGCCGAGGTGGGCGTAGGCGCCGTGCAGGAGACCCTCCAGTGGGCGGGGGTCGGGTCGCCACGGCGCGTAGAACGACTCGTCCGGACCAGGCTCCACCAGGGGGAACAGGTCGGTCAGCGCGGCCAGCTTGAGGTGTTGGATCTCGTGGGCGAGGGTGACCGCGGCGGAGCGGGAATCCGGTGGCAGGGACATCGCCACCGCGCCGAACCCGTGGTGGAACGTGCCGCTGCGGACCCCGGACCGCGGCGCTTCGAGCGGCACCAACGCGCGCAGCGCCACCGACACCTCCTCGGCGACCGCCCGGTGCTCGTCGACGAGCAGGCGCCACGCCCCGTGTAGTCGGTGCTGCCACCGGCCCGGGTCACGCACCGAACCGGCGATCGGGTGGGCGCCGGCCTCGGCCGCCATCGGTACGTGCCGCCAGGTGGCGGTGTCCAGCAGCAGCCGCAGCGCCAGCCCGCCGTGGGTGGCGCGCAACTTGGGGGCGGGCCGCCAGCGGTGGTGGGGCGGGTGGTCGTACCCGATCTCGGTCCGCTCCCCGGCGCAGCGCACCTCGGCCCGTCCGCCGGCGCAGCGCACGCGGGCGCGGGTCGCCGCGGGGTTGACCCGGAGGGTGCCGAGGCCGGGCAGGTCCAGCCAACCCGGTGTGGCCGGGTCGAGCGGCACGTCCAGGTCGGCGTCCGCGCGGGCCCGCACCACCGCGGCGGCGGCGACCGCCGCGAGCAGACCGGGGTACGCGGCCGCGCGGTCACCCCGGCGCAGCAGTGCCGCGGTGCCGAAGGCCCAGGCGGCCACCGGGGGGTGGCCCCACGCCGCCCGGCGTTGGCCCTGCTCCAGGCCGCTCACCACGCGGTACGCCGCCTCGACCGCCGCCCGGTCCGGATGGTCCACCCGATGGGTGAGGACGACCAGCGCCCGCACCAACAGCAGGTTCTTGCTGTGCTGGGCGGCGCGCAGCAGTTCGAGGGCGGCTGGACCGCCTCCGCCCGTGGCGAGCCCGTCGATGACGCTCCCGGGTAGCCGGTGCACGGCTGTCGTCACCGGTGCACCTCCCGCACTGCTGTCACGTCCCGCCGCAGGGTGCGGCGGATGTGAGCGATGAGCCGGTACAGGTCCGCGCAGTAGACCGACGGGTTGTCGAAGCCGCTGCCGGCGCGCCACCGGTGCGTGTAGAGGCCGCCGCCGCAGACCTGGCGCAGGTCACAGGCGCGGCACTGGGCGCTGAGCCCGGCCACCCCGGCCTGCTGGGCCCGGACGCCGGGCCGGTCGAGGGCGGCGTCGAAGGTGTCCCGGTCGACGTGCAGGCCGATGCTGCCGGCGCCGGCGTGGGCGGCGCCGAGGGTGTCGTCCATCTCAATCGCCCCGTCGGTCTCCACCACCGCCACCGCGACCGGGCTGACCCCCACCCCGGCCAGCCGGGAGGAGCCGCCCAGCAGCAGCTGGATGATCTCGTCGAAGAGGCGGATCCGGGTCCGGCGACCGTCGTCGGCGTACCACTCGTCGAAGACGGCAATCAGCCAGTCGGCGTACGGGGCCTGCCGTGGGTCGGCGGGGCGACCCGCGGGCGGCGACGACCAGGTGCCGTGCGGCAGCAGGAAGTCCACCACCGGCGGACGGTGGGCCAGCAGACTGCGGTAGGTCGCGACCGGATCGTTGCGGAGGTCCACGGTGCACAGCAGACCGTTGAACAACCGCCGGTACGACCCGGTCAACTGGTGTAGTGCGGCCGCGACCCGGTCGTGGCTGCCCCGACCGTCCGGCCCGCGCCGGTGCCGGTCGTGCGCCGCGCGGTCCCCGTCGAGGCTGACACTGACCCCCACGTCGAGCCGGTCGAACAGGCGCAGGAAGGAGTTGTCCAGGCGGACGCCGTTGGTCTGCACGGCAATCCGCGCGGGCACCGGGGCGGCACCGCGCCGCAACAGCTCGACGGCCCGCTCGACACCGGCCACCCCGGCCAGCAGCGGCTCCCCGCCGTGCAGCACGACGCTCACCCCACCCAGGCGGTGCTGGCGGGCGTGCTCGCCGATCCGTTCGCCCGTGCGTGCCAGAGTGGCCGCCGACATCGTCCGGGGCCGGGACCGCCAGCGTTGGTCGGCCATCGTGTAGACGTAGCAGTAGTCGCAGGCCAGGTCGCAGCGGCTATGAAGCTTTACCACGAATTGTCGGAAGGGGACCGAACGCCCCGGCGGTGCGGAGCGGACCACCGTGCCGGGTGACGGCCGGTGGCCGCCAACGGGTCCGGGCATCAGACGCTCCGCCGTCCTGTCGGTCGCCGGTCGGGCCACCTACCAGCGTGGAGCATACATCGACAGGTGGCGTTCCGGGTGCCGCACCTGACCGGCCGGTGCCGGGCCGGACCCGTCCTACCTGGTCCGGCCGCCATCCGGGTGTCCGCCGGGGAGGCGGCGCACGGTTATCATGAGCACACTCAGCGGATTTGGCCGCCGGTCGATGTCCGGCCCGGCGGCGGGGGCAACCGGGCGCGGCACGACACTCAGACAGGCGGTGGTCGGGGATGGACACCGAAGAGGACGACCTCCGTTCCGAGCTGATTGACCTGACCGACGTGGACGTCGCCGAGCTGGACGCGATTCCAGGTGGTGTGCTCGTCGCCGCACTGGCACGACTCGACCGCCGTGCCGCCGCCGGTGACCAGTACGCAGGCTTCGAAAGCGCCCTCGATGGCGACGACTGACCCCACGGGTGCCGTGGCGGCACAGGCAACCCACTCCACCACCCGGGCCGGGGGAGACCGATGAACATCAGCAGGGATGAGACACCGGGTGTCGTCACGATCGTCTCGTTCGTGTCACCCGCCGACGACACCGGCCGCAGCAGCGCGGTGGCCAACGTCGCCTGGATCCTCGCCGGCAACGGCAAGAAGGTGCTCGCCGTCGACTGGTGCCCGAAGACCCCCCGGGTCTGCGATTTCCTGCGCCCGGTGCAGGTGGACGCCGTCGCGGCGGCCCGGGAGCTGGGCGAGGACCTTGCCGCTGCGCTCACCCCCGCGTCGGACGCGCCGCCGGCGTCGCCCTCGACGGTGATCGCGCCGGCCGCGCCCGAGCAGGGCGTCCTCTACCGGTACGCGGTGTCCGGCACGACCGCGACGTTCAGCATGGTCGGTCTCGACGCCACCACCAAAGGGCTGCCCACCGGGGATGCCGCCCGCATCCGGCAGCTGCTCCAGCAGACCGACTACGACTACGTCCTCATCGACGCCCCGGTGGACCTGAGCGCACCCGGAATCACGCAATGCGCGGTGCTCAGCGACGTCGCGGTGGTCTGCATGCCACCTCGTCGGCTGTCCGTGCAATACGCCGCCGGGCTCGCCAAGGAGTTGCAGCAACGGGCCGCCGGCGGGATCCGGGTGCTCGCCGCGCCGACCCTGCACGAGGTTCCCGACCTCGGGCACGGCGGGTCCCGTGACTATGTCCGGCAGGCCTTTGGCTGGTTGCTGGAGAAGCCGCCGGGCGACGCCCCCGGCCCCGCCGCGGCCGGGATCGTAGAGGTGCCGGCGCACAACTACGACACCTTCGACGACGTGCTGTCCGTGCTCGCCGACGAGCCGGACGACGCGAACAGCCCGCTGACCGCGTACGAGCGGATCACGGAGTGGATCACCGGGGGCGACGTCACCCAGGCGGCGCCCGTCGCGGAGCGGATCCGCCGGCGTTACCGGCATGCCGTGCTGCTGGACCCGGCGGAGAATCTCGGTGACATCGCCGTGGCCTACGACCCGGTCGACCGGCCCTGGGCGGACTGGATCGGCGGGCAACTGCGCCGTGCGGGCGTCCGGGCCCACCTGCGGGCGGTGCGCCCGGGCGCACCGCCCGACTTCGCGCCGCACAGCACTGTGCTGGCGGTTCTCTCACCCGAGCTCGCCGGGACGGACCTGGCCAGGCTTCGCCCGGACGACGCCGACCGGTCGACGGAGGTGCTCGGCGTGCTGGTGGCCGGGGAGGCATGGCAGGAGCCGTTCGACCCCGAACGGGTCGTCGACCTGCGTGCGGCCGACGCCGTCCGGGCGCAGTCGCTGTTGCTGAGCCAACTCGGTCTGATCGCCCCCGCGCAACCGTCCGGCGACCTGCGCAACGTGCCGCGCTTCCCGGCGGACCCGGACCGCCGGGTGCGGTTCAACGTGCCTCCCCGTAACCCGTCGTTCGTCGGCCGCGACGACTATCTTGAGCGATTGCGCGACCACCTCACCAGCCAGGACGGCCCGGTGACCCTCACCGGCGGGGCGGGAGTCGGCAAGAGCGAGCTGGCTCGGGAGTTCGCCCACCGGTTCGCCTACGACTACGACGTGGTCTGGTGGATTCCCGCCCAGGACCAGGAAACCGTGCAGACCGGGCTCGGTGCGCTCGCCGACGAGATCAAGGCGGTGGACAGCACCGGGGCAGCAGAGGCCGCGTTGAAGGCGCTCTCCGCGGCCGACGGCGCCTTCCAACGCTGGCTGCTGATCTATGACAACGCCGACGACGGGGGCGTACTGACCGGCTATCGGCCGCGTGACGGCGTCGGCCACGTCCTGATCACCTCGCGGGACGACGGCTCCTCCGGTTTGCCGTCCCCGTTGGAGGTCGCCGCCCTGACCGGCGACGAGAGCGTCGCGATGCTGCGCCGGGTGCTCGGTATCAGTACCGAGGACGCCCGATCGATCGCGGTGGCGCTGGAGCACCTGCCGCTGGCCCTGCGTCTGGCGACCTCCTGGATGCGGCAACGTGCCCTGGGGCTGGAGCGCGCCGGGGTGCCCAGCCTGGAGGCGGTGGGTCAGGGTGTGCGGGAGTTGCTGGTCGCGCTGGACGGGCAGTCCGGCGAGGATCCCGGCGAACACATTCGGGGATCGCACACCTCCAGCGTCGCCCGCGTCCTGCGGGTGACGCTGGAGGCGCTTCGTGCCACCCCCTTCGGGGAACTGGCCATCCGGTTGGCCGAGCTGAGCGCCTTCCTCTCCCCGGAGGGCATCGGGCTGCCGCTGCTGCGGTCCACGCCGATGCTGACCCAGCTCGCCGCGGCGTCCGGCAGCGCCGCGGACGAGCTGCTGCTCGACGCCGGTGAGGTGGACCTCGTTCTCACCGTCGGTGCCCGCTTCGCGCTCTACGACGTCGACTGGGGGCACGGGTCGGCGTTGCGGATGCACCGCGCCATCCAGGTGCTGCTTCGGGAGGCCATCCCCGAGCCGCAGCGGTGCGAGCGGCACCGGCAGGTCCTCCAGGGCCTCGCCGGCTACGCCCCGACCGATCCGGAGGCCGACGGTCGCCGCTACGCCGACGTCTTCGACGAACTGCAACAGCACCTCGTCCCGGCCGGCGCATTGGAGTCCGACGACCGGCGGGTACGTCACTGGGTCGTCAAGCAGGTGCGCCACCTGTACCTGTCCAACGACAGTGATGCCTGGCGATCCGCGCTACTGCTGGCCTCGGCGGCGTGCGAGCGATGGGACGGCGGCGGCGAGCTCGACCAGCTGACCATGCGACTGTTCGTTCAGACCGCAAATCTGCAGCGGGCGCTGGGTAACTACCAGGAGGCGCTGCGTCTGGACGAACGGGTGCTCAGCGAACAGCGTCGCCGCTACGGGCTGCGCCACATCCACACCCTTGTCGCCGGTCGTGGTCGAGGCGGTGATTTGCGCGGCCTGGGCCGATTCGAGGACGCCCTGGTCGAGGACCAGGCCACCTTCAAGGGGTTCCGCGAGCTCGTCGGCGACGACCACCCGAGCACCCGGATGGCGGTGAACAACCTCGGCATCTCGTTCCTGCTCACCGGTGACGCCCCGGAGGCCCTGCGGTTGGCTCGCCAGGAACGGGACCGCCGGATGCTGCTGTTCGGCCCGGAAGACCCGCGGACATGGCGGGCATCGTGCCAGGTCGGCACGTGCGAGCGGGAGGTCGGCGAGTATGAACTGTCACTGGCCACCCTGAGGGAGGCCCTGGCCCGCATCCACGAGCTGCCCAGCGGCAGCCTTCTCGACGAGTTGCGGGTCCACCGCAGCCTCGCCGTCACCGAACGACGCCTCGGTCTGACCATACCGGCCAAGAAGCGCAGCGCCGAGACGTACAGCGGCTATGTCAAGAACCTCGGCGAGGACCACCCCGTCACCCGAGGCAGCCTGCTCAGCCTGGCGGCCGACTACTACCGGGCCGGCGACGCCGGGATCGCCGTGAAGAGCGCCATGCGCTGCCTGCGGGGCTACGAGCGGAAACTGGCGGCGGGGCACCCCTTCACCGCCGTCTGCTCGGTCAATCTGGGTCTGTTCCAGCGCGGTCTGGGGGAATCCGACCAGGCCATCTCGTATGGCGAGCGCGGTCTGCGTTCGCTGCGCGCCAAGCTCGGCGACGCGCACCCGTGGACGCTGGCGGCGGCCACCGCCCAGGCCGGCCACCTGGCCGCCAGCGGCGACCTGGACGGCGCGCTCTCGACGCAGGAGGAGGCGTACGCGACAGCCCTGAGCTACCTCGGCCGTGGCCATCCGGTAACCCGGGACGCCGCCGCGAACCGCACGGCGATCCGCGCGATGCGCGACGGCACCCCCGGTGCTGCTGCCGCCCTGACCGACACCGACATCGATGTGCCGCAGAGCTGAGGGAGTGACCTGGTGACCGATCCGGAACTGCACAACGTCCTGATCGAGGAGACGGCCGAGCAGGACGTCCCGGGTTTCCGCAAGAAGCGTGACCTCTGCCGACAGTTGCTGCTCGGTGGTTTCGGCGTCTACCACGTGGCCCACTACACCACCGGGGTGCTCGACTTCGCGCTGGACCTGCTCGCCCATCCGTCCACCCCGGTACCAGACGACGAGACGACCCCGGCTCAGCGCCGTGAGGTATACCGGCGCGTCGGTGCCCAACTGGTCTACCGGGTCAGCGAGCTGAACCGCCGGCTGGGCGAGTTGCACAGCGGGGCGCTGATCCGCATGGTTGTGCAGACCCGCACGGGTCTCGTCTTCTGCAACTCGGTGGTGGGCAACGAGCACATGGTCGGCTTCGCCGCCGTGCCCGGAACGGACATCGAGCCGGTGGCCGACCTGGGTCGGGTCAGCGTCGTCGACCAGGCCGCCGCGCAGGTCGCCACGGACCTGCGCCGGCTGCTGCGGCAGCGGTCGCAGAACCCGGGCGGCTGGGACGGTGGCGTGGGCGACGAGCCGCGATCGGCCACCGCGTCCAGGGAGGGCTTCCAGCCTCACCTGAGCGGGTCGTCCACGCCCGACGGGGCGACGATGGCGGTGCTGCGCCCGGACCGCCTGCACTACCTGAGCCACCACCGGGCGGGTGAGCAGGCGTGGGCCCTCGACATCCTCGGCCACCCCGACCTGGACACGTTCTTCAACCGGGGTGTCACAGTGGCGGATCGGCGCGACCGCTACCAGCGCCTCGCCGGTGACCTGTCGTTGCTGGCCCTCCAGGTGGGTCGGGACCTGCGCCGGGCCGTCGCCGGGGACGTCACCCGGCTGGTGCTCGACGTGGAGATGGGCGCCATCTACCACTACCGGCTCTCCGCCGACGACTACCTGGTCGGCGTCACGCTAAACCAGGACCTGGTCGCCATCGACGACCAGGAGATGGCTGCCGTGGCCCGACGGCTCACGTCATCGGCCTAAACTCTGCCGGCGGGTCACGTGGTTGGCGATTGAGGTGATCGCCTAGCGCCGATATCCTCACTTCGAATCAACGGGGGTTCGACGTGTCGGTTGGGTGGCCGTGACCGTACTGGGGAGATCGGCGGCCGTGGTCGCCGCTGCCCTGGCCGGGCTGGTCGTGGCGTGGGCCGGCGACGTGGACGGGCTCGAACGCGCCCCTGCCTACCTCCTGCTCGCCGCGCTCCTGCTGGCGGTGGGCCTGATCGGCAGCACCCGGGACATCAGCCTCGCCGAGGTCCGCGCCCACCTCGGCACCGTGCTGCTGGCCGTCACGGTCGGTGTGGTCGCCAAGGCCGCGCTCATCGCCGCGGTGATGGTGCTGATCTTCCGCGATCCCGCGTTCCTGGTCCTCGGCGTCGCCGTCGCCCAGATCGATCCGCTCGCGGTGGCCGCGATGAGCCGCCCCGACCGCACCTCCGCCCGGGCGCGCTCCATCCTGTCCATCTGGGCGTCGTTCGACGACCCGATCACCGTGCTGCTCACCATCTACGTCTCCGCGTTCGCGCTCGACCTCAGCGGAGGTGACGGCGGCGCGCTCGCCGGCGCGATCAGCGACCGGCCCCTGGACCTGCTGCTCGACGTGCTCGCCAACCTGGCCTTCGCCGCTGGCGCCTGGCTGCTGTGGCGGCTGCTCCGCGCCGCTGGCCTTCGCGACGACGCCCCCCGCCCTCGGGTCCGTACGGCGCTCAACTGGCTGGCCGTGGCGCTGCTGATCGCGCTGGTCCTCTTCGGCGCCTGGCAGTTCCTCATGCTCGGCCTGGCGCTGGCCGGGCTCTTCTTCCGCCCCCGACTCGGTCCTGTCGTCGGCCGGTCCACCCAGGCTGCGTATTTGGTCGCCACGTTCCTGCTCGGGCTGTTGCTCGTGCACGGCGTCGACATCGTCCCGGGCGTGGTGCTCGGTCTGGCGGCCGTGACGGCGCAACTGATGGTGTCGCTGCCGATCACCCGTGGCCTGCCCACGGCCGACCGGCGTTACCTCGCGTGGGGGCAGCAGAACGGCATCACCGCGGTGATCCTCGCCCTCGTCCTCGAACGGGACTTCCCCGGAACAGTGGGGATCGTGGCGACGGCCATCGTGGTCATCAACATCATCCACGCCCTGGCCACGGCGGTGCTGGACCGGCGCCTCCCCGGCGACCCGGGCACCGCCCCACCCCGGCCGGACGCCGACCCGAGCGGGCCGCCCCGAATGCGCGACGGCCCACCGGCGCGCGCCCTGGAACCGGAACGCTGAACCGGACCGACGCGCTCAGCCGGCCAGCAGCAACTGACGGACCCGACCGCCCAGACCGTCGAAAACCGAGCGGGCCTGTGACCAGGTACGCGATCGTTCGACCGGGTCGCCCCCGTCCTCCGCGCCCGTGCCGGAGGCGGCCAACCCACTGAGCGTGTCCAGCTGGAACAGCGGCAGATACTCGGCGATCCCGTCGTACGTCTCGCAGAGCAGGTCCAACCGCTCCGGGTCCGTCGGTTGGGGATTCGCGCGGTGGCCGTCGTACCACTGCTCGACCCCCTCCCGGAACGCCTCGATGAGGCGGCGGAGGACCACAGACGTGCCGACCGCACGTTGTACGTCCCGGGAACGCAGCAGCGACCGTAGCGCCTGCCCGCCGTCGGCGCCGCCGACGGTCGCGACCCGGTGCGGGGTGAACGCGTCGCGTAACCGGCGCTCGAACCCGGCGAGCTGATCCAGTGCCGCGATGGCCTCGACGAACACCCGTGCCACCCGCCCCGGCAGCGGCGACGTCGCCCCCGGATGCCGATCCGGGACGACGCTCAGCCGCCCCGCCGGACCGGTGAGATCCTGACGCAGCTCTCCCCGCATCTCGTCGAGCTGGTACGACAGGTGTTCGATGGAACGTTGGGTGTTGCTCTGCTGGCGGTGGATCCGTTCGACGCGTTGGCGCACCGAGGTGAGCGCGTCCGCCCCGATCGCCTGCTCCAGCCGTCGCATCAGGGCCTTGACGCTGCCCGACAGGTCCTCGGCGAACGACTGCGGGTCGTGCACGATCGGCTCGACGCTGAACGTGCCGGCGAGTTCCGCGGCGAACTCCGCGGGCAGGTGACCGACGACCACGAGGATCACCTCGCTGTCCGGGACCGCCGCTCGGATCGCGACGACCCGCCGGTTGAGGTCGTCGACCTCCTCGGCTTTGAGCACCGACTCGGTGAGTAGCACGCAGCAGCCGGCGTTGCGTTCCTCCACGGGTATCCAGAAGTCCACCGGCAGGTCGCGCATCGACCCGACCAGGTGATCCCGCTGGTACGGCCAGCCGTCCTGGGTGAGCACCCGCCGAACGTCGGCGGCGACGTCCTGCCGGTTGGCCAGGTCGAACTGGACCCGGACCACCTCGCGGACCATGACGTGGGTGACGGGTGTGCCGGCCTGGGCCGCGCGCTGGAAGAGGTGGTAGCAGAGCCGGATCACCCGTCGGGGCACCCCGTCGGCGAGGTTTGCCAGGTATTCGGTGGTCTCCACGGTGAACGGCGCGAGTCGGGCCGTACCGGACGCGCGCAGCTGGGTTTGCCGGATGAACGTGCGGACGTCCTCGCCGGTCAGCGCCGACATCCGCACGATCGGCCCGATCCGCTGCCGCACGTCGGTGCTGAGGAGGTGCAGCATGTCGGGTAGCCCGGCGATCACCAGGAAGGCCCCGGCGGAGGTGAACACCCCGAGCAGCCGTTGCAGGCGGGCCATCGTCTCCGGGTCGGGTCGGCCGCCCGCGGTGAGGATCTTGTCCAGTTCGTCGAGGACCAGCACGAAACGGTCATGCCGTCGACTGTGCAGCAGAGCCAGCACTCCCATCGCCTCGACGACGGTGGCCTCGACATCCGCGCTGGGGGTCACACCGGCGGCGACCAGCGCGGGGCCCGGCGGGTGACCCGACAGCCAGTCCCAGGCGGCCGCCTCGGTGCTCGGGTCGAGCAACATCGCCAGAGCAGTGCCGAAGGCCGGGTTGGTGGTGACCTCCGCGAGGCTCGCACGCAGCCGTGCGACGAGACCGTCCGTGGGGCGGGTGGTGACCGTGGGGTCGGGAAGGTGCCCGCTGAGCAGCTCGCGCACCGTGTCGCGGGACAGCCGGGACAGGAACCGCCGATGCAGTGACAGGAAGGTGTCGCCCGGCGCGTCCAGGTAGATCGCCTGCCCCGCCGCTCCGGTGACGCTCCGGGCGTGGGCCAGTAGCTCGACCGCGAGGTGGGTCTTGCCCGTGCCGTAGTCACCGATGAGGGCGACGACGGCACCGACACCGGTGCGCAGGTAGTCGTCGAGCTGGTCGGTCGCGTCGCGGACGGCGGCGGTGACCACAGTGCTCGCGCCGGTGCCCTCCTCGGTCACCCGGGCCACGGCCGTCGGCGAGAAAGGATTGACCGGGCCTACTGCCGGTGGACCTCCGGTTGCGTCCATCTCCGTGATCCTCCGGTAGGTCTGGCCTGGGCGCCAGGTGTCGAGGGACCGGAGGCCGACCCGCTCGTGCGCCCCCTCCGGCCCGTCTTGCAAGCGTAGCCCGCGGAGGCCACCTGAGGGGACCGGTACGCAGCTACGGGCTGTGGCGCTCACCTGCAAGAAGGGCCGATCAGCCGGGGTGCCGATGGTCCGGTCGGATCGACTGCGTCAAATACGATGCGGAGTGGCCTGGTCCGGCCAGATCACCGGTCGGTCCGAAGGTCGCGCGCGTGGACGGTGGGCATCGGGCCGTCCGTCCGGCGACACTGGCGCGACGACGGTCCCGCAGACGAGGGAGTTGGTCGATGACGGGTCCGGTTCCCGGCGCGTACCGCCCGGCCGGGAGGGCACTGCGGATGGTCTTCGCGGTGATCGGCCTGGTCGCGCTGGTGCTTGGCTACGTCGGCTTCGACCGGCTGCTGCGGGCCGAGCCGGGCGCAGGCTACGACGTGTACGACGTGATCTACTACGACATCCAGCTCTTCGTGCTGGGCGCGGAGCCCTTGCAGGATCCCGGCCCGTACCCGTGGCAGTTGCAGGTCGCCCGGTTTGCGGCGCCGCTGTTCACCCTGCTCGCGGTGGTGGAGGCCAGCCGACTGTTGCTGGCCGCCGAGATCCGGCGGCTGCGTGCGCGCCGAGCGCGGGGGCACTCGGTGGTCTGCGGCGACTCCCAGTTCGCCCAGATGCTCGCCGACCGGCTCTTCAGCGAGGGTGAGCGCGTGGTCGTCGTCCGCGCCGAGCCGTTCGGGCCACTGGAGTACCGACGGCGCCGCTACCTGGGGGTCATCGGGGACCCGACGAGCCCCGAGGTGCTGCGCGGCGCCGGCCTGCCGCACGCCCGCACCGTGTACGCCTGTACCGACGACGACGACCGCAACCACGCCATCGCCAACGCCGCGAGCCGGCTGATCCAGGACCGGCGGCAGCCAGCCCGGGTCTACGTGCAGGTCCACGACCCGGAGATGTGCCTGTCGTTGCAGGCCCGCCGGCTGGGTGCCGCCGGTTCGAGCCGGCTGCGACTGGACTACTTCCACGTCGACGACGTCGCCGCCCGGGCCCTGCACCGGCACCACCCCCTAGCCTCCACGACTCGACGACCAGTGCGGCTCCTCATCGCCGGTCGGGGCAGCTTCCGTCGCGCCGCGCTGGTAGCCAGCGCGCGGCACTGGCAACTGCGCCAGACCGAGGCGCCGCCCGGTCGGCCCTTGCCGCCGCTGCACGTCGACCTGGTCGCCCCGGACGCCGCCGCCGAACTCGACCTGGCGAGCGCCCGGCACCCCTTGCTCCCCGGCGTGTGCCAGGTGCGGGCGTACGACCTGGACCTCGACGGTCTGGTCGAGTCGGGAATGCTGCGCCACGGCTACGACCGGCTCTACATCTGCGCGGAGGACGAGCGCACCGGGCTCCAGTTGGCGTTGGACACGCCCGCCCTCTGGCAACGGGCCGAGAGCACCGTGTTCGTACCCGTGTACCGGCAGGCGGCTCTCGCCGCCGCGTTCCATGGCGACCGGCGGCACGACCTGCTCGACGAGGTGCACGGGCGGCTTCAGCTCTACCCGGTGCTGACCCGGGCCTGCGACGCCCAACTGATCGCCGAGGACCTCACCGAACGGCTGGCCCGCCAGATCCACGACAAGTATGTCCAGTTGCAGCTGCGCGCCGGTGTGCGCCTGGGTACGTCCCCGGCCATGGTGGACTGGTCCCGGCTTCCCGAGTCGCTGCGCCGGGCCAACCGCGCTCACGTGCAGGACATCGCGGCGAAGCTGTTGAGCCTCGGCTGCGTGGTGGCGCCCCGACATGGCCCCACGGCCGGTACGGCGGACCCGGGCGCCAGTCGGGCCATCGACGACCGGATCGACGAACTGGCCCGGTCGGAACACGAGCGGTGGTGCCGGGAACGACGAGGGGAGGGTTGGCTGTACGGCGCGGCGCGCGACGACGCCCGCCGCCGGCACCCCACGTTGCGCCCGTGGGACGAGCTGACGCCGGACGTGCAGGAGATGAACCGGAACGAGATCCGGGCGCTGCCGGAGGTGTTGTCCGACGCCGGCTTTGAGATGATCCGGCTGGCCGTCGATCCCGTCGATCCCCGTCGAAACGCCGTCGCCGCCCCGGCAGGCTGGCGGCCCTGGTGACACTCCGCGAGCGCCAGGTGATGCATCGGGCGAGAGGATCGGCGGATGACGCTGGACCATCGACCGGTCCGGGTGGGAGCCACCGGGCACATCAACCTGACCCCCGCCACCGAACGGCTCGTGTACGACGCCCTGCGTACCGAGCTGCGCCGGATCAGCGGGGAGCCGGTGCGGGGCGTGACCTGCCTGGCCCCCGGCGCCGACCAGGCATTCGCGCGGGCGGTGCTGGCCACCGACGGCGCGTATGAGGTGGTGCTGCCGGCGCCCGACTATCGGGAGCGGGTAATCCACCCGGCCAACCGCGCGGCCTTTGACGACCTGCTCGGCCAGGCGGTCGAGGTCGTCCACACCGGGTTCGAGCAGTCCGGCACGGCGGCGTACGTGGCCGCCAACCGAGAGCTGCTACGCCGGGTACACCGGTTGGTGGCCGTCTGGGACGGGGAACCCGGCTGTCACGCGGCGGCGACCGACCGGACCGTGAGCTGGGCGCGGCAGCATGACATCCCCACCAGCATCGTGTGGCCGCCCGGTGCCCGGCGGACCGCCACCGCGGGCTGAGCGCTGCGATTCTCGGTTTCGGGGAGCCCGCCGTCCGTGCCGTCGGCAAAGCCGAACCTAGCTGGCGCGCCCGTCGCGTTCGGTAGCCGCGATGAAGCCGGTCCACGCCTGGGCGGTGAAGGTGAGAACCGGTCCCGTGGAAGCCTTAGAGTCGCGGACGGCGACGACCTCGGCGAGGTTCGCGGCGACGCCTGGCCCGGGCCATCGGCCGGTGGATGCTGGTACTGCCGATGACCGATCCGGGGGAGACCACAGTCTCCGAAGAGGACTATCAGGTCCTCCGGCACCGGGTCCTCTGCGACCTGCGAACGTCAGCCGGCCGGCGCTGCCTGCTCGGCGACGGCCACGACGGCCCCTGCTCCCGCCGCCTACGCCGCTAAAGGGTGCCTCCAGACCGGAAGACATGATCGAGTTGGATCTGCGGCGGCGCTTCGCACACCGACGAACTACCTATCCGGGTGAACTACCTGGTCGGCCCGGAGCGTGACCATGGCGATGGTGCGGCCCTCGGCGTCGGCGAACTCGACCTCGTACGCAGTCGGGTTGCCGTTGAAGATGTGAACCAGTATCCAGGCTGTGCGGACGATGACCGTGCCATCGGGCCCGGTCAGAGGTAGGTCATCGTCGCCGACAGAGTCTTGGCTCGTTCCGCCCGCTCGGCGAGCGACGTTTCCCACCGGTACCAGGTGCTCTTCCCGATGATCATCCTGTTCGCACCCGGCCGATCTCCGCCGCGCTGCTGGCCCTGGCCGTCGTCGCGCTCGTCGTCGCCGTCCTGCCGACGATCCGCCAGCGCCGCGCCGTCGTGTTCGCGGAGGAGGAGTAGCAATCCGGACCACGTGACGGTCAGGTCGACGAAGATTGTTCCCGTGACGAGCGACAACACGCCCCGGGGCTGGACCAGCCGGACCGTCTGGGACAGGCGGTTCAACGCCCCGCTGCGCTCGTTCCTGCGTACCGAGACCGGCGGCGCGCGGGTGGTGCTGATCGCCGCGGTGGTGGCTCTCGGCTGGGCGAACCTCAGCGCATCCTCGTACGAGTCGGTCTGGAACACCTCCTTGTCGATCCGGCTCGGCGACTGGCAGGTGGCGCATGACGTGCGTACCTGGATCAACAGCGGCCTGATGACGTTCTTCTTCCTGGTCGCGGGGCTGGAGTTGCGCCGCGAGTTCGACATCGGCGAGTTGCGGGAGCGGCGTCGCCTGGCGTTGCCGATTTTGGCCGGGGTCGGCGGCATGCTCGTGCCGATCGCGATCTACCTCGCCATCAACGCCGGGCACACCACCGCGGCGGGCTGGGGCGCGGTGATGGCCACCGACACGGCGCTCGCGCTCGGAGCGCTGGCCGTCTTCGGGCCACGCTTCTCGGAACGGCTGCGGGGTTTCCTGCTGACCGTCGCCGTCGTCGACGATGTGGTGGCGATCGCGGTGCTGGCCATCGCGTACCCGCACCACCCCTCGCCGACGGCGCTGATCGTCGCGGCGGCGATCTTCGGCGTCGTACTGCTAGTGCGGGGCTGCGGGGTGCGGTTCGGCCCGGTCTACGCGCTGCTCGGGGTGGCGGCCTGGCTCGCCGTCTCGATGTCCGGTGTCGACCCGGTCGCGGTGGGTCTGGTGATGGGGTTGCTGACCTACGCCTACGCTCCCGGCCGCAGCGATCTGCAGCGGGCCAGCGACCAGTTCCGCCTCTTCCGGGAACAGCCCACCCCGCAGCTCGCCCGGATGGCCCGGGCCGGACTCACCTCGGCGCTGTCGCCCAACGAACGGTTGCAGACGCTCTACCACCCGTTGGCGAGCTACGTGGTGGTGCCACTGTTCGCGCTGGCCAACGTCGGCATCGTGATCGACGGCGACCTGCTGGCCCGGGCCGTGACCTCTCCGGTCACGCTGGGGGTCGTGGTCGCGTACGTCGTCGGCAAGCCCGCCGGGATCGTGGTCGCCGCTTGGCTGGTGACCAGGCTGAGCGGTAACCGGTTCCGGCCGCCCGTCGGTTGGGTTGCCGTCGCGGGGGTCGGCACGATCTCCGGCATCGGCTTCACCGTCGCGCTCCTGATCGCCACCCATGCCCTGAGCGGCCCGGCCCTTGACGAGGCGAAGTTCGGCATCCTCGTGGCGACGCTCGGCGCGTCCCTCGTCACCTGGCTGGTGTTCCGCTCCGTCAGACGGCTCTCGCCGGCGCGGCGGACCCGCGCGCTGCTGGGCGTCGCCGAGGGGATCGTCGACCTGATGCTGCCGGTCGACGCGGAGCGCGACCACCTGCGGGGGTCGCTTGAGGCGCCGGTGACGGTGGTGGAGTACGGCGACTTCGAGTGCCCCTACTGCGGGCAGGCCGAGCCGGTGGTCCGGGAGCTGCTGGCGGACTTCGCCAACATCCGGTACGTCTGGCGGCACCTGCCGCTCACCGACGTCCACCCCCATGCCCAACTCGCCGCCGAGGCCGCCGAGGCGGCGGGGGAGCAGGGAGCGTTCTGGGAGATGCACGACCTGCTGCTCGCCCATCAGGACGCCCTCAACCCCACTGACCTGCTCGGTTACGCCGAACAGCTCGGCCTGGACCTGGACGGGTTCCGGGAGCACATGGTGAAGCGAATGGGCGTGGACCGGATCGCCGAGGACGTCGACTCCGCCGACCTCAGCGGCGTCACCGGCACCCCTACCTTCTTCATCAACGGCCGGCGGCACCACGGCGCGTACGACATCGCTGCGCTCTCGGCGGCGGTGAAGTCGGCGTTCGCGAGCGCGAAGCTCCGCCCCGAGTACCACCATCGGGACCCCGGCCGCCGCGAGACCGGGCCGGCGAGCTGACCGCGCGGTCCGTGCGGTCGTCACCGGGCCAGGTGGTCCGCGGGCGCCGCGGTCACCTCCCGGCCGTCGGCGGTGCCGTCACGATCACGGGTACGGGTGGACGCCTCGCTGGCCTTCCGGCAGTCGCTGCGTCAACGGGGTCTGCCGCCGTTGATCTCCGATCTGCCTCCGCGTCAGGGTGGGGAGGTGTTGGTCGCCGCCTTTGGAGCTGAATCGTTTGCGACATCACCGATCAGGCGGCGCTTCGGGCTGCAAATCTTGGGCTGGGGGCTGGGGGCTGGGGGCTGAAGGGCGAGGGCTGAGGGCTGAGGGCTGAGGGCCGGAGGCGGAAGCGGCAGGCAACCGGTCTGATTCGTTTGCGGCATCAGCTCCAAAGGCATTCCGTCAACCCCGTAGCCCGGGCCCGGTAGCCCGCACGCCCCCGTCCCGAAGCCCTGCACCCTCGCAGCTGCGCGCGCGTAACCCTCGCGGCACCGACTGCGCCACGGCGTCGATGTCCGAAGTGGAACAGCTGCGGAACGTGTTCGGGGAATCACGATGGACTCGGACCCTTGACTCTCAGGAAACATCGGGCCACCATCTGACAACGTTGTCACAGACCCCCGCCATCTGACAACGTTGTCATGTCTGGAGGCAAGATGTCCGAGCCATCGCCGATTTCCCGGCGTACCTTCCTCTCCGCTGGCGCGACGCTGCTGGCGTCGGTCGGGGTGACCGCGGCCCTCCCGGACGCCCTCGCGTCCGCCGCAGCGCCGGCGCCGACCGCCACCCCCACCCCCACCGACCTGGCCCGGTACCGCCCGGTGACCGTCTCCTCGACCGACTACGCGCCGACGCCGGCGACCTTCGCCGTGGACGGCCTGCCGCAGGTCGGCGTCCGGGGGAGTGGATGGCGCGCCGCCAAGGGCGACCCACAGTGGATTTCGGTGGACCTCCAGGCGCTGTGCCGGATCGAGGCCGTCTCCCTGGTCTTCGAGGCCACGCTCACCGACGGGCCGTTCGACGGCAACTACACCGACACCGACGGTGACGAGATCCTCTCCAGCGCCGCGACGGCGTACCGGATCGAGGTCTCCACCGACGGCCGTGCCTGGCGGTCGGTGTACGAGACCAGCGAGGGCCAGGGCGGCGCGCAGACCATCAAGCTGCCCGAACCGGTCACCGCCCGGTGGATCCGGATGACCGCCACGAAGCGCTCGAACAGCAACCCGGTAGGCCTCAACGGCTTCCAGGTCTACGGCGTACCGCTGGCCGGCCGGCCGAAGGCCGAGGGCTGGACCAGTTGGGAGGGCGGCAACACCGGCCCGGCCCCCGAGCTGAGGGTCGCCGCCGACGGCACGGTGCCGCTGGAGTCGGGCTGGTCGTTGACGATGGACGACTTCGCCGGCACCGCCGACGGCGCCGAGCTCTCCCGCGCCGGCGTCGACGTCCGGTCCTGGCTGCCGGCGACGGTGCCCGGCACCGTGCTGGGCACCCTGGTCGAGCAGGGTCACCTGCCCGACCCGGTGGCCGGTTTCAACAACATGCGCATCCCGGAGGCTTTGTCCCGGCACACCTGGTGGTACCGGCGTGCGCTGCGGCTGCCGCGCGACCTGGACACCTCGGCCGGCCGACGGATCTGGCTGGAGTTCGACGGGATCAACCACGAGGCGACCGCCTGGGTCAACGGCGTGCAAGTCGGCAGCGTCAAGCACCCGTTCGCGCGGGCTGCCTTCGACATCACCGACGCGTTGGCCGGTCACCGTGGCGAGCACGTCCTCGCCGTCCGGGTCACCCCGATGCCGCACCCGGGCACTCCCGGCGACAAGGGCCCCGACGGCCGTACCTTCCTCCAGTCGGCCCACCACTACCTTGACGCACCGACCTACCTGGCGGTGTCCGGGTGGGACTGGATGCCGGCCGTCCGTGACCGGGTCACCGGCCTCTGGGACCACGTCCGCCTGCGCAGCACCGGCGCCGTGGTCATCGGCGACCCACACGTGCAGACCACGCTGCCCGACCTGCCCGGCACCGACACCGCCGAGGTCACCATCCGGGTGCCGGTCCGCAACGCGGCGACCAGCGCCACCACTGTCACCGTCCGCGCAGAGTTCGACAAGGTACGCGTCGAGTCCACAGTGACCGTCCCCGCCGGCGGGAGCACCACAGTCACCTTCACGCCGGAGCGCTTCCGCGCGCTGCGGCTACGCAACCCGCAGCTCTGGTGGCCCAACGGCTACGGCGACCCCCACCTGTACGACCTCACGCTCACCGCCACCGTGAAGCGCTCGGTCAGCGACCGGCGTGCGCTCCGTTTCGGTGTCCGCGAGTTCGCCTACGACTGGCACCAGCCGATCGTCATCTCGCCGCCCGGCAAGCCCGCGCTGGAGTTCGTCGACGGCGCGGCGACCCAGACGGTCGCGTTCGACCGGCAGCACGCCCGGCACGTGCGCATCCAGGCCGGCCAGCGCGCCACCGGGTGGGGCATCTCGATGTTCTCGCTGTCGGTGGCCGACGGCACCGGCCCGGATCTCGCACTGCGCCGCGACGCCACCGCGTCGTCCTCGGAGAACGACGGCAACGGTCCCGGCAAGGCCGTCGACGGCGACACGGCGACCCGGTGGGCCTCGCAGGCCGAGGACAACCAGTGGATCCAGGTCGATCTCGGCGCGGCGGTCGACTTCGACCGGGTCACCATCGTGTGGGAGCAGGCGTACGCGCTGGACTACCGTGTCCAGGTCTCCGCCGACGGGGACGCCTGGAACGACGTGACGTCGGTCAGCAACGACACCCCGTTGGGCAGCCGCGCCACCCAGGTCGAGACGTTCGCCAGCCAGACCGCGCAGCACCTGCGCATCCAGACCGGCGCGCGGGTGACCTCGTGGGGCGTGTCCATGTGGGCGCTCTCGGTGCAGCGGCAGGCCGAGCCGGACCTCGACCTGGCTCTGGGACGGACCGCTACCGCGTCGTCGTCCGACAGCGACTCCAACGGCCCGGACCGGGCTGTCGACGGCAACCCCCGCACCCGCTGGTCATCGAAGTTCGAGGACAACCAGTGGATCCAGGTCGACCTCGGCGCTCCGGTCAGCTTCGACCAGGTCACCATCGTCTGGGAGCAGGCGTACGCCCGCGACTTCGTCATCCAGGTGTCGGACGACGGGCAGCGGTGGACCGACGTGAAGTCGGTCAGCAACGCCGTCACCCAACTCAAGATCAGCGTGAACGGTGTGCCGGTGTTCGCCCGGGGCGGCAACTGGGGCTGGGACGAGCTGCTGCGTCGGGTGCTGCCCGACCGGCTGGCCGACACCGTCGAGATGCACCGCGACATGAACTTCACGATGATCCGCAACTGGCTCGGCAGCAGCAACCGCGAGGAGCTGTACCAGGCCTGCGACGAGCAGGGCATCCTGGTGTGGAACGACTTCTGGCAGGCGGGCGCGTTCCTGCCCAACCCGCCCGGCTACGTCGACATCGCCGCCGACACGATCCGGCGGTTCCGCCACCACCCGAGCATCGTCGTGTGGTGTGGCGCGAACGAGGGTGACCCGCCGCCGATCGTGGACGCCGGGCTCAAGCAGGCAGCGGCCACCGAGCACCCGGAGATCCTCTACATCCCCAATTCGGCCGGCGGCATCGTCAGCGGCCACGGCCCGTACCACTGGGTGGAGCCGGCGACGTACAACAACAGGAACACCTACGACACTGGCGCGTTCGGTTTCCACACCGAGATTGGCATGCCGGTGGTGTCGGTGGTGGAGAGCATGCGCAACCTCGTCGGTGACGCGCCGGAGTGGCCGATCGGTGAGGTGTGGAACTACCACGACTGGTCGACCATCGGTAACCAGCGTGTCGGCACGTACCAGGCGGCGATCGACGCGCGGCTCGGTGAGTCCGACTCGCTCGACGAGTTCGCCACCCGGGCGCAGTTCGTCAACTACGAGAGCCACCGCGCCATGTTCGAGGCGTGGAACGCCAACCTGTGGCAGGACGCCACCGGTCTGCTGCTGTGGATGTCGCACCCGGCGTGGCACAGCACGGTCTGGCAGACCTACGACTACGACCTCGACGTGAACGGCGCCTACTACGGCGCGCGCAAGGGGTGCGAGCCGGTGCACGTCCAGGCCGACCCGGGCACCTGGCAGGTCCGGGTGGTCAACCACACCGCCGCGCCGCTCAGCGGGGTCACGGTGAGCGCCCGACGATACGACCTGAGCGGCCGGTCGTTGGGCTCGCCCCAGCGTCAGCGGGTGGACGTGGCCCGCTCGGCCACCACGGCGGTCTTCCCGCTCGCCGCGCCGGACGGGGGCGGGCTGCACCTGGTGCGACTGGAGCTGCGGGACAGCCGTGACCGGCTGCTCGCGGAGAACACCTACTGGCGCTACGACAAGGCCGAGCAGTTGCGGGCGCTCAACGACGTGCCGAGCACCCGACTGTCGACGTCGTCGAGCACGGTGCGCGTCGTGGACGGGCGCAACACCGTCACCACGACGGTCCGCAACCAGGGTCGTACGGTCGCCGCGTTGGTGCGGCTCGCCGTACGCGACCAGCGCGGTGAGCGGGTTCTGCCGGCCCGCTACGACGACAACTACTTCTGGCTCCTGCCGGGGGAGAGCCGCGAGGTGGGGATCTCCTGGCCTGCTCGGTCGGGCCTCGCCCGCCAGGTCACGGTGACCGCACAGGCGTACAACTCCTAGGAGTACGCGGTGGGAGGCGGCGCGCCGTGCGCGCCGCTTCCCACGCGTCCCGGCCAGCGGATCACTTCTTCTTCATGATTGCCTCGCGCCAGATCAGTCCGGCGATGCTCGGCCTCACCTCGGTGGTGATCACCGCCATCGCCCGCCGGACGTACCGGTCGTCGGTCAGCTGCGCCACCATGCTCGCCGCCAGGTCCGCGCGTGCCGTGAACAGTCCGTCCGCGACGTCCTCGGCCATCTGATAGCGGGTGACGCTCGGGTGGTCGAACAGCCCGGACGGTCGGGTGATGGTCCAGTCCAGGTCGCTGTCGCTGACGAGGGCCTCCATCCGCCGCATGTCCTCGTGCGCGGTGCGGCCCGCCCTGCGGTTGAACAGCGGGTCCAGCACGTTGTTGAAGAAGAACTCGCCGGTCGGGCGCCAGGTGGGATCCAGGACGCTGGAGCTGACGGTGATCAGGCGCTTGACCCCGTGGCGGTGCATGGCGGCCAGGATGTTCGCGTTGCCCCGGGAGTAGACGGTGATCGGCTTCGGGGTGAGCGGGACGCCCAGGCTGGACAGGACGGCGTCGCCGCCGGCCACGGCCCGGTCGACGGCGTCGGGGTCCGCGACGTCCGCGTTGACCACTGTGAGGCCGGGGCGGGGTTGCACGGCGTGTGGGCGGCGGGTGACCGCGACGACCTCGTGGCCGGCGGCCAGGGCCTGGCCGGTGATCTGACGGCCGGTGGGGCCGGTGGCGCCGAAGACGACAGTGCGCATGTGTTCGCTCCTCGCTGGGGGTTGACGGCGTTGACCGTGCCAGCGGGGGAGAGCATTATTCAACCGTGTTGAATAAAACCCGGGGCCGGCCACGCGGCAACCCCGACACCAAGGCCCGCATCACCGCTGCGGCCCGCGAGCTGTTTCTGAAGCACGGTTATCCGGGCACGACGGTCCGGGCCATCGCCGCCGCCGCTGGCGTCGACTCGGCGTTGATCAGTTACCACTTCGGCTCCAAACAGGGACTCTTCAGTCAGTCCCTGAACCTCCTGTGCGTCGATCCCACGGCGCTCGACCAGGCTCTGCGGGGTGACCGGGACCATCTGGCCGACCGCCTGCTCGACTCCGTCACCGGCCTGTGGGACGCCACCGGGCCGGTGCAGAGCCGGATGGCGGTGCAGGATGACGACACGATGCGCGCCCTGCGGGACTACCTGGACGGTGAGCTACGCCTCCGCATCGCTGAATTCCTCGGCGGGCCCGACGCCACGCGACGTGCCACCGCCGCAGTCGGCGTGCTGGGTGGGCTGATCTTCACGCGCTACCTGAACCCGATCCGCTCGATCGGCACGCTGTCCCCGGTCGCCGTCCGGCGGGTCTTCGGCCCGGCGCTGCGCGCCGCCCTGTACGGCCGCGTCCCGGCCTGAGCGCACAGCCACCCGATGCGGTCGTTCCGGGCCGTTACCGCTTCTCCGCCAAGGTCAAGACCCATGCTGTACGCGGGGACAGGGGCCGCGACGGGGAGGGTGCGGGAGTCGGCGGCGCGCAGGCAGAGGTCCGATCCCGGGGGGACTGATCATGTCCGACGCCAGCCGCGCCGGGGGCGCGACGACTCGGTCCACGTCCGGCGCGGTGCGGGTCGCGTTCGCGTTCTGGATCACGCTCGTTGGCACCACAGTGCCGACCCCGCTCTACCCGCTCTACGAGTTGGAGTTCGGCTTCTCGTCGTTGACAGTGACAGTGGTCTACGCGCTGTACGCGCTGGGAGTCGTCGTCGGGCTGCTGGTCTTCGGTCGGCTCTCCGACCAGATCGGCCGACGCCCGGTCATCCTCATCGCGCTGCTGCTCTCGGTCGCCGCCGACGCCGTGTTTCTGGCCGCCGTGGACCTGGCGATGATCATCGTGGGTCGGATCCTCGCCGGGCTGTCCGCCGCACTGATCATCGGCACGGCGACCGCGGCGTTGGCGGAGCTGATCGACCCTCGTCACCCGAAGCGTGCCGCCACCGTATCGATCTTCGCGAACCTGGGCGGCCTGGCCACCGGCACCCTGCTGTCCGGGATCGTGTCGGACGTGGCACCCGAACCGCTCCGCCTGCCCTGGGTGATCGTGTTGATCCTGGCGCTTATCGCGATCATCGCGCTGCGCGGGGTGCCGGAGACGGTCCGGGAACGTTCGCCGGTGACCCTGCGGGTGCAGCGGTTGCACGTGCCGGCGACCATCCGGGGCGCCTTCGTCCGCTCGGCGATCACCGCTGGCGCGGGCTTCGCCGCTCTCGGTGTGCTCACGTCGGTGAGCGGGCTGTTCCTCGGCATGGTCCTGCACGAGACCTCACACACCCTGGCCGCGCTGGTGGTCTTCGTGGCGTTCGCCGGCGCGGCGTTCGGTCAGCTGCTGACCCGCGTGCTGTCCTCGCGCGCCGCGCTGGCCAGCGCCTGCGCCGGCCTGGTCGTGGGGGCGGGCCTGCTCGCATTCAGCATGTGGATGGCGTTGCTGGCGACGCTGCTCATCAGCGCGGCGATCATCGGTGTCGCGTCCGGGGTGGCGGTCGGCGACGGCATCGCGACGATCACGATGAAGACCGAACCGAAGCACCGGGCCGAGGCGGTGTCGACGTTCTTCGCCATCCTGTTCGCGATGCTCGGTGTGCCCGCGGTCGGGGTCGGTCTGCTGATCCAGACGATCGGTCTGCGCCCGGCCGGCGAGGTCTTCAGCGCGGTGGTGGCGGTGCTCGCGCTGGTCGTCCTGCTCAGCCTGGTTCGGGGCGGCCGGCCGCGGACCGCGAGCTGATCGCCGGTCGGGCCTGTTCAGGGCGCCCGAGGTGCCTGACGAGCCATTTACGGAGGTCTTGCGGCGGTCATCGTATACAACATACGCTCCCGGAATCGCCCACTTGAGGAGCTCTCCATGACGAACCTCTCCGTCCGCGAAACGAGCCTGCCCCGCCGCCGGGTGCTCCGGGTCGCGGTGGCGGCGGCCGCCGTCGTCTGCACTGTCGTCGCCTGCTCACCGGTGTCGAACAACGAAGGCGGCGACCCGTCCGGCGGCGACCAGTCGGCAGGCCAGGATTCCTTCGGTACGCCCGCCGACCCCGCCGCCGTGAAGCAGGGCGGCAAGCTGGTCATCGCCCTCTCCGCCGAGCCCGACGCGCTGGACCCGACGCTGTCGAGAAGCCTCTACTCCCGCTACGTCTTCCAGGCCATGTGCCAGAAGCTCTACGACGTCAACGAACAGGCGCAGGTCGTACCGCAGCTCGCGACGGCGCTGCCCACCACGAGCGACGACGGCCGGACGGTGACCATTCCGCTGCGGCCCGGCGTGCGCTTCGCGGACGGCACGGCGTTCGACTCGGCCGCGGTGAAGGCCACAGTGCAACGCCACCTCACCAACGCCAGATCAGCGCGCAAGAGCGAACTCGGCCCCATCGACAGCGTCGACACCCCGGACGCGCAGACAGTCGTCCTGCGGCTGAAGCAGCCGTTCGCACCGCTGCTCGGGGCCCTCGCCGACCGGGCCGGCATGATCATGAGTGCGCAGGCGCTGCGGACCCTGGGCGACGACTTCGCCTCGGCGCCGGTCTGCGTCGGCCCCTTCAAGTTCGCGAAGCGGGTGCCGCAGAACTCCATCGAGGTGGTGCGGGACCCGAACTACTACGACGCGAGCAAGGTGCACCTGGACGCCATCTCGTGGCGGATCCTCACCGACGCCAGCATCCGCGCCGCCAACCTGCGCTCCGGCGACGCGCAGGTCGCCGACTCGGTCTCCACCCAGGACGTCGCCTCGCTCCGGCAGGACGCGGCGGTCTCCGTCCTCCAGTCGCAGTCCCTCGGCTACCAGGGTCTGACCATCAACGTCGGCAACGTCGACGGCGTCGGCACCGCCCCCAAGCCCATCAACCGCCCCCTCGCCCAGAACGCCAAGGTGCGGCAGGCCTTCGAGCACGCCATCGACCGCAAGGCCCTGGTCGACGCGGTCTTCAACGGTCTGCACGCCGCCGCCTGCTCCCCGATCTCGCCCGCGAGCACGTTCTCGTCCCCCGAGGCGCAGACCTGCCCGGCGCACGACCCCGCCAAGGCCAAGCAGTTGCTGGCCGAGGCCGGCGTGCAGACGCCGTACACGGTGACGATGCTCGCCTCGAACACCCCCGACACGCTGCGTCTCGCGCAGGCGTTGCAGTCCATGGTCAAGGACGGCGGCTTCGACCTGAAGATCAACCCGGTGGAGTACTCGTCGCTCCTCGACGAGCAGGACCGCGGCAACTTCGAGCTGCTGCAACTGGGGTGGAGCGGCCGGATCGACCCGGACGCCAACATCACGAACTTCGTCGGCACCGGCGCCAGCCAGAATGTCGCCGGCTACAGCAACCCGCAGCTCGACACAGTGCTGACCCAGGCCCGACAGGCCGGCGACGTCGAGGAGCGCAGGAAGCTGTACGGGCAGGCGGTCACACTGCTCCAGCAGGACGACGCCCTGATCTACCTCTACCGGCAGCGCAACCTGACCGCCGTCAGCAAGCAGATCCAGGGCCTTCAGGTCTACCCGGACGGCGTGATCCGGGCGGCCTTCGCCGGCTTCGGCAAGTAGGCCGCCGTGGCCCGATATCTGCTCACCCGCGCCTGGCAGTCGGCGCTGACCCTGCTGTTGTCGACGATCGTGGTCTTCGTCGGCGTACGGGCGCTCCCCGGCGACCCGGCCCTCGCCCTGGCCGGGGAGGACCGGTCGCCGGAGGCCCTGGAGGCCATCCGCCGGCACTACGGGCTGGACCAGCCGCTGCCCGTGCAGTTCGCCCAGTACGTGGAGCGCATGGCACAGGGCGACTTCGGGGTGTCGATCCGCACCGGTAGGCCGGTCTCGTCGATGCTCACGACCGCTCTGCCGGTGACCGTCGAGCTGTCCGTCCTGGCGATCCTCATCGCAGCGGCGCTCGGCGTCGGCGCCGGGGTGCTCGCGGCGGTCCGTCGTGGACGTCCGGCGGAGTGGCTCGCCAACGGCCTGGCCCTGATCGGGCTGTCGGTGCCGCACTTCTGGCTGGGGCTGCTGGCGATCCTCTACCTGTCCGTGGCGACCGGGCTCTTCCCCGCCTCCGGCTTCGTGCCGATCCTGGAGGACCCCGTGGACAACCTGCACCACATCGTCCTGCCGGCCGTGATCCTCGGCACCGGCCTGGCCGCCATCATCATGCGGCAGACCCGGTCGGCGATGTTGGACTCGCTCTCCTCCGACTACGTCCGCACCGCGAAGGCGAAGGGGCTGCGCCCGCGCGCCGTCATCACCCGGCACGCCCTGCGGAACAGCCTCATCGTCGTGGTGACCGTCGTGGGCCTCCAACTCGGCGGGCTGATCTCGGGCGCTGTCGTCACCGAACAGATCTTCGGGCTGCCGGGCTTCGGCAAGATGACCATCGACGCGGTGTTCCAACGGGACTACCCGGTGATCCAGGCCGTCGTCCTGCTCACCGCAGCCGCCTACATCGTGATCAACTTCTTCGTGGACCTGCTCTACTCGGTCATCGATCCGCGCATCCGGGTGACGGGAGATCCGGCATGACCGTCCTCACCGTACCGATGGCGGAGACCGGCACCGCCAGCATCACCAGGCGTACCCGGGTGCTGCGGCGGCTGCGGCGCAACCCGCTCGCCGTGGTGAGCTTCGTCGTGCTCGCGCTGGCGGGTGTCATCGCGCTGCTCTCGCCCTGGCTCGCGCCCTACTCGGTCGACCAGACCGACTTCGCTCGTACGTTCGCAGCTCCCGGCACCGCCGGTCACCTGCTGGGCACCGACGACCTCGGCCGGGACGTCCTCTCCCGCATCATGCTCGGCGCGAGAGCGTCGTTGCAGGTGGGGCTCCTGGCGGTGGCCACATCACTGGTCATCGGGGTGCCGCTCGGGCTCGCCGCCGGCTACTTCCGGGCCTGGGACGCGGTGATCTCGCGCTTCACCGACCTGCTGCTGGCGTTTCCGTTTCTGATCATGGCGGTGGGTTTGGCGGCCATCCGGGGCGCCAGCCTCGGCAACGCCGCGGTGGCCATCGGCATCGCCCAGATCCCCGGGGTGATCCGGGTCGTCCGCTCGGACACGCTGCGCCTCAAGTCGCTGGACTTCGTCGCGGCGGCCGTCGTGGACGGCGCGAGCGACCTGTGGGTGCTGGCCCGGCACATCCTGCCGAACGCGACCTCGGTGATCCTGGTGCAGGCCACTGTCGCCATCCCGGCCGCGATCCTCGGCGAGGCGGTGCTGTCCTTCCTCGGCCTCGGCATCCAGCCACCCGCGCCCAGTCTCGGCACCATGCTGGCCACCGCCCAGCAGTTCGCCGCTCGCGCACCGTGGGCGGCCGTCTTTCCCGGCGTGGTGATCATGGGTCTGGCGCTGGCGTTCAACGTCTTCGGTGACGCCCTGCGCGACGCCCTCGACCCGAAGGGAGACCGGCGATGACCACCGCCTCCGCGCCCGTGCTGGAGATCCGCGACCTGTCGGTGTCGTTCCCGACCGAGACCGGCACCGTCTCGGCGGTCGACGGGGTCAGCCTGGACCTCGCGGCCGGGGAGATCGTCGGAATGGTGGGCGAGTCGGGGTGCGGTAAGAGCGTCACCGCGATGAGCATCGCCGGACTGCTACCGGGCAGCGCCCGGGTCACCGGGTCGGTGCGCCTGGACGGCACCCAGCTGGTCGGGGCCCGCGAGTCGGCCCTGCGTCGGGTCCGTGGCCGGGAGATCGCCTACATCTTCCAGGAGCCGATGACGTCGTTGAACCCGGTGCTCACCGTCGGGCGGCAGATCGGGGAGGTGCTCCAGGTCCACGAACGGATGTCCCGACGGGCGGCGCGGGGGCGTGCCGTCGAGCTGTTGACGCTCGTCGGGATCCCGTCCGCCGCCCAGCGGGTCGACAACTATCCGCACCAACTCTCCGGCGGCATGCGCCAGCGCGTGATGATCGCGATGGCGGTCGCCTGCGGCCCGAAGGTGCTGGTGGCCGACGAGCCGACCACCGCGCTGGACGTCACCGTCCAGGCCGGCATCCTCCAGGTGCTGCGGGACCTGCGCGACCGGCTCGGCACGAGCGTCCTCATCATCACCCACGACCTCGGCGTGATCGCCGACATCGCGGACCGCGTCGTCGTCATGTACGCGGGCCGGGTGGTGGAACGGGCGCCGGTGGACGACCTGTTCGCCCACCCACGGCACCGGTACACGGCCGGGCTCCTGTCGGCGTCACCGCAGCCGGGCCGGCACGCCGGGACCGACCGGTTGACCGAGATCCCCGGGCTGGTGCCCGTGCTGGCCAGCCAACCCGACGCCTGCACCTTCGCGGATCGCTGCCCGGCCGCCGATGAGCGGTGCCGGGCGGCCGCCCCGCCGTTGGAGGATGTCGGTGGCACCGACCATGTCGCGGCCTGTTGGCACCCCTGCACGACGGCACCGACGGCAGCTCAGGAGGCGAACCGATGACGCCGCAGCCGAACGCCCTGGAGATCGCGGACCTGGTGATGCACTTCGGCCCGGTGCGTGCCGTGGACGGGGTGTCCCTGACCATCCCGCGGGGCCGGGTCACGGCCCTGGTGGGGGAGAGCGGTTCCGGGAAGTCGACAGTGGGCCGATGCGTGGTGCGGCTCGTCGAACCGACGGCGGGAACGGTCCGGATCGCGGGCACGGACGTCACCCACCTGTCCCGACGGAGACTGCGTCCCCATCGCGGCGCGGTGTCGATCGTCTTCCAGGACCCGGCCGCGTCACTGGACCCGCGCCTGCTGGTGGGCGAGATCGTGGCCGAGCCGTTGCGGCTGGCCGGCAAGCGGATCTCCCGGCGCGAGCGGGACGCCCGCGTCGCCCCCCAACTCGAACGGGTGGGCCTGCGCGCCGAGGTGGCCCGTCGCTACCCCCACGAGCTTTCCGGCGGGCAACGCCAACGGGTCAGCATCGCGCGGGCCCTGATCTCCGAGCCCATGCTGCTCATCGCTGACGAACCCACCAGCGCGCTCGACGTGTCAGTGCAGGCGTCGGTGCTCAACCTCCTCGCCGACCTGCAACGCGACATCGGGTTCGCCTGCCTCTTCATCACCCACGATCTCTCCGCTGTCGAGTATCTGGCCGACGACATCGCGGTCATGTACCTGGGTCAACTCGTCGAGACCGGCAGCCGCGAGCGGATCTTCGCCCGGCCCGCCCACCCGTACACGCAGGCGCTGCTCTCCGCCGCGCCGGTGGCCGACCCGGTGCGTCAGCGCCACCGCCAGCCGGTGCTGCTCGGCGACGATCTGCCGTCCGCGCTCGACCCGCCGTCGGGCTGCCGGTTCCGGACCCGGTGCCCGCTCGCCTTCGACCGGTGCGCGACGGAGGTGCCGGCGCAGACTGCCATCGGCGACGGCATGGCCGCGTGCCACCTGGTCCGGCCGGACGGCACCGGTCCCGACGTTCGTACCGCAGATCCCAGTGAGGTGTTGTCATGACGTTCACCACCCGACCCACGTTGCAGGGCACCTTCGGCATGGTGTCCTCCACCCACTGGCTCGCCAGCCAGTCGGCGATGGGCATCCTGGAACGCGGGGGCAACGCCTTCGACGCCGCGGTCACCGCCGGTTTCGTCCTGCACGTCGTCGAGCCGCACCTGAACGGGCCGGGCGGCGAGGTGCCGGCCATCGTGGCCACCGCGCGGGACCCCCGACCGAAGGTGCTGTGCGGGCAGGGGCCGGCGCCGGCAGGCGCCACCATCGGGCACTTCCGGTCTCTCGGGATGGACCTCATCCCGGGTGCCGGGCCGCTCGCGGCGGCCGTACCCGGCG
Source organism: Micromonospora sp. CNZ322 (assembly GCF_007827755.1). Classification (NCBI taxonomy): domain Bacteria; kingdom Bacillati; phylum Actinomycetota; class Actinomycetes; order Micromonosporales; family Micromonosporaceae; genus Micromonospora; species Micromonospora sp. CNZ322. Next base: position 108,242 of record NZ_VITD01000011.1, read on the forward strand.
CGGTGGACGCCTGGCTCCTGCTGCTGCGCGAGCACGGCACGCTCACACTCGCCGAGGTGCTGGAGCCGGCGATCGGCTATGCCGGCGCCGGGCACCCGCTGGTGGGCCGGGTCGGTGACACAGTGGCGGCCGTCCGGTCGTTGTTCGAGGAACACTGGCCCACCTCCGCCGCGCTCTGGCTGCGCGGCGGCCGGCCACCGGCCGCGGGGGAGTTGGTCACCAACCCGGCGTACGCGGACACCCTGCGCCGGCTCGTCGAGGCGGGACAGGCGGCCGGCGCCGACCGGGAGGCCCAGATCGAGGCGGCGCGTCGGGCCTGGAGCACGGGTTTCGTCGCCGAGGCGATCGACGCGTTCAGCCGGCGGCCGTTCCAGGACTCCAGTGGCCGTCCGCACGCCGGGCTGGTCACCGGCGACGACCTGGCCGCGTACTCGGCGAGCTGGGAGCCGCCAGCCACCCTCGACTGGCACGGCTACTCGGTGGCGAAGACCGGTTTCTGGGGTCAGGGCCCGGTGCTGTTGGAGTCCCTGGCCACACTGGACGCGCTCGACGACCCGGGCGCGTACGACCCGGCGACCGCGGCGGGTGTGCACGCCCAGGTCGAGGCGCTCAAGCTCGCCTTCGCCGACCGGGAGGCCTGGTACGGCGACGGAGCCGACGTGCCCGCCAAGGCGCTGCTCTCGCCGCAGTACGCGCGGGAGCGGGCCGCCCTGATCGGCGATCGCGCGTCGGCGGAGTTGCGGCCGGGCCGTCCCGACGGGGCGCAGCCGCACCTGCCCGCCCACGTCCGACCCGGTGCCGCGCGGCATGCCGACCCGACAGACCCGACGACAGGGGAGCCGACCGTGCAGGCGGACGGGGTGACCCGTGGCGACACCTGCCACGTGGACGTGGTCGACCGCTGGGGCAACATGATCTCCGCGACGCCCAGCGGCGGCTGGTTGCAGAGCTCCCCGACGATTCCCGAGCTGGGCTTTCCGCTGGGCAGCAGGTTGCAGATGTTCTGGCTGGAGGAGGGGCTCGCCTCGTCGCTGGCGCCGGGCCGCCGCCCGCGTACGACGTTGAGCCCGACGATGGTGCACCGCGACGGCGAGCCGGTGCTGGCCTGCGGCACCCCCGGTGGCGACCAGCAGGACCAGTGGCAGTTGCCGTTCCTGCTGCGGCACCTCGTCGGTGGGCAGAGCCTTCAGGAGGCCATCGACGCGCCGGCGTGGCACACGGTCAGCCTGCCGGGGTCGTTCTATCCCCGCGACATGGAGCCCGGTGTCCTGGTGGTGGAGGACCGGTTCGACGAGGGTGTGCTGGCGGCCCTGCGGGCGTACGGGCACGAGGTGCGGGTCACCGACGGGTGGAGCCTCGGTCGGCTCTGCGCGGTGACCCGTGACCCGGCGACGGGAGTGCTGGCGGCCGGCGCGAACCCCCGGGGGATGCAGGGCTACGCGTGCGGCCGGTAGCGGGCGCCATGGCCGCGCGCCCGTCAGCGGGCGCCGTAGCCGCCTTCGGCGTTCTCGTACGCCGCGGCGGATGCCGCGTCGAGGTGGTCGAGCGCGGCCCGCTCGGCGCGGTCACCGTCGCCCGACTCGATGGCGTCGACGAGTTGGATGTGCTCGGCCCACGAGTGTGGCGCGCGTTCGGCCGCACCGAGCCGGAAGACCCACTGGACATGGAGGTAGAGCGACTTGGCGATCGACGACAGCCAGGGGTTTCCGCTGATCTGGAGGATGCGCAGGTGCAGCGTGCTGTTCAGTTCGGCGACCCGGGCCAGGTCGTGGCGCTGCGTCGCCTCGCGGCCCTGGTCGAGCAGGGCGCGCAGGGACGCCACGTCGGCCGCTGTGGCCCGCTCGGCGGCCAGCCGGGCGGCCAGCGTCTCCAGGCGCTGGCGCACGGCGAACATGTCGGTGATGGTCCCGCTGCTCGGTGAGGCGACGACCGCTCCCCGGCGGGGGAGGATCACGACGAACCCCTCCGCCTCGGCGACGCGCAGTGCCTCCCGCACGGGGTTGCGGGATACGCCGAAGTCCTCGGCGAGCCGGTCCTCGGTCAGCCGTTCCCCGGGCAGGTAGTCGCCGTCGATGATGGCGGTCCGCAGCGCGGCGAGGACCTGATCGCGTAGCGGCAGGTGTTGCGCGCCGAGCTTGTCCCGTAGGTCTTCAGCCACCTGGTCGCCTCTCCGTGAACGTGTCCGGACAAAGTGTATACGAAGAACAATTACTGGAAGGTGGCCGACAGTGTCGAGCACAGCGCCCCGCGTCACCCACCCCCACGTCGCCCCGCGCCGAGACGAGCGCCTGCTGCGACGACGGCAGGCGCTCGTCGTCGTCCTCACCTTCCTCACCGGCAGCGCCGACGCTCTCGGTTTCCTCGCCCTCGGCGGCGCCTTCGCCAGCGTGATGACCGGCAACATGGTCCTGCTCGGGCTCTCGGCCGGCCGGGGCGAGGCCGACCTGGCTCTGACGTCGGGCTGCGCCATCGTCAGCTTCATCGTCGGTGTCCTCGCGGGCGCCCGCGTCGTCGGCTCGGCACAGCCCGACGATCCGGTCTGGCCGCGGCGGGTCACCTGGGCGCTGGTCCTGGAGCTGTCGGTGTTCGTGGTGTTCGCCGTCGTCTGGGAGGTCACCCTGCACACCCCCGACGCGGGTGTCCACCTGGCGCTGCTGATGTTGTCCGCTGTCGCGCTGGGCGTGCAGAGCAGTGCGATCCAACGCTTCGGCGTGTCCGGCCTGTCCTCCACGTACCTGACCGGCACCCTCACCAGCCTGATCGCCGGGGTCGCCGCCCGCAGCCCGTGGGCCAGCCTGCGCCCCAAGGCTCAGGTGCTGCTGGCCCTCATGGTCGGCGCGGCGGTCGGCGCCCTGGTCGCCCTGCACCTGCCGGTCGTCGCCCCGGCCCTGCTGATCGTGCCGCTGGTGCTCGTCATTGCCGTGTCCGCGCGGATGCGGGCCTGAGCGTCAGACGCCGCGAGCGAACAGGGCCAGACGTACCCGGTTGGGGCTGTCGGTCTTGGTCATCAGGCTGGTGATGTGGGTCTTGACCGTGGTGACACCGATGTGGAGCTGGTCGGCGATCTCGGTGTTGGACAGGCCCTCGGCGACCAGGTTGAGCACGTCCCGTTCCCGGGCGGTCAGGCCCGGCAGGGCCGGTGGCGACCCGGGGCGGGCGTGCACCGCGCGTTGCACGAGGCGGCGCAGGACCTCCGGGCTGAACGGGCTGTCGCCGACGGCGGCCCGGCGGATGCCGTCCAGCAGCTCGGTCGGGGGCGCGTCCTTGAGCAGGAACCCACACGCCCCTGCGGTCAGCGCTGGGTAGAGGTGGTCGTCGTCGCCGAACGTGGTCAGCACCAGGACGCGGGTGGCGGGGCGTTCGGCGAGGATCCGGCTGGTCGCGGTGATCCCGTCGACACCGGGCATCCGCAGGTCCATGACGACGACGTCGGGGAGGAGCCGCCCGGCCAGCGGGATCGCCTCACGGCCGTTGTCGGCCTCTCCGACGACCTCGATGTCGGGTTGGGCGTCGCAGAGCATGCGCAGCCCGGCCCGGATGAGGTGCTGGTCGTCGACCAGCAGCACCCGGATCACGCCGGCTCCGGCGCGGGCGACCCGGCCGGGGCCTCCCGCTCGCGGGGCACCGACCCGACCGGTGCGTCGGCGGACGCGGCGGCCACGGCCGGAAGGACGGTACGTACCCGCCACCCGGCGTCGGTCGGGCCCGCCTCCAGCCGGCCGCCGAGGACCTCGACACGCTCGCGCATTCCGGTGATGCCGTGCCCGCCACCGGCCGGCACGCCCGCCGGCACCCCGCCGCGCCCGTTGTCGGTGACCTCCCAGTGCACGGAGCCGTCCCGGACAGCGACCACGAGGTGCGCGAGCGCGGACGTCCCCGCGTGTTTGGCCACGTTGGTCAGCGCCTCCTGGGTCAGTCGCAGCACCGCCATGCCGCGCACCGCGTCGAGTGAACCGATCGCCGGGTCGAGATCGGCCTCCACCGTGACACCCGCCTGCCGGGCCCGGTCGATGGACGCGCCGATCGCCGCCGGCAGCGCGGACGGTTCGATCGCGGTCAGCGCCGCGTCGCCGCGTACCCCGTCGGGGTTGCGCAGCACCGCGACCAGCCGGCGCAGCTCCGCGAGGGCCGCAGTGCCGGTGCCGTGCACGTCGTCGAAGACCTCGCCCACCCGGGGGTCCAGGTCGGTGAGCACGTGCCGGGCCACGCCGACCCGCAGGACCATCGACGCCACGTGGTGCGCGACGACGTCGTGCAGCTCGCGGGCGATGGCGCTGCGTTCGTCGGCGCGCGCCGCACGACTCTCCGAGGCGTGCTGGCGTTGCTCGGCCACCGCCCGCTCCACGGCCTGCCGACTCAGCTCCCGGTTGGTGCGGATGACGAGGCCGAGCAGCACCGGCACACCGACCTCCAGGGCCAGTCCGACGACGCCGGAGACGACCCTGCCGGCCGGGTCGCCCACCGAGTCGGTCAGGTCGACCACGACCAGCAGCGCGGTGGACAGCCAGATGGTCCGGGGGCGACGCGCCCGCATGGTGATCTCGAGCAGGGCCCAACTCGCGCCGACCTGGTTGATGGTGAAGTCGTCGACCAGGCTGATCGCGACCGTCAGCAGGGCGGCCTGCGCCACCAGGTTGACCACCGGCCGACGGTGCGCCGCCAGCGCCACTGTGAACGCGAGGACCGCGAGGATCCACTGTGTCGTCGTGGGCGTGCTGGTGGAGTGCGGAACGAAGAGCAGGTAGCACAACCCGCTGAGATCGAGCAGCACCATCCGCACGAGCGTGTCCCGCATGTCGAACAGTCGCCCCGGCCAGCTCACGATGGTCAGCCTAGGTGCTGCGCGCCGGTGGCGACGGCCGCCGGCCGCCGCCACCGGGTCCGGACCGCGAGGTAGGCGGCCAGGCCGAGCGGTCCGAGCAGGATGGTCAGCAGCAGCACCGGAGCCATCACCAGCGCCGGCACCCCCCGATCGCGGCTGTCCAACCACGCCCACCGTCCGACGAACAGATCGAACGCGATCATGTGCGCCCAACCCGCCGCGGCCCCGTCGGAGGTGCCGAGCAGGTCGCGCACCCCGGCCAGGGTCGGCGACGCCACGGCCGGCAGCACGTCGCCGAACGCCGGGAGCACCAGCAGCGCGTAGATCACCACGACCGGCAGCACGATCAGCGGTGAGGCGATGATCCGGGCGGTCCACGACCAGCGCGGCAGCAGGATCATCAGCGCCCAGAACGGCGCGGCCACCGCGAACGTCAGGGAGAACAGTGTCCCGGTCATGCGGCCAGCGCCAGTTCCGGGCGACGGCGGCGGGCCAGCACCAGGCCGGTCGCGGTCGCCGTCGCGACCACCAGGGCCGCGACCGCGGCGAGCGTGACGGCGTCCGGCCGCAGCAGCGGCTGTTCGCGCAGGGCCTGCCAGGTCAACAGCACGGTGAGTACGCCGTACGCGACGCCCGCGACGACCAGCAGGCGGGCGCGGGTGCGCTCGTCCAACCGCGTCGCGAACCGGCTCAGCAGGATCGCCAGGATCGGCAACGCCTGGAGGGCGTGCAGCCCCACGAAGTGCCCGATCCGCAGGTCACCGCCGGTGGTGCTCCAGCCGACCAGTGGCAATCCCGGCCCACCGTCGGGCACGCCGACGCTGTGCGCCCCACCGATGCCCTCGATCCCCGGGTCCTGCATCGGCAGCGCCATCGGCACCGCCGCGAGCATGCCCAGCAGGGACAGACCGAGCCCCCACCCGACGGCGGTCGCGGCGACCCGATCGGGGATCCGCTGGATCAGGACCACGATCCCGATGACGAGGTGCGCGAAGAACAGCACCATGATCGCCGCGCCCATCGTCGCGAACAGCGCGGTGTTCAGGGGGGTGGTGTCGTTGAAGTGACTGGTCTGCCCGCGAATCACCTGACCGACGATCACCGCGTTCTCGACGACCGCCACCGCGACGATGACGACGACCGCCCTCTCGACGGCCCGGCTGCGTCGCGGCAGCAGGGAGAGCATCCAGGCGAGCGTGGCGCCGTAGAGCACGAACGACACCGCGAACTTGAACGGCTTCAGCCAGATCGGCGCCCCGGTGAGGACGCGCGGGTCGACGAGGATGCCGACCACCGCGACGACGGCCAGCACCGCCATCACGGATACCAGGACCATCAGCGGGCGGTTCCAACGCGCCGCCCGGCGCACAACAGTAGTCATGCCTGTAGATGTTCGCGGCCGCGCAAGCCGATCGCGTCCGACCCTGAGCCCCGGTTGCGGCCGCTGGTCGGAGCCCGCCTCCTCCCTGGGTAGGAGACGAAACCTGTCGAAGCCGCTCGGTGGAGCTGGCACAATGGCCGGCCTGCCGACGGGACGGGGATCGACAATGACGACCAATGCGGACCGTGTCCAACCGAACGAGACCACAGTGCCGCTGCTGCACTGCGCGGCCCCGGAGGAGACCCTGGCGTTCTGGCGGGCCCTCGGGTTCGAGGTGGCCTTTGAGCAACTCAGGCCATACGTCTACCTGGCGTTGACCTGGAGTGGGTTCCAGCTGCACTACGGCCCGGCACCGAAGGATCTCGACCCGGCGAAGGAGTATTCCGGCGGCTGCCTGGTGATGGTGGACGCGGTGGCGTCATACCACGCGGTGTTCGCCGAGGCAATGCGCCGCAGCTACGGGAAGGTGCTGGTCAAGGGCCTACCCCGGATGACCCGCTACCGCGCCGGGGCGTCGCGGTTCAGCATCGTCGACCCGTCGGGCAACACCATCGTCTTCATCCAGCGGGACGAGCCGAAGGACGTGGAGTACGGCGGGTCGAAGGAGCTCGACGGGCTGGCCCGGGTGCTCGACAACGCGCGGATCCTGCGCGAGTTCAAGATGGACGACCGGGCGGCCTATCGGGCGCTCGACTCGGGGATGCGCCGCCGCGCCGAGGACGCGCCGGTGGTCGAGCAGGCGATGGCGCTGGCCGGGCTGATCGAGCTGGCCACCGCGTTGGACAAGGCTGACCGGGTGCCCGAGTGGGGCGCCCGACTCCAGGCGCTGTCGCTGACCCCGGAGCAGCGGACGCAGTACGTCGCCGACCCCACCCTCCTCGAACCGTGGTGGCCCGACCCGCGCTGACCCGGCCCCCGCGTCTGGCCCGCCAAGATCCGCACAACTTCCGGGATGTAGGTGCCTCCGCGGCCGGTGAGGCAGCACTTTCCCTGTTCCTGTGCGGATCTTGGCCGAGCGGGTTTTAGGCCGTACGGCTCATCGGGCTTGGGCCGCGGCGCTGTGGCGGAACAGCGCCGCCACGCCGGCGAGCATGACCAGTAGCAACCCGGTGAACCAGTTCATCGCCGTGCCGGCGGTGACGGCCTGGGTGGCGACGCCGATGCCGACGGACGGCAGGATCATCCCCAGGTAGCCGATGAGGAACAGCCCGGCCAGGGCCTCGCCGCGCTGGGCGGGTGCGGCCATCGCCGCGACGGCGCCGACGGCGGCCTTGAAGAGCACGCCGGCGCCGATGCCGGCGACCACCCCGCCGACCAGGAACACCGAGAGGCTGGCGGTGTGCATCCCCACCAGCAGGACGGGCACGCCGACGGCCTGGGCGAGCAGCCCCAGGCGCACCTTCGCCGGGGCGGTCAGCCGGCTGGTGAGGGTCTGCGCCACGGCCGCACCGCCGAACACGGCGAACACGATAGTGCCGGCCAGGGCCCGCGACGGAAGGTGCAGGGCACCCGCGACGAAACCGGGGGCGACCGAGGTGAACAGGCCGAACACGGCGAACGAGGCGAACCCGGCGGCCGCCGCGGCCAGGTAGCCGGCCCGGTCCCCGTGGTCGGCGCTGATCCGCTGCGGCCGGTAGGTGGGCTTGACCAGCCGCTCCTCGACGGTCTCCGGGGACAGGGCGACCGCCACGATGCTCACCGCCAGCAGGACGGCGAACACCAGGTACGGCGTACGCAGCGGTGCGTCGACGTACTGGGCGAGGACGCCCGCGACCAACGCGCCGACGCCCAGCCCGCCGATGTTGGCGGCGGTGGAGACCATCTCGAAGCGCTGACGGGACGAGCCGGGCCGGTGCGCCGCGTGCAACTCCTGGAGGTACGCGGTGGCGGTCGCGGTGATCAGGCCGATGCCCAGCCCGCTCACCAGCCGGGCGACCAGCAGCACCGGCAGGGACGGGTCACCCAGGAACAGGGCGGCGGCCACCAGCTCCAACGCCAACGCCGGAATGAGGATCTTCTTGCGGCCGACCCAGTCCGAGACGTGACCGGCGAGCAGCAGGCTGATCACCACGCCCACCGCGTAGACCGCGAACACGATAGTGCCCATGAACGTGGAGAAGCCGTCCCGCGCCATGTAGAGCGGGTAGAGCGGGGCAGGCACGGTGCAGAACGCCATCGCGGTCAGGAACGCCAGGGCGATCGCCCAGAAGCCACGGCCGTGCCGGCGCGACGAGCCGTCGCCGCGGTCGGACGTGGTGGGTCGGGGTGTCAGGGTCGACAAGGACATGACCCCACTGTTGCCCCACCCAAGCATCAGGTCCAACGAAAGTTGATGTTCGCGACGATCGCGATCGGTGATACTTGGCGGTGTGGAGCTCCGCCAACTTGAGTACTTCGTCGCCGTGGCCGAGGAACAGAACTTCACCCGCGCCGCCACCCGCCTGCACGTCGTCCAGTCCGCCGTCTCCGCCGCGGTCAAGACCCTCGAACGCGAACTGGGCGCGTCACTGCTGGACCGCAACTCCAAGCGCGTACGCCTCACCGACGCCGGTGCCGCGCTGCTGCCGCGCGCCCGGATCGCCCTCGACGCGGCCCGCGACGCCCGCGACGCGGTCGCCGAGGTGCACGGCGGCCTGCGCGGCACCCTGCGCATCGGCACGATGACCTCGATCAGACTCCTGCACCTGCCGGCCCTGCTCGGCGAGTTCCACCGCCGGCACCCCGGAGTGCTGCTGCACACCAGCGTCGCCCCGCACGGCTCCCAGGGGCTCATCGACGCCCTCGCGGAACGCCGGCTCGACCTCGCGTTCGTCTCGCTGCCCGGCACGCCTCCGGCGGAGATCCACCTCACCGAGCTGGCCAGCTCGGTCCTCGACCTCGTCGTCCCGGACGACCACCCGCTGGCGACCCGCGAGGCGGTCACCCTCGCCGACATCGCCGGGTTGGACTTCATCGACTCCCCGGTCGGCTACGGCAACCGGGCCGTGACCGACCGGGCGTTCGCGGCCGCCGGCCTGTCCCGGCGAGTCACGATCGAGATCCCCGACATCGCCACCGGCGCCGAACACGTGCGGCACGGGCTCGGCATCGCGCTGCTGCCCCGCTTCGCCGTCGCCGACGACCACGGGGTGCGCCTGCTGAGCGTCGCCGGCGTCGACCTGAACTGGACGGCGTCCCTCGCCACCCCGGTGGACCGCCCGGTCGGGGCCGCCGCCCGTGCGCTGATCAGCCTGACCGCCGAGTTCCTGCCCTGACGGGCCGCGGGTCCGCTTCGCCCCGACAAGGCGTCCACAGCGAAAGCGAATCGGGCCCACCCGCGGCGGCGTCAACCAGCTCGACCGCAGTGCGCTAGGAGGCCAACCGTTCGCGCGCGGTGCGCGTTGGTCGGGGGAGTTCGGCGCTGTCGTCCGACGTGTTGATCTCCGACCAGACGGCGTCGAGGGAGAGGCCGAGGACGTCGGCGATTGCCGCGATGGTCGGGAAGGCGGGGGTGGCTATCCGGCCGGACTCGATCTTTCGAAGGGTTTCTGGCGAGACGCCCGCGTCCAGCGCGGTGAGGAGCATCGAACGCTCTCCACGGGCTCGACGCAGAAGCGCGCCGAGGCGCTGTCCGCGTTCGAGCTCTGCGGGAGTGAGCGGCAACCTGACCATGCTCCGATTCTAGTACCGGGATAATATGGCCGGGATACTTATTGGTCGTCCGAGGAAGGCGCTGCATGATCGAGATCCTGAGCCCCACCGACGTGCTGCGAGCGAAGGACACCGGTGCCTTGGTCGCCGGCATCCTGCAGACGCTGAAGAGCCGCTGTGTGGTCGGCACCAACCTCCTGGACATCGACCGGTGGGCACAGGCCATGATCACCGAGGCCGGGGCGCAGTCCTGCTACGTCGACTATGAGCCGTCCTTCGGGCGCGGGCCGTTCGGGCACTACATCTGCACGTCGGTGAATGACGCGGTGCTGCACGGGTTGCCGTACGACTACCCGCTCGCCGAGGGCGATCTGCTCTCGCTCGACCTCGCCGTCTCCCAGCGTGGAGTCGTCGCGGACTCGGCCATCAGCTTCATAGTGGGCGACGTGCGGCCCCCGGAGAGCGTCGCGCTGATCGAGGCGACCGAGCGCGCCTTGCAGGCGGGGATCGCCGCCGCCGGCCCCGGCGTCCCCATCGGTGACATCTCCCACGCGATCGGCTCGGTCCTCAAGGCGGCGGGATACTCGGTCAACACGGAGTTCGGCGGCCACGGCGTCGGATCGACGATGCACCAGGACCCGCACGTCTCCAACACGGGGCGCCCCGGTCGCGGCTACCGGCTACGCCCGGGGCTGCTGCTGGCGCTGGAGCCGTGGGTGATGGCGGACACCGCCACGCTCGTCACCGATTCCGATGGCTGGACCCTCCGCAGCGCGACGGGCTGCCGGACGGCGCACAGCGAGCACACCATCGCCATCACCGACGACGGTGCGGACGTGCTCACCCTGCCGACGCCCTGACCCGTACGGGACGATCGACACCCTCACCGGTCAGCCGACGACGGGCCACCCACGATGGACGATTAACCGGCGGCCGAAGGGGCACGTCCCTCCGTGGCACCCTGCCGGGTCGCGTTCAGAATGAACCGATCGGTCATATTTTCCGTGATGACGGTCAGGGTCACCCACCAGAGTCACGGAGGCACGATGTCAACGGTTCGAACTGGTCCGGTCATCGGACTGCTCGTGCAGATCGTCCTGCTGGCGGTGCTGGCGGAGACAGTCGGTCTGGGCGCGGCGGGCTGGGTGGCGGGGCTGGCGTACGGGGTGGCCCTGTGCGCCCTGCTCAGCCGGGGAATGTCCCGCTCGGGCGCGGCTGCGCTCAGCCCGGCCGACCGGGTGACCCTGAGCCGGGCGATCCTCGTCGGCGGCGTGACGGCCCTGGCCGCCGACTCGTTCGGCCGGTCGGCGCCGATCACGGTGATGGTCGTCCTCACCAGCGTGGCGTTGGCCCTCGACGCCGTGGACGGGTACACGGCCCGCCGCACCGGGACCACCAGCGAGCTCGGCGCGCGCTTCGACATGGAGATCGACTCCTTCCTGGTCCTGGTGCTCTGCCTGCACGTGGCCCCCGCGGTGGGTGGCTGGGTGCTCGTGATCGGCGCGATGCGTTACCTCTTCGGCGCCGCGACCTGGGTGTTGGAGTGGATGCGGGGATCCGCGCCGCCGCGTTACTGGAGCAAGGTCGTCGCCGCGATCCAGGGCGTGGTGTTGACGGTGGCGATGGCCGACGTGCTGCCCCCGCCGCTGACGACAGTGGTGCTGGTGGCGTCGGTGGCGCTGCTGGTCGAGTCGTTCGGACGTGACGTCGCCTGGCTCTGGACGACCCGGCGCCTCCGCCACGCCGTCATCCACGGCGTCCCGAGTGCGATGGTTCAGCCGGTCAGCTCGCAGAGCCACGGCGCCCCAGGCGCCGGAGCGGGGCTGGCCGAGCTGATCCCGAGCACTACCGATGGGCTGCCGTGGTCGGACCGTCCCACTGTCGCCGTGGCCCGACGCGGGATCGCCCGCGTCTGAGCCGCCCGGATGCCGCTCCCAGCAAAGATCATGGAAGGATGCCCGGGTTGTCGCTCTTGACGCGCGTACGTCAGTTGCCGAGCCAGGGACGGAGGGCGATGAGGGGCGAAGCCTCGGGCGGGACCGCTGACGGCACCGACGTCGAGGATCGGCCGAAACGCTCCATCGCCGCCCGGCTGACGACCGTGCTGGCCGCGCTGCTCGTGCTGCTCGTCCTCACCGTGCCGTACGACTTCGGCCGGCTCAGCCCGGCGGCGTTCGCGCGGATCCCCCTGGAGGCGCTGCTGGTCGTGGCCCTCCTGCTCGCCCTGCCGTCTCGTGGCAGCCGACTGGTCGCGACGCTGGCCGGCGTGGCCCTCGGCCTGCTCGGCCTGCTGAAGCTGCTTGACCTGGGGTTCACCGCCTCGCTGAGCCGGGCGTTCGACCCGGTGCTCGACTGGGCGCTCCTCGACGAGGGGTTCGCCTTCCTCAGCGAGTCGTACGGTCGACCCGCCGCCATCGGCGTCGCCATCACCCTGGCGGTGGTGTTCGTGGGCCTGCCCACACTGGTCACGCTGTCGATGCGGCGACTGCGGCGACTGGTGGTCCGGCACCGCACCGGGACCACCCGGATCGTGGCCGCGCTGGTGGTCGTCTGGGTGGCCTGCGCCGCGTTCAACGTGCGGGTGGTCGAGGGCGTGCCGGTCGCCGACACATCCGCGACCACCCTGGCCAACGGTCACGGCTTCCAGGTGCGCCTGCGCCTCGACGACCGCGAGACGTTCGGCGCGTTGATCGAGGCCGACAGGTTCGGCGACACCCCGGGTGACCAGCTACTCACCGCGCTGCGCGGCAAGAACGTGGTCGTCGCCTTCGTGGAGAGCTACGGCCGGGACGCCGTCGAGGACCCGGAGTTCGCGCCGCAGGTCGGCGCGGTCCTCGACCGCGGCACCAGCGAGCTGGGCGCGGCGGGTTTTGCCGCGCAGAGCGGCTTCCTCACCTCGCCGACCTTCGGTGGCGGCAGTTGGCTCGCGCACGACACGCTGCTCTCCGGCCTCTGGATCGACAACGACCAGCGGCACCGCACCCTGCTGGCCAGTGACCGGATGACCCTCAACGGCGCCTTCCGACGGGCGAACTGGCAAACCGTCGGCGTGATGCCAGCCGTCACCAGGGCATGGCCGGAGGGTTCCTTCTTCGGCTACGACCGGTTCTACGACGCCAAGGCGCTCGCGTACCGTGGCCCGAAGTTCAGCTTCGGCACCCCGCCCGACCAGTACACCCTGGCCAGCTGGCAACGCCTGGAGCAGGCGAAGCGCGACGGCAACGTGATGACCGAGCTGGCGCTGGTGTCGAGTCACGCGCCCTGGACGCCCGTCCCGCCGCTGCTCGACTGGGCCGACGTCGGCGACGGCGCGGTCTACCGTGGGGCTGGCGCGGGCAGGTCGGACGACAAGCGCCGCAACACCGCCCAGATCCGGGCGGACTACCGAAAGTCCATCGAGTACACCCTCGGCTCGCTCATCTCCTACGTGCGGACCTACGGAGACGACGACCTCGTGTTCATCGTCCTCGGTGACCACCAACCCGCCGCGGTCGTCACCGGCGAGAACGCCAGCCACGACGTGCCGATCTCGATCATCACCCGTGATCGGGCCGTATTGGACCGGATCTCCGGGTGGGGCTGGCAGGACGGGCTGAAGCCCGGGCCGCAGGCGCCGGTCTGGCGGATGGACGCCTTCCGGGACCGGTTCCTGACCGCCTTCGGACCGTAACCCGGCCACCTCTCTCACGGACTGGACACCAGACAGATGACGGCTACCACCGACACCAGGATCGCCGCGCTCCGGAACGACCCGGCCCTGTCCCTGCTGCACCGGTCGCTGGACGTCTACTACGGCGATCCCGAACGGGACGCGAGGATGGACGTCTTCTACTCCCGCTTCGTCGGGAGTGGGGACCTCGTCTTCGACATCGGCTCCCACGTGGGCGACCACATCGCCAGCTTCCGTCGCCTCGGTGCCCGGGTCGTCGCTGTGGAACCGCAGCCGCTGTGTCTGCGCGCACTGCGGGCGATCTATGCCGACGACGACCAGGTGACACTGGTCGACGCAGCGTGCGGCGCGCTCCCTGGGCGCACCCGGTTGCACGTCAACTCCGCCAACCCCACCGTCTCGACCGCCTCACCGGACTTCGTCCGCGCCGCGAAGGGCGCGGGCGGGTGGGAGGGCGAGGTGTGGGACACCGACATCGAGGTCCCGGTGGTCACCGTCGACGCGCTGATCGAGACGTACGGCGTGCCGACCTTCACCAAGATTGACGTTGAGGGTTTCGAGGACGAGGTGCTGGCCGGCCTGAGCCGCCTACTGCCGGCGTTGTCGTTCGAGTTCACCACCATCGCGCGTGCGGTCGCCGACCGGTGCCTCGATCGCCTGACCGCGCTGGGCTTCGACGGCTTCGACGTCGCGGTGGGCGACGACAAGTCGATGACGTTCCGACGCTGGACGTCCGCGACCGACCTGGCGACGCACCTGCACGAACTGCCGCACGCCGCGAACTCCGGCGACGTGTACTGCGTGGCTCGCGACAGGCAGACCATCACCACGCCGTAGCCGTACCCGACAGATCATGCGCAGGATCAGCGCGGTGGAGACCGCCAGCTCACGATCGAGCACCTCGTCCCGGGGGATGAACACCATCGCTTGCCCCTCGCCGACCCTCACGTCCTCCTGACGAGCCGTGGTGGTGCCACGGAACACGTGGACAGTCACGGTGTGCGGAAAGCCCGCTTCGTACGGGCGCGGTCCGCTCCACAGCGGATGCAGCTCACCCGCCGTCAGACCAGTTTCCTCCAGCAGTTCGCGGCGGGCCGCCGCCTCCGGTGACTCGCCGGGCTCGACATGGCCGCCCGGCAGGCTCCACTGGCCCGGCGAGACGACCGCATCCTCGTCGCGGTGCTGCAGAAGCACCGCACCCGACGGATCGACAAGCAGCACGAGGGCGACGCCATAGGTGGCCATGACGAGACCGTGCCACGTCGCCGCGAACATGTCGACGACGGTCCCTGACGCGCACCGGATCGCGTATCCTCCGCGGATGGACCTCGACGATCTTCCGCTTGCCGAGTTCGCGTTTCCGGGGCCACTGCGGGACAAACTCGTGGGCGCGATCCTGTCCGGGGCGAAGACCTCGACGACCGGCCTGCTGGCCGGGTACGAGTGCGCGAACGAGCCGCTGCCCGAGGTGGGTCAACTGTCCGCCGTGGTCGACTCCGCCGGCCGCCGGGTCGCGGCCATCGAGCTGACCGACGTACGGGTGGTCCGGCTCGCCGAGGTCGACCTGCCACACGCCCTGGCCGAGGGGGAGGGCGACGAGTCGGTGGCGCAGTGGCGTGCGGGGCACGAGGCGTTCTGGCGCAGTGCCGAGGTGCGCGCCGAGCTGGACGACCCGGACTTCACCGTGGACGACGACACCCTGGTGGTGACCGAACGCTTCCGACTGGTGCACGTCGTCTAGCAGCTCTGCCCACTGTGGACTTGTGAGCGGCGGGCCACGGGGCAGCGCAAGGTCACCTATGCTCGGCGCGTGATCCCCCCGGCACTAGAGATCCGTGGCCTGGTCAAGACCTTCGCGGCGCATCGCGCGGTGGACGGCATCGATCTGACCGTCCACCCCGGCACCTTCCACGGCATCGTCGGGCCCAACGGCGCCGGCAAGTCCACCACCATCGGGATGGCCGTCGGGCTGGTCACCCCGGACTCCGGGCAGATCCGGATCCTCGGCCACGACGCGCTGCGCGAGCGCGGCCTCACCCGCGCGCTGACCGGCGTGCTGCCCGACGGCCTCGACTTCCCGGAACGCCTCACCGGTGCCGAACTGCTGCGCTACAGCGCCGGCCTGCGCGGGCTACCCCGGGCCACAGCCACCGACCGTGCCGCCGAACTGATCGACGTGCTCGGCCTGGCCAAGGGTGCCGGCACCCCGCTGGCCGACTGCTCCACCGGCACCCGCAAGAAGCTCGGCCTCGCCCAGGCGCTGCTGCACGCGCCCCGGCTGCTCGTGCTCGACGAACCCTTCGAGGCGGTCGACCCGGTCTCCGCGGCCACCATCCGCCAGGTGCTGCGCCGGTTCGTGGCCGGCGGCGGCACCTGCGTGCTGTCCACCCACTCGATGCTGCTCGTCGAGCAGATGTGCGACGAGGTCACCGTGATCCATCAGGGTCGGGTGGTCGCCGCCGGGTCGGTCGCCGAGGTCGCCGCCGGCAGCAGCCTGGAGGACCGGTTCGTCGAGTTGGTCGGCGCCGAAGCCTCCGGTAGCGCCGGTCTGGACTGGCTGACCGGGGCACGATGAGCACGCAACTGACCGCCCCCGGCCAGCTGGGCGGCACTCTCGGCGCTATCACGGTGCCGGCCCGGATGCGCGCGATGATGCTGCGTCGCTCGCTGCGCGAGCACCCCGGACCGACGGTGGCCGGCCTGGTCGGTCTGCTCGCCGCCGCCTGGTTGATCCGGTACGCGCTTCGCGGCGACCAGCACACCCTTGGCCTGCTGGCCGGGGCGTGGGTTCTCGGCTGGATCGTGTTGCCGCTGCTGCTCGGCGGCGGGCGCGGCCGGGTCCGCCCGGCCCACCTGCGGTTGGAGCCGATCGGCGGCGTCTCGGCCGCGATCGGCCTGCTCGCCGCGTCGGCGATCGGTATCGGCCCGGCCGTGTCGCTGGTGGCACTCGCCGCGCTGCCGGTGCACGCCGCCCGGTACGGCACCATCGCGGTCCTCGTCACCGCCGGCGGCGCGGTGCTGCTCTGGTTGCTCGGACTGATCGGCTCGGCCATCGCGCTGGAGGTCGTCGGCCACGCCGGCGGTCCGGCCGGGGCGCTGCTCACCGGCGTATTCACCGGCACGGCGATGGGTGTCGCCGGGTCGCTCTGGGCGGTCTTCCCGTGGGTGTCGGTACTGCTCGTGGCAGCGCCGGAAGAGGTGGTCCGGGCCATGGCGTACGTGCCGAGCGCCTGGCCGGTCTCCGCCGTGACCGGGCCAACCGGGCAAGGGGTGCGCCTGATGGCGACCCTGGTGGGCATCGTGGCGCTCTGCGCCGCCGCGTACATCATGCTCGTCCGAAGGGTGATCGCCGCCGGCGCGCCGTTCCGGCCGCGCCGGACCACGGCGGCGTCACCGGCCACGGCTGAGCGCGAGTTGCTGGGGTGGGTGCCGGCGGCAACGCGGGCGGTCGTCGGCCGTGAGCTGCGGGCCTGGATGCGGCATCCGTTGCGGTTGCAGTATCTGGCGTTCGCGGTGGTGTACGGAGCGTTGCTCGCCGGGCTGCCGCTGCTGTCCGACGTGGACCTGCTGCTGCCGTGGGCGGGACCGCTGGCAGTGCTCGGCGCGGCGGCGATGTCCGCTGGGCTGGTCGGGCTGGACGGCACCGCATTGTGGCTGCCGCTCACCACGCCCGGCGGCGAACGGGCCGAGGTCCGGGGTCGGGCCTTGGCGTGGTTGGTGCTGGTCACCCCGATCGGCGTGCTGCTCACCGTCGCGGGCATCCTCCTCGCGCCCGACATCGACCCCCTGGCCGCGCTCTCCACCCTGCCGGCCCTGCTCGGCGCGGGCGCGTCGGTGCCGGTGTGGGTGTCGCTGCTACGCGTACGCCCGGTAGCCGATCCACGGCATCCGACCGCGGCCGACAACCCGACCGACATCGTCAGCGTGCTGGTCGCCACAGCGGCTGGACTGCTCGCTGCGGCGCCGGTGCTCGCCCTGATGATCTGGGGTCCGCCGGAGGCGGCACCGCTGTTGCCGCTGGTCGGGCTGCTCGGAGGCGCCGCAGTCTGGTGGGGTGGCGTGTGGCTGGCCGACGAGCGGTTCGCCCGGCGCGGCACGGCGGTGCTCGCCGCGGCCGGTCAGCGGAGCCGGCCCCCGGAGACGGTGCTCCCGCTGAGCTGGGACGCGCAGTGGTACCGGGAGAACACGTCGACAGCGTGGGCGCTGGGGTTGCTGACGGTCGGGTGGATCCCGGTGATCCCGCAGGGGTTGATGCCGTTGGCGTTCGGAATCGACAGCGGGTGGATCGTGGCGGGTCACCTGAGCGGGAGCGCGCACACGGCGGTGGGGTTGGCGATGGTCGGTCTGGGCGTCGCGATGCTGCTCACCGGCCTGGTGCTGTGGGATCGCCGACCGCAACCGGGCGGCAGTGCCCAACCCGCTCCCCCCGGGTGACCGTCCTCTGTACGCGGAATCGCCACGTCGATCGGTGGCAGCTCAGCAGGGCACCGCTCGGCGTGTCGAACAGCTCAGCTGCCAACGATCAAGGGAGCAGCACCACCTACAGCAGTGCGAGCTGGCCCTCGACCTCATCCGTGTGCGGCTCGCGTAGCTGCCAGAGCCGGACCACCCCGAGGCGGGCGTCGTGCGTCATCCACCGTCCGTGTCCACCGGCGGACCGAATCGAGTTCTGCGGCATGTCGATGCCGTAATCCATCACGGTCTGCGGGCGCAGCGTGCGGGTGGAGAGCAGGAGATGCTGCTCGGCGTCGCTCTCGTCGGTCGCGACGCCGACCATCACCCAGTCGTCGGATACGACCGCCGCGGTCTCGTACATCCGGTAGTCGTCGGAGTCGCCGAACCCCGGGATGTCGTCGAAGTGGCGCTTCACCCGGGCACTGTCGTCGGCAACATCGTGTATCGCGATCCAGCCGCTGCCGTGCGGCATGGAGAGATAGAAACTCCCGCTGGCGTTCATGTCGGCCAGGCAGCCGTTCATGGTCTGCCCGGCGACCAGCCGCCGCTCGTCCGTCGTCCAGCGGTAACTGAGGCAGGTCTCCGGTCCCACCGCGATGTGCAGCCCGATGTGCTGTCGATTGGCGTCCAGGATGAATGTGGCAGAGCCTTCAACGGTCTGAAGGGGGCGCCGGTCCACCTCGGCTCCTCCTCCGGAGGTGTCCAGCACGACGAGTTGGTCGCCGGCACCGTCGGGCAGAAACAGCCAGAGAAGGTCGTCCCCGGCCAGGTGACAACTCGGCCGGGGCCAACCTGTCCACAAGACCCTGCCGTGCTCGACCGCCCACCGGACGCGGCCGTCGGCGCTGCGGACCTGCACCTGTCGTGGTCCCACGAGCGCGAACCGCGACCGGTCCGGAGCCACGCCGACCGCCAGGATCCGGTCCTCGTCGGCGGGCTCCCACACCAGCGCGACGGTCAGGTCCGAGTGCAACACGCGCAGCGAACTATGGCTCCACGCCAACAACCCCGTGCCGGTCAGCCACTCGACGAAGGTCGGCGGCGTCATCACTGTCTCGGCGATCAGCAACGGGCGCACAGCCGCGAGCCTACGCACGACGAGAAGCCGCGACGGCACTCGCTGTCTTGTGTCGGCCGGCCTGCAGGATTTGCCGCCCATGCCACACCTCGCGACGGGAGACTCCCTCCCGAGGTGTCCGGGACAGAACACTGATCAGTCGGCGATGCCTACGTTCGCGGGGCCACGGCTACATCGACACCGACCACGCCAACGGCGGGCCGCCTTGAGGGGTGCGACTACAGCATTTCGACGGGAACCAGATTGACGCCGTCGGCGGCGCCGGGACCTGGACGGGCCTCGGGTGGCCGGTGCGACGTGGGACCGGGAGGTCGCTGCGGTGAACCGCTTCTACCGCTGGGCGGTGCGCCGTGGTCACGTGGTGAGCAATCCGGTGCCACAGGTGTCGCGCCGGCCGGCTGGCTTTGGCACTGGGCGGGCTGGTGCTCGGACGTTAGATGAGCTGGCGTTCCTGCTCCGCCAGAACAGCCGCTGCCCTGCCCAGGTCGTAGTGAGGAAACACAGGGATGCCCCGGCGGCGCAACGCCTCGGCCGCGACGCCACGCCCAGCGACGGTGACGCCGGTGAAGGTTCCGTCGTGAACGTAGGTGCTACCGCAGGCAGGGCTGCCGTCGACCAGGATGGCGAGCCCGACGCCAGCCTGCAGTGCCTTGTCGACCGCCCGCTGCGCCGCCGCCTGGAACAGTTCGGTGACGTCACGGCCCGATGCTTCGTGTACTTGGGCGCGGCCGTCGAGGACGTCGGCCGCGCTGCCGCCGACGATCTCGGCTGGCGGGCGGGGCACCGGGAATCCGACGGCCAGTTCTGGACACAGCGACACGAGGCGCCCTTCAGAAGCCCACCGCTGCCAGATCGGAGAGGCGACCGGTACGCCGGTCTCGTTGAACCGGATCGGTGCGCCGCCCAGGCAGCCGCTGACCAGGATCTTCAACATGGCAACACCTGGGGCAGCAATGCCGTCAGCGTCGCCGCGGTGTAGGTTGCCGTGACCCCCGACGGCGGCGGGCCGTCTCCAGCACGATCGAGGAATGCCGTGTCGATACCCAGAGCGGCGGCTCCGGCGACATCGGACGATGCGGAGTTACCGATGTGGATCACGTCGCCGGGGCCCAGGCCGAGGCGGGCCAGCGCGAGCTGGAACGGTTCGGGGCGGGGCTTGTATGCGCGGGCTTCTTCGCTCGTCACCGCAGCGGCGACGGTGACGCCGTGCCACCGCAGCACCGCCGTCAGGTCGTCCTGGTCGACGTCGGAGACCAGGCACACCGGCACCTTCACAGCATCGAGGAACGGCCGGCTGTCGTCGTACAACGGTGGATGACGCCAGAAGTGCAGCTGCTTCCGGCAGATCGGCTCAAGCTCCACGGATGCCCCGAAGTTCGCCACAGCCTCGGCGAGGCTGCCGAGCGTCAGGTCTGCGAGCGTACGAAAACCGGCCCCATACGCCATTTCGGCGCTGGCCTCCAGCCGTCGGGACCACTCCGCCGCGATAGCAGACGGATCGACTGCGATCAAATCTGCTACCTGCACGCAGACGTCATTGACCAAGATCTCATCATCGTGTACGAGCGTGCCGTACACGTCCAGCAAGATCGCCTGATACACGGTGAGACGCTACCCGACTGGATCTGACCCCGGTCGGTCGCCAGGCACCCCTCGTGCCGAAGCCGCCATCACAGACCGGCACAGCCGGCAGCGTGTTGCGTACGCTCTTCTGCCGCTGACAACACGCGTTCAGCTTCGGGCGACTCGTCACCTTGCGGGAACGGCAGTTCCGTCGACCGACACGACAAGCTCTCGGAACCGACGGCGACGCTGATACTTGCAACATAGAGATCGGCAAGATCTCGGTGGGCGGGCCGACGACGTACGACGCGAGCGCGGTGGGCGTCGCCTTGTTCCTCGGGAGACGGCGAGACCTCACTTGAACCGAGTGCGAAGGTCCGGCCGCCTCTTCTCGAACACCCAGACAAAGCCACGACTAGTGTTCGTAACCTTGGTCCGCCAGACTGCGCGGTATGGGTGATCGTTGGCGCCGGTGGGCGTGGGTCGGGGTGCTCGTCATCGGGCTGATCCTTTATCTGGCGGTGCTGCGGACCCTGGTCAGCACCAAAAATCCGAACTTCGTACCGGCGTTGATCCTGCTCGGGGCGACGTTGGTGCCGTTGACGTTCCTGACGTTCGCGCAGGCCCGCACCGGGCGGTGGCAGGTGCCGGCGTCGGTGTTGGTGACGTCGGCGTTCTTCGGCGGTGTGATCGGCACGGTGGTCGCCGGCACCCTGGAGTACGACACCCTGCGCGGCCTCGGCACCCTGCCGATGCTGTTCGTCGCGTTGATCGAGGAGTCGGCGAAGCTGATCGTCCCGGTGGTGCTGCTGTTCACGGTGGTGGCCCAGCGTCGGCGCCGAGTGCCCTCCGACGGGCTGATCATCGGCATCGCCGCCGGGATGGGGTTCGCCGCGCTGGAGACGATGGGCTACGCCTTCAGCGCGCTGCTGAGTTCGCAGGGCAACATCGGCGCGGTGGAGCAGACGCTCTTCATTCGGGGTCTGACGGCGCCCGCCGGTCACACCGCCTGGACCGGGCTGACCGCCGGCGCGCTCTGGGCGTTGCTGGCGAGCCCGAGCGTCGCTCGGCTCTTCGGGTTCATCGGCACGTTCCTGGGTGTCGTCGTCCTGCACACCCTCTGGGACACGTTCTCCGGTTCGCTGGTCTTCGTCGTGTTGGCGATCATCAGCATCGGCTGGCTGTTCTGGGAGCTGCGCCGCTACCGGACATTCAGCGACCAGCACATGGGCCAGCTGCAACCGCACTGACCAGCGCCGTACTCCATGCCTCTCCCGACCCGCACCAAGGGGCTGGGAAAGGCATGACTGTTTGTGATCCCGCTGCGACCGGGCCGGCACCTCATCTAACGTCAGAGTGTTCATATTTGGCGGGATTGGTCGGGAAGGTGCGGCGATGGGGGTGCGCAGCTGGTTCGAGGGCTGGCCGGTCTATCGCCAGCTCACCGGCACCGACCCGCTGGGCCGGGGTGCCGCGGCGAAGTCCGACGGGTCCCGCGCGCTCACCGCCCGCACCGACACCGCCGATTCGATGGCCCGGTCCGTGTGCCCGTACTGCGCTGTTGGTTGTGGTCAGCGGGTGTTCGTTAAGGACGGGCAGGTCAGTCAGATCGAGGGCGATCCGGACAGCCCCATCTCGCGGGGTCGGCTCTGCCCGAAGGGCGCGGCCAGCAAGAGCCTGGTCACCAGTCCGCTGCGGCAGACCACGGTCCGCTACCGCCGGCCGTACGGCACCGAGTGGGAGGACCTCGACCTCGACACGGCGCTGAACATGATCGCCGATCGGGTCCTGGCCGCCCGGGACGAAACCTGGGAGGACGTTGACGCCGAGGGTCGACCGCTCAACCGGACGCTGGGTATCTCCAGCCTGGGTGGGGCGACGCTGGACAACGAGGAGAACTACCTCATCAAGAAGTTGTTCACCGCGATGGGGGCGCTCCAGATCGAGAACCAGGCCCGTATTTGACACTCCTCCACCGTCCCCGGTCTGGGGACCAGCTTCGGTCGTGGCGGCGCCACCCAGTACCAGCAGGACCTGTCGAACTCCGACGTCATCGTCATCCAGGGTTCGAACATGGCCGAGGCACACCCGGTGGGTTTCCAGTGGGTGATGGAGGCCAAGCGTCGGGGCGCGAAGGTCTTCCACGTCGACCCGCGGTTCACCCGTACCAGCGCGCTGGCTGACTCGTACCTGCCGATCCGGGCGGGCACCGACATCGCGCTGCTCGGCGGGGTGGTGCGCTACATCCTCGACAACGAGCTGGACTTCCGGGAGTACGTCGTCGCCTACACCAACGCCGCGACCATCGTGACCGAGGAGTACGCCGACACCGAGGACATGCACGGCCTCTTCTCCGGCTTCAACGACGACAACGCCACCTACGACCAGGCCAGTTGGCGGTACGAGGGTCACTCACAGAACCGGACGACCCGCGACAGCGAGACGCAGCGGGAGACGGCGGCCGGGCTGGAGAACGAGTCGCACGGCGCGCCTGTCGGCGGCGAGACCGAACGTGACGAGACGTTGCAGCACCCGCGCTGCGTCTACCAGATCCTCAAGCGGCACTTCGCCCGCTACACCCCGGAGATGGTGGAACGGGTCTGCGGCATCCCGCAGGAGAAGTTCTTCGAACTGGCCCGGGCGTGGACGGAGAACTCCGGCCGGGACCGGACCGGCATGCTCGTCTACTCGGTGGGCTGGACGCAGCACAGCGTCGGCGTGCAGTACATCCGCACCGGCGCGATCATCCAGCTCCTGCTGGGCAACGTGGGCCGCCCGGGCGGTGGGGTGATGGCCCTGCGCGGACACGCCAGCATCCAGGGGTCCACCGACATCCCGACGCTGTTCAACCTGCTTCCGGGCTACCTGCCGATGCCGCATCACGCCAATCACCCGACCCTGGACGAGTGGGTGAACAGCATCGCGCACCCCGGCCAGAAGGGCTTCTGGGGCAACGCCCGCACCTACGGCGTCAACCTGCTCAAGGCGTACTGGGGCGACGCCGCCACCGCCGACAACGACTACTGCTACGGGTACATGCCGCGGATGACCGGCGACCACGGCACCTACCAGCAGGTGCTCGACATGATCGACGGCAAGATCAAGGGCTACTTCCTGCTCGGGCAGAACCCGGCGGTCGGCTCCGCGCACGGCCGGGCGCAGCGTCTCGGCATGGCCAACCTCGACTGGCTCGTGGTCCGCGACCTGTTCATGATCGAGAGCGCCACGTTCTGGCAGAACGCGCCGGAGATCGAGACCGGCGAGATCGTGCCCGAGCGGTGCCGCACCGAGGTGTTCTTCCTACCGGCCGCCTCCCACGTGGAGAAGGAGGGCACCTTCACCCAGACCCAACGGCTGTTGCAGTGGCGGGAGAAGGCCGTCGAGCCACCAGGCGACGCCCGCTCCGAACTCTGGTTCTTCTACCATCTCGGTCGCGTCATCCGGGAACGGCTGGCGACGTCGACGAAGCCGCGCGACCGTGCGCTGCTGGACCTGGCCTGGGACTACCCCACGCACGGCCCGAACGTCGAGCCGAGCGCAGAGGCGGTGCTGCGCGAGATCAACGGGTACGACGTGGCGACCGGCCGGCCGCTGGCGTCGTTCACCGAGATGAAGGACGACGGCTCCACCGTCGGCGGTTGCTGGATCTACACCGGGGTGTACGCCGACGGCGTCAACCAGGCGGCCCGCCGCAAACCCGGCTCGGAGCAGTCCCTGGTGGCACCCGAGTGGGGTTGGGCGTGGCCGGCGAACCGGCGCATCCTCTACAACCGTGCCTCCGCCGACCCGGACGGCAACCCGTGGAGTGAGCGCAAACGCTACGTCTGGTGGGACGCGGACAAGAGCGAGTGGACCGGCTACGACGTACCGGACTTCGAGAAGACCAAACCACCGTCGTACCGGCCGGCGCACGACGCTTCCGGTGTGGCGGGCATCGCCGGCGACGACCCGTTCATCCTTCAGGGAGACGGCAAAGGCTGGCTGTACGCGCCGACCGGGGTGCTCGACGGACCGATGCCCACCCACTACGAGCCGGTCGAGTCGCCGGTGCGCAACCCGCTCTACCGCCAGCAGGCCAACCCGACCCGCAAGGTCTACACCCACCCGATCAACACGCTCAACCCGAGCCCGCCGCAGGAGCACAGCCAGGTGTTCCCGTACGTGTTCACTGTCAGCCGGCTCACCGAGCACCACACCGCCGGCGGGATGAGCCGGACGGTGTCACCGCTGGCCGAGCTGCAACCCGAGATGTTCGTCGAGGTGTCGCCGGAGTTGGCGGCCCTGCGAGGGTTGAGTCACCTGGGCTGGGCGCACCTGGTCACCAGCCGGGCGGCGGTCGAGGCGAAGGTGCTGGTGACCGACCGCGTGACGCCGCTGCGGGTGGATGGCCGGATCATCCACCAGCTCTGGCTGCCGTACCACTTCGGCTACGAGGGCCTGGTGACCGGCGACTCGGCCAACGACCTGTTCGGCATCACCCTCGACCCCAACGTCCTGATTCAGGAGAGCAAGGTCGGCACGTGCGACGTCCGGCCCGGACGACGCCCCAGAGGACAGGACCTGGTGGACCTCGTCATCGACTACCGGCGGCGGTCGGGAAACCTCGTCCACCGATACCCGCCGATGGTCACGACCGACGTCGCCGACAGCAGCAGCGACCAGGAGGCCTGACCGATGCACCACGCCAACGCCCTGTACGGGCCGCTGGACCCCGCACCGGACGCCGGCTACGAGAACCCGCCGCCGCGGATGGGGTTCTTCACCGACACCAGCGTCTGCATCGGCTGCAAAGCGTGCGAGGTGGCCTGCAAGGAGTGGAACGGCGTCCCCGAGAGTGGACTCGACCTGCTGGGCATGTCGTACGACAACACGGGCGCGTTGACCGCGAACTCGTGGCGGCACGTCGCGTTCGTGGAGCAGCCCCGTTCGGTGGGCTGGGCGACTCCGGCGTTCGAGGGGGACCCGGACGGGCCGGCGATCAGCCCGGTGACGGCTGCGGTCGGCGCGCGTACCAGCACCGACACCGGAACGGACCCCGGCCTGCCCACCGGCTCGCCCGCCGCAGCGGCCCGCATGTCGGGCGGGCCGGAGTTTCTGGGGATGCCGGGTGCGCAGCCGCCGGGGAGGGGCTCGGGCTCGGAGGGGCGGACGGATTTTCGCTGGTTGATGATGTCGGACGTGTGCAAGCACTGCACCCACGCGGCCTGCCTGGATGTCTGCCCGACAGGTTCCCTGTTCCGGACGGAGTTCGGCACCGTGGTGGTGCAGGAGGACATCTGCAACGGCTGCGGTTACTGCATTTCCGCCTGCCCGTACGGCGTCATCGATCAACGCAAGGATGACGGTCGGGCGTGGAAGTGCACGCTGTGCTACGACCGGCTCGGGGTCGGCATGACGCCGGCGTGTGCGCAGGCGTGCCCGACGGAGTCGATCCAGTACGGGGAACTGGACGAGTTGCGGGAGCGGGCCGCCGCGCGGGTGGCGAAGCTGCATGAGCGGGGCGTGCCGGAGGCGCGGTTGTACGGGCACGACCCGAACGACGGTGTCGGCGGTGATGGAGCGTTCTTCCTGCTGCTCGACGAGCCGGAGGTGTACGGGCTGCCACCGGACCCGATTGTGACCACCCGTGACCTGCCGGCCATGTGGAAGCGTGCCGGCCTGGCGGCGATGACGATGGCGGTCGCCACGGCGGTCGCGTTCCTGGGCAGGCGGCGATGACCCGCGGCGGCGAGCAACTCACGGTGCCGCCGGCCGACTTCGCCTCCTACTACGGCCGACCGGTACTGAAGCCGCCGGTGTGGAAGTACGACATCGCCGGCTACCTGTTCACCGGAGGCCTCGCCGCCGGAAGTGCGCTGATCGGCGCGGGCGCCCAACTGACCGGACGACCCGCGCTGCGCACTGTGGGCCGTTGGACTGCCCTCGGTGGCGTCGCCGCCAGCACGTACCTGCTGGTCCATGACCTCGGCCGGCCGGCCCGGTTCCATCACATGCTCCGGGTGGCCAAGGTGACCTCGCCGATGTCGGTCGGCACCTGGATCCTCGCCGCGTTCGGCCCGATGGCCGGCGTGGCCGCGGTCGCCGAGCTCGCGCCGCTGCTCCCGCAGCACGGTGTGCTCGGCCTCGCCCGTCGGATCGCGCCGCCCATCGGCAACGTCGCCGGCCTGGCCGCGGCGGCCACCGCGCCGGCGCTGGCGACGTACACCGGGGTGCTGCTCGCCGACACGGCAGTGCCGTCCTGGCACGACGCCTACCCGTCGCTGCCGTTCGTCTTCGCCGGCAGCGCGCTCGCCGCCGCGTCCGGGGTCGGCTTGATCGCGGCGCCGGCCGCGGAGACCGCCCCACTGCGACGACTCGCCCTGGCCGCCGCGGCCATCGAGTTTGGCGGAGGGCACCAGCTGGAGCGGCAGGGCCTCACCAGCGAGCCCTACACGCACGGACGCAGCGGCCGGCTGGTCAAGGCGGGACGCGCCCTGCTCGCCGTGGGCGCAGCCACCGCGCTGCTCAGTCGACGCAGCCGGGTCCTGGCGGCGATCTCCGGCGCCGCCCTCGTGGCATCGTCGGTCGCCACCCGGTTCGGCGTCTTCGAAGCGGGAAGGGTGTCGGCCCGCGATCCGAAGTACACGGTCGTGCCACAACGGGAGCGGCTCAACGAGAACCGGTCGGTGACCCGGCTCTGAGCGGATCGGCGGAACGGAAGGAAGGCGCCCCTTTCGAGGGGCGCCTTCCGTTGCGATGCAAGAGGTCTGGCGGCGATGGGCCGCCGCGCGTCAGCCGGTGAACAGCTTCGCGGCGGTGATGGCGGTCTGGACGATGCCGTACCCGAGTAGCACCGCGACCAGCAGCCACGACAACCAGAGCCGCCCGGTCTGGCTACCGACGCGCGGCGGCGCGGGCGGCTGGCTGTCCCGCCCGAGAGCGACCGGCTCGGTGACGGTGGCCTTCGCCACGGGCGAGGTCGGTCCTCGGTTCGGTTCGTGGAACCGATCGGGCACGGAACGGACCAGCAGGTTCGCGATGAACCCGATGGCGAGGATGCCGACCATGGTGAACAGCGCGGGCCGGTACGCCGACGCGGTGAGGGTGCCGGGCTTGCCCTGGGTGTCGAGGATCCCGTTGACGATCAGCGGGCCGGCGACACCCGCGGCCGACCAGGCGGTGAGGATCCGGCCGTGGATGGCCCCGACCTGGAAGGTGCCGAACAGGTCACGCAGGTAGGCGGGCATTGTGGCGAAGCCACCGCCGTAGAAGGAGATGATCGCGGCGGCGATCAGCACGAAGACCGCGGTCGCGGAGTGGCCGGCCACGGCGAGCAGCAGGTACAGCACCATGCCGACGCCGAGGTAGACCATGTAGATGGGCTTGCGGCCGATGAGGTCCGACGTCGTCGACCAGACGAACCGGCCAGCCATGTTGAACAGCGACAGCACCCCCACGAAACCGGCCGCCGCCGTCACCGAGACCGTGGTGGCGGTCCCGTTGTCCCGGAAGAAGTCCTGGATCATGGGGCTTGCCTGCTCCAGGATGCCGATGCCCGCTGTGACGTTGCAGAACAGCACGATCCACAGCAACCAGAACGACCGGGTACGCACGGCGTTCGACGCGGACACGCTCGCCGTAGTCACCAGAGGCCGGGCGGCGACGCTCGCAGGATCGAACCCGGCGGGCCGCCAGTCGGGCGCCGGAACCCGGACGTTGAACGGGCCGAACATCATGATCACGAAATAGCCGATGCCGAACGTGACGAAGAGCGCCACGAGGGCGCTGCCCGACGCCACGGCGGCCGGGTTGCTGGGGTTGTAACCGGAGTCGTAGAGGGAGAGCAGTTGGCGCGCGAGGGGGCCGGCGACCAGAGCGCCGCCGCCGAACCCCATGATGGCCAGCCCGGTGGCGAGGCCGGGACGGTCCGGAAACCACTTGATCAGTGTGGAGACGGGCGAGATGTAGCCGATGCCGAGCCCGATGCCGCCGATGACGCCGTAACCGAGGTAGAGGAGCCAGAGTTGTTGGGTCGCGATGCCGAGCGCGCCGACCAGGAACCCGACGGCCCAGAAGCACGCCGAGGCGAACATCGCCCGGCGCGGTCCGTTCCGCTCCACCCAACGGCCACCGACCGCCGCCGACGAGCCCAGCATGACGATGGCGATACTGAAGATCGCCCCGATCGCCGTCTGGCTGACGTCGAAGTGCGCGATGAGGGAGTTCTTGTAGACACTCGTCGCGTAGACCTGGCCGATGCACACGTGCACGGCCAGTGCCGCGGTCGGGATGAGCCAGCGGCTGTATCCCGGGGGAGCGACAGTGTGCCGGGGATCGAAGACCGACAGCATGGGCATCGTCCACACCTCCTGCGGCCGAACAGGCCGCGACGTTGCCGAGCTGTCCGACCCGGCAGTTGGCCGAGCGGCGCCGCCGCAGTGGCGGCCGGCGCACGTCTGGCGTCAGCCGTTGACCGGCTCGATCTCACGTTACGTGGCAGTGGGTTCACGTCATGTCATTACCGAGAAACGCGGAACCGGGCGCAGAGCGGGGGCGGGCCAACCGGCCCGCCCCCGCTCTGCTGGCGTACGGCTCAGTGAATCGCGACCTTTGCCGCCGCCTCCTCCTGGGCGCGTCGTTCGTCCCCGCTGAGGGTGTGCAGCGGCTTCTCCTTGATGAACAGCACGACGATCAGCGCGAGCAGCGCGATCGGGGCGCCGACCAGGAAGAGGTCCGCGGTGGCGATGCCGTACACGTCCTGCACGATGCGCAGCACCGGCTCGGGCAGGGTGGACAGGTCGGGCACCTCGGCGGAGCCACCGCCGGCGGTCGCCGCCGGGCCGAGCCGGTCGGTCGTCAGCGAGGTCACCCGACTTGCCAGGACCGCGCCGAGGGCGCTGACTCCGATCGCGCCGCCCATGCTGCGGAAGAACGTCAGCACGGAGGTGGTGGCACCGAGCTCGTGGGCCGGCACGTCGTTCTGCGCGGCGAGCACGAGATTCTGCATGAGCATGCCGACGCCGACGCCCAGCACGGCCATGTAGATCGACAGCACGACGACGCTGGTGTTGGCGTCGATGGTGCCCAGCAGCAGCATCCCGACGGTCATCACTGCGGCACCGGCCACCAGGTACGCCTTCCACCGGCCGTACTTCGTGATGAGCTGGCCGGCCACCGTCGACGAGACGAGCAGACCGAAGATCATCGGAAGGCTCATCAGACCCGCGACGGTGGGCGACTTGCCCAGCGAGATCTGGAAGTACTGGGACAGGAAGACGGTGCCGCCGAACATCGCGACACCGACCAGCACGCTGGCGATGGTGGCCAGGGAGACAGTGCGGTTGCGGAAGATGCTCAGCGGGACGATCGGCTCCGCCGCCCGCGACTCGACGACCACGGCCAGCGCCAGCAGGACCAGCCCGCCGATGACCATCAGGGCCGTCCAGCCGGAGGCCCAGTCGAACTTGTTGCCGGCCAGGGACGACCAGATCAGCAGGGTGGAGACGCCCGAGGTGATGAGCAGGGCGCCCAGCCAGTCGATCTTCGCCTTGCGGCGGACGACCGGCAGGTGCAGGGTGCGCTGGAGCAGGGCGATGGAGATGATGCTGAACGGGACGCCGATCAGGAAGCACCACCGCCAGCCCAGCCACGACGTGTCGACGAGCAGGCCGCCGATCAGCGGACCGGCGATGGTGCCCACACCGAAGACCGCGCCGAAGATGCCGGCGTAGCGGCCCAGCTCACGTGGCGGGATCATCGCCGCCATGACGATCGTGGCCAGCGCCGTCATGCCGCCGGCGCCGATGCCCTGGACGACCCGGCTGAGCAGCAGAACCTCGACGTTCGGCGTGAAGCCCGCGATGAGTGAACCCACCACGAACAGTCCCAGCGACAACTGGATCAGCAGCTTCTTGCTGTACAGGTCGGCCATCTTGCCCCACAGCGGCACCGTCGCCGTCATGGCGAGCAGTTCGCTGGTGACGATCCACGTGTAGACGGTCTGGCTGCCGTTCAGATCCGCGATGATCCGCGGCAGCGCGTTCGCTACCACAGTGGAGGCGAGGATGGACACGAACATGCCGACCATCAGGCCGGAAAGGGCCTGCAGAACCTCCCGACGCGACATGCGCGTGCCGACGTCGGCGGTGTCGGCGGGCGGGACGGTGGTGGTCATTGACGCTCCCTTGTCGGGTTTGTGGCGGAGTGACTGACCCCGGAGCTGATGCGGCGGGGCAGGGGCTGGCGGGTCAGGAGAGGGCCGGCGGATCCGGTAGGCCGGCGGCGATCGCGGCGAACGCCTCGTCGACGAAGTCGTGCAGGGGCCGGTCGTCGTCACCGGCGGCCCAGCGCAGCATCGCGGTGCGGAAGGCGGCACCGGCGACAGCGACGACCAGCGGCGGATGGCCGTGGTCGAGGCCGACGCCGAGGCGGGTGGCGACGACCGCGACCATGGCCTGCTCGGTCGCGCTGTTGCCGGCCACCAGCCGGGGCAGCAGCGCGGGGTTCTGGGTGATGACCGTCAGTCGCAGCCGCCACAACTCCCCGTCGGCCTGGATCGAGTCGACCGACTCGTCGAGGGCGACCCGCACGGCCTGCAACGCCGACACCTGCGCGGGGGCGGCTGCCAGACGCGCCACGACCGGGTTGCCGTCGAGTGCCGGATCGTCGGTGAGGGCCTCGTCCTTGCAGGTGAAGTAGTTGAAGAAGGTCCGTGAGGACACGTCCGCGGCCTCGCTGATCTCCTCCACCGTGACGTGCTCCAGGCCGCGCTCCGCGACCAGCCGTAGCGCGGCGGCGGTCAGCGCGGCCCGCGTCTGCGCCTTCTTGCGGTCGCGACGCCCGGGCGCAGCGTGGTCGGTGTCGGTCACGCGGGCGAGATTAGGAGCGAACTTGCACAGTCTGCAAGTTTTTAGAGTGTGAAGTGATCTTCCTGACTCGTGACCTGGGCGGAGACCGACGGATCCGGTCGTTCGGTGCGGGGCACGGCGCCGGTGGTCTCCAGGATGAGCGCGGCCACCAGGTCCGGGTCGTCGCTCATCGGCACGTGCCCGCAACGGGGCAACGTCACCACCCGCGCCGCCGGCAGGCCCGCCCGGGCGCGCTCGGCCTGGTGGACGCCGAAGATCCGGTCGCAGTCCCCCCAGCCGATGGTCACCGGCACCGTCGCGTCGGACAACCGCGGGCAGTCGAAGCGATAGTCGCGGGCGGCTCGGGCCACGGCGTTGAAGCCGGCCCCGCGTCGCAGCGCGAGCGCGTCGCCCAGCGCGCGCTCGAGATCCAGCAGCGTGGGGCGGGCCATCAGCGGCGCGAAGCACAACGCCCGCAGGTACGCCGAGCGCAGTGCGACCCGCATGATCGGGGCGGGCAGGTACGAGTTGGCCCGCAGCATCCGGAGGATGGCCAGCGCCCGGCGGCGCTCCGCCGCTGTGAAGAAGCCGGCGGGGGAGAAGGCGGTGGCCGAGGCGACCGCCCCGGTGGCGGCAAGCTCCAGGGCGATCGCCCCACCGAGGCTGTAGCCGGCGACGTGCGGACGCTCCAGCCCCCACTCGGTCAGCGCCGGCAGGACCCCGGCCACGGTGGCGGCCATGTCGGCGGGCATGCCGGTGCCGGGCACCGGAGAGTTCCCGAAGCCCGGCAGGTCGAGCGCGATCACCTCGTGGTGGGCGGTCAGCCGGTCGAACACCGGCTCCCACGCCTGATGGCGGTGACCGATACCGTGGATGAGCACGAGCGGCTCTCCGCTGCCAGCACGTCGGAAATGAATGCTCATGACCGCTCTCCCACCGACGTCCTGCCGAAGGAACGCCCGAGCTGGCGTACCTCGTCCTCCATCTGGCCGACCATGGTCTGGCCGCCGAACCGGGTGATCAACGCGTCCGAGAGGCCGCTCAGCACCACCGGCCGCAGCGCCTGCACCAGGGCGAGCGACCGTGGCACGTACACCTTGCGCTTGCGGCGCGAGATGCCGTGGAGCAGGGCCTCGACGCACTGCTCGACGGGTACGACTGTGGACAGCGGCCACGGCAACCGGCCCAGCGCGGTGCGGAACGACGCCAGGTCGTCACGGATATCGCGGACCAGGTCGGTGTCGATCCAGATGGGATGCGCCGTGCCGACGGTGACGCCGCGTGGGCGGGTCTCCAGGCGCAGCACGTTGGCGAACTGCTCCACACCCGCCTTGGACGCGCAGTAGGCGGCCATCCCGGGCATCGCCGTGAAAGCGGCAGCCGACGAGACGATCAGGACGTGGCCACGGGCCGCGGTGACGTGAGGTAGCGCCGCGCTGACCGTGCGGATTGCGCCGCAGAGGTTCACCTCAACGGTACGGACCAGCGCGTCGACAGGTCCCACGGCGACGGTGCCGAGGTTCGCGATGCCCGCGTTGGCCACGACCACGTCGAGGCCACCGAAGCGGTCCACAGTGGAGGCGACCGCCGCGTCCAACGCCGCCTGATCGGTGACGTCACACTCGTACCAGTGCGCGTCGAGGTCGGCGCTGAGCTGTTCGAGCAGCTCGCCTTCCAGACCGACGAGGGCGACCCGGGCCCCGCGGGCGACGGCCTCGCGGGCCAGCTGCGCCCCGATGCCGCGCGCCGCGCCGGTGATGAGCAGGATCTTGCCGGCCAGGTCATACCGCATCGGCGTGCTCCCGCTCCGGTTCGTTGGGGGTGCTACCGGTCGAGACGATCTGGTAGTCGGCCGGGCGGAACCGGCGCAGCCGCATCCGGAAGCTGGTGGCGAAGCCCGGCCAGATGGTGGTGTTGCGGCCGGTGGTGTCGAGGTACCAGCTCGAACAGCCGGTCTGCCAGACGGTGCCGGCCATCTTCTGGTCGACCCGCTCGGTCCAGCGTCGTTGCGCCTGGGCGGTGGGCTCGATGGCCTGAATGCCAGTGGCCCGCATGTGACGCAGGGCCGCGAGCACCAGATGCAGCTGTGCCTCGATCATCAGCACCACCGAGGTGTGCCCGAGCCCGGTGTTCGGGCCGAGCAGGAAGAACAGGTTGGGGAAACCGGCGATGGTCGTGCCCCGGTACGCGCGCATGCTGGGGGTCCACGCGTCGCCCAGGCTGCGCCCGCCCCGACCGTGGATGCGCCGGACGACGGGGGAGTCGGTGACGTGGAAGCCGGTCCC
This sequence comes from Micromonospora sp. CNZ322, assembly GCF_007827755.1. NCBI lineage: Bacteria > Bacillati > Actinomycetota > Actinomycetes > Micromonosporales > Micromonosporaceae > Micromonospora > Micromonospora sp. CNZ322. Next base: position 141,952 of record NZ_VITD01000011.1, read on the forward strand.
GAGGATGATCGTGTCCGCCCGGTGGCGGACGTCGTCGTCGGTGACGAGACCGTCCGGCACGATCCGGGCGATGCCGGCGGTGACCACGTCGACGTTCGGGCGGGTGAGCGACGGCCAGTAGTCGTTGGAGATCAGCACCCGCTTGCAGCCCATCGCGTACCGGGGGGTGAGCTTGTCCCGCAGGTTCGGGTCGGGAACCTGACGCCGCAGCGTACGCACTGACAGGCGCGAGGCGAGGCGGTTGACCGCCGGGTGCAGGAAGCCCAGGCCCATGCTCTCGCGTACCAGGTAGAGCCCTGCCCGGGCGGCCCGCTGCGCGCCGGGCACGGTGCGGAACGCGGCCTGCTCGACCCCGCTGATCCGGCGCGTCAGCCTCGGCATGATCCAGGCGGGAGTGCGCTGGAAGAGCGTCAGCTTCTCGACCGTCGGCTGGATCTGTGGCACGAACTGGACGGCCGAGGCGCCGGTGCCGATCACCGCGACGCGCCGGCCGGTCAGGTCGTGGTCGTGTCGCCAACGGGCGGAGTGGAACACCGTGCCGGCGAACTCGTCGATCCCGGGCAGGTCGGGGATGGCCGGGTCGCTCAGCGGGCCGGCGGCACAGATCAGGACCCGGGCGCTGTGGTCGCCGCCCGAGGTGCGCAACAGCCAGCGTTGGCGCTGCTCGTCCCACCTCGCCTCCCGCACCTCGTGGCGCAACCGCAACCTGGGGCGTATCCCGAAGCGGTCGACGCAGCCACGCAGGTAGTCCCAGATCTCCGGCTGGCCGGAGAACGTGTTCGACCAGCCGGGGTTGGGGGCGAAGGAGAACGAGTAGAGGTGCGACGGGACATCGCACGCGCAGCCCGGATAGCTGTTGTCACGCCAGGTGCCGCCGACGTCCGCACCCCTGTCGAAGACGAGATAGTCGGTGAAGCCGGCCCGCTGTAGGCGGATGGCGGCGCCCAGGCCGCCGAAGCCGGCGCCGATGATGGCAACGTCTGTCTCCATTCACTCCTCCGTGAGCTCGGGCGCGCAGGTCGGGTCGGCCACGGGTGGCCAGGGTGGATCGCCCACGCCGGTGATTCGTACGCCGCCCCACGGATCGACCTCGGCCAGTCGGGCCGCCCGGACGCGGTCGGCGATGCGCAACTCGACGTCGCGCCGGCCGGAGCGCAGCAGGTGAGCCACCCGTGGCTCGGGCTCGATCCGCCCGCCCCAGTGGAAGCGGCCGTCGACCGGCTCCCACCGCCCGCTGAGGTGCACCCGAACCGACGTGCCCTCGACACCCGCCGGGCCGTGGTAGCTCACGGCACGATCCGCTCGTGGGCGCGGGTGAGCTCGTGCGGCAGGTCGGCGCTGGCTCGCACCCCTTCGATGCCGCTCCACAGCAGAGTGGTCAGGTAGTCGGTGAGGGCAGCCCTGCTGATCGGCTGGCCGTGCGTGGTCCACCAGTCGCCGACCGCCTGCACGAAACCCACCAGGCCGTACGCCCAGGGCTCGGCGGGACCGGCGTCCAGGCCCAGCGTGCGTAGCCGGTCGCCGATCACCCGGGCGAGCCCGGCGGCCACCTGCCGGCTGGTGCCGGCGATCACCTGGTGGATGCCGGGGTCGCCGGACTGGTGGATCAGGAACCGGTAGAGCCTCGGCTCCGACTCGATCACGCCGAGGTAGGCGTCGATCGTCGCCTCGACCAGGCCACGTTCCTCGCGGACCTGTTCGACGGCGGGCGCGATGGTGTCGACCATCCGGGCCGCCACCACCTCGCTGACCGCGACCCAGAGCTGCGACTTGTCGGCGAAGTAGCGGTACAGGACCGGTTTGCTGACGCCCGCGGCGGCGGCCACCTGTTCCATGTCGACCTCCGGCCCGTGCCGCAGCAGCGCCTGCACCGCGGCACCGACCAACTCCTGCCGTCGTTGCTCACGATGGTCTGCCCAACGGTCTCGGCGGCCGTTGCCCTTCGCCTTCGGACTGCCGTCGGGGGGCGTGGCCGACGGGTCGGACGCATTGACATCGGTGAGCGGCGATTGCATGCTACTACTCGTAACAGTTACTGGTCGTCACGTCAATATGGAGGAGCCATGGAGGCGGCGGAAACCGGGCGCGCGGCGGTCGCCGAGCGACTGCTCACGTCCTCACTGCGGACCAGCTACGACCCCACCGTCGAGATCGACTGGGACGCCCCGCACACCCCCGGCGCCTACTGGCTCCCGCCACAGCGCAGCAGCCTCTACGGCACGCCGCTGTGGGAGCAGCTCAGCGAGGAGCAGCGCGTCGAGCTGACCAGGCACGAGGTGGCCAGCGCGGCCAGCGCCGGGCTGTGGTTCGAGACGATCCTCATGCAGATGCTGATCCGGGAGTACTACCGTGCCGACCCGACCAGCCGGCAGGCCCAGTACGCGTTGACCGAGGTCGCCGACGAGTGCCGGCACTCCATCATGTTCGGCCGGCTGATCGAGGCGATGGGTTGTCCGGTCTACCGCGCGAGCACTGTGGACCACCACCTCGGGCGCTTCCTCAAGGCCACCGCCAGCGGCCCCCGGATGTACGCCGCGATCCTCATCGCGGAGGAGATCCTCGACGCGTTCCAGCGCGAGATCATGGCGGACGAGTCACTACAGCCGCTCATCCGGATGGTCTCCCGCGTCCATGTGGTGGAGGAGGCGCGGCACGTCCGGTTCGCCCGCGAGGAACTGGCCGCCGAGGTCGCGGCCACCGGCCCGGTGGGCATGGCGTACGCCCGACTGTTGGTCGGTCGCGCGGCCTGCACGATCGCCAACCGCCTGGTCCATCCCGACGTGTACGCGGCCGTGGGCATTCCGCCGGCGGTCGGTCGGGCCGCTGCCCGCGCCAACCCGCACTGGCGCGCCACCCTCCGCTGGTCCGCGGCGCGGGTGCACGCCCACCTGGCGGACGTTGGCCTGGTGGCGGGGCCGGGCCGTCTGCTGTGGGCCCGGGCCGGGCTGATCTGACCCGTTGTTCCTGGAGTGAGCGGCGTGGGGCGGGCCGTTCCCGGCCGGACCCCACGCCGCCCGTGTCGGCTCACTCGCTGCGGGCGAAGCCACCCTTCGGCGCGATGATCTCCAGGTTCGTCCCGTCCGGGTCGTTGAAGTACGCGACCTCGGTGCCGACCGCCGCCGGCGGCTCCACCTCGCCGGACGCGAACGTGTACGGCTGTCCGAGGAACTCGAACCCGGCCTCGCTCATCCGGTCGTAGACCGCGCGCACGTCGTCCACGTGGAAGCACAGGTGCATCGAGCCGGGCCGGTTGGCCGCCACCTGGGCGGCGTCACCGACCGGCTCCTGGAACTGGATCAGGTCGATCCCGAGGTTGTCGAGGTTGAACGTGGCGTACCGCAGCTTCGTCGTCGGCAACCCTTGTGACTGCGCGAAACCGGCGCCGTGCATGTTCTCGTCCCGAACGACCGGTTCCGCGCCGAGCAGGGCCTGGTAGAACGCGACCGAGCGGTCGAGGTCACTCACCGCGATCCCGACGTGCGCGGCCTTCTTCAGCCCGATGGACACGGTCGCGGGATTGGGGAATGGCATCCTGACTCTCCTTACCAGCGCTCTTCGTCGCCTTGTCGATGCTGATCTTCCTGGCGTACCCCGGGTGAGATCAGTTCATGCGACCTCGCTGTCAGGCCCGTTCGACCCGCGCCTGCTGGTGATCGGTCAACCGCAGCCCCACACCGCGGACGACATCGATGGTGGCCCCGGTGCCCAGGTCGTGCAGCTTGCGGCGCAGCCGCTTGACCAGCGACTGCACGTCCGCCTTGCGTTCGCGCCCCTCGTCACCCCAGACCGACCGGTGCAGCTCGGCGTAGCTCCAGACCCGGGCCGGCTCGGTGATCAGGCAGGTCAGCAGGTCGTGTTCCAGGCGGGTGAGGTCGATCTCACGTTGTCCGCAGCGGGCGCTGGAGCGGGCGGAGTCGATCACCAGTGCGGCGACCGGCGCCGGTTCGGACGGGGCGGCTGCCTGCTGCGGAGCGGCGATCAGCCGGCGCAGCTCATCGAGGTCGGACACCAGCAGCAGCGGTGCGATGCCGTCGAGAAGCTCCGCGAGCCGGATGCGCTCGGCTGGCGACGGGGTCACCGCGATCAGCAGTGGGAACGGCTCGTCGGCCGGATCGCCCCTGTTCACCGTTGCCTCGTCCTCGGCCACCGCACCACCCGGGATCGATGGGCATCCCTGCCCAGCTCTCGTCACGGTTCTGACAATGATTGGCAAGCGTGCCGCCAGCCAGGGCAACTCTTAGCGACAAGTTGCTCACGGCAAGTTCTTGATCGTCCGTTCTTCTCGATCATAGTGTCCACTCGGGCAACCGGCGTGACCCGCGCGGTGCATGGGGGAGGTCCACCATGGCCCATTTACACCCTGGGTCGTTCTGAGGGAGGCAGCACCGATGTTCAGACGTCCACAATGGCGGCGCGCGGCCAGATCACTGGTGAGCGCCGGCGCGGCGACGATCCTCGCCGCGACATGCTTGGCCACGATCAGCTCGGGCGCGCAGGCCGCGCCGGGCGGTGCGATGGGGGCGGGTGCCCAGACCGGGGACAAGATCCGACCGGAGCTCGCCAAGCAGCTCCAGGCCAAGAGTGAAGGGGACTTCTGGATCCGGTTCAAGGACCGGGCGGACCTGAGCAAGGCCAGCGCCATCAAGGACTGGTCGAAGCGTGGTACGGCGGTGGCGGACGCGCTGCGCAAGACCGCCGCCGCGAGCCAGGGCAAGATCCGGGCCGACCTCGACAGCTCGGGCACCAAATACCAGACCTTCTGGGCCACCAACGCCATCAAGGTGAACAGCGGCTCGCTGGCGATGGCCCAGAAGTTCGCCGGGCACTCGGAGGTCGAGGGCCTCTACGCGCCGGTCGCGTACAAGGTGCCGGAGACGACCAAGGGCACCGACGAGAAGACCGTGAACGCCCTGGAGTGGGGCATCGCCAACATCAACGCCGACGACGTCTGGTCCCAGTACGGCGTCAAGGGCGAGGGCATCACCGTCGCGAACATCGACACCGGGGTGCAGTTCAACCACCCGGCGCTGGTGAACTCCTACCGGGGCAACAACGGCGACGGGACGTTCGACCACAACTACAACTGGTTCAACGCCGCCAACGCCACCGGGGCCTGCGCCACCGCCCCCTGCGACGGCGACGGCCACGGCACGCACACGATGGGCACCATGGCCGGCTCCGACGGCGTGAACCAGATCGGTGTCGCCCCCGGGGTGAAGTGGATCGCGGCGAACGGCTGCTGCCCCAGTGACGCCGCTCTGGTCGAATCCGGTCAGTGGATGCTCGAACCGCTGGACCTCAACGGTCAGAACGCGGACGCGAGCAAGCGCCCCAACATCATCAACAACTCGTGGGGCACCCGGGACCCGTCCAACGAGCCGTTCATGGAGGACGTGACGAACGCCTGGGCCGCGTCCGGGATCTTCGGCGCCTGGTCCAACGGCAACAGCGGACCGGCCTGCCAGACCAGTGGCTCGCCGGGCAGTCTCGTCAGCAACTACTCGACCGGCGCGTACGACAGCAACAACAACGTCGCCGGCTTCTCTGCCCGCGGCGCCGGCCAGAACGGCGAGATCAAGCCCAACATCTCCGCGCCGGGCGTGAACATCCGGTCGAGCATCCCGGGCAGCGCCTACGGCAGCATCAGCGGCACCTCGATGGCCGCACCGCACCTCGCGGGCGCGATCGCGCTGCTGTACTCGGCAGCACCGTCGCTGGTCGGCGACGTCAATGCCACCCGCGCGCTGCTCAACGGCGCGGCGATCGACAAGGCCGATGACCAGTGTGGTGGCACCGCCGCCGACAACAACATCTACGGCGAAGGCCGACTGGACGCCCTCGCGTTGCTCAACGCCGCCCCGACCGGCGACATCGGCACGCTGGCCGGCACTGTCACCGACGCGACCTCCGGCGCCCCGATCGCCGGCGCGACACTGACGCTCACCGGCGCGTCCGAGCGTGAGCTGACCACCGGTGCCGACGGCAAGTTCTCCACCCAACTCCCCGCCGGCGACTACCAGGTCGCCGTCGCGGCGTTCGGGTACGCCAGCACCAGCAAGACGGCGACGGTCACCAAGGGCGCCACCACGACGCTCGACGTCGCCCTCACGGCGGTGCCGAGTGTCAACGTCACCGGAGCGGTCACCGACGGCTCCGGCCACGGCTGGCCGTTGTACGCGAAGGTGACAGTGACGGGTGTGTCCGGTGTCTACGACTACACCACCCCGTCGAACGGCCGCTACAGCATCAAGCTGCCGGCCGGGCAGACGTACACCCTGAAGTACGAGCCGCAGTACCCGGGCTACCAGACCGTCACCAAGGAGGTCGTTGTCGGCTCGGGCAACGCCACCGCCAACGTCGCCGTGCCGGTGGACAGCACCGTCTGCACCACCGCGCCCGGATACACGACCGGCTCCGACGGTGAGTACGAGACCTTCGACGCAACGACCACGCCGGCCGGCTGGACCGTCGTGGACAACGCGGGCAGCGGTCAGGTCTGGAAGTTCACCGACGACGGCGACCGGGGCAACCTGACCGGCGGCAGCGGCAACTTCGCGATGATCGACAGCGACAACTACGGTGCCGGCACCAGCCAGGACACCTCCCTGGTCAGCCCGGTGGTCGACCTGACCAGCGTCACGGCCCCGGTCATCCGGTTCAACCAGGACTTCAACCAGCTCAACGACGACACCGCTGACGTGGACCTCAGCATCGACGGCGGTGCCACCTGGACCAATGTGCTCCGGCAGGAGACCGACGTCCGGGGACCGAAGCTGACCGAGATTCCGATCCCGCAGGCGGCCGGTAAGACGCAGGTGCAGGTTCGGTTCCACTACTACGACGCCTCGTACGAGTGGTGGTGGGAGGTCGACAACGTCCTGATCGGCAGCCAGGTCACCTGCGTGCCGGTCGACGGCGGTCTGGTCGTCGGCAACGTCCGCGACAAGAACGACGACAGCTACGTCAACGGCGCGACCGTCACCAGCAAGGACCGGCCCGCCGAGAAGGCCGTCACCGTGGCGACCCCGGACGACCCGGGGCTGGCCGACGGCTTCTACTGGATCTACTCGTCGCTGACCGGCGAGCACCCGTTCACGGCGACCGCCGGCAACTACGTCAGCCAGACCAAGCCTGTCGACGTCGAGGCCGACTGGGCGACCACCGCGAACTTCCAGCTCGCGGCCGGCCGACTGGCGGTGACGCCGACGCAGCTGAGCGCGACGCTCCAGATGCCCAACGGCAAGACCAGCAAGTCGTTCACGGTGACCAACACCGGCGGCGCGCCGGTCGAGGTCAAGTTCGGTGAGCGGGACAACGGGTTCGAACTCCTGCGGGCGGACGGCTCCAAGGTCACCCGGCAGCAGGTGCTCGGGTCCAGCGGCGCGCCGGAGCAGCGGCTCACCGTAGCGACGTCGTTCGCCGCCAAGGCGTCCGGGAAGGAGGCCAAGGCCGCTGCGACGGCGGCCGGCCCGCAGGCGGCGCCGTGGACCGACATCGCCAACTACCCGTCCACGATCATGGACAACCGGGTGGTGAACCTGGACGGCAAGGTGTATTCGCTCGGTGGCGGCGACGGTGAGGCCTCCACCACCAAGAACTACGCCTACGACCCGGCCGCGCAGACCTGGACGGCGATCGCCGACCTCCCCGGCGCGCGCAACGCAGTGACCGCGGGCGTGGTGAACGGCAAGATCATTGTCACTGGCGGCTGGGCCGACGCCGGGCCGGACTCCGCCACCTGGTCGTACGACCCGGGGGCCAACACCTGGACCGAGCTGGCCGACAACCCGGCACCGCGGGCCGCGGCCGGTCAGGCCGTCGTCGACGGCAAGCTGTACGCGGTCGGTGGCTGCACCACGGCCGCCTGTCTGCCGATGTCGAACAGCGTCGTCCGGTACGACCCCACCGGTGACAAGTGGGAGACGATGGCCAACTACCCGAAGTCGGTGGCCTTCGCCTCCTGCGGCGGGATCGACGGCGTCCTCTACTGCACCGGCGGCAACGACGGATCCGCCGCGCAGAAGTCCAGCTACGCCTTCGACCCGGGGGCCAACACCTGGACCGCCATCGCCGACGCGCCGGCCGACAACTGGGCCAGCTCGTACGCCGTCGCCAGCGGCAAGCTCCTCGTCGTCGGCGGCTCGCAGGGTGGGGCCATCAGCAACGCCGGCTTCGCCTACGACCCGGCCGCCGGTTCCTGGTCCAACCTGCCCAACTCCAACACCGCGCGGTACCGCGGCGGCGCGGCGTGTGGCTTCTACAAGATCGGCGGCTCGTCCGGCAGCTTCAACGCGGCTCCGGACAGCGAGGTGCTCCCGGGCTTCGAGGGATGCTCCGAGTCGGCGGCCGACGTCAGCTGGATGACCATCGACAAGTCGGCTGTCACCCTCGCACCGGGTGCGAAGGTCACCGTCACCGTCGGTCTGACGGCGAACGTGGACCAGCCGGGCACCTACTCCGGCGCGGTCGCGATCTCCGAGAACACCCCGTACTCGGTGGCACCGGTCGCGGTGACCATGACCGCGAACCCCCCGAAGACCTGGGGCAAGCTCATGGGTACGGTCACCGGCACCAGCTGCCAGGGTGCGACCTCGCCGCTCACCGGCGCGGTCGTGCAGGTCGACTCGTGGGCGGCGTCGTACACCTTCGCCACCGACGCCGAGGGCAAGTACGCCTACTGGGTGGACCGCCGCAACAACCCGCTCACGATGATCGTGGCCAAGGACGGCTGGAAGCCGCAGACCCGTCAGACCCGGATCGACACCGCCACTCCGACGGTGGAGAACTTCGGGTTGGCACCCATCAAGTGCTGATGCCTGAGCACTAGCCGAATAAATCCGGCCCGCCTGGTCCCCGACCAGGCGGGCCGGACCGCGCCCTGGATGATCAGACGGGAGCGAGCCGGAAGCCGACGCCGCGTACCGAGTGGATCGTCGCCGTGGCGTTGAGACTGGCGAGCTTGCCGCGCACCCGGCGGACCACCGAGTGCATGTCGGAGCCCCGGCCGAGGTGCCGGTTGCCCCAGACCTCGAGGTGCAGGCGCTCGTAGGTCCAGACCTGCCCGGGCGCGTGCACCAGGCAGAGCAGGACGTCGTGCTCCAGCCGGGTCAGGTCGATCTCCTGGTCGCGCCAGCGCAGCACCCGGCGGTCGGAGTCGACGGCCAGATCCGGTGGCGGTGGCTGTGGGCTCGGCGCCACCTCGGCGAGCGCCACAGTGGTCGGAGGAGCCGGGGCGGCAGGCGCCTCGACCACCCCGAGGAACTCTCGTGCCTGGTCGACGGTCGAGACGATCAGGAAGGCGTCACTGCCACCGAGCAGCCGGGCCAGATGTCGCCGCTCGGCCGGCGAAGATGCGATGCCGATGACCAGGCTGGCCACTGGAATTCCCTGCATTTGCCAACACCTTCCGGTTCCCCAACTCACTCCGGATGGATTTTTCGCACCGCCGACCGAAACATCGATCGGCGTCCTGACCCTAGTGGTGACTGATCTCGGCTGGGTAAAACCTGGTCGCATGTAAGCACGTGAATCCCGCCGCGCCGTCCAGGTCCACCCGGCCCACCGCCGACGATCCGCTTTTCCCCAAGCGGCGGGGGTGGTTGTGACAGAACCAAGACAATCCGAGGACGGGGTACGGACCTGCCGGGGCGAGCATGGTCGCCATGTCCATCGGATCGTTGTACTCCCTCGGGCGGTCGACGCCCGGTCCGGCGCGACCGCTGCCGCACGCCCGCGTCGCGGTGCCGCTGGGGCTCCGACTGCTCGCGGCGGCGCTGTCCGGTCTGGTTGCCCTGACCCTCACCGCCGCCGTCTTCGTGCGGACGTACCCCGGGCAGTGGCTGGACGGGGTGCTCCTGCCGCGCGCCGAGCGGGGCGGCGGGTACGAGCAGCAGACCGTGCTGGTGGGCCCGGCCAAGACCGTGCTGGCCACCTTCGGCAGCCCGAGCCTCATCGCGGCCCTGCTCGGTGTGGTGCTGCTGGTGGGTGTGCTCCGCCGGCGGCTGGTGGCGGGGGTCGTCGGTGTGGGCATTGTCGTCTGCGCGGTGCTGCTGGCCGGCGCGGTGAAATCGGAGCTGCCCCGCCCGGATCTGCAGATCCTGAGCTCCACTACCCACAACAGCTTCCCCAGCGGCCATGTCGCGGCGGCGACCGCCCTGCTGCTGGCGTTCATGCTGGTCCTGCCCGGGTGGGCACGGCGCTGGCTGGCGGCGCCGGGCGCGGTAGGTGTCTCGGTGATCGCCTCCGCCACGATGATCGCGGGCTGGCACCGGTTCAGCGACGTGCTCGGTGGCGTACTGCTGGGGGTGACAGTGTTCTGCCTGGCCGCGGCAGCGTTGGCGGCCCGGTCCGGCGACCGCGACCCGACCGGCGGTTCGGGCGGCGGCAGCCTCTGGCGCCGGCTGGCCGAGGCGGGGGTTGGGCTGGTGGTGCTGGTCTGGGCGCTGCTGGTGGTCGTGCCCGGTCTGGCCGCGTCGGTGCAGCGCGGCTTGTTGATCGCCATCGTGGCCGCTGCCGCGTCGACGATGTTCCTGGTGGGCGCTGTGGTGTTCCTGGTGCGTTCGGCGGATTTCGCGGTTCCGCTCTCCCCGCGGAACCCCGCGCAGCCACTGCCGACGACCGAAACCCGAAAGATCTCATGATGGGATACTTGACGACATGTCCCAGGTGCTGTTGATCGAGGACCACCAGACGGTGCGCGACGGACTGCAGTTGGCGCTCACCCGACAGGGCCACACCGTGCATGCCGTGGGCACCGGTGAGCAGGGGTTGGAGCGGCTGCGCACGACCCCGTCCGATGTCGTGGTCCTCGATCTCATGCTGCCCGGGATGGACGGGTTCGAGGTCTGCCGCCGGATCCGGCAGCTCGGCGACCTGCCGATCATCATGCTCACCGCCCGCAACGACGACATGGACGTGGTCGCGGGCCTGGAGGCCGGCGCCGACGACTACGTGGTCAAGCCCGTGCAGGCCCGGGTGCTGGAGGCCCGCATCCGCGCGGTGCTGCGCCGGACCGGTGGCGACTCGCGGCGCGGCGGCGACCGGGCCGGCCTGGAGCAGCACGGCGCGTTGACCATCGACCGGGCCGCGCTGGTGGTCAGCAAGGACGGAACGCCGGTCAGCCTCGCCCCGACGGAGCTGCGGCTGCTGCTCGAACTCTCGCACACGCCGGGCCAGGTGCTCAGCCGCCAGCAGCTACTGGAGGCGGTGTGGGAGCACGGCTATCTCGGCGACTCGCGACTCGTGGACGCGTGCGTCCAGCGGGTACGCGCCAAGATCGAGGCCGATTCGTCGACACCGGTCTACATCCAGACCGTGCGTGGTTTCGGATACCGGTTCGGGCCGCTGTGACACTGTGGCGTCGGGTCGGCGCGTGGGTCTCGGGTCTACGGGTCCGGCTCGTCCTGGCGTTCGCGCTGCTGGGCGTCACCACGACGGTGGCGGTGGCCAGTGGCAGCTACTTCCAGGCTCGGAACGTCATCCTGCAGCAGGCGCAGGACGCCGCGGTGATGTCGCTGACCGACCAGCTCACCAAGGTCTACCCGATCGCCCAGCTTCCGCCGACCCAGGACGACCTCGAACTGTTGGCCCAGCGCCTCAGCGACCGGGAGAGCTTCGCGGTGGTCGTCTACCGGGACATGCGGGCACAGGGCGGCTCCGAAATCACCGACCCGCTCACCCCGGAGCTGCGGCAGGAGGTCCGTGACGGTCGCATCGCCTGGCAGCGGGTCTCACTCGCCGGACAGCCCGCGCTGCTCATCGGTACCCAGTTGGCACTGGACCGCCCGGACGGCACGTCCCGCCCGTCCGGGGTGGAGGTCTACTCGGTGCGCAATCTCGTGCCCGAGCAGCAGAGCATCGACCAGCTCGCCACCAGGGCGTGGCTGACCGGCGGGTTGTCCCTGGTCCTCGCCGTCCTGCTGGCCCTGCTGTCCGCCCGCGGAGTCCTGCGACCCGTCCGCGACCTCAGCCGGGCTGCGCGCCGCCTCGGTGAGGGCGACCTGAGCACCCGGTTGACGGTCCGCGGCGCCGACGAGCTGGCGGATGTGGCACGGACCTTCAACGACACCGCGGGCACGTTGGAGCGGCAGGTCGGCGAGCTGCGGCGGTTGGAATCCGACGCCCGCCGCTTCGTGGCCGACGTCTCGCACGAACTCCGGACACCGCTGGCCGCGATGACGGCGGTCACCGACGTGCTCGACGAGGAGGCGGAACACCTGCCCGGGGACGCGGGCCGGGCCGCCCGGCTGGTCAGCCAGGAGACGCAGAACCTCACCCAACTGGTCAACGACCTCATCGAGATCAGCAGGTTCGACTCCGGCACCGCGCGGCTCGCCCTGGACGACGTGGACGTGGCCGCGGCGGTGACCGCGACCCTGCGGATCCGCGGCTGGCTGGACCGGGTACGAACGGAGTTGCCACCCGGCGTCGTGGCCCGACTCGACCCCCGCCGACTGGACGTCATCGTCGCCAACCTGGTCGGCAACGCCTTCCGCCACGGTGCCGAGCCGGTGTCGGTGCGACTCGACGCCGACCCGGAGTGGGTCACCATCGAGGTGGCCGACCGAGGGCCCGGACTGAACCCGGAGGTGTTGCCACACGTCTTCGACCGCCTCTACAAGGCCGACACCGCGCGAACCCGCTCCGAGGGCAGCGGCCTCGGTCTCGCCATCTCCTGGGAGAACGCGCGCCTGCACCGCCACGGCGAGCGACGGGGGAGTCTCGTCGCGGGCAACGGCACCCACGGCGGCGCGGTGTTCACCCTCCGACTGCCCCGCGAAACGGCGGACACCGGAGGTGCCCGGTGACCGGCCGACGGACGGACCGCGCGCTGCTCGCCGGCGGACTGCTTCTGACGCTGCTCGCGGCGGGCTGTGGGGTACGCCCCAGCGCGGTCATCACCGGTCGCCCGCCGATCAGCGGCCCCGCCCAGGGCACCTGGGTCTATCTTCTCGCGCAGGGCGAACTGGTGCTGGTCCTCCGCCCGGTCACCACGGACCCGTCGCCCGCCGCCGCGCTCTCGCTGCTCGCGGCCGGTCCGCAGGAGAACGAACGCGCCCAGGGTTTCACCAGCGACGTTCCGGCCGGGCTCGACCCGGTCACGGTGACGGCGCTAGCCGGTCGGTCCGGTGACCTCACGGTGCGGGCGAACATCCCCGCGCAGGCGTTGTCAGCTCACGCAGCCGACCAGATCATCTGCACGACGGTCGCCGCCGCGGCGCAGGTCAGCGCGGCGAACACCGCCACCACCGTCACCATCGTCGGGTCGGACGGCGCCCGAGGGCCTCGGGCGTGCCCACTCAGGTGACCGGGCACGCACACCCGACTCACACCAGGTGGTCGACCGCTCGGGCCGGCCGGGGCAACCCGCTGTGGTGGCCGTGGTCCTGGTCGGCAAGCGCGCCGGCGATCAGGATGTCGATCAGGGCGGCGAAGCCAATGCCGGCCTGCTGCCAGATCTGCGGGAACTGGGACGCGGCGGTGAAGCCGGGGAACGTGTTGACCTCGTTCACGATGGGCTCGGGCGACCCCTCGGTGGGCAGGAAGAAGTCGACCCGCAGCAGCCCACGGCAGTCGAGGGCCTGGAAGGCGCGAATCGCACGGTCCTGAAGCACCTCGGTGGTCGCCGCGTCGAGCGGGGCGGGAATCTGGAAGATCGCCCCGCCGTCGTACTTCGCGTCGTAGTCGAAGAAGCCGGCGCCGGTCACCCGGATCTCCAGCGGCGGGCCGGCCTGCACCCGGCCGTCCGGGTGCTGGAGGACGGCCACGTCGATCTCGCGTCCCCGCGCTCCCTGCTCGACGAGCACCTTCGGGTCGACCTGGCGGGCCTGCTCCAGCGCGGCGGGAACTCCCGCCCAGTCGTCCACCCTGACGACGCCCAGGCTCGACCCGGCCCGGGCCGGCTTGACAAAGACCGGCAGTTCCAGCCGACGCTGGTCCTCGGGCGACAGGGCCTCGCCGGGACGCAGGGTCACCCCCGGGCTGACCCGCAGGCCCTCCGCCGCGAGAAGCCGCTTGGTGACCCCCTTGTCCATGCCGGCGGCGCTGGCGAAGACGCCGTTGCCGACGTACGGCACGCCGAGCCATTCCAGCAGCGACGACACGGTGCCGTCCTCGCCGTACGGGCCGTGCAGGGCCGGGAACACCACGTCCTGGGCGCGCAGGACGCGCAAGGCCGCAGGCAGGGGCGTCGGTCGGCCGCCGACGTGCCACCCGCCGTCGCGGTCGATGAGCACCTCGGTGACCTGGTACCGCTCACGGTCCAGGTGGGCGAGGATGCTCGCCGCCGAGCGGCAGGACACCTCGTGCTCGCCGCTCTGCCCGCCGTACAGCACTGCCAGTCGGGTTGTCATGAGTTCCGTGCCCTTCCGTGGAGGTGCTCGCGGGCCACCCGGGCCCCGATGCCGGTCAAGATCTCGTGTGGGTTGGTGTCGGCCCAGCGGGCCCACTCGACGACCGTCGGAGGGCGCTGGTCACCCTCGGCCGGGCCGAACACCACGACCGGGTCGCCGATCGTCACGGGAAGATCCCCGGCGTCGACCACGCACTGGTCCATGGCGATGCGCCCGACGATCGGGCACCGCCGGCCGGCGAGCCACACCGAGGCACGGCCACCCGCGGCCCGGGGCAGCCCGTCGGCGTAGCCGAGCGGCAGCAGCGCCAGCGTGGTCGGTGTGCCGGTCACGTGCTCGGGCCCGTAGGAGACGCCAGTGCCGGCCGGCACCCGCTTGACGTTGACCACGCTCGTCCGCAGGGTCATCGCGGGGTGCAGCCCGAACTCGCCCGGACCGCTCACGCCGAACGGGTCCACGCCGTAGAGGGCGATCCCGATCCGGCAGAGGTCGAAGCGGGTCCGTGGTGCGGAGAGCGCGGCCGCCGAGTTGGCCAGGTGGACGAGATCGGGGTCCAGGCCAGCCGACCGTGCGGTCCGCAGCGCCTCCTCGAAGATCGCCACCTGACGGGTGAGCGCGGGGGCGCCCGGCAGGTCGGCGTCGGCGAGATGGGACCACACCCCGCGCACCCGGATCCCGCCCTCTCGTTCGTACTTGCGGGCCCAACCGACCAACTCGGGCCAGTCGTCTGCGGCGGCCCCGTTGCGGGACAACCCGGTGTCCGCCTTGAGCTGCACCATTGCCGGTGCGCCGAGCAGACGGGCCGCGTCGGCGACGGCGTGCAGGTGCGTCGTCGTGGACACGCCGATGTCGACGCCACCCTTGATCAACATACCGAAGTCGTCATTCGGGCCGTGCAGCCAGCTCAAGGTGGGCGCTGTCACACCCGCGTCGCGCAGGGTCAGCGCCTCGGCCGAGGAGGTCACTCCCAGCCAGGAGGCGCCGGCGCGCAGCGCGGCCCGGGCCACCTGCACCGCGCCGTGGCCGAACCCGTCGGCCTTCACCACGGCCATCAGTCCGGTGCCGGTCACCGACGCGATAGTTCGCACGTTGCTGGCGATCGCGTCCAGGTCGATCAGGGCTTCGGCGAGGGCGCTCATCCGGTCGCCTCCACCCGGCGCGTGCCGGGCAGCGCGAACAGCCAGCCCGCGCGAACCGCCAGCAGCCCGCGGTGAACGGCCAGGCTCAGACCGATCACCAGCCCGCTCAGCAGAATCGGATAACCGAGCACGATCAAGCCCTGAGCGGACCCACCCAGCCCGGAAATCGGTACCAGCAACAGCCGGTGCAGCAGGGCCAGGACCGGCATGTGAATGACGTAGATCGGCAGGGTGATGCGGCCGAGCCTAGCCAGTGGTCTGCTGAGCGCCGACCACCGCGACAGCCGGGCAGCGGCGGTTATGCCGAAGATCACTGCCACCACGGAGACCGCCGGCCACACCCCGAACCACTGCTGGGCGCCGGTCACGGCCATCGCGGCGAGCGCCAGGACGTAGCCACCCGAGGTCAGCAACAGCCGGCGGCGGCTTGCGGTGGCGGCCCACAGCTGGATCTGCGGCCGCAGGTACAGGCCGGCGAGGAAGAAGACCAGGTTCTGGTAGAGGCCGGCGCGGTTGCCCGGGGTGTCGAGCAGGCCGGCGGCGGCGACGGCGGACAGCGCGGTGGCGGGGACCAGGACCAGAGCCCGGGGCACCCGGCGGGTCAACTTGGCGATCGTGAAGTACAGCGCCAGGGCGTACAGGTACCAGAGGTTGGACGGCGTGATGGTGAGCTGCTCCAGCAGGCCGAGCGCCGAGGTGGCCCGGTCGGTCGGCAGTCCCGGCGCGGCGGCGAGGACCACCGTGTGGATCAGCAGCCAGACGGCGTACAGGTAGAGGAACCCGGCGATCCGGCTGCGGGCGACCACCCGCCACGGGCGCTGGGCGGCGTTCGCCGCGAAGACGCCCGAGATGGTGAAGAACAGCGGCATCCGCAGCGGGAGGAACTGCTCACCCAGGGCTCCCCAGAAGCCCGGCACCGGTACGCCGATGTGCCAGTCGATCTGGAGGTAGTCCTTCACGACGACGTGCCACAGGACGACGAGGATGATGCAGACGCCCTTCGCGGCATCGGCCCACTCCGCCCGGTGCGATCCGGCGGCGGGCGCGGGTGCGGAGGCAGGGGCAGGGCCGCTCCGTTGCCGGTGGCGGAACCGGACGCGCGTCGCGTCGGGCGCCAGCTCGGCGGGCCGGGATTCGGTCAGCTGTCGGATCACTCACCGAAAGCTGCCAGCCGGATATCCGCACGTGATCCACGAATTGTCATGAGTTGGTAATGGACGCCGCCGGACCCGATCCGTGGGCGGTTCCGAGCCGCCCCCGGCGGACGCCGGGCGGCACTAGGCTCGTTGCGGAGGTGCCGAACATGAAGCTCGGGCTGCACTACTGGAACTACTCGACCCCGGCCGACCCCGTCGCGATCGCACCGACCCTGGCGCAGACGGCGACAGTCGCCGAGCAGGCCGGCGTCGCGTCGTTCACGGTGATGGACCACTTCTTCCAGATGGACGCGGTGTTCGCGGCCGAGGAGCCGATGCTGGAGGCGTACACCACGCTCGGCTACGTCGCGGCCATGACCCAGCGGATGACGCTGGGCGTGCTGGTCACCGGCGTGATGTACCGCTACCCGGGGTTGCTCGCCAAGACCGTGACGACCCTCGACGTGCTCTCCGGCGGCCGGGCCCGCCTCGGCATCGGCGCCTCCTGGTACGAGCGGGAGCAGCTCGGGTTGGGCGTGCCGGTCGTCCCGGTGGCCGAGCGGTTCGAGCGGTTGGAGGAGACGCTGCGCATCTGCCTTCAGATGTGGAGTGCCGACGACGGCCCGTTCAACGGGCAGCACTACCAGCTCGCCGAGACCATCAACTCGCCGCAGCCGTTGAGCCGCCCGCACCCGCCGATCATGATCGGTGGCGGGGGTGAGAAGAAGACCCTGTTATTGGTGGCCCGGTACGCCGACGCCTGCAACCTGTTCGGCCGTGGCGGCATCGACGACGTCGCGCGCAAGCTGGATGTGCTGCGCGGGCACTGCGCCGCCGAGGGCCGCGACTACGACAGCATCGAGAAGACGGTGGTCGCCTCGCAGGCGCCGCTGGACGACACCGACGCGTTTCTCGCCGAGGTGGCCGAGTACGCCGCGCTCGGAGTGAGCGAGGTGCAGGTGACACCGGATCGGCACCCGGTCGAGTTCGCGCAGCGGCTCGGCGACGAGGTGCTGCCCCGGTTGGCCGACATCGCCTGATTCCGCCACGAGGGGTGCGGGCGGCCATTGTGAACGACTGGCCAATTCCTGGGGGATCAATGGTGCGCCCGCGCCGGCTTCGGCTCCACGAACGACGTTGCCGGCGGGGATGAGCCGGATCACATACGGTGGTTCGCTTCGACTGCCGGAAATTGTTCGACGACGTGCCAGGTAGCCTCTCCGGGTGTCGCAGATGTTACCGCTTCTTGTTACCGATCGGTATGACGTCGTCGAGCTCATCGGCCAGGGCGGAATGGGTCGAGTGTGGAAAGCCCGCGACCGAATGCTGCAACGGGACGTTGCCATCAAGGAAATCGTTCCACCCCCCGGCCTGACCATTGAGGCGCGACAGGAATTGCGGGTCCGGTCACTTCGGGAGGCTCGGGCAATTGCGCAACTCGACCACGTCAACGTCGTCCGGGTCTTCGATGTGCTGTTGAGCGCCGACGGCGACCCGCAGATCGTGATGGAGTACGTGCCGTCCCGTTCGCTGCACGACACCATCACCACCGACGGTCCCGTCCCGCCGGTGCGGGCGGCCGAGATCGGGCTGGCCGTGCTCGGCGCGCTGCGCGCAGCCCACCGCGCTGGGATCATGCACCGCGACGTCAAACCGGCCAACATCCTCGTCGGCGCGGACGACCGGATCGTGCTCACCGACTTCGGCCTGGCCACCGCCGTCGAGGACGTGAACCTGACCCTCAGCGGTGTGGTGCTCGGCTCGCCCGCGTACGTGTCTCCCGAGCGGGCCATGCGGGGCACGGTGGGTCCGGAGGGGGATTTCTGGTCGCTCGGCGCGACCCTGTACGCCGCCGTGGAGGGCCAGTCGCCGTACGCCCGGCCGTCGAGTCTGATGAGCCTCACCGCGCTGGTCACCGAGCCCCCACCCGCGGCGCGACGGGCGGGACCGCTCGCACCGGTGCTGGCCGGTCTGCTGCGCAAGGACCCGGCCGAGCGGGTGGACGCCGACGCGGCCGAGCAGTTGCTCCGGGCGGCGCTGGACGGCACACCGCGGCCGCCCATCGCGGTGACGTGGCGTCCGGCGCCCGCACCAGCGGCGGTCACGGCCCATCCGGTCGGCGCGCCCGGCGTACCACGGTCGTCGGCCCCGGTGGCGGCGGATCGTGCCGGTCGGGGACCGGCCCGCCGACGGCGGACCTGGGTCCTCGGTGGTCTCGCGGCAGTGGTCGCGCTCGGCCTGGCGGTCGCGGTTCCGCTGGCCACCCGCCGTGCGTCACGGCCGGCCGGGGGAGGAGCCGAGCTGGTGGGCGCCGCCGTGCCGGGTACGCCGTCGACGCCCGGTGCCGCACCGACGACCGCTGCGCTCCAGCCAATCTCGTGGTCGGTCTACCGGGACAG
The DNA here is from genome assembly GCF_007827755.1 of Micromonospora sp. CNZ322. Classification (NCBI taxonomy): domain Bacteria; kingdom Bacillati; phylum Actinomycetota; class Actinomycetes; order Micromonosporales; family Micromonosporaceae; genus Micromonospora; species Micromonospora sp. CNZ322. The sequence goes on from NZ_VITD01000011.1 coordinate 160,977, forward strand.
CAGCGGCTTCTCGATGCCGGCGCCGCGCGACTGGCAGATCGTCCGACGCGGGCAGCGGGTCGAACTCCACGAGCCGGGCGGCGAACGGATGCTGGTCGTCAGCCAGACCGACTCGCCGCGCAGCGACCCGTTGGCCGAACTGGGCGGACCGGCCGTCAGCGAGCGGTACCGCGACTACCGCCGGATCGAGCTGATCGCCGTCAACTACCAGCTCAAGGCTGCCGACCTGGAGTGGGTCTACACGAGCGAGGTGGGTACCGCGATGCGCGGGCGCCAGCGCACCTTCACGACGGGTGAGCGCCTGGGCTACAGCATCGCCTGGTTGACACCCGAGTCCGCCTGGGCGGTGGCCGGGGCGGACGCGTTCCGGGAGGTCACCGCGGGCTTCCGGCCGGCGTCGACGGCGGGCGGGGCCACCCCGTCCGCCACGCCGGACCGTCGAGTGTCACCGACTCCGAGCGTGCCCCCGGCGCGGTCGGGCAACCGGCTCGTCGGGGTGGCGAGCAAGCGGTGCCTGGACGTCGCCGCGCCGGACTCACCCGACCCGGTCCGGCTCGGGATCTGGGACTGTCGGGACGACCGCGCCTCCCACCAGCTCTGGTCGATGCGGTCGGACAGGAGCGTGCAGTTGGGTGGGCGTTGCCTGGACGTGCTCGGCGCGTCCAGCGACACCGGGGCGGCGATCCAGCTCACCACCTGCAACACGACCCCGGCGCAACAGTTCACCCTGAACGAGGCCCGGCAACTCGTCAACGCACACAGCGGACTGTGCCTGGGCACTGTCGGCCAGAGCACCGCGAACGGCGCGATGATCGAGCAGCGTAGCTGTAGCGCCGACACGAGCCATCTGGAGTGGACCCGGCGGTAGCCCGGATATCGACGAGGGCCGTCCTCCCGGTGGTGCGGAGGACGGCCCTCGTCGGTGGTTGGATCAGGCGACGGCGGCGGGGAACCGTTCCCAGACCCGGTGCGCGGCCATCAACTGCTGCACCGCTGTCAGCGCCTCGGCGCCCGAGCCCGCCGCCACGACGCCCGGGGTGCCGGCGACGCCGGCCTGCTCCAGCACTGTGACGCCGGCACCCCAGGCACCGATCGCCTTGGCGTGCCGCCAGGACTCCTCGACGAGCAGCAGCACGCGGGGGTCCACGGTGGCCGGGGCCGGTGTGCCCGCCTTGGCGTCGCGGGCGGGCAGGGCATCCGGTGCGGGCGCCGGCGCTCCGGCCAGCAGGACCGCGTCGAACTCGACCGACCGGCCGGTGGCGAAGGTGCGCTGCACCGGCAGGTCGCCCACCATGCCGCCGTGGGGGGCGATCAGCAGCGGCACCATGCCGGCGCTGAACACGGCGCGACGGACCTCGTCGACGCCGTCCAGGTCGCCGTCGGGGTCGACGACGATCCCGACCATCCGGCCGTCGCTCGGCCACTCCCGACCGACCTGCGACAGCGCCGGGCTGGGCGTGACGTCGGGGAGCGGCACGGTCGGCTGGGGTGCGGGCAGGCCCAGGCCGGTGGCGACCTGCTCGCACAGCACCGGGTCGATGTTGGCGAGGCTCTGCAGCTGACGCTCCTTGATCGTCTGGTGGTAGCACTTGCCCAGCTCGAAGGTGTACGCCCGGATGATGTGTTCCTTCTCGACCGGCGACATGCTCAGCCAGAACAGGCGGACCTGGCTGTAGTGGTCGTCGAACGAGGCCGGATTCGCGCGTACCTTCGGCGCCTGCGCGACAGTGACCGGCACGTCGACGAAGGCGTGCTCGGCGTCCCCGGCGGGGAACGGGTTGCCGCCGTCGAGCGAGTTCGGTCGGTACGGCGCGACGCCGGCGTGCACGGCGTGCTGGTGGAAGCCGTCGCGCAGCATGTCGTTCACGGCCGCGTGCGGGCGATTGATCGGGATCTGCGTGAAGTTCGGCCCGCCCAGCCGGGTGAGCTGCGTGTCGACGTACGAGAAGAGCCGGCCCTGCAACAGCGGGTCGTTGGTGACGTCGATGCCCGGGGGCAGGTGACCGAGGTGGAAGGCGACCTGTTCGGTCTCGGCGAAGAAGTTCGTCGGCGTCCGGTTGAGCACCAGCCGCCCGATGGGCTGCACCTCGGCCAGCTCCTCCGGCACGATCTTCGTGGGGTCAAGCAGGTCGATGCCGGCGAAGGTCTCCTCGGGAGTGTCCGGGAAGACCTGGATGCCCAGCTCCCACTCGGGGTACGCGCCGGCCTCGATGGCGTCGTAGAGGTCGCGGCGGTGGAAGTCCGGGTCGATGCCGCCGATCAGCTGCGCCTCCTCCCAGGTCAGCGAGTGCACGCCCAGCTTCGGCTTCCAGTGGAACTTGGCCAGCACCGTCTCCCCGGCCTCGTTGACGAGGCGGAAGGTGTGCACGCCGAAGCCCTCCATCGTCCGGTACGAACGCGGAATGCCCCGGTCGGACATGTTCCAGATGGTGTGGTGCTGCGCCTCGGTGTGCAGCGACACGAAGTCCCAGAAGGTGTCGTGGGCGCTCTGCGCCTGCGGGATCTCCCGGTCGGGGTGCGGCTTGCCGGCGTGGATGATGTCCGGGAACTTGATCGCGTCCTGGATGAAGAAGACCGGGATGTTGTTGCCGACCAGGTCGAAGGTGCCCTCGTCGGTGTAGAACTTCGTGGCGAAGCCACGGGTGTCGCGGACCGTGTCGGCCGAACCCCGCGAACCGAGCACCGTGGAGAACCGGACGAAGACGTCGGTCTCGCGTCCCTTCTTGAGGAAGCCGGCCCTGGTGACCGCCTCGGCGGTGCCGTACGCGGTGAACACACCGTGGGCGCCGGCGCCCCGGGCGTGCACCACGCGCTCCGGAATGCGTTCGTGGTCGAAGTGCGTGATCTTCTCGCGTAGGTGGTGGTCCTGGAGGAGCACCGGGCCGCGCGGGCCGGCCTTGAGCGAGTGGTCGGTGTCGCGCAGCCGCGCCCCGTTCGCGGTCGTGAGGTAGGCCCCCTGCTGGCCGTTCGCGATCGTCGGCGCGCCGGTCTCCGCGCCGGTCGGCGTGCGCGTCTGCGGTGCCCCCTGTTCCGACTTCGGCGGCAGCGGGTCGTGCGGCGTCGTCGGCTCCTCAAGCGGCGGTGGCGCGCTCCCCGGCGCACCGGGGACGTCCGGGGTGAGGGCGTCGGCGATCTTGCCTGAGGCGGTCTTCACGACGTTCTTGACCGCCTCGGCGGGGTTGCTGGAATCCACTGAATGAACCTCTCCATGGCGCTTGTGCGGGCCGGCGCCTGCCCTGCTACCCCAGGTCAGAGGGTCGAAACACGACTGATCCCGGCATCCTGCGCCGGGACTGGTGATTTCGCCGATGCCGGGATCGGCGGAGCAGCCAAAACTGACACACGTCGATATCCCTCGACTTTAGGGAGTGCCCGACGTGTCCTCACCAACCACCACCCGTCCCCGTTCCGTCGCAGCCCGTGCCACCCGGCTCGCGCTGGCCGCCGTCCTGGCCGCCGGCGGCGTCCTGGCCGGATCGTCCGGCGCCGCCCAGGCCGCCGGCCCGTACGAGCGGGGCCCCGCCCCGACCACGGCGATCCTGGAGGCCAGCCGCGGCCCGTTCGCGACGTCCTCGCAGAGCGTGTCCTCGCTGAGCGTCACCGGCTTCGGCGGCGGCGTCATCTACTACCCGACCAGCACCAGCGAGGGCACCTTCGGCGCCATCGCCATCTCGCCCGGTTACACCGCCGCCTGGTCCAGCATCAGCTGGCTCGGACCGCGCATCGCCTCGCACGGTTTCGTGGTGATCGGCATCGAGACCAACAGTCGGCTGGACCAGCCGGCCAGCCGGGGCCGGCAGTTGCTCGCGGCGCTGGACTACCTGACCCAGCGCAGCTCGGTGCGCACCCGGATCGACAGCAGTCGACTCGCGGTGGCCGGTCACTCCATGGGTGGCGGGGGCAGCCTCGAGGCGGCCTCGTCGCGGCCGTCGTTGCAGGCCGCGGTGCCGCTGGCACCGTGGAACACGGACAAGAGCTGGTCTGAGCTGCGGGTGCCCACGCTGATCGTCGGTGGCGAGAGCGACTCCGTCGCGCCGGTCTCGTCGCACTCGGTGCCGTTCTACAACAGCATCCCGGCCTCCGCCGAGAAGGCGTACCTGGAGCTGAACGGGGCGAGCCACTTCTTCCCGCAGACCACGAACACGCCGACCGCCCGGCAGATGGTGGCCTGGTTGAAGCGGTTCGTCGACGACGACACCCGCTACGAGCAGTTCCTCTGCCCCGGCCCGAGCGGCTCGCAGATCCAGGAGTACCGCAACACCTGTCCCAGCGCCTGACGGCGGTCACGGGGCGGTCGCCGCTGGCGGCCGCCCCGTCCACGTGCGTAAAGGGGGCATTGAAGGTCTTGACGCCAAACCCGAGAAACGTACACTGCGAGTGTAAATAAACACCCGCCACGACAGAGGGATGGGTGATGGAGCGCGGCCTCGAACTGCACCACATCGGCGTCCGTTTCGGCGGCCTCACCGCCCTCGACGACGTGTCCCTGCGGGTGCCACCCAACCGGGTGGTGGGCGTCATCGGGCCCAACGGCGCCGGCAAGACCACGCTGTTCAACGTGATCTGCGGCTTCGTCGCACCGGAGACGGGTTCACTCACCCTCGACGGCCGGCCGCTGCGGCCACGGCCGCACCGGCTGACCCGGCTCGGCATCGCCCGGACCCTGCAGGGCACCGGGCTCTTCGCCGGGCTGAGCGTGCTGGAGAACGTGATGACCGGCGCTTCGCACACAGCCCGTGCCGGCTTCGTCCCGGCGCTGCTCGGGCTGCCGGCCAGTGACCGCGACGAGCGCCGGCTCCGCGGGGACGCCCTGGCCATCCTCGACGAGCTGGGCATCGCCGAGCACGCCGAGGCCGCGCCGACCACCCTGCCCTTCGCCGTACGCCAGCGGGTCGCCCTGGCCCGCGCGCTCGCCGCTCGGCCCCGGCTGCTCCTGCTCGACGAGCCGGCCGGTGGCCTCGGGGCGGACGACATCGCCGAGCTGGCGGAGCTGGTCCGGCAACTGCCCCGACGGGACACCGACCCCTGCGCCGTGCTCCTGGTCGAGCACCACATGGACCTGGTGATGGCCGTCTGCGACGAGCTCGTGGTCCTCGACTTCGGCCGGGTCATCGCCGCCGGCACCCCGGACGAGATCCGCGACGACCCCGCTGTCACCGACGCGTACCTCGGTGCCACCGTCGAGGAGGCCTCCCAATGACCGCGACCGACCTGCTCGTCGTGCGGGGGCTGGTCGCCGGCTACGGTGCCGCGCCCGTGTTGCGGGCAATCGACCTCACCGTTCCGGCCGGCACCATCGCCGCGGTCGTCGGCGCCAACGGTGCCGGCAAGACCACTCTCCTGCGCGCGCTCTCCGGCATGATCCGCCCGGCCGCCGGCCAGGTCCTGCTGGCCGGGGAGGACCTTCGCGGTACGCCGGTGGAGCAGCTCGTTCGACGCGGCATGGCGCACGTCCCGGAGGGCCGGGGCGTGATCAGCGAGCTGACCGTCGACGAGAACCTGCGGCTGGGCGGGCTGTGGCGACGCGACCGGGCCGACGCCGGGCGGGCCCTCGACGAGGTCTACCAGCTCTTCGAGCCGCTGGCCCGACGCCGTCGGCACCTCGGTCACCAGCTCTCCGGCGGCGAGCGGCAGATGCTCGCGCTCGGTCGGGCCCTGGTCGGCCGACCCCGTCTGCTGCTGCTGGACGAGCCGTCGCTCGGCCTGGCGCCACGGGTGGTCGCCCGGACCATGGCCCTGCTCCGCCAACTGCGCGACCGCACCGGGCTGACCGTCCTGCTGGTCGAGCAGAACGTGCGCAGCGCGCTGGCCGTCGCCGACCAGGGCGTCGTGATGTCCCTCGGTCGGGTGGTGATCGCCGCCCCGGCGGTGCAGCTACGCGACGACGTCGACCTGCGCCACGCGTACCTCGGTTTCTGACCACCACCTCGTCCCCCGGAGGGAGAACTGTTGGACCGCTTCGTCTTCCTCACCGTCGACGGCCTGTCCCGGGGCGCGGTGTACGCCGCGTTCGCACTGGCCCTGGTGCTCATCTGGCGGGCGGCGCGGGTCGTCAACTTCGCCCAGGGAGCGATGGCCGTCGCTGCCGCGTACGTCGCTTACACCGTCAGCACCGCGACCGGTTCCTACTGGCTGGGCTTCGTGGTCGCGATCGTCGCCGGCCTGCTGCTCGGTGCGCTGGTGGACCGTGTGGTGATGCGGCACGTTGATCACGCCTCACCGCTCAACCCGGTGATCGTCGCGCTCGGGCTGGTGCTGCTGATCCAGGCCGTGCTCGGCATGGTGTACGGCAGCGAGTTCCGCCCCGCCGAGGCCCCGTTCAGCCGGTCCGCCCTCACCGTGGGCGGGGTCGCCGTGCTGTCCCCGTACGACCTGTTCGTCTTCGCCACGATCGGCGTGGTGGTCAGTGGCCTGGCCTGGATGTTCGCCCGTACCCCGGTGGGGTTGCGGATGCGCGCGGCGGCGTTCGCTCCGGAGGTCTCCCGGCTTCTCGGGGTCAACGTCGGTGGCATGCTGACCCTCGGTTGGGCGCTCGCCTCCGGGGTGGGCGCGTTGGCCGCCATGCTGGTCCTGCCGACCGAGCTGGGCCTGCACCCGCACGCGATGGACCTGGTGTTCGTCTCGGCGTTCACGGCGGCGGTGGTCGGCGGGTTGGACAGTCCACCGGGGGCGGTGGTCGGTGGTCTGGTGGTGGGGCTGTTGCTCTCCTACGTGAGCGGCTACGCCGGCAGTGACCTGACCCCGCTCGCGGTGCTGGTACTGCTGCTGGCGGTGCTGCTGGTCCGGCCCGGTGGGCTGTTCGCCCCGGTCGCGGCGAGGCGGGTGTGAGCGCCACGAGGGCGGCAGTGCCGCCGAAAGAGCAGCTCGACGAACCGGGCGGCCGACAGATCGACCGGCGACGCGGCTCCACACTGCTGCGCCACCTCGCGGTGGTGCTGGCCGCCGGGTTGCTGCTGGTGGCGGTCAGCTACTCCGTCGAGCCGTTCCGCAACTTCCAGCTCGCCACGGTGGCCGCCTACCTCTGCGCGACCGCCGGGCTGACCGTCCTCACCGGGCTCAACGGTCAACTGTCGCTCGGGCACGGCGCGCTGATGGCCACCGGGGCGTACACAGTGGCGCTGTGCCAGACCGCGTTCGCCGACCGGGGAATGACCGGCGGCTGGCTGTTGCCGCTGTCGTTGGCTGCGGCGATCGTCAGCACTGTCGCGGTCGGCGCTGTGGTCGGTGTGGCAGCGGCCCGGCTGCGCGGTCCCTATCTGGCCGGGGTCACCCTCGCGGTTGCCGTTGTGGTGCCGGCGCTGGCGGTCACCTTCGACGGCGTGTTCAACGGCGAGCAGGGGCTGTCGGTGCCGGTGGAGCCGCCGCCGCTGTCGCTCGGCCCGTACTTCCCCTACGAGCGGTGGCAGCTCTGGGTCACCGGCGCGGCCACCCTGCTCGCGTTGCTGCTGTTGGCGAACCTGATCCGAAGCCGGTACGGGCGTACCTTCCGGGCGGTCCGCGACGACGAGGTGGCGGCCCGGCTCGCCGGCATCCACGTGGCCCGCACCCAGGTCCTCGCCTTCGTGGTCAGCGCTGCCACCGCCGGGCTCGGCGGCGCGCTGCTGGCGGTGCTCGCGCAGAGCGTCTCACCCGGGGCGTTCTCGCTGACCCTGTCGCTGTTCCTGCTGATGGCCGTCGTGATCGGTGGCCTGGGTCGACTGACCGGCGCGCTGTGGGGGGCCGTCCTGCTGGTAGCCCTGCCCGATCTGACCCACTCGGTGACCGAGATGCTCACGCTCTCGCCCGCTGTGGCGCAGCGGCTGGAGGGCAACCTCCCCCTGGCGATCTTCGGACTCACCCTGATCGTCGTCATGATCGCCGCCCCCGGCGGTGTGCAGGGTCTGCTGTCGCGTCTCGGCCGGGCGCTGCTGGCCAGGCGGCCGACCCGGCCTTCCTGAGTTGTCCTCGGTCCGGCCTCGGCCGGGCGCCCCACCACCACACCGTTCCCACAGACAACCGGACCGAGAAAGGTCGGTGTTTCCCATGCACCGTAAAGCGCATCGCGGCCTCGCGATCGCCAGCACCCTTGCCCTGCTCATCACCGCAGCCGGCTGTAGCGGCGACGACGGCCCCGGCTCCGGCGGGGCGTCGGTGCCGGGCGTCACCGACACCGAGATCGTCGTCGGCACCCACATGCCGCTGACCGGTCCGGCCTCGGCCGGCTACTCGAAGATCGCCCCGGCGACGAAGGCGTACTTCGACTACGTCAACGCCAACGGCGGAGTGCACGGCCGCAAGATCACCTACAAGATCATGGACGACGGCTACAACCCGGCGAACACTCAGCAGGTGGTCCGGCAGCTCGTCCTCCAGGACAAGGTCTTCGCCGTCCTCAACGGTCTGGGCACGCCGACGCACACCGGGGTGCTCGACTTCCTCAAGAGCAACCGGGTGCCCGATCTGTTCGTCGCCTCTGGCAGCCGCAGCTGGGACCAGCCGGACAAGTATCCGGGCACGTTCGGGTTCAACCCGGACTACACGGTCGAGGGCAAGATCCTCGCCAATTACGCGAAGGCGAACCTGGCCGGCCAGAAGGTCTGCTTCCTCGGTCAGGACGACGACTTCGGCCGGGACAGCCTGGCCGGCGTGGAGAAGGTGCTCGGCGCCGGTGCCGTGGCGGTCAAGCAGACGTACGTCACCAGCAACACCAACGTGGCGCCGCAGATCGGCGCGTTCAAGGCGGCCGGTTGCCAGGTCGTCGTGCTCGCCACAGTGCCCGGATTTACCGCGCTCTCCGTCGGCACTGCGGCACGGCTGGGCTTCAAGCCGCAGTGGCTGGTCTCCAACGTCGGCGCCGACCACCCGACCCTGGCCAAGCAGCTCGGCGCCGCCGCGCCGCTGTTGGAGGGCATGGTCGGCACCAACTACCTCCCGATGCAGAACGACACCGCGAACCCGTGGATCCAGCTCTTCACGAAGGTCAACAAGGAGCACAACGGGGACGCGCCGTTCGACGGCAACACCGTCTACGGCATGTCGGTCGGCTACCTCTTCGTGCAGGTGCTGCTCGCCGCCGGCAAGGACCTCACCCGGGAGAAGGTGCTGGACGCCGTGCAGAAGGGCGGCTACCAGGGCCCAGGGCTGGTGCCGCTGCGTTTCTCTGCCACTGACCACTCCGGGTACGGCGGTCAGCGCCTGAGCCGGGTGAGTGGGGGAGTGCAGAGCTACTTCGGGCCGGCGTACGAGACGGATGAGGCGGACGGGGCGGTCAACGAGTACACCGCCACCCCGGCCGCGCCGCCGGCGAACGGGGTGCCGACCGTCTCCTGAGGCCCTGCAGCCCCGACGTCCGACCGGGCGTGGTCCCGCCTGACCACGCCCGGTCGGACGGCTGCGCGCATGCTGCCGGCGCTGCCTGCCGGCCGATCGTCGGAGGCGTTGACCGATACCGATCGACGCTCCTACTATCTGCACCGTGAATGCATATTCGGGCCGACTCGCGGGCCGGGTCGCCATCGTCACCGGCGCCAGTCGCGGGATCGGTCTGGCCATCGCCCAACGCCTCGTCGCCGAAGGCGCGCGCGTGGGCCTGACCGCCCGCCGCCCCGAAGGGCTGACCGAGGCGGTCGCCAACCTGGGCGGCCCGGCACACGCCCTTGCGGTGCCGGGCCGGGCCGACGATCCCGAGCATCAGACCGCCGCGGTGAACCAGGTCAGCGCGGCGTTCGGGCCGGTGGACCTGCTGGTCAACAACACCGGCATCAACCCGGTGCACGGCCCGCTGGTCGAGCTGGACCTGGCCGCGGCCCGCAAGATCCTCGACGTGAACGTGGTCGCCGCGCTCGGTTGGGTGCAGGAGGTCTGCGCCGCCGGCATGAGCGAGCGCGGTGGCTGCGTCGTCAACGTCTCGTCGATCGCCGGGCTCGGTCCATCGCCCGGCATCGCCTGCTACGGGGTCAGCAAGGCCGCGCTCAACCACCTCACCGCCAGCCTCGCCGTGGAGCTGGGGCCGACGGTCCGGGTCAACGCGGTCGCCCCCGGCGTGGTGAAGACCCGCTTCGCCGCCGCCCTCTACGACGGGCGGGAGGCCGAGGTCGCCGCGCGGTACCCGCTCGGGCGCCTCGGTCTGCCGTCGGACGTGGCGGGCGCGGTCGCCTTCCTGGCCTCCGACGACGCCAGTTGGATCACCGGGCAGACCATCGTCTGCGACGGCGGCGTCTCGCTGACCGGCCGGGCCGGATGACGGCGTCGGCGGAGCGTCCGGAGCCGCTGATCAACGGCTGTCTAGACTCGGCGGTGCGTCGGGGGACGCCGTGGCGGTGAGGGGGCGAGGGCGGATGGACGGGGTCGATGTGGCGGGCCGGGTCGACGGGCGCACCGCCCGCGCCGAGCGGACCCGCGCGGCCATCGTCGAGGCGCACCTCGCGCTCATCTCCGAGGGCGACCTCCGCCCGACCGGGGAACGCATCGCCGAGCGGGCCGGCATCTCGCTGCGCACCCTCTGGACCAACTTCAAGGACATGGAGACGCTCTTCGAGGCCAGCGGCGCGGAGGTGCTCCGCCAGCAGGACGCCGCCTACCGGCCGATCTCGACCGGGCTGCCGTTGGCGAAGCGGGTCGACGCATACTGCCGCCAGCGGGCTCGACTGCTCCAGCTCATCGCGCCGTCGGCGCGGGCCGCCCAGATGCGTGAGCCGGTCTCCGAACAGCTGCACCGCAACCGTCTCAAGCACATCGAACGGGTCCGCGACGAGGTCGAGGAGCTCTTCGCCGTCGAGCTGGCCGAGGCCGGGCCGGGGCGGGAGCAGTTGCTCAACGCCCTGGTGGCGGCGAGCACCTGGCAGGCCTGGTCGATGCTGCGCTACGGGCTCGGTCTCGGCGTGGACCAGGCCCGCGCGGTGATGGCCCGGACCGTGGGCGCCCTGCTGGCCGAGGTCGCGCCCGACTGATTCCGGCCCGGCCCGATATCGTCCCCTCTTTCCATTCGGTTTCCGATGGGTAACACTGGCAGGCATGGTTACTGCATCAAGAGTGCAACTAACCGTGCTGCGTGGCCGGGACGACGAGTGCCGGGCTGTCCGGAGCCTGCTCGACGGCATGACCAACGCCGGCGGTGCCCTGCTGTTGCGCGGAGAGCCCGGATCGGGCCGGACGGCGCTTCTCGGCTACGCCCATCGCCACGCCGAGGGTGGCTGCACAGTGCTCGCCGGCAGCGGGCTCGCCGAGGAGGCCGCCCTGCCGTACGCCGGCCTGCAACGCCTGGTCGACCCGGTGCTCGATCGGGCCGCCGCGCTCCCCGGCGAGCAGCGCCAACTGCTACGGCGCGCACTGGGCGGGGAGAGCTGCCCGGCCGACCGGCAGCTGACCCTGTCGATGGCCGTGCTCGGGCTGCTCGCCGCCGCCGCCCGGGACCGACCGCTGCTCGCCACCATGGACGACATGGACCGAGGGGACCCGCAGACCGCGCAGGTGCTGGCGTTCGTGGCCCGCCGAGTGCGGCACCTGCCGCTCGCCGTCCTGCTCACCGCGGACGTCACCGCCAACCTCGACGGGATACCGGCGCACCGGCTGCGTGCGTTGACCGAGCACGAGAGCGGCGCGGTCCTCACCGATCGACTCGATCGGCTGACCGAGCGCGAGGGCGACGACCGGCTTCCCGACCGGCCAGCGGCGTCGGCCCTGACCGCGTTGGCCACGATCGGCGGCGGCAACCCGCAGGCACTGGTGGACCTCGCCGAGGTGCTCACCGCAGGGCAGTGGCGGGGCGAGGAGTCGTTGCCCGCCGCGCCACCGGCGGACGGAGCGTTGGGTCGCGCGTACCGAGCCCGGCTGGACCGGCTGCCCCCGGAGACCCGACGGGTGCTGTTGCTCGCCGCGCTCGACGAGGACGGGGAGCCGGGCACAGTGATCCGGGCCGCGGCGGCCGCCGGCGCCGAGGTGGAGGCGCTCGCCCCGGCGGAGGTCGCCGGCCTGGTCCGCGTCGAGCAACGCGGCGTCACCTTTCCGCAGCCGCTGGTGCGCACGATGATCGCGGCCAGCGCGCCGCTCGCGGAGCGCCGCGCGGCGCACCGACTGCTTGCCGAGGTGCTGGTCGCGGACGGGCAGCGGCTGCGCCGGGCGATGCACCTCGCCGCCGCGACCGCGGGTGCCGATCCGGCCCTCGCCGCCGAGCTGGAACAGGCGGCGGTCGGCGGACCCGACGGCTGGGCCGCCGCCTCGGTGGCGCTGCGGTGGGCCGCCGAACTGAGCGACCATCCGAGGCTGACCGCCACCCGTCTGCTGACCGCAGCCCGCTACGCCTGGGCCGGGGGGCAACCCGACGAGGCCCGGCTGCTACTCGACCGCCTCCGCGCGGTCTGCCTAGACCCGGTCGTTCGAGGCCGTGCCGACCTGCTCCGCGGTGAGCTGGAGCTGCGCTGCGGCACCGCGTCGAGTGCGTCGGCCACGCTGCTGGCCTCCGCCGCGGCGGTGGACGGCACCGACCGTGCCCTGGCGCTGACCGGGCTGGTGCGGGCCGGCGAGGCGGTCTGCTTCACCGGCGACCAGTACCGGTACGCCGAGGTCGGCCGGCGGGCACTGCCGTTGCGGCGCCCGAACGACCCGCCGGCCCTGGAGGTCATGGGCTGTCTGATCGCCGGGGTGGCGGCGACCCTGCGGGGCGACCACGAGCGAGCCGGGCCCGCGCTGCGCCGCGCCGTGGTGCTGGGCGACCGGCTGACCGGTTGGGCGTTGACCCCCACCGCGCTCAGCTGCGCCGCGGCGGCCGGACTGCTGGTGGCCGTGGACGGCGCGGCCCACCGGCTCGCCGAACGCGCCGTCGAGCTGGCCCGGGAACGGGGCGAGCTGTCCATGCTGTCGCGGGCGTTGGAGCTGCGAGCGGTCGCCGAGTACTGGCTGGGTCGACACGAGGCGGCGGCGGAGACCTCCCGCGACGGGCTGCGCGTCGCCCGGGCAACCGGGCAGGTCAACTGCGCCAACGTCCATCTGGGCATGCTCGCCGTCCTCGCCGCGATCCGGGCCGATCGGGACACCAGCCTGCGGCGGATCCGCGAGATCGGCGAGTCGCCGACGCCGGGCAGCCGCCCGCACGCGCTCGCCGTGTGGGCCCTGGCGGTGCTCGACCTGATCGACGGCCGGCACGCCGAGGCAGCGGAGCGGTTGGCGTCGCTGGCTCGGCTCGGCACGCGCCGAGGTCAGGTCCTCGTGCAGGTGATGGCCACCCCGCACCTGGTGGAGGCGGCGGCGCACCTGGCGCACCGGCCGGCGGCGACGGCCGCCCTCGCCGCGTTCGACAGGTGGGCCAGCAGCACCGCGAGCCCGTTGCGCCGGGCCCTGTCCGCGCGGTGTCACGCACTGCTCGCCCCTCGGGGCGGCGCCGAGGCGGAACGAGACTTCCAGGCGGCGCTGCGCCTGCACCCGACCGAGGCCGGCACGTTCGAGCGGGCCCGCACCGAACTGCTCTTCGGCCAGGAGTTGCGCCGTAGTCGACGCCCTCGCGACGCGCGGACGCACCTGCACCAGGCCCGCGAGATGTTCAGCCTGCTCGGGGTGGAGTGCTGGGCCGAGCAGGCCACCACGGAGCTACGAGCTGCCGGGGAGTCGATCGGTCCGCCGGACCTGCCCGCGGCGCGGTTGTTGACCGGCCAGCAACTGCGGATCGCCGAGCTGGTCGCCGAGGGTGCCACCAACCGGGAGATCGCGGCCCGGATGTTCCTCTCCACCCGGACGGTCGACCACCACCTGCGCAACGTGTTCCACCGGCTGGGCATCCGTTCGCGGACCGAGCTGGCCCGCGCGTTCGCCGCCGAGCGGCACGTCGGTCTGGCCTCCGACCGGTGAACGTCCGGTCTGGACGCGTTTAACTATCGCCGCTAGTTTGAGCGTCATGGACCTCACCCTCTCCGCCGAGCAGGCGGCGGTCCGCCAGCTGGCCGCCGAGTTCGCCGACCGCGAGCTGCTGCCGCACGCTGCCGCCTGGGACCGCCGCGAATCGGTCGACCCCGCCATCCTCGGCATGCTCGGTGACCTGGGCTTCCTGGGGCTGACCATCGCCGAGACCGACGGCGGTTCCGGCGGCGACCACCTCGCGTACTGCCTGGTCCTGGAGGAGTTGGGCCGGGGCGACTCGGCGGTGCGCGGCATCGTCTCGGTCTCCCTCGGCCTGGTGGCGAAGTCGATCGCCGCGCACGGGAGCGCGGAACAGCGGGCCGAGTGGCTACCGAGGCTCTGCGCCGGCAGCGCACTCGGATGCTTCGCGCTGACCGAGCCGGACAGCGGCTCGGACGCGGCCGCCCTGCGCACCCGTGCGGTCCGCGACGGCACCGACTGGCTGCTCACCGGCACGAAGACGTTCATCACCAACGGCACCACCGCCGACGTCGCGCTGGTCTTCGCCCGCACCGGCGGCCCCGGGCACCGAGGAATCACCGCGTTCCTGGTGCCCACCGACAGCCCCGGGCTGACCCGGCGGGAAATCCACGGCAAGCTCGGCCTGCGCGGTCAGGCCACCGGCGAGCTGGGCTTCGACGAGGTGCGCGTGCCCGACACGGCCCGCCTCGGCGCCGAGGGCGCCGGATTCCGGCTAGCCCTGGCCACCCTCGCCAAGGGTCGGATGTCGGTGGCCGCGGGGTGCGTCGGCATCGCCCAGGGCTGCCTCGACGCGGCGGTCGGTTACGCCGGGCAGCGCACCCAGTTCGGCAAGCCGATCGCCGGGCACCAGCTCGTCCAACAACTGCTGGCCGCCATCGCGGTGGACACCGCCGCCGCCCGGCTGCTGGTCTGGCAGGTCGCCGACCTGATCGACCGCGGCCAGCCCTTCGCCACCGAGGCGTCGATGGCCAAGCTCTTCGCCAGTGAGGCCGCCGTCCGCGCGGCCAACAACGCGGTCCAGGTCTTCGGCGGGTACGGCTACATCGACGAGTACCCGGTCGGTAAGTATCTGCGCGATGCCCGGGTGGCCACTCTCTACGAGGGCACCAGTCAGATTCAGCAACTCCTCATCGGACGCGCGCTCACCGGCGTCAACGCCTTCTAGTAGCTGTAGGGAGATCCGGCATGAGAGTCTTCACCTCGTTCGAGGAGTTGGCCGCCGCGACCGGCGAGAGCCTCGGGCCCGGTCCGTGGCAGCGCGTCGAGCAGAGCCGCGTCGACCTCTTCGCCGACGCCACCGACGACCACCAGTGGATCCATCTCGACCCGGTCCGAGCCGCGGCGGGGCCGTTCGGCGGGACGATCGCACACGGGTACCTCACCCTGTCGCTGTTGCCGGCGTTGGCGAGCGGGCTCTACCGGGTCGAGGGGGTGGCGATGGGCGTCAACTACGGGCTGAACCGGGTGCGCTTCCCCGCGCCGCTGCGGGTCGGCGCCGCCGTACGCGCCACCGCCACCATTGCCGACGTGTCGCCGGTGAGCGGCGGTGTGCAGCTGGTCGTGACGGTCACCGTGGAGAGCGACAGCGGCGGCAAGCCCGTCTGCGTGGCCGAAACCGTGAGCCGGCTCTACCACGCTGTGGAGCAGTGACCCTCCGCGGGCTGACGGGGCGGCGACGGATCCCGTCGCCGCCCCGTCACCGCACCGCCGTAGCAGTCGATGCGGAGGGAGATGGTCCTGATCCTCGCCGATTCGATACCAGCGGCGACCGCGAGGGCCGCGAATCGATGACGCACCGAACGTTGGGCCCCGAGGCGAACTGCCGAAACGGTCCCCGTTCAGCCGCGCTAGCGAAATCGTAATCGAATAAGAGCCCCCCTTGTCTATCCGGGATTGTGTGACGCCCCCCGTACCCAGGACGACCATCAGTGCTGTGGGTAACAGCGCCGGTGCCGTTTCTGGCGTGCATCACACACCCCCTCCCGGTCCTCCTCCGTGTCGTGATCGCGTTGAGTCGTCGCACGCCAAGTTGCGCTGTGGCTGCTACCCGACACTCGCCGATCGACGTCCACGGAACTAGATATAGTCCCCTATGGATTGTTTGCCAATCATGTCGCCAGGCTGACAAACAACTCTGTGACGGGGGACAACGTGGGAAGACCTGAGCGGCCGCTCGACCCGGAGGCAGGCGAGCTGGAGCGGTTCGCGCTCGACCTACGCCAGCTGCGGACGAAGGCGGGTTCGCCGACCTACCGTCAACTGGCCAGACGCGCGCACTTCTCGGTGACCACCCTGGCGAAGGCCGCCAGCGGAGAGACCGTGCCAAGCCTTCAGGTGACACTGGCGTACGTGGCCGCCTGCGACGGCGATCCGGCCGAATGGACCGAACGGTGGCACAGCCTGATCGCGAGCGTGACGTCCGCCGAGACGGTGGGGGTCGGCCGCGGACCGTACTGGGGAATGGCAGCGTTTCAGCCGGAAGACTCAGAATGGTTCTTCGGACGCGAGCGCATGGTGGCTCAGCTCTGTGAAATGCTCAACCGCCTCCGGTTCGTCGCGGTTTTCGCCCCGTCCGGTGCGGGCAAGTCGTCCCTGCTACGAGCGGGTCTGATAGCGGCCGTGGTGGAGAATCCCGTCAAGGGTCAGCCGGCCTGGGCCACGGTGCTGATGACGCCCGGCGAACATCCCATCGAAGAGCTTGCGTTCCACCTCGTCAATGAGCAGGACCTGGCTCGTGACACGATCCAGCGCCACCTGGCCGATGATCCGGTCAGCATTCGCGGAATGATCGAGCAGATTCTCAATTCGCGTCCATCGGTCGCGAACATGCTCATCGTGGTGGACCAGTTCGAGGAGCTCTTCACGCTCTGCCGGAACGAGGAGGAGCGATCGGGCTTCATTGCCGCGCTGCTCGCCGCAGCGGAGATCCCCAGGGTGCGCGTGGTGCTGGGAGTGCGGGCCGACTTCTATGGTCGGTGTGCCGCCTATCCGGCCCTGGTGGCCGCTCTCCATGAGCACCAGCTGTTGATCGGCCCGATGGACGATGAGGATCTGCGTCGGACGATCACTGGCCCCGCGGAGCGCGCCGGGTTGCTGGTGGATCCGGCGTTGGTGGAGATGGCCGTGGCAGACGTTGGCGGTCAGACAAGTGCGCTACCGTTGCTGTCCCATGCACTCTTGGAGACGTCGCGCCTGCGGCAGGGCAAGCGGATCACGCTGGCCCACTACCGCGAGTCAGGCGGCGTGAACGGCGCCATCACCCGTACCGCTGAAGGGGTGTACGCGCAGTTCGATGAGGGGCAGCGAGGGCTGGCACGGGACATCTTCCTGCGCCTGACCGCCCTCGGCGACGGCACCGAGGACACCCGACGCCGGGCACCCCTCGCCGAGTTGGTGGGCGGGGTGGACCCCTTGGCCGCGGCCGAGGTGCTGGGCAGGTTGACGGCCGCGCGGCTGGTGACGGCGGACGAGAAGGGCGTCATGGTGGCCCACGAGGCCCTGATCCAGGAGTGGCCCCGGCTGCGTCGCTGGCTGACCGAAGATCGGGAGCTGCTGCGCTCGCACCGCAGGCTGACAGAGGCTGCCGCCGAGTGGGATCGGCACGACCGCGTGGACGGATTCCTGTATCGGGGGGTCCAGTTGGCGCTCTGGGGAACGCGCCAGGTGATGGACCTCAGTGACCTGGAACAGGACTTTCTGGAGACCAGCCGTGCACGCGAGAGCCGGCACCGGGCAGCCCGACGGCGGCGGAGCAGGGTGGCATTGACCGGGCTCGCGGCAACAGTTGTCGTGGTGAGCGTCCTCGCGGCAGTGGCACTGGTGCAGGCGAACCGGGCGGCCGCCGAACGAGACCTCGCTGTTTCCCGGCAGCTGACGGTCGAGGCCGACAACCAACTCCAGATCGATCCGCGGCAGGCGCAGCGCCTCGCCAGACGCGCTCTGACCACCCGCCCGACCGTCGGTGCGGAGATGGTGCTCCGCCAGGCCGCCGTCGACGACCGGCTGCAGGCGATTGTGCCGATGAGCAGCAAGAAGGCCTTGGGCGTGGCGTTCAGTCCGGACGGAAGGCGGGTGGCGGCCACCGGGACGGACGGCGAGGTGCGGGTGTGGACCTGGGCCGGGCACGGCGTCTCCGGACCGGGCCAGGCTCTCACCGGCGGACCCGAGGGGCAGGTCTGGAGCCCGATGTTCAGCCCGGACGGGAAGCGACTGGTCACCGCCGGCTCGGACGGCACCGTCCGGATCTGGCAGGTCGATGGAAAGGCTGGGCCCATCGTCCTCCGCGGGCACGAGGGCCCGGTCTGGGGAGTGGCCTTCAGCCCCGACGGACGGTTGGTCGCCAGTGCTGGCGAGGACACCACCGTTCGGGTCTGGGATGCCCGCGGCGACGAACGACCGGTGGTGCTGCGTGGGCACACGAAGGTCGCGGTCGGTGTGGCCTTCAGCCCCGACGGGCGCCAGTTGGCCAGCAGCGGCCACGACGCGACGGTACGGCTCTGGGATCTGGCCGCGCGATCCACCAGAACGGTCCTCACCGGGCCACGCGAGGCCACCAGGACGTTGGTGTTTAGCCAGGACGGCACCCGCCTGGCCTGCTCCAGCGCCGACGGTACGGTCTGGGTGTGGCCACTGACCGGGTCGGCGGCGCCGGTGGTGCTGCGTGGGCATGAGGGCACTGTGGAAGGGCTCGCGCTGAGCCCGGACGAGCAGTGGTTCGCGACCACCAGTGACGATCTGACCGTACGGATCTGGAACGCCAACGGCGCTGGTGACCCGTTGGTGTTGCGCGGCCACACCAACCGGGTCTGGGCGTTGGCGTTCAGCCCGGACGGATCCCGGCTGGTGAGCGCGGCCGATGATGGCACGCTACGGATCTGGGACCCGGGCAGCGATCGTCTGATCCTGCGGGGCCACAAGAAAGCCACCTGGTCCGCAGCGTTCACCCCGGACGGGCAGCGGGTGGTCAGTGGCGGCGAGGACGGCACGGTACAGGTCTGGAACCTGGCCACACCGGCCGAGCCTCGGGTGCTCGGCCGCCACGACGGCGACGTCTACGGTCTCACTGTGAGTCCGGACGGGGCGAGTGTGGCCACCGGTGGCCGCGACGGCAGCGTGCGAGTCTGGGACCTCGCCGGCAGACGCGATCCTGTGGTGCTTCGGGGGCACGAGAAGCAGGCGTGGATCGCCGACTTCAGCCCTGACGGCCGTCGCCTGGCCAGCGTCAGCAACGACAGGAGCCTACGAATCTGGGACCTCACCGGCCAGAGTGCCCCGGTAGTCCATCGAGCCGCCGAAGAGATCCGGTACGCCGCCTTCAGCCCGGACGGCAGGAAGGTCGCCACAGCTGGCGCGGAGGGCGCCCTACGGATCTGGGATGCTCTCGGCACGGCCGAACCACTGCTACTTCCCGGTCACGAGGGATTGGTATGGGCCGTGGCCTTCAGCCCGGACGGACAACGGGTCGCCAGTGCCGGCTTCGACGGCACCGTGCAGATCCACTCCGTCACGAGCGGCATCGCGCCAATGGTGTTGCGAGGACACGAGGGGCCGGTCTGGCACGTGTCGTTCAGCCCGGACGGGCAATGGGTGCTCAGTTCTGGAAAGGACGGCACCGCTCGGCTGTGGCGCGCTTCGGAGGCCGCGCGGTCCGTGACCTTCGGGGGATTCGGCGCTTCCGTGGAGACCGTCGACTTCAGCCCGGACGGCGAGCGGCTCGTCTCGACGCATGACGACGGCACCGTACGCGTCTGGCCCTGCCGGGCGTGTGCTCCGGTCCAGAACCTGCTGGAGCCGTGACCAGGAAAGGGGTGGGCCGTTCAGGCCCGCGCTGAGTGGAGCACCGAGCCCAGCCAGCGCAGCTGGCGCCGGACGTGCACGGCCTCGCCGCCCTCATGACCGTTGAACGGGTAGACGTGCATCTCCCGCTCGGGCGGGACCGGCTTCCCGTTCGCGGCGCCGTAGTGGTTGTAGGCGGCGAAGGCGGTTCGCGGTGGGCAGACGGTGTCGCGTTGGCCGACTCCGAAATGTGCCGGCGCCGTCGCCCGACGCGCGAAGCTCACGCCGTCGACGTAGGACAACGTGCGCCACACCGCCTCCTCGGCCTCCCGGTGCACCGCCAGGTACCGGGCGATCTCGCCGTACGGCGCGAGGTCGGTGAGCGCGACGGCCCGGCGCATGTCGCACAGGAACGGGGCGGTGGTCAGCACCGCGCTGAGATCCTCGACGAGACCTGCCACCGCCAGGGCGATGCCACCGCCCTGGCTGTTGCCGACCACGCTGACCCGGTCACCAGCGACCCCCGGCAGCGCGCGGACCGCCTCGACCGCCCGCACCGCGTCGGTGATCAGGCGGCGGTAGTGGTAGTCGCGCGGATCGAGGATCCCCCAGGTGGCCGGCCAGGGCCCGCCGGGCGCGCCGTGCGGGTCGGGGGTGTCTCCGGCGCCGTGCTGCCCCGCCTGGCCCCGGTTGTCCATCAACAGGTGCGCATACCCGGCAACGGCCCAGGTCGGCCGCTCGTGGGGCAGCCCCCGCCCGCGACCGTAGCCGGCGTACTCGACAACGGCCGGCAGCGGCTCGCGAACCCCGGCCGGGCGGGTGTACCAGGCGCGGACCGGGTCACCGCCAAAGCCGGCGAACGTGACGTCCCAGGAGTCGAGCAGCCGCAGGTCGGTGGGTTCGGGGCGGACGTCGACGAGCACCGGCACGACGGCCGCCTCGGCGAGCGTGTCCCGCCAGAACTCGTCGAAGTCGTCGGGTTCGGCGACCTCGGGTGCGTACCGCTGAAGGTCGTCGAAGGTGGAGGCGGAGTGGGGCACGGGTCCTCGCAGGGGCCGGGGTCAGTGCGGGTGGGCGGGGGGCGCGGTGCTCTCCCGGACGACCAGCTCGGTCACCAGGTCGATCCGGCTGGTCGCCGGCTCGTTCCCCCTGGTCAGGTCGAGCAACATCTGGGTGGCGATGCCGGCCATGTCGCGCAACGGCTGGTTGATCGTGGTGAGGGCCGGGTCGGTCCAGGCCGAGACGGGCAGGTTGTCGTACCCGATCACCGAGAGGTCCTCGGGCACTCGCAGGCCGCACTGACGGGCGGCCCGGAGCACCCCCATGGCCTGGATGTCCGACCCGGCGAAGATCGCCGTGGGTCGGTCCGGCCGCTGGAGCAGTTGCAGCCCGTGGGCGTGCCCCGCTCCGGCGGAGAAACTGCCGTAGCGGATCAGCTCGCGGTCGACCACTATCCCGGCTTCGTCGTGGGCCGACTGGAAGCCGGCGGCCCGGGCTCTGCTGCACAGCACGTCGGGTGGCCCGGAGATGATGGCGATCCGGCGGTGCCCCAGCTCCAGCAGGTGCCGGGCGGCGAGCAGACCGCCGTTCCAGTTGTTCGACCCGACGGTCGGCACGGAGGCCGAGGTGGCACTGTCCGTGTCGACGACGACGAACGGAATACCCTGCCGGCGTAGGTGCTGCTGTTGGGTCTCGGCCAGGTGGGAGAGGACGAACACCACGCCCAGGGGACGGTCGGCGAGTAACGCCTCCAGCCATCGTGCCGGCGGGCGGTGCGCGCCGTCGAGCTGGGCGATCGACAGCCCGATGCCGGCGGCGGAGGTCACCGCCTCGACGCCCCGCAGGATCTCCATCGCCCAACCCGTGTCGAACTCGTGGAACACGAGGTCCACCCGGCCGACGCTGGTCGCGTGTCGCCGGGCGCGGCGCTGGTACTGGTGGCGGTCGAGGCTCGCCTCCACCCGGGCTCTGGTGCCGGGGGCGACATCGCCGCGTCCGTTGAGGACCTTGGACACGGTCGCGACCGATACGCCGACATCGTTGGCGATGGTCGCGATGGTGGTGGAGGCGGGTGGGTCGAGCGGGCGGTGCTCTGTCATCGCGGCCTCATACAACATCCGAAAGTTTCGGGCGACCTTAACACGATGAGACATTCATGCCAGTAGGTGCCGCACTCGGGCTGCGCATTCACGTGACATTGCGCGGCTTCTCGGCGACTGAGCGTTGATCGTGGGGTCACCGTGTGCAGGAACCGCCCCCTGGTAGTCCGATTGAGACTCTTGACAGGCATCGATGGGACACTTAGGTTGCCGAAAAGGTTACGCAGGTTTCCGGAAAGTTTCGGATCGTGAGATACGTCCGCCACGCAGCTGGTTCACGAGGGCACGGGGATGTGGCCGGAGCTAAGGGGTCATGGCATGAGAAGTCAGTCGCTCGAGGACGGCGGCGCTGCGCCGTGGCGTGATCAGCGGCTGTCGCCCACCGAGCGAGCCGAGGCGCTCCTACCGAAGATGACCCTCGAAGAGAAGATCGCCCAGCTCGTCGGTGTCTGGGTCGGCGCGGACGCCAGCGGCGAGGGCGTCGCACCGCACCAGTCGGACATGATCAGCGAGTTGCCGCCGTGGAGCACTGTCATCCAGTACGGGTTGGGTCAGCTGACCCGCCCGTTCGGCACCGCCCCGGTCGACCCGGTGTTCGGCGCCCGGTCGCTGGCGGCCTCACAGGCGCAGATCGTGGCCGCCAGTCGGTTCGGCATTCCGGCGCAGGTGCACGAGGAGTGCCTCACCGGGTTCGCGGCCTGGCGGGCCACCGTCTACCCGACTCCGCTCAGCTGGGGCGCGTCCTTCGACCCCGAGCTGGTCGAGGCGATGGCCGACCGGATCGGGCGGTCGATGCGCGCCGCCGGTGTGCACCAGGGCCTCGCACCGGTGCTGGACGTCACCCGGGACTACCGCTGGGGCCGTACCGAGGAGACGATCGGCGAGGACCCCTACCTGGTCGGCACGACAGGTGCCGCCTACGTGCGGGGCCTGGAGCGGGCCGGCGTGGTGGCCACTCTGAAACACTTCGCCGGCTACTCGGCCTCCCGGGGCGGACGCAACCTCGCGCCGGTGCCGATGGGTCGCCGCGAACTGGCCGACGTCATCCTGCCGCCGTTCGAGATGGCGCTGCGCCTCGGCGGCGCCCGCTCGGTGATGAACTCCTACGCCGAGATCGACGGCCTGCCCGTGGCGGCCGACCGTCGGCTGCTGACCGGGTTGTTGCGGGACGAGTGGGGCTTCACCGGCACCGTGGTGGCCGACTACTTCGCCGTACGGTTCCTCCAGACCCTGCACGGAGTCGCCGGGGATGCCGCCGACGCGGCCCGGCTCGCCCTGCGGGCCGGGATCGACGTCGAGCTGCCCACAGTGGACGCCTTCGGTGGACCGCTGGTGGAGGCGGCTCGCCGCGGCGAGGTCGACGAGGCGCTGATCGACTGCGCGCTGCGTCGGGTGCTGATCCAGAAGATCGAGCTCGGTCTGCTCGACGAGGGCTGGCAGGAGCTGCCCGACGACGTGGCGTCCCTGCGCTTCGACGACGAGGCCAGCCAGGACATCGCCCTTCGCCTGGCCCGGGAGTCAGTCGTCCTGCTGCGCAACACCGCCGTCCTCCCGCTGCCCCTCGGTAGCCGGATCGCCCTGGTCGGTCCGGTCGCCGACGACCCGATGGCCATGCTCGGCTGCTATTCGTTCCCCAACCACGTGGGCATCAACCACAGCGAATTCGGGCTCGGCCTGGACATCCCCACACTGCGCGACGAGTTGGCCCGACGCGTCCCGCTGCTCACCCACGAGCCGGGCTGCGCCATCACCGGCGAGGACACCTCGGGTATCCCGGCCGCGGTCGCCGCGGCCGCCGCCGCCGACGTGTGCGTGCTGGCCGTCGGCGACCGGGCGGGAATGTTCGGCCGGGGCACCTCCGGTGAGGGCTGCGACGCCGTCGACCTTCGACTACCCGGCGTGCAGAGCGACCTCGTCCGCGCCGTCCTCGCCACCGGCACCCCGGTCGTCCTGGTGTTGATGGCCGGTCGCCCCTACGCGCTCGGCCCGGAGTTCGACGGCGCGGCGGCCGTGGTGCAGACGTTCTTCCTCGGTCAGCTCGGTGGGCAGGCACTCGCCGAGGTGCTCACCGGCGCGGTCAACCCCTCCGGGCGGTTGCCGGTCAGCGTCCCCCGGCACGACGGCGGGCTGCCGAGCACCTACCTGGCGCCGCCACTCGGCCGGCGCAACAAGGTCTCCTCGGTCGATCCGACCCCGGCGTACCCGTTCGGCCACGGGCTGAGCTACACCACCTTCGAGTGGTCCGACGCGACGGTGGTCGAGCCGCGCGACGATCCGGCTGCCTGGCCGGTCGACGGCGAGGTACGGGTGCGGATCACCGTCGCCAACACCGGTGAGCGGGCCGGCACCGAGGTCGTGCAGCTCTACCTGCACGACCCGGTCGCGCAGACCACGCGTCCGGTGGTGCGGCTGATCGGCTACACCCGGCTGCCGTTGGCGCCCGGCGAGGTGGCGCACGTGACGTTCGGCGTACCGGCCGACGTGGCGTCGTTCACCGGGCTGACCGGCCAACGGATCGTCGAGCCCGGCGACGTCGAGCTGCGGTTCGGCCGATCGAGCGGCGACGCGGCGGCGGCCCTGCCGCTGCGACTGGTCGGCACCGAGCGCCAGGTCGGTTTCGAGCGGGAACTGCTCACCTCGGTGCGGGTCGAGCCCCTCGTGGCCGTTCCACAGTCGGTATAGGAGGCCACGGATGACATCCACCCTGCGGCCACCGCCGCCGGCGCCGCCGAGCTCCCCGCGGCCGGCGCAGAGCCCTGCCCCGCGATCACCGCGACGCCGTCGCAGTTGGCGGCAGGCGCTGCGCCGGGACTGGCAGCTCTACTCGCTCGCCGTCCTGCCGCTGCTGTTCTTCCTGGTCTTCCGGTACCTGCCGATGATCGGCAACATCATCGCCTTCCGCCGGTTCAAGCCGGGCGGCAGCATCTTCGGTGAGTACTGGGTCGGGCTGCGCTACTTCCGGATGTTCCTCACCGACCCGACGTTCTGGGAGGTGTTCACCAACACCCTGGTGCTGGGGACGCTGACCCTGCTGTTCTGTTTCCCGCTGCCGATCGTGCTGGCGCTGATGCTCAACGAGGTGCGCGCCCGCCGGTTCAAGCGGTTCGTGCAGTCGGTGTCCTACCTGCCGCACTTCCTGTCGATCGTGATCGTGGCGGCGATGGTCATGCAACTGACCTCGGTCGGCGGCGCGGCCAACCAGATCGTCGGCCTGTTCGGCGGCGACCCGGTGGCCTTCCTGCAGAAATCGGAGTGGTTCCGCACCATCTACGTCTCGTCCGAGGTCTGGCAGACCGTCGGTTGGGGGACGATCCTCTACCTCGCCGCGCTCACCACGGTCGACGAGGACCTGTACGAGGCGGCCCGGATCGACGGCGCGAGCCGGTGGCGGCAGACCTGGCACGTGACGTTGCCGGGGATCCGGCCGACGATGATGACGCTGCTGATCCTCAACATCGGCAACTTCCTGGCGGTCGGGTTCGAGAAGATCCTGCTGCTCTACAACCCGTTGACGTACCCGACCGCCGACGTGGTCTCCACCTATCTGTTCCGGATGGGCTTCCAGTCGAGCAACTTCAGCTACGCGGCCGCCATCGGCCTCTTCGAGGCGGTGATCGGGTTGATCCTGGTCCTGACGGCGAACCTCATCTCCCGGCGCACTGTGGGGACGAGCCTGTGGTGATCCTCGGTACGAAGAGCGACGCCCCGAAGACGCGGGGTCCGGTGGACAGTCGTGGCTACCGGATCTTCCGGATCGTCAACACTGTCGTCCTGATCGGCGTCGTGGTCGTGACGCTGTTCCCGTTCCTCAACATCGTGGCCCGCTCGCTCAGCGAAGAGGCGTACATCATCACGGGGAAGGTGAGCATCGTCCCGCGCGGGTTCGACCTGACCGCGTACAAGCTGTTGATGTCCGATGGGTTGTTCTGGACGAACTACCGCAACACTGTGGTGTACACGGTGGTCGCCACGCTCATCTCGATCGTGCTGACCACGTGTTACGCGTACGTGCTGTCGAAGCCACAGCTCAAGGGGCGCGGCGTCCTGGTCGGCATCGCGCTGTTCACCATGTTCTTCTCCGGCGGCCTGATCCCCAACTACGTGCTGGTCACCAGCCTGGGGATGAAGAACACCATCTGGGCCGTGGTGGTCCCCAACGCCATCAGCGTGTTCAACCTGCTGGTCATGAAGGCGTTCTTCGAGAGTCTGCCGAGCGAGTTGGAGGAGGCCGCAGCGGTCGACGGGCTGAACACGTACGGCATCCTGCTGCGAATCGTGCTGCCGCTGTCGAAGGCGATCATCGCGACGATGGTGCTCTTCTACGCGGTCTCCTTCTGGAACTCGTGGTTCACCGCGTTCCTCTACATCGACCAGCAGGACCTGCTGCCGGTCACGGTCTACCTGCGCAACCTCATCGCGGGCGCCACCAGCGCCGAGTCCGCCGCCGCCGACGCCGACAAGGTCCAGGCCGCAGCCACCCTCGAGGCCGTGACGATCGTGCTCACCACCCTGCCGATCCTGGCGGTCTACCCCTTCGTCCAGCGGTATTTCGTCCGCGGCGTGATGCTCGGCGCGGTCAAGGGATGACGCAGGCGCTGCACCGTCCCACATTCGAATCCCCACCACCGAAAGGACGAGCCATGCTCCACAAGACGTGGCGCCGGGTGGCGATAGCCACCGCGGGTCTGCTCGCGCTCACCCTCAGCACCGCCTGTTCCGAGGACCCCGGCGAGTCGACGGACCTCTCGGAGAACAAGGTCGGGGCGATGGCCACCTACGGCGTCGGCGACCAGTTCAAGGCCACCGAGGCGCTGTCCTTCTCCACCCTCTACAACAACCACACGTTCTACCCGCTCAAGGAAGACTGGGCGTTCTGGTCGGAGCTGACCAAGCGGACCAACGTCAAGATCGAGCCGGTGGCCGTGCCGCTGAGCGACTACGAGCAGAAGCGCAGCCTGCTGATCGGCGCCGGAGACGCCCCGCTGATCATTCCGAAGACGTACCACCCGCAGGAGAACGCGTTCGTGTCCTCCGGGGCGATCCTCCCGGTGAGCGACTACCTGGACCTGATGCCCAACCTCAAGGACAAGATCGCCAAGTGGAACCTCAAGCCGGAGATCGACAACCTGCGGCAGTCCGACGGTAAATTCTACCTGCTGCCCGGCGTCCACGAGAAGCCCACGCAGGACTACACGGTGCTGGTGCGCACCGACATCATGCAGGAGCTGAACCTGGCGGTCCCGAAGACCTGGGACGAGCTGTACACGGTGCTCAAGGCGATGAAGGCGAAGTACCCGAACGTCTACCCGTACTCCGACCTCTTCAGCAAGCCCAACCCCACCGGGGCCCTGCTGAACATCCTCGGCTCGGCCCACGGCACCCAGGCGGGTTGGGACTACCAGCACGCCACCTGGGACCCGGCGGCGAAGAAGTTCAACTACACCGGCTCGTCCGACCAGTACAAGCAGATGGTCACGTTCCTGCACAAGCTCGTCGCCGAGGGCCTGCTCGACCCGGAGAGCTTCACCCAGACCGACGACCAGGCACGCCAGAAGCTCGCCAACGGCAAGTCCTTCGTGGTCACCGGCAACGCGCAGACCCTGGTCAACAACCACCGACCCGACCTGGCCAAGACCCTGCCGAACGCCAAGTTGGCCAAGATCCCGTTGCCGATCGGCCCGGCCGGCGAGATCAACCCGTTCCCCCGGTTGGAGAACGGCATCATGATCTCCTCGAAGGCCCGGGAGAGCAAGAACTTCGTGGCCATGATGCAGTTCATCGACTGGCTGTGGTATTCGGACGCCGGCTTGGAGTTCGCCCGCTGGGGCATCGAGGGCACCACCTTCACCAAGGACGCGTCCGGCAAGCGCACGCTCAACCCCGGAGTTGATTTCCTCGGCCTCAACCCGAAGGCCCCCAAGCACCTGCAGAAGGACTTCGGCTTCCAGAACGGCGTCTTCGCCTACGGCGGCAGCCCCGACCTGGTCCGCGGCTTCTTCTCCCCGGAGGAGCTGGAGTTCCAGAAGGTGATGGACGCCCGTACCCCGAGGGTGGTGCCTCCGCCCGCCCCGTTGACCGACGAGGAGCGCGAGCAGGTGTCGCTCTGGGAGACGCCGTTGAAGGACTTCGTCACCCAGAACACGCTGAAGTTCGCCCTGGGTCAGCGCCCGCTCAGCGAGTGGGACGCGTACGTGGCCGAGCTGAAGGCCAAGAACTCCGACCAGTACATCGACCTGGTCAACAAGGCGTACGAGCGGTTCCAGAAGAACAACGGCTGATCAACGGGGGTCCGGTCGGGCGGCCTGTCGCGGCCCGGCCGGACCCCCGGCGACCACGGATCAGCTGAGTCGACCGGAGGGAGCGACAGTGAGTGGCGCGACTCAGACCCGGCGACAGTTCGGCGACGGACCACTGTCGCGGATCACCTCGCGCGTCTACATCCTGCTCGTGGTCGAGCTGCTCCTGCTGCTCACCACGCTGCCCGCCCTGCTCCCGCTGCTTCTGCTGGGCCGCGATCCGAGCAACCTGCCGCTGGCCGCGCTCCTGCTGGTATCGGTCGGCCCGGCGATCTCCGCCGCCCTGTACGCCCTGCGCCACCAACGAACCGACCTCACCGACCTGCGCCCGGCCACCCTGTTCTGGCGTGGCTACCGGGCCAACGTGCTCGGCGTGCTGCGCGTCTGGGTGCCGACGCTGCTGTGGCTGACAGTGCTCGCCGTGAACCTCGCCTACCGCGGCGCGATCGGCCTGTCGAGCTGGTGGGCGGTGCCGCTGGTGCTGATCGGAGTGGGCGTGACGCTCTGCGCGGCCAACGCCCTGGTGATCACCTCGCTGTTCGACTTCCGCACCCGGGACGTGCTCCGGTTGGCCGTGCACTTCCTCGTGCGTACCCCCGGTGTCTCCGTCGGCAACGCCCTGCTGCTGGCCGCGGCGGCCGGGATCACCGCGGTCTTCTCCGAAGCGGTGCTGATGCTGCTGGCGTCGGTCGCGGTCCTGGCGTACCTGCGCATCAGCGAACCGATGATCCATCTGATCCGGAAGGAGTTCACCTCGTGAGCCTGCCTCTCAGCGCCAAGGTGCCCTTCGGGGGCGACTACAACCCGGAACAGTGGCCCGAGGACGTGTGGAAGCAGGACTACCGTCTCTTCGACACCGCACGGATCGACCTGGTCACCCTCGGGGTGTTCGACTGGGCGCTCACCCAGCCCGCCGAGGACACCTACGACTTCACGCTGCTGGACAGGATCGTCGAGCGGGCCAGTGCCGAGGGACGCGGGATCTGCCTGGCCACCGGCAGCGGCGCCCACCCACCGTGGTTGGCGAAGGCGTACCCCGAGGTGACGCGGACCGACTTCGAGGGCCGCAAGCACCGCTTCGGTCAGCGACACAACTCCTGCCCCAGCTCGCCGGTCTTCCGCCGGCTCTCGACGGAGCTGGCCCGCCGGGTCGCCCGCCGCTACGCCGACACCCCGGCGGTGCTCGCCTGGCACGTCGGCAACGAGTACGGCGGCGCCTGCTACTGCGCACTGTGCGCGGCCGGCTTCCGGAACTGGCTGCGCCACCGCTACGGCACCCTCGACGACCTGAACGAGGCCTGGTACACCACCTTCTGGTCGCACACCTTCACCGACTGGGACGAGATCGAGCCCCCGTCGGCGCTGACCGAGCACTGGCGCGGCCCGGACCACACCGCGTTCCCGGGCATCACAGTGGACTACCTGCGGTTCACCTCCGACGCGATGCTGACCAACTTCCGCGACGAGAAGGCGGCCATCCGGGAGTCCAGCCCGACGCTGCCGGTGACCACGAACTTCATGGGCATGTACCGGCCGATCGACTACCACCGCTGGGCCCCTCATCTGGACTTCGTCTCCTGGGACAACTACCCGCCCGACGACGAGTCGGCGGCCCGGATGGCACTGACCCACGACCTGATGCGCGGGCTCAAGGACGGCCAGCCGTTCTGGCTGATGGAACAGACCCCGAGCTGCACCGCGTGCCGCGACGTCAACCCGTTGAAGCGTCCCGGGCTGATGCGGCTGTGGAGTTGGCAGGCCGTGGCGCACGGCGCCGACGCGGTGCTCTTCTTCCAACTGCGTGCCTCCCGCGGTGCCAGCGAGAAGTACCACGGAGCGGTCATCGGGCACGCCGGTCGTGCCGACACCCGGGTGTTCCGGGAGGTCGCCGAGCTGGGCGCCGAACTGGAACGGCTCGGCCCGGCGTCGCTGGGCGCGCGGACCCCGGCCCGGGTGGCGCTGCTGTTCGACTGGGACAGCTGGTGGGCGTTGGAGCTGTCCGACGGCCCGTCCCGGCTGGTCCGCTACCAGCAGGTCGTGCTCGCGTACCACCGGGCACTCTGGGACGCCGGTGTGGACCTGGACGTCGTCGCGGTGACCGCCGACCTGTCCCGCTACGACGTGGTCGTGGCCCCGGCCCTGCACCTGCTCAAGGGGGACCTGCCGCAGCGGCTGGAGGCGGTGGCGGCGCGCGGCGGGTCGGTGCTGACCACCTACCTGTCCGGCCGGGTGGACGAGAACGACCAGGCGTTCCTGATGGACGTGCCGGGTCCGCTCGGGCAGCTCATGGGCGTCCGGGTCGACGAGTGGGACGCCCGCGGCCCGGAGGTGGTCAATCCGGTCCGCCTCGGCGACGGCGCGGATCAGGTCGAGGTCGACGCGCGGCTGCTGTTCGAGCTGGTGATTCCGCAGGGCGCGCAGGTCGTCGGCACCTACCAGGCCGACTTCTACGCGGGCACCCCGGCGGTGACCCGCAACTCCTTCGGCGCCGGCGACGGCTGGTACGTGGCCGCCGGACTGGACCAGGCCGGGGTGTCCTGGGTGGTGCGGCAGGTGCTCGCCCGCCATGACCTGCTCGGGCCCTACCCGGACGTGCCGGACCTGGAATCCGCCGTCCGGGTCGCGGCGGACGGGTCGCGGCTGCTGTTTCTGCTCAACCACCGCGCCGAGCCGGTCGAGGTGACCGCCCGGACCGGCGGCGCCGACCTGCTCACCGGCGACCGTACGGCGGCCGGCGGTGCGCTGCGGCTGCCGGCGTACGGGGTTGTCGTGCTGGAGGAGGACCGGTGAACGCCGAAGAGTCGGTGGAGTTGGAGCAGCTGATGTTCGTCGAGGAGCCGATGGACGGTGACGACCCGCGCGTCCACCCGGCCTGGCTGCCCCCGGAGGCGTTCCGGTCGCTCGGCGCGCGCCGCGTCCTCCTGCACGGCGAGGGGTTGCTCGTCGACACCGTCCTCAACGAGGTCTCGCGCGCCTGCGCGCGTTACGGCGGACGGGTGTGGCACTCCCCGTCCTGGGACGTCGACGTGGACCTGGTGCTCGCCCTGCGCGACGCCGGTGAGCTGCCCAACCCGTCGGTGGAGACGGCGCGCGCCGCCGGCGAGGCGGCGCTGGTCGAGTTGGGCGACGGCGGGACGCTCGGCGACGAGGGTTTCGTGTTGGCGCGGGCCGGCGACGTGACCGCGGTGCTGGCCGACGCGCCCGCCGGCCTGCTGTACGGGCTCTTCCACGTGGTCCGGCTCTGCGCGGCGGCCTTCGACCCGGCCCGACCGCCCGAGCGGCACCGGCCGGCGCTGCGCCGACGAATGCTGAACCACTGGGACAACGTGGCAGTGCACCCGGTGATGGGCCAGGTCGAACGGGGGTACGCGGGCGGCTCGATCTTCTGGCAGGACGGCCGTCCGCGCGGCGACCTGGCCCGGGTACGGGAGTACGGGCGGCTGCTGGCCTCCTGTGGGGTCAATGCGATCTCGGTGAACAACGTCAACGTGGCCCGTACGGAGGCGCTGCTGCTCACCGAACGGCTCGGCGACGTGGCCGAGATCGCCGACGCGCTGCGCCCGTACGGCATCCGGGTGCACCTGTCGGTCAGCTTCGCCGCGCCGGTGCTCCTCGGAGGCCTGTCGACCGCCGACCCCCTGGACGAGGCCGTGCGGGCCTGGTGGGCCGCTACCACCCGGCGGGTCTACGACCGCATCCCGGACTTCGGCGGTTACCTGGTGAAGGCCGACTCGGAGGGGCAACCCGGCCCGTTCACGTACGGCCGCGACCACGCCGACGGGGCGAACCTGCTGGCCGAGGCCCTCGCCCCGCACGGGGGAGTGGTGCACTGGCGTGCGTTCGTCTACAACCACCACCAGGACTGGCGGGACCGGTCCACCGACCGGGCTCGGGCCGCGTACGACCACTTCGCCCCGCTCGACGGGCGGTTCCGCACCAACGTGGTCGTCCAGGTGAAGTTCGGCCCGGTGGACTTCCAGACCCGCGAGCCGGTCTCACCGGTGCTCGCCGCGATGCCGGCGACCCGGCTGGCGGTGGAGTTGCAGGTCACCCAGGAGTACACGGGCCAACAGCGGCACGTCTGCCACCTCGGCCCGTGGTGGAGTGAGGTGCTCGGCTTCGCCCCCTGGGGGCCGGACGGGAGGACGATCGCCGACGTGGTCACGGGAGAGGGCGCGGCCGGCGGCGGGATGGTCGCCGTCGCCAACGTCGGCGACGACCTCTTCTGGACCGGGCATCCGTTGGCACAGGCCAACCTGTACACGTTCGGCCGGCTGGCCTGGGACCCGCGGCGGGACCCGACGGCGATCCTCGACGAGTGGATCACGCTGACCTTTCCGCCGTCGGCGACCGCCGACGCGGAGCTGGTGCGGCGGACCCTGCACGAGATCATGGACGACTCGTGGCGCACGTACGAGCGCTACACAGCCCCGCTGGGCGTCGGCTTCATGGTCAACCCCGGCGACCACTATGGACCCGGCGTCGACGGGTACGAGTACACCCGGTGGGGCACCTACCACTTCGCCGACCGCGACGGCGTCGGCGTGGACCGCAGCCGCATGTCGGGCACCGGCTTCGCCGGCCAGTACCCGCCGTACTGGGCCCAGGTGTACGAGTCACCCGAGACCTGCCCCGACGAGCTGCTGCTCTTCTTCCACCACGTGCCGTACGGGCACGTGCTGCACAGCGGTTCGACAGTCATCCAGCACATCTACGACACCCACTTCGCGGGGGTCGAGGAGGTGACGGCGATGCGACGGAAGTGGCAGACGTTGACCGGCATGATCGACCCGAGCGTGTACGAGCGGGTCGCCGAACGCCTCGACGAGCAGGTGCGCTGCGCCACCGAGTGGCGCGACCAGATCAACACGTACTTTTTCCGCAAGTCCGGGGTGCCGGACGAGCGAGGGCGGGACATCTACTGAGCGGCGGTGGGGCGCGGCTCGGCCATCCGGTCGGGCCGTCCTCGTGCCGTGCGCCCAGCGCCTGGCAGGTTCCGAAAACGTCCCGATAATTTATCGCCACCCATTGCCCCTGATCATGCCCGTCGATGCCCACTGCTGCGCAGGTGACCGCCGGAACCGTTGCGGCGAAAGGTTTCCGGAAGTCTTGACAATCGAGTGTGCTCGATCGAAGCTGACATGGTCACGCGAGCCGCGGTCAAGGTCGGGCGAAGGGCAGTCCTCGACTTAAGTCCCCTTCCACGCGCCTTTTTCGCAAGGGATCGCGACGATGACACTGAAGACGAGAATGCTTGGCGTCGTCATGGCGGCCGTGACACTGGCCGCCGCCGCGTTGACGTTCGCCACTCCCGCGTCGGCGGCGACGCTCACGCAGGTGACCAACTTCGGCACCAACCCCACCAACCTGCAGATGCACCTGTACGTCCCGGACCGGGTGGCGGCCCGACCGGCGATCCTCCTGGCCATGCACTACTGCACCGGGACGGGCCCCGCGTTCCACTCGGGCACCCAGTACGCCTCCCTCGCGGACCGGTACGGGTTCATCGTGATCTACCCGTCGGCCACCCGCAGCAGCAAGTGCTGGGACGTCTACTCGCCGCAGGCGTTACGCCGTGGCGGCGGCAGCGACCCGGTCGGGCTCATGTCGATGGTCGACTACGTGCGGCAGCGCTACTCCGCCGACCCCGCGCGGATCTTCGCCACCGGCACCTCCTCCGGGGCGATGATGACCAACGTCATGCTGGGCGTCTACCCGGACGTGTTCGCGGCGGGCGCCTCGTTCGCCGGGGTGCCGTTCGCCTGCTTCGCCACCGGCGGCACCTCGGAGTGGAACAGCCAGTGCGCCAACGGGCAACTCATCCGGACCGCCCAGCAGTGGGGTGACCTCGTCCGGGAGGCGTACCCCGGATACACCGGCCAGCGACCCCGGATGCAGATCTGGCACGGCACGAACGACGAGACGCTGCGCTACCCGAACTTCGGTGAGCAGGTCAAACAGTGGACCAACGTGCACGGGCTGAGTCAGACCCCGACGTACACCGACTCCCCGCAGTCCGGCTACACCCGCACCCGGTACGGCAGCAGCGGCCCGAT
The DNA here is from genome assembly GCF_007827755.1 of Micromonospora sp. CNZ322. NCBI lineage: Bacteria > Bacillati > Actinomycetota > Actinomycetes > Micromonosporales > Micromonosporaceae > Micromonospora > Micromonospora sp. CNZ322. The sequence goes on from NZ_VITD01000011.1 coordinate 195,051, forward strand.
GGCGCCGGTCGAGGCGATCAGCATGCAGGGTGTCACGCACAACCTGCCGGTCGACGCCGCGCAGGTGATCCGCTTCTTCGGGCTCGACGGCACCCCGCCCCCGACCACCCCGCCGCCGACCACGCCGCCCCCGACGACCCCGCCCCCGACCACGCCGCCGCCGACCGAGGGAGCCTGCCGGGTCGGCTACACGGTCAACGCCTGGAACAGCGGCCTCACCGCGAGCGTGGCCATCACCAACACCGGTGCCACCGCCGTGAACGGCTGGGCGCTGACCTTCACGCTGCCCAGCGGACAGCGCATCACCAGCGGCTGGAACGCCCAGTACGCCCCGGCGAGCGGCGCGGTGACCGCCCGCAACGTCTCCTACAACAACACCATCGCCCCGAACGCGTCGGTCGAGATCGGCTTCCAGGCCACGCACGAGGGCGGCACCGGCAAGCCGACCTCGTTCGTCCTCAACGGTGCCGCCTGTTCGGTGTCCTGATTTCCCTTCCCACCCCACCACCCTCAGAAGGAGCCACACGATGAGAAGTACGAGATGGAAGGCGGCATCGAGAGCCACGCTAGCGCTGGCCGGCGCGGGCGCCCTCGCGGCCGGCATGGCACTGTTCGCGACGGCACCCGCCTCCGCCGGGACGACGCTCGGTGCGTCCGCCGCCGAGAAGGGTCGGTACTTCGGCACGGCGGTGGCCGGATTCAAGCTCTCCGACAGTGCGTACACCACGATTTTGAACCGTGAGTTCAACATGGTGACCGCCGAGAACGAAATGAAGATGAACGCCACCGAGCCGCAGCAGAATCAGTTCAGCTACGGGGCGGCGGACCAGATCGTCAACCACGCGCGCAGCCGCGGGATGAGCGTGCGGGGTCACACGCTGGCGTGGCACTCGCAGCAGCCCGGCTGGATGGAGAGCATGAGCGGCAGCCCGCTGCGGCAGGCGATGCTCAACCACGTCACGCAGGTGGCCACCCACTTCCGCGGTCAGGTCGTGGCGTGGGACGTGGTGAACGAGGCGTTCGCCGACGGCAGCTCCGGAGGCCGTCGCGACTCCAACCTCCAGCGCACCGGCAACGACTGGATCGAGGCGGCATTCCGGGCGGCGCGTGCCGCGGATCCGGGCGCGAAGCTCTGCTACAACGACTACAACACCGACAACTGGACGCACGCCAAGACCCAGGGCGTCTACAACATGGTGCGCGACTTCAAGGCCCGTGGCGTGCCGATCGACTGCGTGGGCTTCCAGTCGCACTTCAACAACGAATCCCCGTACGTGAGCAACTACCGCACCACGCTGTCGAGCTTCGCGGCGCTCGGTGTGGACGTGCAGATCACCGAGTTGGACATCCAGGGCGCTTCGGCGAGCACCTACCGCAGCGTCGTCGAGGACTGCCTGGCCGTGGCCCGCTGCAACGGCATCACCGTGTGGGGCATCCGCGACAGTGACTCCTGGCGGGCTTCGCAGACCCCGCTGCTGTTCAACAACAACGGCTCGAAGAAGCCCGCGTACGACGCGGTTCTCGCCGCGCTGAACAACGGCACCACGCCGACGGACCCGCCAACGGACCCGCCCACGGACCCGCCGACCGACCCGCCCACGACTCCGCCTCCGGGCCCGGGTGGCTGCACGGCGACGGTGTCGTTGAACCAGTGGACGGGTGGCTTCGTGGCCACGGTGAAGGTGACGGCCGGTTCGTCGGCCATCAGCGGCTGGACGGTCGCCATCGGTCTCCCGTCCGGCGCGACGGTCACCAACGCGTGGAACGCCAACCGCAGCGGCAACACCGGCACGACGAGCTGGACGAACGTGGCGTACAACGGCCAGATCGGCGCCGGACAATCCACCGAGTACGGCTTCCAGGCCAACGGCACCGCCGGCAGCCTCAGCCCCACCTGCTCAGCCCGCTAAAGCCCCATCCGCCGGTGCGGAGGCCCTGCCTCCGCACCGGCCTTCGTTGATCAAGAGGTTTGCGTCATCCTGCTGGCCTGTCATGACGCAAACCTCTTGATCACCCGGCTTGTGGCGGGCGGGTGGGGGCCTGGGCGGCGACGAGGAACATCGGCACGGCGACGAGGATCCGGTTCGCGCGGGCGCGCTCGGTCTGCTCGGAGAGCCAGGTCTCCTCGTTGGTGATCCGCTTCACCACGTCGAGCGCGGTGTCGTCGGTGAACACAGCCGTGTGCACCTCGACGATCGGGTCGGTGAACCCGGCGTCGAGCAGCAGGTTGCGATACCTACGGGCAACGCGCGGCGACGGCAGCGAGTCCGCCTTCCCGTGGACCAGCCGACGGGTGGTTTCCGGGTCGTCCGAGTCAATGGCGATCAGGTCCCAGTCTTGGCCGAGCAGCACGGCTCGGCCGCCCGGTGCGAGCACCCGCCGGGCCTCGGCCACGGCTCGCGTCGGGTCGTCGAGCACGTGCAACACCTTGTCCGCCCGGTAGTGGGTGGCCGACCCGGTCTCCAGCGGCAGTTCGGTGGCGTCGCCGACATGGAACTCGCCGGCCGGCCAGCGCTTGCAGGCCACGGCGATCATCTCGGGATCGAGGTCGACGCCGACCGCGTGGGCTCCGCGCTCGGCCAGCTCGGCGACGGCGCGGCCACTGCCACAGCCAGCGTCGACGACGGTTCGGCCAGTGAGGTCGCCGAGCAACTCGTAGGAACGGGCGCGCAGTTCGACGGCCGCGGGCTCGCTCTCGATGGCATCGAGGACAGCTAGAAGACTGGACATGCCCGCCATGCTCGGACTTAATGTCGACATGAAGTCAAGCACGATGACGATCGGCGAAGTGGCCGACCACTTTGGCTTGCCGGCGCACGTACTGCGGCACTGGGAGTCGGTGGGCCTGCTCTGCCCCGCCCGGGTCACCGGCGGTCGTCGCCGCTACACCCGCGACGACATGTTCCGGGTGGCCTCGATCCTGCGCGCGAAGCAGGCCGGCCTGTCGCTGCCGGACATCCGGGCGTTCCTCGCCGCAGGCGACCCGGCAACCCGCAAGGACGTGCTGCGCCGCAACCACGGCGCGCTGCAGGCCAGGATGGCGGCGCTGCGGTCGGCGCTCGATCTGCTTGAGGCCGGGCTGAACTGCTCACACGAGGACGTCTCGACCTGCCCGAACTACCGCAGTCGGTTGGCGGAGCTGGTGGAGGTCGGGGGTGGTGGCTAACCGTCGATGCGGGTGATGTTGCGGATCTTGTTGGACGCGTCCAGGGCGGCGACCTTGTACGCCTCGGCCAGCGTCGGGTAGTTGAACACCGCGTCGACCAGGTAGTCGATCGTGCCACCGCAGCCCATCACCGCCTGACCGATGTGGACGATCTCGGTGGCGGCGGTGCCGAACACGTGCACCCCGAGCAGGCGGCCGTCCTCGGGGGAGACGAGCAGCTTCAGCATCCCGTACGAGTCGCCCACGATCTGCCCCCGGGCCAGTTCGCGGTACCGGGCGATGCCCACCTCGAAAGGGGTCGAGCTTTCGGTGAGCTGCGCCTCGGTCTGCCCGACGAAGCTGATCTCCGGGATCGTGTAGATGCCGATTGGTTGCAGGCCGTGCATCTCCCGGATCGGCTCGCCGCAGGCGTGCTGCGCGGCCAGTCGGCCCTGCTCCATCGAGGTGGACGCGAGCGCGGGAAAGCCGATCACGTCGCCGACGGCGTAGATGTTCTCCACCGGGGTGCGGTAGTTGGCGTCCACAGTGATCCGGCCGCGTCGGTCCGCCTCCAGCCCCGCCGCCTCCAACGCCAGGTCGTCGGTCTGACCCTGCCGCCCGGCCGAGTACATCACCGTGTCCGCGACGATCTTCTTGCCGCTCTTGAGGATGCACAGCGCCGCAGTCTGGTGCTTCTCCACCGCGGCGACCTCCTCGCCGAAGCGGAACGCCACGGACAGGTCGCGCAGGTGGTACTTGAGTGACTCGACGACCTCGTCGTCGCAGAAATCCAACATCCGCTCGCGGCGTTCCACCACCGTCACCTTGGTGCCGAGCGCGGCGAACATCGACGCGTACTCCATGCCGATCACCCCGGCGCCGACCACCACCATGCTGCGGGGCACGGCCTGAAGGTTGATGACGCCGTCGGAGTCCACGATCGTCCGGTCGTCGAAGTCGACGCTGTCCGGGCGGGCCGGGCGGGTGCCCGCGGCGATGACGATCTTGTCGAAGGTCACCTTGGACTCGCGGCCGGAGCCGCCGTCGACCCAGATCGAGTGCGCGTCGGCGAAACGCCCGGTGCCGGTGATCATCGCGACCCGGTTGCGCGCCAGCTGATTGCGGATGACGTCGGTCTGCCTGGTGATCACGTGCTGCGTCCGGGCCGCCAGGTCGCTGACCGTGATCTCTTCCTTGACCCGGTAGCTGCTGCCGTACAGGTCCCGCTGGCTCAGGCCGGTCAGGTAGAGCACGGCCTCGCGCAGCGTCTTGGAGGGGACCGTGCCGGTGTTGATGCACACCCCACCGATCATGTCGCGGCGGTCCACGATGCCGACCCGCCTGCCGAGCTTGGCGGCGGCGATCGCGGCCTTCTGACCGCCGGGTCCGGAGCCCAGCACCAACAGGTCGTAGTCATACACAGGCGTTAGCGTCGCAAGATGTCGCGGCTGGCGCCAGACCCCGGAGTCGAGCGTTATTCGTCTGCCACAGTGCAGAGGCCGCCGTTCAGCGTGATCTCCTCCGGCAGTTGCGTGCCGGTGGCGACGAGGCTCAGCGACACCGTGCCGCCGGGCGGGATCACCGCGTTGTAGCGCACGTTGCGCACGCGCAGGTAGCTGCTGTCGCGGTCGACGACCTCCGCACCCCACAGGCTGCGCAGTTGCTGGCCGGCGTAGAACCGCCACCTCATCGTCCACCCGTCGATCGTCGTCGAGCCGGTGTTCGTGACCTGGAGGCGTGCCACGAAACCGTCGGGCCACTGCCCCACGGTCGACCGAACCGAACAGGTTGGCGGCGGCGGCAGGGTGGTCACGGTGACCGGTGCGGACAGCGGGGACAGGTGTCCGACCTCGTCGCGGGCCTGCACCACGAAGGTGTACGTGGTGTTCGGCGCCAAACCGCTGATCTGTGCACTGTTCACGGGCGGGTACTGGTACACCTCGCGGACCCGGGTGAGAGTGCCGCCGGCGTCGACCCGGAACACCTCGTACCGGTCGAGGGCGACGTTCTCCACCGAGTGCGCCCACCGCAGACGGACCACAGTGGCGGCGACGTCGTACGCCACCGGTTGGCCCGGCGCGCTCGGCGGTTGGTCGTCGCCCGGTGGCATGGTCAGCCGCACTGTCGGGTTGGACACCGAGCTGTTGCCGGCCGCGTCCAGCGCCCACACCGAGAAGGTGTAGGTGCGCGACGGCCGCAGGTTGGTGATCCGGATGCTGTTGGTGTCTGTCGAATACTGGGCGCCGGAATCCTCGAATCGTGCGCCGACCGGATAGCGGACCACGCCCACGTCGTCGGTCGCGGCCGCCCAGGTCAGCTCGACCGAGGTGGTGTCGATGGCGACGACAGTGATCGGGCCGGGTGCGGTGGGCTGTTCGGTGTCTGCCGCGGCGTACGCCGCGGTCGCGCCCGCCGCGACCACTGTCACCGCCAGCGCGCACGCGGCCAGGGCGGGGACCGTGAACCGGATTCTGCGGAACGGATGATCAGGCACGATGATGACCTCGCTTCCGAGTGACCGCAGCGGACCAGCTATTGACTGTCATTGATGTTAGGGCAGTGCCGGTCGCACCGGTGTCCCGTCAGCCGACGAGGCGGCGTTCCCACGCCCAGGCGGCGATCTCGACCCGGTTGCGGGCCTTCAGTTTCATCTGCACGCTCGCCAGGTGGGTCTTGACCGTGCCCACGGCGATGAAGAGCTGGGTGGCGATCTCGGCGTTGGTCAGGCCCCGGGCGACGAGCTTCACGACGTCGAGTTCCCGTGGCGACAGGCCACCGTCGTCGCGCGCCGGAGCCGGCGAGCTGAGGTGCTCCAGCAGCCGTACCGTGATCGAGGGGCTGATCAGCGCGTCGCCGGACACGGCCGCGCGGACCGCCTCCACCAGCAGGGCCGGGCCGGAGTCCTTGAGCAGGAAGCCGCACGCGCCGTTGGAGAGCGCGGTGTGCACGTACTCGTCGAGGTCGAAGGTCGTCACGACGACCACCCGGACCGGGTCGGCGACGCCCGGCCCCGCGAGCAGCCGCAGTGCCTCAAGACCGTCGAGGCGGGGCATCCGGATGTCCAGCAGCACCACGTCCGGGCGCAGTCGTCGGGCCAGTTCGACGGCCTGGACGCCGTCGGCGGCCTCGCCGACCACCTCCATGTCCGACTGGGCACCAATGATCATGCCGAAGCCGGTCCGGACCATGGCCTGGTCATCGGCGATCAGCACCCGGATCACCGCGTCACCGCCACCTGAAGTGGGAACGCCGCGTCGAGCACCCAGCCACCGGCGACGCCGGGCCCGGCGGTGATCGTGCCGCCGAGGGCGCGTACCCGCTCGTTGAGGCCGATCAGACCGAAGCCGTGCCCCCGGGCCGGCGCGGTGCGCGGCGACGCGCCGTCGTCGGCGACCCGGACCAGCAACCAGGCCGGGGTACGCCGCACCGCCACGTCCACTGACCGCGCGTCCGGCGCGTGCTGGCGGGTGTTGGTCAGCCCCTCCATCACCACCCGGTACGCCGACGTGGACACCTCCACCGGCAGTCCGTTCAGGTCGCCGTCGACGTGCAGTCGAGCCGGCGCGTTCGCCGCGCTGTTGAACCCGGTCAGCAGCGGCTCCAACTCGGTCACCCCGGCCAGTGGCGCCAGCGGCGCGTCCGGCGGGGCGTCCGGGTTGCGCAGGATGCCGACCATCCGCCGCATCGAGGCCATCGTCTCCGCGCCGGCCCGCTCGATCTGCTCCAGGGCGACGATCACCAGTTGCGGGTCCTGCTCGGCGACGAACCGGGCACCCTGTGCCTGCACCACGATGCCGGTCACGTGGTGGGCGATGAAGTCGTGCAGGTCCCGGGCGAACTCGGCACGCTGCTCGGCCCGGACCAGCGCGATGGCCCGCTCCCGGCCGGCGGCCATGATGCGCAGGTAGAGCCCCACCCCGGCGGCGCCGGCCGCGGCGAGCACCTGGAGCAGGCCGAAGATCACCAGCAGGTTCTCGGTGCCGACGCGCAGCGGCATCGCGGCGACGGCGAGCCCGGCGGCTACCGCGGCCCACGGGGCGAGCCGCGGCGCGCCCCAGCGGCTCACCACGAACACCACGCCGATCAGCCCTGCCGACTCGGCGAGCCCCCAGGTGCGGGCGAGCAGGATGCCCCCGCCTCCGGAGAGGAGCACCACCCCTGCGGTCACGGCCAGTGAGGCGGTGGCGAGTGCCAGCGCGGCCAGCGGCAGCCGGCGGGAACCCAACCGGTGCACCGGCAGCCACAGCGGCACCGTCGCCACCGCCAACCCCATCGGCACCAGCAGGAGCAAGAGAGTTCCGATGCCGGAGTCATCCGCCGTGCTGGCCGCAAAGTCGAAGAGGGCGAGCAGGCCGAAGGCCACCAGCCCGGCCGCTTGGGCCAGGCGTACCCACAGACGTCGAAGATCCGGCGCGCTCATGGTGACCCAGCGTAGCCAGCCAGGTGGAGGTGGTGGATCGGCCAAAAGGCAGACCCCGCACCGGCGATACCCGGCCCCGGGCCGATGCGCGCACCCGCCGGTGGCGGCGACGCTTCCCGGGTCACCACGCAGCCACTGGAGGAACGATGACAACCCACGCCCCGCCGGAGACCAGCCACGCCGCGGTCGCCGCGGTCGACCTGGTGAAGGTGTACGGCAGCGGCGACACCGCCGTCCGTGCCCTGGACGGGGTCTCGGTCGGCTTCGGTCGGGCCGAGTTCACCGCGATCATGGGCTCGTCCGGGTCCGGCAAGTCGACACTGATGCACTGCCTCGCCGGCCTCGACACGGCCACCTCCGGTCGCGTCCTGCTCGGCGGAACGGAGCTGACCGGCCAGTCGGACCGGACGCTGACCCGGGTACGCCGGGAGCGGATCGGGTTCGTCTTCCAGTCCTTCAACCTGCTGCCGCAGCTCACCGCCGCGCAGAACATCACGCTGCCGCTGGACCTCGCCGGTCGGCAGCCCGACGCCGAACTCCTGGCGCGCCTGGTCGACCTGCTGGGCCTCGGCGACCGCCTGAAGCACCGGCCGAGCGAGCTGTCCGGCGGACAGCAGCAGCGCGTGGCGCTGGCCCGGGCGTTGGTGGCCCGGCCCGAGGTGGTCTTCGCCGACGAGCCGACCGGCAACCTCGACTCCCGCTCCGGCGCCGAGGTGCTCACCATCCTGCGCGACTCGGTACGCGACCTCGGCCAGACCGTCGTCATGGTCACCCACGACCCCATCGCCGCCGCGTACGCCGACCGGGTGGTGCTGCTCGCCGACGGGCGGCTGGCCGGCGAGATCGACAAGCCGAACCAGGTGTCGGTCACCGACGCGCTGCGCGATCTGGCGGCCCGCCGATGAGGGCGACAGTGCTGCGTACCCAGACGACCGCCGCAGCCCGGCGGCCCGGCCGGCTGATCCTGACCGGCCTGGCGATCCTGGTCGCGTCGTTCGTCGTGTTCGGCACCGTTCTGGTGCAACAGATCACCGAACGGACCGTGCGGGACAACCTCAGCGGCACCCCGGCCGTCACCGACCTGGTGATCGGCACCGTTGACGTGCCGCCACCCACAGTGACCGACGTGCGGCAGGTCCGGGCCGTGCCCGGGGTGGCCGAGGCGGTGGCCCGGGTCTCGACCGGGGTCTCCATCGGAGAGGGGTACCTCAACCTCCAGTCCGATCCGGGCACCGGCCCGCTGACCACGGTCCGGGTGATCGAGGGCAGCTACCCGGACCAGCCCGGCGAGATCGCGATCACGCCGCGCACCGCCGAACGGCTCGGACTCTCGGTGGGCACCACCACCAGCGGCACCGGCGGTGAACTCACCACGCCCGCCCCACTCACCGTGACCGGCGTGGTGGAGAGCAGCGCCGACGCCGGCTACGACGCGTACGCCCCGGACAGCGCCGTGATCGCCTGGGCGCGCCTGACGAGTGTGGAGCGCGTCGACGTGCGGGTGGCCCCCGGGGCGTCGACCGACGCGGTCCGCCAACGGGTTACCGCGGCGGTCGCCGGCCAGCCGATCCGCTCCGGTGCCGAGGTGCGCGAGGCCGAGGCCCAGGCGGCGGCCGAACAGGTCGGGAGACTCTTCATCCTGGTCGGCATGTTCGTCTCCATCGCGGTCGTCGCGGCCGCGCTGGTGGTCACCTCGACCTTCCGCATCGTCTTCGCCCAGCGGATGCGGCAGCTCGCGCTGCTGCGGGCGGTCGGCGCGAGTCGGGCCACCCTGGTGGGGGCCCTGACTGCCGAGGGAGCCCTGACCGGGCTGGTCGCCGGCGTCGTCGGGGTCGCCAGCGCCCTCACCCTCGGGTACGCGCTACCGGCGATCCTGCGCGCCACCGGCCACGCTGTCTCGTCGCCGGGACTGCCGCTGGCGGCGGCGGTCACTGTGGTGATCGGTGCCGTCGTGATCACCGTGCTGGCCGTGCTGGCACCGGCGCTCTCCGCCGCCCGGGTCTCCCCGCTGGAGGCGCTGCGGGCGGCGAGCGTCACCGCCGGCCGCCGCGGCATCGGCGTGCTGCGTCTGGTCTTCGGGCTGCTCCTGGCCGGCGGCGCGGTCCTGGCGGCGGTCGGGACGATCAGCCAGTTGCCGAAGCCGGAGCAGTCGGACTACGACCCGTCGATGCCACTGCTCCTGCTGGTCGGGTCCGGCGCGTTGGCGTTCTTCGCGCTGGTGGCCCTCGGCCCGCTGCTGGTGCGCCCGGTGCTGGCCGTGGTGGGTTGGCCGCTGCGCCAGCTCGGGCCGCTCGGGCGGATGTCGGTCGGCGGAATCGGCGGGACGCCGCGCCGCGCCGCCGCGGTCTCCGTCGTGGTCGCCCTCGGCGTGACCCTGATCTCCGGGGTGGTCATCGGCGGCGCGTCGTTGCAGATCCTCGCCGACCGCGAGATGGCGCTCTCGGCCCCGTCCGACTTCGAGGTCACCAGCAACGGTGGGACGCTCCCGCCGGCCGTCGTGAGCCGGGCCGAGGCGGCACACGGTGCGCTGGCCAGAGTGGTGCCGTACCGGATGGTCGACGACGCCACGCTGCTGCGCGGCGCGGACAAGCTCGGCGACGTCGAGGCCGGTTATCCGACCAGCGACCTGGACCTGGCGGCGTTGCCGAGCACCGGCGACCTGGACGTGGCCCAGGGCACCCTGACCGATCGTGGCCCCGGCCGGATCGTGCTCAACAGCTGGGTCGCGCGGGACGCGGGCCTGCGCGCCGGCGACACGGTCACGCTCGCCGTCGCCACCGGCACTGTCGAGGTGCGGGTGGCCGCGGTCCTGCCCGGTGACGGGCCGCTGCACGCGGGCATCCTCGTCGATCCGGCCGACCTGGACCGGCTCGGTGTGCCGGCCGCGTACACCGGTCTGCTGGCCGACGCGGCCGGTGTCGGCGAGGACGGTCGGACCGCCGGCGTGCGGGCCCTGCGGCAGGCGATCGGGGGCAGCGACGGGGTGGGCCTCGCGGTGCTCGCCGACGAACGGGACCGCAACGACGCGTTGGTGCGCACGCTGGTCTGGATCGCTGTCGGTCTGGTCAGCCTGACCGTGCTGATCGCGGTGGTCGGCGTGGGCTCCACGACCGCGCTGTCGGTGGTGGAGCGGGTACGCGAGTCCGGGTTGCTCCGGGCGATCGGGCTGTCCCGGACCGGTTTGCGCACCATGCTGACCGTCGAGTCCGGCCTGTACGGGGTGATCGGCGCGACCATCGGCCTGGTGCTCGGCATTCCGTACGCCTGGTTGGCGGTCCAGACCCTCGGGATCGAGGCGCCGCTGACAGCGCCTCTGCTGCCGCTGGCCGGGCTCTTCGTGGTGCTGGTCGGGCTGACCGCGCTGGCCGGGGTGCTGCCGGCCCGTCGGGCGTCGCGGGTCAGCCCGGTGGTGGCACTGGGGGCCGACAACTGAGCACCGTCGTGGGGTGGCGCCGTGCCTTCGGCGCCACCCACGGCGGCCTGGTCAGTTGGGGTTGTTGGCGTGGGTCAGCGTCTCCCAGGCGACGAAGAGGTTGTTGGTTCCGGCCGGACGTTGTTGCAGCGTGAGGGTCTGGGTGTTGGTCATGACGTTGCCCAACCGGGTGCTCATCGCGTTGAAGCCGACCTCGGTGATCGGCCCGAGGCCGCGGGTGAGGCTGCCACCGCAGAGCCAGGAGGGCGGCGCCTCGCCGAGCTGGTAGCGCGAGTGGAAGCCCAGCGCCTGACGCAGCCGCTCACCGACCTGTGGGTACAGGTCCCGTCCCTGGATCCGGGAGGTCTCCGCGACGTGCGAGATGGCGGAGATCCCGTACCCGGTGTGGACGAAGTCGCGGCAGGTCTCCTGGGCGAGGCCGGCGACGAAGGTGGACTGGCCCTGCCAGTAGCCGATGATCTCCGCGCTGGTGTCCAGGCCGCTGCCGGGCATCGTGTACGGCAACGCGCCGTCGCTGGGCAGGTAGACGAACGCCCGGGTGCGGTTGAGGAAGCGGCTGACCGCCGCGTCGTACACGGCCCGATCGTCCAGGAACACCGCGGTGCCGACGGCGGCCTCCATCATGGTCAGTTCCCAGTTGCCGTTGCTGTTCGAGCCGTTGCGCACCACCGGCAGGTAGACGTTGCGCAGCATGGTGGCGAAGCGGTTGGCGTTGGGCCAACTCGTGTACGTGTACTTGATGATCTCCGCTGCCCGGGGCCAGACCGAGGCGGCCCAGCCGGTTTGCAGTGGCGCGTTGCTGCCGGTGTGCGCGGTGATGGTGGCCGACCACGCGTCCATGATCTGGATCGATTTCTGCGCGTACCGGGCGTCCCCGGTGAAGTACCAGGCGAGCGCGTCGGTGTACGCCGCGATGGCGTCCTCCCGCTCATCGGTGCAGCCGTTGTTCGGGTTGGAGTAGGAACCACACTCGACCACCGAACGGGCAGCCGGGGTACGCGACAGGGAGGCGTACCGGCTGCTCATCATCTGGTTGTAGGCCGCCGCCCACGGCTGCGCGCCGGCCTGCACCCGGCCGCGGACGAAGTCGAGCTGGCCTCGGCTGACCAGCACGCCGGGGTGGGTGAAACCACCCGAGGGCGGTGGTGTGGTGCCGCCGCCGGTGGGCAGCGCCCAGGTCTGGTTGGCGGTGCCGGTGCAGCTCCAGATCTGCAGGGGGGTGCCGTCGGCGGAGCTGGGACCGGTCGCGTCGAGGCACTTGCCCGAGGTCGGGTTGACCAGTTGCCCGGCGCTGGGCGACCACTGCTGCGCTCCGGTGCCGTTGCAGTCGTAGATCTGCACCCGGGCGCCGTTGGCGGTGCTGGCGGCGGCGATGTCCAGGCACTTGCCCAGCGCCCGGATCGTGCCGTCGTCGGCCACCGTCCACTGTTGCGCGGTGGAGCCGTTGCAGGTGAAGAGCTGCACCGCTGTGTTGTTGGCCGGGTTCGCGGCGGCCACGTCGACGCACTTGCCGCCGTACCCGGTGATGGCGCCCGTCGCGGCCGCCACCGCGGGCGATGCGGCGACGACCAGGCCGGTCGGTACGGCGAGCACTGCCGCGGCGAGCGCGGAGGTCAGTCTGATGCGGGGGCGGCGGGGCAGGAGCCCGGCCGATCGTCGCGCCATGTGGGGGTCCTTCCGGGGCGGCGAAACAACTGTAAAGTGTATTAATCATTACAGTCATACACACCGATATCAATGTCTTCGTCGCCACGGATGCCGTTACGGGTGCATGGACGCACCCTTGAGCACCTTGTCCACCACGTTGCGCGGCGCGTGCAACGCCAGGCCCGTCAGCCCAGCCCGCCACCCCCGCCCGAGCTGATCGCGGTCAGACGAGCTGGCCGCCGATGACGGCGAGCAGGCGCAGCTTCTCGTCGCTCGGCGACCCGGGCACGGCCGTGAAGACCAACAGTGTCTGTGACTGGTCGGGGTCCACCAGCGTCTGGCAGTGCAGCTCCAACGCCCCGACCTCCGGGTGCACAAAGTGCTTGGGCGGGCAGTAACCGGCGGGCACCGGGTGCTCCCGCCACAGCTGCGCGAACTCCGGGCTCCTGGCCAGCAGGTCGTCGACGAGCGCGGCGGCCCGCGAGCCGCGCCCGTCGCGGGTGTACGCCGCGTGCAGGTGCGCCACGAGCAGGCGACTCTGCGTCTGGTGATCCTGTGCCGGGTGCAGCCGCCGTGCCGTCGGGTCGGTGAACCAGCGGTAATGCGCGCTGCGCGCCAACCCGGTGTGCCGGGTCTCGTCACCGAGCAGGGCGATGGCCGGCGCGGTCTGCGCCAGGGTCTCGCCGAGGTGGTTCACCACCTGGGCGGGAGTGTCGTGCATCCGGTCGAGAATGCGCATCATCCCGGGGTTGACGTGGTCGGCCCGGACGGCGCGGTGTGGGACGGCGTGACCGGCGAGTTGAAACAGGTGGTCCCGTTCGGCCAGGGAGAGTCGCAGGCCACGGGCGAGGGCGGCGAGCATCTGCTCCGAGGGGTGCGGCCCGCGCTGCTGCTCCAACCGGCTGTAGTAGTCGGTGGACATTCCGCTCAACGTGGCGACTTCCTCGCGCCGCAGCCCTCCGGTGCGCCGGCGCGGACCCCGGGGCAACCCGACGTCCTCGGGCTGGAGCGCCTCGCGGCGGGTGCGCAGGAAGCTGGCGAGTTGGGCGCGGTCCACGGTGTCTCCGATCACTGCGTGCCGGCTGTCGACCGGCGCATCGAGTGCAACAGGGGAGACCCGGCAGGGTGTTCCGCCTCCCGGGCCGTCCCGTGCCGTCAGCGCTGGATGGACTTGGTCTCCAGGAACTCCTCCAGCCCAAAGCGGCCGAACTCGCGGCCGTTGCCGGAGTGCTTGTAGCCGCCGAACGGGGCGAGAGGGTTCCAGTGGCCGGCGTTCACGTCGACCTGGCCCACGCGCAGCCGCCGGGCGATCGCCAGCGCGTGCTCCGGCTCACCGAAGACGCCGCTGGTCAGGCCGTACAGCGTGCCGTTGGCGATGGCCACGGCCTCCTCCTCGTCGGCGTAGGGGATGATCGTCAGCACCGGGCCGAAGATCTCCTCCTGGGCGATCGCGGAGGTCGGGTCGACGTCGGCGAAGATCGTCGGCTGGACGTAGGCCCCGACGGTCAACCCCTCGGGCCGCTGCGGACCGCCGAACACGAGCCGGGCGCCGTCGGCGATGCCTCGCTCGATGTAGCCGACGACCTTCTGCCGGTGGGCCTCGGACGCCATCGGGCCGATCCGGGTGGCCTCGTCGCCCGGGTCGCCGACGGTGTACTGCTTCGCGGCCTCGACGGCCAACGCCACGACCTCGTCCTGACGGGAGGCGGGCACCAGCATCCGCGGCCACGCGCCGCAGACCTGACCACCGTTGCTGAACGCCATCATGAGACCCCGCTCGACCGCGGCGGGCAGGTCGGCATCGTCGAGGATGATGTTCGCGCCCTTGCCACCCAGCTCCAGCGCGACCCGCTTGACGGTCGCCGCGGCCACCGCGGAGATCCGCTGCCCCGCCCGGGTGGAGCCGGTGAAGGAGATCATGTCGATGTCCGGGTGTGCGGAGATCGCCTCGCCGACGGTCGCGCCGGTGCCGTAGACGACGTTGAACACACCCGCCGGTACGCCGGCCTCGGCGGCGACCTCCGCGAGGATGCGCGCGGTCAGCGGGGCGTTCTCGGACGGCTTGAAGACCATCGTGTTGCCCGCGAGCAGGGCCGGCGCCAGCTTGGAGACGATCTGCTGAAGCGGGAAGTTCCACGGCGTGATTGCGCCGACCACGCCGATCGGCTCGCGGACGATCAGCGAGTTGCCGACCTCCTCGGTCCAGGCGAAGTCGTCGGCCAGGCCGGCGATGGACTCGACCACCGCGGCCGGGAACGCGACCTGGGCGGTCCGGGACATACCGATCGGAGAGCCCATCTCGGCGGTGATCGCCTGGGCGATCTCCTCCGTGCGGGCGGCCAGGCTGGCGCCGAGGCGACGCAGCACGTCCGCCCGGTGCTGCGGGGTGGTCGCCGACCAGGTCGGGAAGGCGGCTCGGGCGGCGGCGACGGCGCGGTCGACGTCGGCGGCGGTGCCGGCCGGGGTCTCGGCGACGACCTCGCCGGTGGCCGGGTTGACGACGGGAAGGGTGTCGGCGGAGCCGGTGACGGTCTCGCCACCGATCCAGTGGCCGGCGACGGTGTAGGTGGAAGGTGTCATGGACCGACCGTCGCACCGCTGCCGAACCCCAACCAGGTGCGGTTTATCCAGGGTTCCGCGATCCCTGGCTGAGGCCCGGCCCCCCTCAGAGCGCGAGGACGATCCGGCCGGCGGTGGTGCCCGCGTCCTGCCGGGCCCAGGCGTCCGCGATGGCGTCGAACGGCAAGATCTCGTGGTCGACGGTGAGCCGGCCGGTCGCCGCGTGCCCGGCCACCACTGTCAGCGCCGCGGCCCGCTCGGCGGTCGACAACCCGTTGTTGGTGTAGCCGATCATCCGCAGTGCGCCGCTGCGCAGCACGGCGGACTCGATGGGCGCGGTCGCGCCGGCCGCGCTGCCAAGGTTGACCAGTCGCCCACCCGGGCGCAGCACCCGCAGCGCCGCCGCGGCCGGGACACCGAAGACCGGGTCGAGGACGAGGTCGACCGGCCCGTCGGCGGCGTGGCGGAGCCGGTCGGCCATCGACGCGACATCGTCGTCGGGGAGCAGCGGGACCGCGACGGCGGCGCCGAGCTCCTCGGCGCGGGCCCGTGCGGCGGCCGACCGGGCCACGGCGATGACGCGGCGAGCGCCGCCGAGCAGGGCGAGCTGGACGGCGGCCTGACCGACCACACCACCGGCGCCGAGCACGATGACCTGGTCGCCGGCCGCCAGGCCGCCGGCGTGGGTCAGCGCCGCGTGCGCGGCGACCGCGGAGAGACCGAGGGCCGCGAGCAGGGTCAGCGGTACGTCGGCCGGCAGCGCCACCACGTCGACGGTCGGTACGATGACCGTGGTCGCCATGCTGCCGTCGACACCGGAGCGCATGCCGGCCGACGTGCCGAACCAGACCGGGGTGCCGTCGGCGAGCCGACCGACGCCCTGCACACCCGGCACGTACGGGGTGCTCGGCGGGCCGAAGTAGCTGGTGCCGCTGGCGCAGAGCACGTCCAGCGGGGTGATCGGCACGGCCTCGACGGTGACCGCCACCGTACCGTCGGCCGGCACGGGCGCCGGCCGCTCGGTGATCGTCGGCGCAGCGCCGCAGGTGGTGAGCACTGCCGCGCGGATCACGTCGCGATGTCCGGGTAGGGCATCGAGAAGTGGGCCAGCCGCGCGCCGTAGGACTTCTGGTATTCCAGCGGCTCGGTGTTGTCCCGCTCGAAGAGGGCGATGAAGAGGGTCAGGGTGAGGAACGGGTGCGCGCCCAGCTCGAAGAGCTTCACGTGGTCGTGGGTGGCCAACGCCTCGCGCTCCACGTCGTCGAAGCGCAGCCAGGTGCTCGCCTCGCCGGTGTGGCAGTTCAGCACCGTGTTGGCGCACTCGGCCTCCCACCAGGAGACCAGCTCACGCGGCTCGCTGCGGTAGCGCTCGACCAGCTCCGGGTCCCGGTCGACCATGAAGAGGAACTTGTTCAGCAGGTACTTGCTCATGCCGTCGGCGCTCCGTTCGGGTACCAGGTGAAGTACGCCTCCATGGTGTGGAACAGATCGAGGGTGTCCACGTAGTCGGCCTTCAGGCCGGCACCGGCCACGCCCATCATGAGCATGAAGTCCATGAAGCCGTGGGTGGCGTTGCCCGGTGAGTGCAGGCTGTCCAGGGTGACCTCGCGCAGGCACTCGTCCAGGTCGCCGTTGGCGATCCACTCGACGGCCCGCTGGTCGAACTCCGGGTCCGGGCCGTGCGGGCCGAACTGCCGGGGGCCGCCCAGCTCCAGCGAGAGGTGGCCGGTGCCGATGACGGCCACCCGCAGGTGCGACGGCCACGACTCGACGATGTCGCGGATGCTCTGGCCGAGCTGGACGAAGCGCTTCGGCTGCGGCAGCGGCGGCGCGAAGATGTTGGTGTAGATCGGCACGATCGGCAGGTCGGCCTCGGGCCGCAGGGTGATGATCGGGCAGGTGATGCTGTGGTCGATGCGCAGCTCGTTGCTGAACGCGAGGTCGAAGCCGGCGTCGAGCCCGGCCCGCAGGATGTGCCCGGACAGGTCCTCCTGCCCTTTGAGCAGCATCCGGGGCAGCCCGAACTCGCGCTCCTCGTTGTACCAGTTGGCGTCGTAGTAGGGCGCCTTGCCGACCAGGAACTGCGGCATGTTGTCCAGCCAGAGCTGGTGGAAGTGGTCGGAGCCGACCATCACCAGCACGTCGGGCCGGGCTCGGGTCAACGTCTCCCGGAATGCCAGGATCTTGCGGGTCCACTCGTCGGCGAACGGTGGCCGATCCTCGCCGGTGGCCGTGCTGGCCCGGTAGTAGAAGGGGTGGTGGGTGGAGGCGATGACCGCGACGATGGAGGCCATTCCCGCTCCTTTCGGGGGTGGGAGAGGAGATCAGGGTTCGTAGACGGCGTTGCGGTCGACGGTGCGGTAGATGTCCATGCCGAGCGGCCGTCGTCGCTCCTCGGCGAGGTGTCCGAGCAGCCCCGCCGCGCGGGCCAGCAGGGCGAAACCGCGCAACATCTCGACCGGGAGCCCGAGGTCGGCGAGTGCCGCCCCGCAGACTCCGGCGCCGTTGAGCGGCAGGGTGCGGCCGAGCACCTGCGGGTGTACGCGTCCGACCGCCTCGAACAGCCGCAGGTGCGGGCCGTGCAGGCCCTCCTCGGTGGCGATCCTGATCAGCACGGGGGTGCGCGGGTCCTGCTCCTTGTGCACGGGGTGCCCGAGCCCGGGGACCAGTCGACGCTCCTGCTTGGCCCGGGTGACCGCGTCGAGCGCCACCGCGTCGTAGTCGGTCACCTCGCCGGCCTGGGCGAGCGTGTCGGCGAGGAAGCGTCCACAGTCCTCGGTGACACCGAGGAAGCGGGAGCCGCCGCCGAGCAGGCCGGCGGCGAGCGCGCCCTGCAACGACTCGGGTGCGGACAGGTACGTCAGCCGGGCGGCGATCGCCGTCGGGGTGAAGCCGTGGTCGGCGAGGGCCACCAGCACCGCCTCGAAGACCCGTGTCTCACCCGGGGTGGGACGGCGGCCGGCGACCAGCCAGTACGCCAGCTCGCCGAAGCCCACAGTGCCCATCAGGTCGGCGGCCAGGTCCTGCCCGAGCAGCGAGATGGTGGTCGGGTCGGAGGTGCCGATCCCGGTGGGGAAGCTCAGTTCTTCAGCCACGCGCGGATCTCCTCGCCGTGTTCGTCGAGCCCCGGCGGCGGCAGCTCGTACCGGGCCGGGGTGTCGGAGAAGGTGATGGGGTTGCGGACACCGGGCACGTCTCCGACGGTGACGACCGGGTCGAGCCCCAGTTCCTCGGCGAGCGCGACACCACCGTCGATGGTGTTGATCGGCGCGCACGGGACGCCGGCGGCGAGCAGGTCCCGGAACCACTCGTCCTTGGTCCGCTTGGCGAGGCGTTCGACCAGCAGGGGCCGCAGTTGTTCGCGGTTGGCCGTGCGGTCCTGGTTGCGGCCGAAGCGCGGGTCGTCCGGCAGGCCGGGCAGGTCGAGCACCTGGCAGAGCTTGCGGAACTGCCCGTCGTTACCGGCGATGACGATCAGCTCGCCGTCGGCGGTGGGCAGTGGCTCGTACGGGAAGAGGCTGGGGTGCGCGTTGCCCATCCGGAACGGGACGGTGCCGCCGGCGACGTAGCCGCTGGAGTGGTTGACCAAACCGGACAGCGCCGAACTGAGCAGATTGACCTCGACGTGCTGGCCTCGTCCGGTCTCGTCACGGTGGTGCAGCGCGGCGAGGATGCCGATGCTGGCGTGCAGTCCGGCCATCACGTCGAAGACGGAGATGCCGGCCCGGTACGGCGAACCGTCCGGGTCGCCGGTGAGGCTCATCAGGCCCGAGATGGCCTGCACCATGAGGTCGTAGCCGGGGAAGTCCCTGCCTGCGCCGGTGCCGAAGCCGCTGATGCTCGCGTACACGATCTTGTCGTTGGTCGCGGTGACCGCGTCGTAGTCGAGGCCGAACCGGGCGAGGCCGCCGGGCCGGAAGTTCTCGATCAGCACGTCGGCCCGGCGGGCCAATTCCTGCGCGGCGGCCAGGTCGTCGGGGTTCCTGAGGTCCAGGGCGACCGACCGCTTGTTGCGGTTGATGCCGAGGTAGTACGTCGAGACCCCGTCGCGGGTGGGCGGCATCCAGGTGCGGGTGTCGTCGCCACCGGGGCTCTCCACTTTGATCACCTGGGCGCCCAGGTCGGCCAGGAGCATCGTCGCGTACGGCCCGGCGAGGATCCGGGAGAAGTCCGCGACGAGCAGGCCGGCCAGTGGGCCTGTCGAATGCTGCACCATGTTTCCGCCCGTTCTGCGGACACCTGTCCGCTGGGACAGCTTGCGATACCGCACGGTGCGTGTCAACGGCGCGATTCGCGCGCGGGACCACGCTCTTGACACGAATCGTGACCGGGACCACACTTGCGCCACTCGGGCTGGCCGCACAGCGGACAGGAGTCCGGATTCCCCTCGTACCGTGAAAGGAATGGGTGGCGAATGAGCGCAACCGACCGGCCGGTGGTCTTCCGTAACGGCCTGGTTCTCACCATGGACGACGCGCACACCGTGCTGCCCGGCGCCGACGTGCTGGTCGTCGGCGGCCGGATCGCGCAGGTCGGCGTCGGTCTCACCGCACGCGACGACGCCCTGGAAATCGACGCCACCGGCGGCATCCTCATGCCCGGCATGGTCGACACCCACCGGCACCTGTGGCAGACCGCGATGCGCGGGTACGGCGCCGACTGGACCCTGACCCAGTACTTCGTCTGGTACTACCTCGAGTCGGGCAAGCTGTTCCGGCCCGAGGACGTCTACGCCGGCAACCTGCTCGGCGCCATCGAGGCGATCGACGCCGGCGTCACCACCACTGTCGACTGGTCGCACGGGTTGCAGACGCCCGAGCACGCCGACGCCGCCGTGGACGCGCTGGAGGCGGTCGACGGACGGTTCGTGCTCGCCTACGGCAACATCCAGCAGGGGCCGTGGGAGTGGGCCACCTCGCCGGAGTTCCGCGACTTCCACCGCCGTCGCGTCGACGGTGGCAAGCTGGCCGGCTTCCAGTTGGCGTTCGACGTCACCGGTGACCCCGCTTTCCCGGAACGGGCCGCGTTCGAGGTGGCCCGGGAGTTGGGCGTCGCGGTGACCACCCACGCGGGCGTGTGGGGCGCCACCAACGACGACGGCATCCGGCTGATGCACGAGAACGGGTTCATGACCCCGTCGACCGTGTACGTGCACGCGGCGACGCTCACCCAGGACTCGTACAACCGGATCGCCGCGACCGGCGGCTCGGTCTCCGTCTCGACCGAGAGTGAGCAGAGCGCCGGTCAGGGTTACCCACCCACCTGGCAGTTGCGCCACCACGACATCCCAGTGTCGCTGTCGATGGACACCAGCGTGTGGTGGAGCGGCGACCTCTTCTCCGCGATGCGCAGCACGCTCGGCGCGGACCGCTCCCGGGAGCACCTGGAGGCGCACGCCAAGCAGGAAACCATCACCCACTGCCACCTGCGCGCCGAGCAGGTCGTCGAGTGGGCCACCCGAGGCGGCGCCCGTGCGCTCGGCATGGACGCCACGATCGGCGCGCTCACCCCCGGCCGTCAGGCCGACGTCGTCCTGATCAAGAACGACGCCTCGCCGGTGATGTTCCCGATCCTGAACCCGCACGGTCACGTCGTCTTCCAGGCCCAGCGTGCCGACGTGCACACCGTGCTGGTGGGTGGCCGGGTCGTGAAACGCGACGGCCGCCTCGTCGGCGTCGACCTCGCCGCCGCGCGGACCAGGGTGGCCGCGACCATCGATCACCTGCGCGAGACGATGGGGGAGGAGGCTTGGCAGCGGGGAATGAACCCGGACGTCCCCGAGACCGCGATCCTGGAGAACCCGTACCAGTACACCGAGTGGGACGCCGGGTCGGCGCAATGGAAGCATTAAGGACATGAGTGACAACGGAAGGGGCGCCGGGCCCGACTTCATCGAGGCTCTCGCCCGTGGCCTCGACGTCCTGCGCTCCTTCCGTCCCGCCTGCCCCTCGATGACGCTCAGCGAGCTCGCCACCGCCACCGGCCTGGCCCGCCCCACCGTCCGGCGCATCCTCATCACGCTCGAATCGCTGGGCTACGTCCGCGCGGTCGGCCGCGGCCACACCCTCACCCCGCGCGTCCTGGAGCTGGGGATGGCGTACGTCAACGCGCTGAACATGTGGGACGTGGCCCGGCCGCACATGGAGAAGCTCGTCGCGCAGACCAACGAGTCGACCTCGATGGCCCAGCTCGACGGCAGCGACATCGTCTACGTCGCCCGGGTGGCCGTACCCAAGATCGTCACGCTGGGTGTCACCATCGGCACCCGCTTTCCGGCACCGGCGACGTCGATGGGCAAGGTGCTGCTCGCGGCCCTCCCACCGGAGACGCTGGCGACCGTCCTCGCCGAGCCCAGCCGCTCCGGCATCACACCGCGTTGGCAACCCGCACCGGGCGACCTCGACGCCGTGCTGCGCGAGGTCCGGGCCAAGGGCTGGGCGCTCGCCGACCAGGACCTGGCACCGGGAATCCGGTCCGTCGCCACCGGCGTCCGCGACGGCGACGGGCGGGTCGTCGCCGCCATCAACGTGACAGTGCACGCCGCCGAGACCTCGCTGGAGACCCTGCGCGAAGAGCACCTTCCGAGGTTGCTGCGCGCGGCCGCCGACATCGGGCACGACTGGGCGCTCACCGCCGCCGTGCCGGTGGTCACCGCCTAGACGAGCAAGATCTCACTTCGGTTTGGCCTGGCCCAGGTGATCGGCAGGCCGGGCGGCGCGGCCCAGGGCATCTCCTGCCGATCATGAGCTTCGCGAATCGTCCGGGGCAGCGCCGACACCGGACCGGATGCCATAGTGCCGCGATGAAGGCGGACCTGCACAGTTACTTGAAGGGCGGCCGCGAGTCGCTGCTGTGGAAGCTCGACGGGCTCGGCGAATACGACATTCGGCGTCCGTTGACCCCGACCGCGACCAACTTGCTCGGTCTGGTGAAGCACTCGGCGGCCATGGAGATCCTCTACTTCGGCGTCGTGTTCGGCCGACCGTTCGAGCAGGAACTGCCGTATGTCGGCGACGGGGCGGAGACCAATGCCGACATGTGGGCGAGCCCGGGTGAGACCCGCGAGGAGATCGTCGCACTGTACCGTCGCGCGGTCGCCCACGCCGACACCACCATTGAAGCCCTTGCACTGGATGAGGTAGGCCGCGTGCCGTGGTGGGGCGATGCAGCAGTCACGTTGCACCACGTCCTGGTCCACGTCATCGCGGAAACCCAACGGCATGCCGGCCACGCTGACATCGTGCGCGAACTCATCGACGGCACGGCCGGGCTGCTGCCCAGGAACGACAACCTGCCCCCCGTGGACGAGTCATGGTGGCTGGACCACCACCAGCGAGTGGAGCAGGCTGCCCTCGACGCCAGCAAGCGCAGCAACTAGTTCTCTGCCGCCTGGGCCGGCCTGCCGAAAATCGATCATGATGACTGGAAGTGTCGTACGCCTGTTCTAGATTCGGGTCGTGGTCGAGGAGTTGACGCAGGCAGAGGACGCCATCGCGGCCTGCGCCGACACGGCCACCTGGGCACTGCGCGAGGGCGAGCTGATCACCGCGCTCGACACCGCGCACCGCATCGAGCAGCGTCTCGCCGCGGTCAAGCTGGCCCTGATCCGTGAGCTCGACGGCCGAGGCACCGCCACAGCGCAGGGCGCCTCCTCCACCGCGGTCTGGCTCCGCGAACGGTTACGCCTCACCATCCCGGCCGCCCGCCGCCTCGTCGACCTCGCCGAGGTTCTGGACACAGGCAACCCTGGGGTGCGCCACGCACTGGCCGATGGCCACATCACCGTGGACCAGGCCCCTGTCATCGCCGACACGGTCGACAGCGTGCAGACCGCCGCCGGTCCCGAGGCGGCCGACAAGGCCCTCGGAGTGCTCGTCGAGTGGGCCGGGCAATTCGATCCCACCCTCCTACGCAAACTCAGCACCCGCATCCTCGACCACGTCGCACCCGACATCGCCGACGCCGCCGCCACAGCCGCTCTGGACGCCGAAGCCCGCCGCGCTACCCGTGACCGCCACCTCACCCTCTCCACCCTCAGCGACGGCCGCCTGCGACTCACCGGCATCCTCGACACCGAGACCGCCGGGCTGCTCCGTGCCGCCATCGACCCACTCAGTGCACCCTCGGGCCCTGACGACCAGCGCTCTCCCGGGCAACGCCGGCACGACGCTCTCAGCGACATGTGCCGCCTCGCCCTGCGCACCGGCGAGTTGCCCGAGCACGGCGGTGATCACGCCCAGATCGTCGTCACCACCAGCTACGACGGGTTGACCCGGCAACTGGGCAGAGGTGCCCTCGACACCGGCCTGCGCCTCACCCCCGAGGCCGTGCGCCGCCTCGCCTGCGACGCCGCCATCCTCCCCGCCGTCCTCAGCGGTGCCGGCCAACCACTCGATCTCGGCCGACAACGTCGTCTCATCACCGGCCCCCTCCGGCGAGCTCTGGTGCTGCGGGATGGGGGCTGCGCCTTCCCGGGCTGCGACCGACCACCGCGCTGGTGCGACGCCCACCACATCAAGCACTGGGCCGACGGCGGCGACACCAGCCTCGCCAACGCCGTCCTGCTCTGCGGCCACCACCACCGGCACCTGCACCACAGCGACTGGGCGGTGCGACTGGCAGGCGACGGCCACCCCGCGTTCGTGCCACCGGCCTGGCTCGACCCTGAACAGGTCCCCCGCCGCAACCACTACCACCGACGAACGTGAGCATCACCCGAACACAACGATCACCCCGGTCAGCAGGCCGATCGAGTGGCCAGGCCAGCACCCCCCCAAATCCCGCGCGGTCACGACGGTCAGAAGGCGCGCGGCCAGGGCCCCACTCCCGCTGAGCTGCCGGGGCGGTGAGGGAGGCGCGCGACCAGGACCGGCACGGCCCACTCCGTCTCAGCTACCGAGGCGGTGGGAGAGGCGCGCGACCAGGACCCGGCACGCAGCTCGGCCGCGATTTCGTACCCGATTCCCTTCGTGCCGGGGACCAGCGCGATTCTCGATGCAACTTCGCCGCTGCGCCGTTGGTGGACGCGCCAACCGTCACGACGGTGATCGCTTGGCCGTCGCACAGCCGAACCCGGGCCGCACCGCGCTGATCCGGACCGCGACCCGCCCCTGGCTCGCGGCTCTGCCGGCTGATTGCCACCCCGACGTCCGGCCACAGTCGCACGGCCGATCGGATACGCGGCCGGGCGGTCGCGAAATCCGGCGGCGAATCGTCACAGCTGGCGGTTAGTCTTCCTCCGCGCGTCGTCGTCCTGGCACGTCGCGCCCCGCGCCCGGTTGGCGCGGCATCGCCGCCACCGCCCACCGTCGGCCGGCTCAATCGACTTCAGGAGAGTTAGTGACACAGCAATCCCTCGCGACATCGGACAAACTCGACGGCGCGGTGCTCAAGGTGGCGGGCGTCGTCGTCCTTGGCGCGATCATGTCGATCCTCGACGTGACGGTGGTCAGCGTGGCGCTGCCCAAATTCCAGAGCGAGTTCGACGCGTCCTACGCCCGCGTGGCCTGGACCATGACCGCCTACACCCTCGCGCTCGCCACAGTGATCCCGCTCAGCGGGTGGGCGGCGGACCGGTTCGGCACCAAACGGCTCTACATGGTGGCGCTGACCCTGTTCACGATCGGGTCGGGGCTCTGCGCCATGGCCGACACCATCGGCGAGCTGATCGGCTACCGGGTCCTGCAGGGCCTCGGTGGCGGCATGCTCATGCCGCTGGGCATGACCATCATGACCCGGGCGGCCGGTCCGCACCGGATCGGCCGGCTGATGGCCGTCCTCGGCATCCCGATGCTGCTGGGGCCGATCGGCGGCCCGATTCTCGGTGGTTGGCTGATCGACACCGCGAGCTGGCACTGGATCTTCCTGATCAACCTGCCGATCGGCCTGATCGCCCTGATCTACGCGCAGGTCGCGCTGCCGAAGGACGCGCCAGAGCCGTCCGAATCGTTCGACTTCGTCGGCATGCTCATGCTCTCGCCGGGCCTCGCCCTCTTCCTCTACGGCGTCTCGTCCCTGCCGGAGGCGGGCACCTTCGCCGAGGCCAAGGTGTGGGCTCCGATGCTGGTCGGCGGCGCGCTGGTGGTGGCGTTCGTGCTCTACTCGTTCAAGCCCCGGCACCCGCTGCTCGACCTGCGGCTGTTCCGCAACCGCAGCCTGACCATCGCGTCGGTGACCATGTTCGTGTTCATCATCGCGTTCATGGGCGCCGGCCTGCTGTTCCCGAGCTACTTCCTGCAGGTGCGCGGTGAGTCGACGCTGGCCGCCGGCCTGCTGATGGCGCCGCAGGGCATCGGCGCGATGATCACCATGCCGATCGCCGGCACGCTGGCCGACCGCGTGCCGATCGGGCGTACCGTCCCGTTCGCGCTGGGGCTTATCGTCGTCGGGTTCTTCGGTTTCACCCAGGTCGACCCGCAGACGTCGTACTGGCTGCTCGGCGGGTCGCTGTTCGTGATGGGCCTGGGCATGGGCGGCACGATGATGCCGATCATGACGTCGGCGCTGCGGACGTTGTCGGCCAACGACGTGGCCCGCGGCTCGACGCTGGTCAACATCCTCCAGCAGATCGGCGGTTCGGTCGGCGCCGCCGTGATGTCGGTGATCCTCACCAACGAGCTGAACGGCTCCCGGCAGATCCCCGGCCTGGTGGACGAGAGCGGCAAGCCGGTCACCGAGGCCGGGCTGGCCATCGCCGCCCAGCAGCGGCCGGAGCTGCTTCAGCAGATGCCGGTCGACCCGTCGCTCATCGAGCGCGGGCTCGACTTCGCCGCCAAGTCGTTCGCCAGCACGTTCTGGGTGGCGTTCGCGCTGGTCGTGCTCACGCTCATCCCGGCGGCGTTCCTGCCGCGCCGACGTCAGCCGGCGCAGCTCGACGACCCGCAGGGCGAGCAGGCCAGGACGCCCGTCGTCATCCACTGACCGACCCCGCCGCGCCCGGCACCTGAGGTGCTGGGCGCGGCGGGTACGGCGTCAGCGCAACGGACCGTCGCCGGGCCCGTCCGGGTCCTCGACCACGTGGATCGCCGCCTCCTCCGCGCTGGCGGCACCCGCGTCGATGCCGGCGTCCCACGCCACCGACTCGGCCTCGTCGTCCTCGCGGACGCCCTCGTCGTACGCGACGAGACGGCCGGCGCGCGCCTCCGCCTCGTACCCCCGGCGGGTCAGCTCGTCCTCGTCGTCGCCACCCTCGGCGTACGGGTCGACATCCGGCACCTCCTGGGCGAGGTGTTGCGCCAGGGACTCGCCCGCCCGCTCCTCGGCCGGCGTGGTGCCGAACCGGTTTGCCGCCGTCCAGTGGTCCTCGGCGACGATGCCGGTGTCGAGGGGGTCGCCGACCCGGTCGTCGTCGAGGGTGTCGGAGGCGTCCAGGACGCCGTCATCCTCGGCCACGTTCCACTCGTCGACGGAATCCACTCGTTCGGTCTGGCTCACGGCGGTCTCCTCTTCGTTGCGGTGCAGCAAAGCGCTCAGCCTATGACCGTGCAACGCGCCCGCACCCCGAGGCCTGCCCGCTGTGACGAACCCACCTCGGGGCGGGCGGTGCCCGGTGGGTCAACGCTTCAGCAGCTCCGCCACGGCGTCGGTGAACTCCACCGGCTGCTCGATGTGCGCGAAGTGTCCGCTTCGCTCCAGCGTCACCAGCCGCGAGTCCGGAAGCCCCGCGTGCAACTGCTCGGCCCAGCGAGGGCCACAGATGAAGTCGTACGCCCCGACGATCACCACGACGGGCACTGTGATCTCAGCGAGGTTCTCCCGCACGTCGAAGGGTGTGGGGTCCTGCGCGCCGGCCGGCGTCGCCCAGATCCGGACGGCCGCCTGAAACGGGGCGAACTCGTCCAGTCGGCCCCAGAAGTCCGCGAAGTACACCGGCAGGGCGGCGCGCAGAGCGGCCCCCAGCGACTCGTCGTCCGTCGCGCCGCCGATCTGCGCGAAGGCAGCCGGGACCGCCGCGGCCTCCGGCCGGTCCGGGTGCCGCTGCGGGTAGGCGGCGAGGCCGGCCATGGCCTCGCCCCAGAACTCGGCGCCGGTGACGGGCGAGGTGTCGTACAGGGCGAGGCCGGAGATCCGGTCCGGGTGGGCGAGCGCGTACCGCTGGACGACGAAACCGCCGTGCGAGTGCCCGAGGAGGTACACCCGGGGTTCGCCGAGGTGCTCGACGACGGCGTGCAGGAACCGGACATATGTGTCGAGACGGTAATCGTCGGGGTTGTCGAGCTGCCCCGACGCGCCAGTGCCCACCGGCTCGACGTAGACCATGGTGAAGTGCGTCTCAAGGCTGGGCGTCCGCAGGTACGCCCACTCGATGCCCGGGCCGCCGGAGTGCGCCACGCAGACCGGGCCGGTGCCGGCGACGTGGTAGACCTGCCGAACGCCATCCACTGTGAACGTGTGGGCGCCGGGTGCGAGGGCGCTGACGTCGTGGCTGGTGAAACCCATGAACTATCTCCCGATCCGAGACCCGCGCGGCGTCCGCCGGCACGGCAACTGGTGCATGACGCAGACCAGATGCGCGGGTCGAGAGGAAAGTTCGCTCGGTCGGAGAAGTTTTTTCAGACCAGCGCGGGGACGGGGTGGAAGAGGGTGAGCTGGCGCACCCGGCCCTCGCGCAGCACCTGCAACCACAGCGCCGCGGGTGGGCAGTGCTCCGGGTCGTCGGGTGGGCTGATCAGGTCGGTTTCCCAGATCAACACGTCGCCGCTGGCCACCACGTTGCGCAGCCGCTGACGTACCCCGGCGGCCAGGTCGCAGTTCATGCCGTTGATGGCCAGGTCACGGCCACCGCGCGGGCCGCCTGGCACGATCATCTCGGCGTCCGGCCACCAGCTCTCGCGGACCACCCGCTCGAAGTCGCCGCCCATCGCCGTGGAGATCATGTCGCTGCCCTCCCGCCACCGCGAGTCGTTCGAGGCGGCGACGTCCGTGTGCGCCGCGTCCGCCGCCGTCCGCAGGCCGCCGGCGAGCGCCCGGCGGGCGTGGCTGAGGCGGCTGCGGACGGTGCCGACCGGCACGCCACACACGGCCGCGATCTGCTCG
Organism: Micromonospora sp. CNZ322; assembly: GCF_007827755.1. Taxonomy (NCBI): domain Bacteria; kingdom Bacillati; phylum Actinomycetota; class Actinomycetes; order Micromonosporales; family Micromonosporaceae; genus Micromonospora; species Micromonospora sp. CNZ322. The sequence goes on from NZ_VITD01000011.1 coordinate 223,290, forward strand.
TACGAGGACGCGTCGCTGAAGTACCGCAGCAGGGTGACGAGCCGGTCAGGTTCGGACAGTTGCCCGAGGGAGTGCCACACCCAGTCGCGCATCGCGGCCCGGTCCAGTGCCTCCTCCGGGGTGGGTGTGTCGGCGGGGCGGGTGAACCACTCGGGTTCGGCGACCGGGACGGCTCTGGGCCCGCGCAACGCCATCCGGCTGTTGTTGCGGACGATGGCCCGCAGCCAGGGGCCGACGGCGTTCGGGTCGCGGATCTCGCCGATGCGACGCAGGGCGACGACCATCGTGTCCTGCACCGCATCCTCGGCGTCCGGCCCGTAACCGAGGACGCTCAGCGCGACGGCCCGCATCCCGGCCTCGTGCCGGGCCAGCAGCGCCCCCAGCGCGGCCGCGTCTCCCGCCTGCGCGAGCACGACCAGTTCCCCGTCGCTCTGCGTCACGCCCAGTTCCTCCCCGAAACGCCTGTTCTGAACGCTTGTGCTCCATCAAGCGTACGGCGGGCCGGCGTGCCAATGCCCCGGGCCGTCGGCCGTCCTACGCTGCGGACGGGCTGGCGGCGCGGGTCGCCCGGGTGCCGATCTGCCGCAGGTGCGCGATCAACTCCGGAGGCTCATGGACCTCCATGTCGCAACCGAGGGTCAGCAGGCGCCACGCCAGCCACTCCAGAGTGTCGGCGTTGCTGCGCAACCGGCAGGAGGTCGCGTCGATCGGCTCCAGATCGACGCCGGCACCACCGAGCGGGCCCGCCATCCGCTCGATCGGTGCGTGCAGCGTCACCACCGCCCGGTAGACGGGCGTCAGCTCAAGCAGCTTCTCCGTCATGAACGAGGCGGCGTCGGGTGCCGGCAGTTGCCGGGCGGCGACCCGGGTCCCTGTGGGGCGCAGGTCGGTGATCCGGTCGACCCGGAAGATCCGCCAGTCGTCGCGGTCGTTGTCGTAGCCCACCAGGTACCAGCGCCGGCCTGCCGACACCAGCTTGTACGGCTCGACGAGCCGTTCGGTGTCCACGCCGTCGCGACGGCGGTAGGTGAACCGCAGCTGTTCACGATTGTTGACGGCGGCGGCCAGCGCGCTCAGGTGCTCCGGGTCGACCGTCGGTCGGTCCCAGGTGAGCAGCGGTTCGGTGGCCGCACCCAGCGCGCTGACGCGGTGCCGCAGCCGGGACGGCAGCACCTGTTCGAGCTTCGCCAGCGCCCGTACCGAGGCCTCCTCGATGCCTGCCACCGCGTGACCGGCGGCGGTGCGCAGACCGACAGCGATCGCCACCGCCTCGTCGTCGTCGAGCAGCAGCGGCGGCATCGCCTTGCCGGCGACCAGGCGGTATCCGCCGATCGCGCCCATCGTCGCCTGCACCGGGTAACCGAGGTCGCGCAATCGCTCCACGTCGCGGCGGATGGTGCGCAGGCTGACGCCGAGCCGGGTGGCCAACTCGCTGCCGGGCCACTCGCGGGGCGTCTGCAACAGCGACAGCAGGCCCAGGAGTCGGGCGGGGGTGTCGGACATGGTCCCAGAATGCCAGCGATGTGTGCCAGAAGCTGTCCTATATGGACCGTAGCGTTGCCGGCATGACGCCATTTCGCATCGACATCCCACAGGCGGACCTCGACGACCTGCGTGACCGGCTCTCCCGAACCCGGTGGCCCCGCTCGTTGCCCGGCACCGGCTGGAGCCGCGGGGTGCCGGTGACGTACCTGCGCGAGCTGACCGAGTACTGGGCGAATGGTTACGACTGGCGGGCCCACGAGGCGCGCCTGAACGACTTCCCCCAACTCGTCACCGAGATCGACGGCTTGGATGTGCATGTGCTGCACGTCCGCTCGCCGGAGCCGGACGCGCTGCCGTTGTTGCTGACACACGGCTGGCCCAACTCAGTGGTCGAGTTCACCGAGCTGATTGGCCCGCTGTCCGACCCACGCGCTCATGGCGGGGATCCCGCGCAGGCGTTTCACGTGGTGGTGCCGTCGGTGCCCGGCTACGGTTTCTCGCAGGCGCCGCCTGCCGGGTTCACGATCGACAGGCTCGCCCGGATGTGGGTCGAGCTGATGGCCCGCCTCGGCTACCACCGTTACGGCACCCAGGGCGGCGACCTCGGTGCGTACATCGCGCCACGGGTGGCAGCGGCGGCGCCGGAGCAGGTGGTGGGCGTGCACATCGACGGCGGGTTCGGCTTCCCGACCGCCGCCGACGTGCCGGACATGAGCGCGGCGGAACGCGCCGAGTGGGAGCAGATGCAGCAGTGGATGAGCGGTGGCGTCGACCATCACGCGCTGCTGCGGGCAGCGCCGCAAACCTTGTCGTACGCCTGGAACGACTCGCCGGTCGGGCTGCTGGCCTGGATGATGCAGAAGTTCAAGGAGTTCACCATGACGGTGCCGACGCCGGAGCAGGCCATCGACCGGGACCACCTGCTCACCAACGTGAGCCTCTACTGGTTCACCGGCACGTCGGGAACGTCGTCGTGGCCCATGTACGAGCGACTCACCGTCGCCGACGATGGCGGTTTCGCCTGGCCCACGGGCCAGCGGCGGGTGCCGTCCGGTGTGTACGGCGGCGGCTCCGCGCTGATGCGCCGCCTCGCCGAGCGGGACAACACCATCGTCCACTGGCCGCAGGGCAACCCGGGCAGCCACTTCGTGGCGATGGACGAGCCGCTGGCGCACGCGGCGGACATCCGCGCGTTCTTCGAGGGCCTGCGATGACCGAGCTGAGCTGGGCGCAGGTGTCCGCCCGACGGCTTGCGCGACACCGGCTGCGCCCGCCAGCGGCGGACGCGGCACCGGATGCCGCACGCGTCGCCGACGTGGTGTCGACGATCTGCGGCGCGCACGCCCAGATCGCGTCGGCCGCCGAGCTGTCCATCGGGCTGCGGGTGCCGGGCACGACCCGCGCCCTGGTACGCCGGGCACTGTGGACCGACCGCACGCTGGTCAAGACCCGTGGGCCACGCGGAACCGTGCACCTGCTCGCCGCAGCGGACCTGCCGATGTGGGTCGGCGCGCTGACCGCGTTGCCGGCGCCGTCCTGGGAGCGGAGCGTTGTCCTGCTGACGCCCCGGCAGACCGAGCAGGTCCTCGCGGCCATCGCCGACGCGGTCGCCGAGGCCGACCTGACCACCGCCGAGCTGACCGAGGAGATCGTCGCCCGTACCGGCCCGTGGGCGGGCGACCTGGTCATGGAGGCGTTCCAGGACAAATGGCCCCGGTGGATCGCCGCGATGACCGCCGCCACCCGGGCCGGAGTGGTCTGCTTCGGCCCGAATCGCGGTCGGGTCAGCACGTACACCAGCCCGACCCGGTGGCTGCCCGACTTCGCGCCGATGCCCGGTCGCGCCGCCCTGGCCGCCCTCGCCCGCAGCTACCTATACGCGTACGGGCCGGCCACCCCGGCACAGTTCGCCCGGTGGCTGGCGGTGGCGCCGGGATGGGCGACGTTGCTGTTCGACTCGCTGGACCTGACCGAGGTGACGGTGGAGGGCACCCGGGCCTGCGTGGCCGCCGACGACACCGAATTCCCCGACGACCAGCCGTCCGGGTTGCGGCTGCTGCCGTACTTCGACGCGTACGCGGTCGGCTGTCACCCCCGCGAACGGCTCTTCCCCGGTGCCGCCGCCGAGCGGGCACTCGCCGGTGGCCAGGCCGGCAACTATCCGGTGCTGCTGGTCGACGGGGTGGTCGCCGGCGTGTGGCATCAACGCCGCTCCGGCCGCTCGATCCGGGTCACCGTCGAGCCGCTGCGGACGCTCGGTGCCGCCCAGCAGCGGGCGTTGGGGGAGGAGGTCGAGCGGGTCGGCGAGATCCTGGAGGGCAAGGCGTCGCTGACCATCGGCACCGTCAGTGTCGGTCCGCACGCCTGAGGCCACGCCGGCCCACCGCCTGGGCGACGATGGGAGGGTGCATCCCGAACCGGTCGACCACGCACCCCGACAGGCGTTCCCCTGGGCGCTCCTGCGCCAGCGCTGGGAGGACCTCACCTTCCTGCACTGGGCCGTCGCTCCGGAGGTGGTCGCGCCGTTGCTGCCCGCCGGCACTCGTCCGGACACGCTGCAGGGGGTCAGCTACGTGGGCCTGATCGGTTTCCGGATGGTCGGGCTGGGCTTCGGCCGCGGCCCGGGGGTGCCGTACTTCGGCACCTTCTGGGAGACCAACGTCCGGCTCTACTCCGTCGACGACGCCGGCCGGCGAGCGGTCGTGTTCCGGTCGCTCGACGCGTCCCGCCTGCTGCCGGTGCTGGTGGCGCGGGCGACGCTGCGCCTGCCGTACCTCTGGTCGTCGATGCGGTTGGATCGCGACGGCGACCGTCGCACCTACCGCTGCCGGCGGCGCTGGCCGGGGCCGGCGGGTACGACGAGCCGGATGGTGGTGCGGGTGGGGGAGCGGATCGTCGAGCCGACCCCGCTCGAACACTTCGTCACCGCCCGCTGGGGGCTGCACACCCGGGCGTACGGGCGCACGCTGCACCTGCCGAACTGGCATCCGAGCTGGCCGCTGCACCGGGCCGAGGTGCTGCACCTGGATGACGAGTTGGTCGCCGCCGCCGGGCTGCCGGCATCGCTCGGGCCACCGGTGAGCGTGCTCTACTCGCCAGGTGTCGGCGTCAGGTTCGGCCCGCCGGTGGCGGCCCGGCCACACGGTGCCGGGCCGCCGGAGCCTCAGTAGCGGCCACCCTCGGGCGCGGGCAGCGCGTCCAGGTCGGCCAGGTCCTCGGCGCTGAGCCGCACATCAGCGGCCGCGCAGTTGTCCACCAGGTACTTCGGGGTCTTGGTGCCGGGGATCGGGATGACCTGGTCACCCTGGACGACCACCCACGCGAGGGCGACCTGTGCGGGGCTGAAGCCGGCCCGGTCGGCGATCTCCCGGACCCGGGCGACGATGGCGAGGTTGGCGCGCAGCGCGTCCTGCTGGAAGCGCGGCAGGCCACGCCGGAAGTCGTCGGCGGGCAGGTCGTCGAACGAGGTGAACCGGCCGGCGAGGAAACCGCGACCGAGCGGGGAGAACGGCAGGAAGGCGATGCCCTGCTCGGCGCAGTACGGCAACACCTCGGCCAACGGGTCGCGCGTCCACAGTGACAACTCGGACTGCACCGACGCCACCGGGTGCACCGCCTGGGCCCGCGCGATCTGCGCGACCGTCACCTCGGACAACCCGAGCTGCCGGGCCTTGCCCGCCGCCACAACCTCGGCCATCGCGCCCCAGGACTCCTCGATGGGCACCTCCGGGTCGACCCGGTGCAGCTGGTAGAGGTCGACGTGGTCGGTGCCGAGCCGGCGCAGGCTCTCGTCGATCGCCGTACGGATGTGCTCCGGGCGGCCGTTGTTGCCGATCTTCGGTGAGTTGCCGGGACCACCGGTGGGGGAGGTGGCCACCAGGCCGACCTTCGTGGCCAGTACGGCCCGCTCCCGGTGCCCGCCGGCCAGCGCCCGCCCGACCAGCTCCTCGTTGGTGTACGGCCCGTACACGTCCGACGTGTCGATCAGCGTCGCGCCCAGGTCCAGTGCCTGTCGGATGACGGAGATCGACGTGTCGTCGTCGCGGGGGCCGGTGATGTCGTAGCCGTGGCTCATGCCCATGCAGCCGAGGCCGATGACGCCGACCGCGGGTCCGGTGCTGCCCAGCGTGGTGGTTCGCATGCGCCCACGCTACGACCGGACCGGCCGACCCGCACCCGCCGTGGCGGGCACAGCCGCCCACCGGGTACGTGACGACTCTCACCGGAAGTGGACTCGGGAGTCCGGTACGGTGGGCGCTAAGCGGACCTGCGAGTCCGGATGTGCTCGACAGTGACTTACGAGGAGCCCCATGAACCCGGTACGGATCAGCGATGCCCTGCGCGCGGTGGTCTTCGAGCCGACGCGCGACCTGACCGACGCGCTCGACGAGTTCTACGCCCCCGACTACACCCACCGCAGCGACGGCGAGACCCTCGACCGGGCCGCGTTCGTCGAGATGGTGACCCGGGTGCGTGGTCAGATCGTCGATGGCACCGTGCGAGTCCTCGACGAGCTGCGCGATGGCCTCCACTACGCCGAACGACACGTCTTTGAGATCACCATGGCCGACGGGTCGACCGCCAAGCGGGAGATCGCCATCTTCGGGTCGTACGCCGAGGACGGTCGCTTCCGCCACCTCAGCGAGACGGGCTTCGACCTGCCCGCCTGACCTCACCTCGACGACCAGAAACAGGAGAGAGCCATGCCCCGCCTTACCGACCCCGACCCGAACGCGATTCCGGCCGACGTCCGCGACGTCCTGTCCGCCCTGCCGCCCGACCCGATGGTCAAGATGCTGACCCACTCGGTCGGCACTGTGGCACCCTTCATCCAGCTCGCGAGGGCGCAGTTCACCTCGTTGGAACTGCCCGCCCGCTCGCGGGAACTGGTCATCCTCACCGTGGCGGAGTACACCGGGTGCGAGTTCGTGGCGGCCCAGCACGCTCCGATGTCCGCGGCGGCCGGTGTTGACGAGCGCACCCGCGAGATCATCAGCAGCCGCGACATCGACAACCCGTACCTCTCCGCGTACGACCGCACGCTCATCCGATTCGCCGCCGAGGTGGTGCGGTCACCGCGCGTTCCCGACGACCTCTTCGACCAGGTGCGGCACATCCTCAGCGAACGCGAGATCGTCGAGGCGCTCCAGGTGATCGGCTACTACTGGTCGTTCGGCCGGGTGGCCACGGTGCTCGACGTCGAACTCACCACCGTGTACGGCGACGAGCCGCTGCTGACCGACGAGACCGAGCGGGCAGACTGAGGCCATGGCCCCACCGACGCCGAGCGACAGGGATGCTCCCCATCGCCGTCTCGACGCCCGTCGCAACCAGGAGCGGGTCATCGCCGCCGCCCGGGAGCTCTTCAGCGAGCAGGGTCTGCAGGTGACGGTGCCGCAGGTGGCGGAGCGGGCCGGGGTGGGCCGCGCGACGGTGTACCGCAGCTACCCCAGCAAGGAAGACCTGATCATCGCGGTCGTCCAGCAGCAGTTTCAGGAGCTGGAGCAGCGCACCCGCGCGGCGCTCGACGGCGTCGACGCGTACCGGGAGTGGTGTTCCTACGTGCCCGACCTGTTCGGACGCCTCGCCCGCGACCGGGTCCTCGCCGACGCGTTCTTCGAGGGCAGGCTGGTGCCCGCAGCGCGCATCCTGGGCCTGATCGGGCAGCTGGTCGCGGCGGCCCGAGCGTCCGGCAAGATCCGCCCGGACGCCGGGGAACTGGACATCCGGGTGATCCTCTGCGGGGCGGTCCGGCAGCTCATCGTGCTCGACGAGCGCGACCCGGCGGTGTGGCGCCGGTACGCCGACCTCGTGCTCAACGCGCTGCGCCCCTGACGGCCACGGCTGACACTGGGAGAAAGTTCGGCGGACGTGTCGAGGACGGTCGGTCGGCTTCGACCATTGGTTGAGGGCCGGAGACAGCCGGCCTCGCCGACGAGCCGACACGGCACGGACCGAGGAGTGGATCGATGACGAAGGTGACGACCGGGGCGACGATGTCGTTGGACGGCTACATCGCGGACGCGTCCCACGGCGGCTTCAAGTACCTCTTCCAGTGGTACGAGAACGGTGACGTCGAGACGCCAACGGCCGACCCCGAGCTGACCTTTCGCACGTCCGCCACGAGCGCCCGGCATCTGCGGGCTCTCACCGAGCGGACCGGCGCGCTCGTCGTCGGCCGGAGGCTCTTCGACATCACTGGCGGGTGGGGTGGCCGGCACCCGTTGGACGTGCCCGTCGTGGTGGTCACGCACAGCGTGCCGGAGGGCTGGGCACCCGAGAACGACTCCTTCGTCTTCGTCACCGACGGCATCGAGAGCGCCATCGCCCGGGCGAAGGCGATCGCCGGCGACAAGGAGGTCGGTGTCAACGGCGGCACCATCGCCGCCCAGGTCATCGAGGCCGGCCTGCTCGACGAGGTGCACGTCGACCTCGTCCCCGTCCTGCTCGGCGCCGGCATCCCGCTCTTCGCCGACCTGAAGATCGCGCCACTTCAGCTGGACGGCCCGTTCAGCGTCGTCGAGGGCGACGGCGTCACACACCTGGCCTACCGGGTACGCCCAGCGGCCTGAGCGCCTTGCCCCCATAGGCATTGATCGATATTGTGCGCGCAGGCGCCGCCCCGCCTCAGACCACCACCGTCGATCCGAAGCGGGTTCCGCATGCGCACACTGAGACTTGTCACGACCCTGGCCGTCGCCGGCCTGCTCGCCGGTGGGGTGGCAGTGGTCGCCGCCACACCGGCCAGCGCGGCCACCGCCGTGTTCTCCGTGACGAACAACTGGGGCAACGGCTACCAGGGACAGGTGACCGTCACCAACGACACCTCCGCCCCGATCACCAGCTGGCGGGTGGAGTTCGACCTGCCGTCCTCCTCGACCGTCAGCCAGTCGTGGAACGCGCAACAGACGACCTCGGGCAGCCACTACACCTTCGCCAACGTGTCCTGGAACGGCACCCTCGCCGCCGGTGCCTCCACCTCGTTCGGCTTCCTCGTCAACGGCACCGGCACCCCGGTGAACTGCACAGTGAACGGCGCGTCCTGTGCCGGCGGTCCACCCCCGACCACGCCACCACCCACCACCCCGCCGCCGACGACCCCGCCGCCGACCACCGGCACGCCGGTCGAGCGGCACGGGCAACTGCGGGTCTGCGGCACCACGATGTGCGACAAATCCGGCGCGCGGGTGCAGCTGCGCGGCATCAGCAGCATGTGGCTCAACTGGGAGACGGCCCCGTACGCCGAGAACCTCTCCGCGTTGACCTGGATGCGCGACAACTGGAACCTCCAGGTGATCCGCGCGGCCATGGGCGTGGAGCCGGCGGGGGCGTACCTCAGTGACCCGGCCAAGGCGCGCGCGCAGGTGGAGACCATCATCAACAACGCGGTCACCGCCGGGGTCTATGTGATCGTCGACTGGCACGCGCACGAGGCGCAGAACAACCAGTCCCAGGCGGTGGCGTTCTTCGGCGACCTGGCCCGCCGGTACGGTCACCTGCCCAACGTCATCTGGGAGCCCTACAACGAGCCGCTCCAGGTCAGCTGGACCAACGTCATCAAGCCGTACCACCAGGCGGTGGTGTCCGCGATCCGTGCCGTCGACCCGGACAACATCGTCGTGCTCGGCACCCCGACCTGGTCACAGGACGTGGACGTCGCGGCGGCCAGCCCGGTCACCGGCACCAACCTGATGTACACCCTGCACTTCTACTCCTGTACCCACGGGGCGTCGCTGCGCGCCAAGGGCGACGCGGCGATCCGCGCGGGTCTGGCGCTGTTCGTCACCGAGTGGGGCGCCAGCAACGCCGATGGCGGCCTCGACGGCCGGGCCTGCCTGCCGGAGGCGCAGTCCTGGATCGACTGGATGAAGGCGAACGGCATCTCCTGGACGGCCTGGAAGCTCGACGTCGGCACCGACACCACCAACCTGCTCAGCCCCGGCGCTCCGGTGACCGGTGGGTGGACCAACTACCTGCACGGCCACGCGCCGTTCGTGGTGGCGAACATGAGGTGATCCCGGCCGCTCCTTGACCGCGATTGATCGAATCGAGACTGCTGATGTCGGGGTGTCCAGGCCGGCGGGACACCCCGACATCGCCGACCGCCACCACGACCGAGCCACGGCCACCGTCGCGGGGGTCACTGTGTGAAAGCCCGGCGGTACGCGGTAGGGGTTGTGGCGAAGGCCCGCTGGAAATGCGCACGGAGATTGGTCGCCGTACCCAGGCCGGTGCGCCGTGCGACTTCGTCGACTGTTGTCCCGCCGTTCTCGAGCAGGGTGCAGGCGGCGCGCAGCCGTTGCTGGATCAGCCACGCTCGTGGGCTCATCCGGAACCGGCTCTGGAAAGTGCGGTGCAGCGTACGGCTGGACATCACACCCTGCCGGGCAAGGTCCGCGACAGTGATCGGGCGGTGCAGGTTGCTGCTCGCCCAAGCGGTGACCGTGGCCAACTCGTCGTCCTCACCGGCAACGCCAGCCGGGATGAACTGGGCCTGACCACCGGCTCGGTGCAGCGGTGTGACCATGTGGCGGGCCCGTTGGATGGCGGCAGCCTGCCCGTGGTCGCGGCCGATGAGGTAGAGGCACATGTCGAGACCGGCGGCGAGTCCGGCGCTGGTGATCACCTCGCCTTCGTCGATGTAGAGCGCATTCGCGTCCACGAGCACCAGTGGGTGCTCGTGGGCGAGCGCGTCGGCGTGCGCCCAGTGGGTCGTCGCGCGGCGACCGTCGAGCAGGCCGGCCTGGGCCAGCGCGAAGGCGCCGGTGCAGATCGACGCGATGCGGGCGCCACGACGGTGTGCCTGCCGCAGCGCATCGAGAGCACGCGGCGGTGCCGGACCACGGCGGAATCCGGGCACGATCACCGTGTCGGCATCGTCGAGCGCGTCAAGCGTCGCGGCGACGCTCAGCTCCAGATCGTCCGTGGTGGTGGTGACCGAACCGCCGTCCAGTGTGCACACCGTCATCGCGTACCGGCCGTGACCCTCGTGGCCGAACACCTGCGTCGCGATGGTCAGATCGAAGGCGACGACAGTGGGTAGGGCGAGGACGGCGACCCGATGCGTGGCGGGTTTCTTACGCATGGTGGCAAGGATGCCACTCGCCGCCGCCCGGTCGGCAGGAGATCCTGGGCCGTATGCGGATCGAGATCGTGGTGTTCGACGGCTTCGACGAACTGGACGTCTTCGGGCCATTCGAAGTCTTGTCGATGGCCGGCTTCGACGTGGCGCTGGTCGCCGTCGAACGGCCGGGGCTGGTCACCAGCATGCGTGGTGTCCAACTCCAGGTCCCTGAGGTGCTGCATCAGGCCGATGGCGTGATCGTCCCGGGTGGCGGATGGCTGAACCGGGCCGCCGAGGGTTCCTGGGCGCAGGCGCGGCGTGGTGTGCTGCCGGCGAGGCTGGCCGAGCTGGCACCATCGGCGCGGTGGATGGCGTCGGTGTGCACCGGTGCGCTGGTGCTCGCCGCCGCCGGCCTGCTGACGGGTCGGCGGGCGACCACCAACCGCAACGCGTACGACGAGTTGCGTGCCCACGACGTCACAGTCCTCGACGAGCGGGTGGTCGACGACGGTGACCGGGTCACCGCTGGCGCGCTCTCGGCCGGCCTCGATCTGGGGCTGTGGCTCACGGAACGGGAACTCGGCGCCGCCACCGCCAACCGGGTCGCCACGACCATCGAGTACCGGGCTGCGAGTCGCTGAGCAGCGCGGACAGAACGGGCGCGTCACCTTAACGCGCCGGAAACACCACCGGTACCAACCCTGGGAACGCTCGTCGGACAGCCAGACCACCGACACGCGAACCGGGGTGACCATGGCCGACAACACCACGAACGCGCCGACGTACGACGGGCCGGTGGGCCGGTCCGGCAACGGCCGGATGCTGCCCGCTCCCCGTACGAATCCGGTCCTGTCGTTGGACGACGGCGACCCGGCGGACCTGGCCACGATCGGGGTGGAGGAGGAGTTCCACGTCGTCGACCTGCACACCCGGGAGTTGGTGCCCCGCGCCGGGGAATTGCTCGACCGGTTGCCGGCGGCCTCGTTCACCGCCGAGCTGCACCGCAGCGTGGTGGAGACCAACACCGCGGTCTGCCGCACCCTGGACGAGATCCGCGCCGAGTTGACCCGGCTGCGTCAGGCGGCCGTCCAGGTCGCCGACCGGGCCGGTCTGGGCATCGTGGCGGCCGGTACGGTGCCGCTGCGCGCCGACGGCGACCCGAGTGTCACCCCCACCTCCCGCTACCGGCGGATGCTCGACGAGTATCAGCTGCTCGCCCGGGAGCAGTTGATCTGCGGCGCGCAGGTGCACGTCGGCGTCTCCGACCGGGACCTGGCGGTGGCGGTCACCCGCCGGGTCCAGCCGTGGTTGCCGGCGCTGCTCGCCCTCTCCACGAGTTCGCCGTACTGGATGGGCCAGGACAGCGGCTACGCCAGCGTCCGGTCCCTGGTCTGGCAGCGCTGGCCCACCGCCGGCGACCCGGGCGAGGTGACCAGCGCCGCGGACCACGAGGCGCTGGTCGCCGAGCTGATCTCCTCCGAGACCATCACCGACCCCGCCATGATCTATTTCGACGTCCGGCCGTCGGCGCACGTGCCCACAGTGGAGCTGCGGATCACCGACGCCAACGCCGACGTGGAGACCATCGTCCTGCTCACCGGCCTGTTCCGGGCGCTCGTCCGACGGGAGGTCGCGGCCCTGCGCGCCGGGGTGGAGCGCACTGCCGTACGACCACCGGTGCTGCGCGCCGCCGTGTGGCGGGCCGCCCGCTCCGGGTTGGAAGGTGACCTGCTCGACCTGCCCCGGTCGGCCCGACCGGTGCCGGCCGCCCAGGCGGTCCGCCGCCTGGTGACCGACCTGCGCCCACAGTTGGAGGCGACCGGGGACTGGGAGCAGGTCAGCGAGCTGACCCGGTACGCGCTGGAACGTGGCAGCTCCGCCGCCCGGCAGCGGCGGGCGTACGAGCGACGGGGCCGGTTGGCCGACGTGGTCGACCTGCTGCTCGACGAGACCCGGGGCCGGGTCCGCGGGCCGCTGCCGGGTGCGCCGACACCGCCGGCGCTGCCCACGTACGCCGACGCCGGCGACGAGGTCTTCGGACCGGCCGGACCGCAACCGGCGTACGCCCCGATGCTCGCGGCCCTGCGCCAACTCGGCGCCGGGGTCCTGCGTCAACGCGAACACGACCGGGACGAGGAGCAGCGGGCCCGGGGCGTGACGTTCAGCGTGGCCGGCGAGGCGAGCACCCGGCTCTTCCCGGTCGACCTGGTGCCCCGGGTGGTGCCCGCCGCCGACTGGCGGAGCCTGCGTACCGGCCTGGTGCAGCGCGCCCGTGCCCTCGACGCGTTCCTGCGGGACGTCTACGCCGACCGGGCCGTGGTGGCCGACGGCGTGGTGCCGGCGTGGGTGGTGGAGTCCTCACCGGGGCTGCGCCCGACCGGGGCGCTGATGGGCCGACGTCGCACCCGCGCCCAGGTGTCCGGCACCGACCTCGTCCGGGACCCGGACGGCGGCTGGTACGTGCTGGAGGACAACCTGCGGGTGCCTTCCGGGATCGGCTACGCGGTGCAGAACCGGCGGCTGACCCGGGCGGTGCTGCCGGAGCTGCCGGTGCCGGAGGATCTGCTGCCCGCCGACGAGACGCCGGCGATGCTGTACCGGGCGCTGGTCGCCGCCGCTCCCGCCGCGGCCGACGACCCCGCCGTGGTGGTGCTCAGCAACGGCCCCGGTGATCCGGCGTGGTTCGAGCATCGGCTGCTCGCCGACGAGATGGGGGTGCCGCTGACCGAGACCAGCGACCTGCTGGTGGAGGAGGGCCGGGTCCGCCTGGTCCGCGAGGGCTGCCGCCGCGAGGTCGACGTGATCTACCTGCGGATGGACGAGGAGGCGCTGCTGCACGCGCCCGGCGCGGACGGGGTGCCGCTGGGGTGGCCGCTGCTCGCCGCCGTGCACGCCGGGAGGCTCACGCTGGCCAACGCGCTGGGCAACGGTGTCGGTGACGACAAGGCGCTGTACGCGTACGTGCCCCGACTGATCGAGTACTACCTGGGCGAGAAGCCGCTGCTCGGGGACGTGCCGACGTACCTGTGTGGGCTGCCCGAGCAGCGGGCCGAGGTGCTGGGCCGGCTCGACGAGCTGGTACTCAAGCCGGTCGACGGGTACGGCGGTGACCGGGTGGTGATCGGCCCCCGCGCCGAGGCGGAGGAGTTGGACGCCGTCCGGGAGCAGATCCTCGCGGCCCCGCACCGGTGGATCGCCCAGGAGATGATCGCGCTGACCACCCACCCGGTCTTCGACGGCACGGCGCTGGCTCCCCGCCATGTCGACCTGCGGGCGTTCGTGTTCCTCGGTGACACCGCCGAGGTTGCGCCGGTGGCGCTGACCCGGGTGGCTCCGGCGGGCAGCATGATCGTCAACTCGTCGCGCGGCGGCGGGTCGAAGGACACCTGGCTGCTCGGTGGAGCCGACGAACCGTCGGCGTAACCGACGCTTGACCCACCCGTCATCGGGACGCAACCCGGTCCGCCAAGCCTGGACCGGTCAGCGGCCCCCAGCGGATCCAGCCGATGAGAGGTGTGTGCCATGTGCGGTATCGGAGGCGAGTTCCGCCTCGACGGGGCGCCACCGGACCTGGCCGCCGTCGAGCGGATGCTCCCCGCCCTGGCCTCCCGGGGCCCGGACGGCGAGGGCCGGTGGCAGCAGGGGCCGGTGGCCCTGGTGCACCGCCGGCTGCGCATCATCGACCTGTCCGACGCGGGCGCCCAGCCGATGGTCGACCCCGAGCTGGGTCTGGCCATGGTCTTCAACGGCTGCATCTACAACTACCGGGAACTGCGCGACGAACTGACCGCCGCCGGTTACTCCTTCCGGTCCACCTCGGACACCGAGGTGATTCTCAAGGCGTACCACCGGTGGGGGACGGCCTGCGTCGAGCGGTTCTACGGGATGTTCGCGTTCGCCCTGGTCGAGCTGGCCACGCACACCCTGGTGCTGGCCCGGGACCGGCTCGGCATCAAGCCGCTCTACCTGGCCGAGGGGCCGGGCCGGGTGCGGTTCGCCTCGACCCTGCCGGCGTTGCTCGCCGCCGGTGACGTGAACACCGACCTCGACCCGGTGGCGCTGCACCACTACATGAGCTTCCACTCGGTGGTGCCGCCGCCGCGCACGATCCTCGCCGGGGTCCGCAAGTTGCCGCCGGCCACCGTGCGGGTGATCACCGCGGACGGCCGGAGCACCGACACCACCTACTGGCGGCCGGAGTTCAACCGGGCCGCCGCCCCCGCCATGTCCGCCGACGAGTGGCAGGAACGACTCATGGCGGCGTTGCGCAGCGCCGTACGACGGCGGATGGTCGCCGACGTGCCGGTCGGCGTGCTGCTCTCCGGCGGTCTCGACTCCAGCCTGATCGTCGCCCTGCTGGCCGAGCAGGGCCAGACCGGCCTGGCTACCTTCAGCATCGGCTTCGAGGCGGCGGCGGGGGAGAGCGGCGACGAGTTCCACTACTCCGACCTGATGGCCCGCCACTTCGACACCGACCACCAGCAGATCCGCATCGGCGCGAAGCGGTTCGTGCCCGCCGTGCACCAGGCCATCGCGGCGATGAGCGAGCCGATGGTCAGCCACGACTGCGTCGCGTTCCACCTGCTCTCCGAGGAGGTCTCGCAGCGGATCACTGTGGTGCAGTCCGGGCAGGGCGCCGACGAGATCCTCGCCGGCTACGACTGGTACCCGCCGATGGCCAACGTGGCCCGCACGGACGCCGTCGAGGCGTACGCCCGGGTGTTCCTCGATCGTCGCCACGACGCGCTCGGCGGGCACCTGGCGCCCGAGTGGATGCTCGACCACGACGCCAGCCTGGAGTTCGTCGCCGCGCACTTCGCCGCGCCCGGCGCGGACACCGCGCTGGACGCGGCGCTACGCCTGGACAGCCTGGTGATGCTTGTCGACGACCCGGTCAAGCGGGTCGACAACATGACGATGGCCTGGGGGCTGGAGGCTCGCGTGCCGTTCCTCGACCACGAGGTCGTCGAGCTGGCCGCCGCCTGCCCACCGGCCATGAAGCTGGCGCAGGGCGGCAAGGGTGTGCTGAAGGCGGCGAGCCGGGGCATCGTCCCGGACGAGGTGATCGACCGGCCGAAGGGCTACTTCCCGGTGCCCGCCATCCGGCACCTCTCCGGCCCACTGCTCGACGACGTGCGGGACGCGCTGACCGCCCGGCCGGCGCGCGAGCGGGGCCTGTTCCGCAAGGACTACCTGGAGGAGTTGCTGGAAGCGCCGAACGCCCAGCGGACCACGCTGGGCTCCAACGCGCTCTGGCAGCTCGGGCTGCTGGAGCTCTGGTTGCAGCGGATCGGGGTTTAGATGAGCGTACGGATTGAGTCGCCGCGCACCGCCCGGCGGCCCCGACCCGCGAGCCACCGGCCGGTGTCACCGCCGGTGCCGATCAGCGAGGACTTCGCCCCCGCGCCGTCCCCCGACGGCCGCCGGGTGGCGTTCCTCTCCGACCGGGCTGGCACGCCCGGCGTCTGGGTATGCGAGGTCGACGCGGGTGCGCCCGTCGCGCTGCCCGTCGGTGACGAGCCGGTCCTGGCGCTGAGCTGGTCCCCGGACGGCCAGTGGTTGGCCTGTGTCGTCGCCCCCGCTGGCGCGCCCCGCACCGAGCTGTGGGTGCTGCGCCCGGACGGCACGCGACGCCACCAGGTCGCCGGGTTCGGTCGCCGCAGCGCCGCGCTGGCCGGCTGGCTGCCGCACGGCGCGGTGCTGGCGGTCACCGAGACCGACGAGCACGGGCAGGCAGTGCTGGTCGATGCGGCCACCGGCCACCGGCGGGTGCTCGCCCAGGGCGACCTGCTCACCCTCCTGGACGTGACCCCGGACGCCGGCACCGCGCTGCTGCGCCGCGGTCCCCGTAACGCCCGCTGGCTGGAGGTGCTCGACGTGGCCACAGGCGTTCGGCGGCGGCTGTTCCCGGACACCGGGCGGGGCAGCACCGACCAGGGTTGGTTCGGCCCGGACGGCACGAGCGTGCTGGCCCGCACCGACGCGTACTCCGAACTCGCCGCGCTGGTACGGGTCGACCTGACCCGACCGGAGCAGCCGCCGACCCGGCTCGCCGGACGACCGGACGCCGAGCTGGAACACGTCACGGCCAGCGCGGACGGGCAGCGCGGAGCGTTGCTGTGGAACACCTACGGCGGGCGCAGCGAGCTGAGCATGCTCGACTTCGCCAGCGGTGTGCAGCGTGCCGTCACCGCCCCCGGCGAGGTGCTCGGCGACGCCGTCTTCGCCGCCGACGGCGACCTGCTCTGCCTCACCGCCCAGGGGCCGGTGCAACCACGGGAGGTCTGGCTGGTCGACCCGTCGACCGGGGCGCCGCGCCCGCTGCGGCCGGACACGGGCGTCCCGCGTACGGACGATGCCGGTGTCGCGCCGCAACTGGTCGACCTGCGGGCCCGTGACGGGCTGCCGCTCTCCGGCTGGCTCTACCGCCCGGCCGGCCCGGGTCCCTGGCCGACCGCGATCAGCCTGCACGGTGGCCCGGAGGCGCAGGAGCGTCCCGGCTACAACCCGCTGTTCCAGGCCCTGGTGGCGCAGGGCATCGCTGTCTTCGCGCCCAACGTGCGTGGGTCGTCCGGGTTCGGCCGTTCGTTCGTCGCCGCCGACAACCTCGCCGGCCGCTACGGTGCGATCGCCGACGTGGCGGCCTGCGCCGACTTCCTCGTCGACGCCGGCGTCGCCCGGCCCGGCCAGCTCGGCGTTCTGGGCCGCTCCTACGGCGGTTACCTGGTCCTCGCGGTGCTGGTGAACTTCCCCGGCCTGTTCGCCGCCGGTGTCGCCGAGTGCGGCATCTCCGACTTCCGGACCTTCTTCGCCGGCACCGAGCCGTGGATCGCCGCCGCCGCCGTCAGCAAGTACGGCGACCCGCACCGGGACGCCGAGCTGCTGCGTGACCTCTCCCCGCTGACCCACATCGACCGGCTGGACGTGCCGGTGCTGCTGATCCACGGCGCCAACGACACCAACGTGCCGGCGGGCGAGTCGGCGCAGGTCGTCCAGGCCCTCGCCGACCGCGGTGTGCCGCACGGGCACCTGGTGCTCGTCGGGGAGGGGCACGACTTCCTGGCGCGGACCAACGCCGAGGCGGCCCGTACGGCCACCACCGGCTGGCTGACCCGGCACCTCGCCGCGAGGACGACCGTCGTCGGCTGAGGCGTTATCCTGCGCCGGTGGAGGTCGCGGCGCAGGACGAGCGGTTGGCCGCCGACCTCGGTCGCTGGCTGGCCGAGGTGACCTTCGTCGACCTGGACACCGACGAGGTCACCGCGCGGGTGATCGACTCGGTGGTGCGGTGGGCCGAGGCCCAGGGCTGGCGGGTCTACCGGCGCGCGCCCAGCGTGCTGCCGTTGCCACCGCCGCTGGAGCAGCGGCACTCGGTGCTCGACGTGGCGTGTGCCCGTCCGGACGGTCCGCCCGTCGTGGTGGAGGTCGACCACACCGACCGGGCCCGTACGGTGCAGAAGTTGCGCGCGGAGGCGGACGCCGGCCGGATCCCGATCTGGGTGCGGTGGGGCGTCGGGCGTTTCACCGCGCCGCCACCGCCGGTGCGGATGGTGACAGTCGAGGTGACCCGGCGGGCCGGTCCGGCCGGGCGCGGACGGCTGCACAGCCGCGGCGGTGACCGCCCCGCCCCGGCCCACTCGACCGGCGGCGGCACTGTCACCCCGCAGGCGCTGCCGATCCCGTTGACCGACCCGGCGCAGGACCCGGTCGACGACGCGGGTAAGAGCACCTGAAGCGAATCGTAAGCGGGCTCCGGCAGAGTTCTGGGTGTCACCGGAGAACACGACAAACACCCAGGAGATCCCGATGCGCAAGCTCATCAACTCGACCTACATCACCCTCGACGGCGTCATCGACAACCCGATGTGGACCATGCCGTACTTCGACGAGGAGGCCGCCAGCCTGGCCGGGGCGCAGACCGAGGCGGCCGACGCGATGCTGATGGGCC
The DNA here is from genome assembly GCF_007827755.1 of Micromonospora sp. CNZ322. NCBI lineage: Bacteria > Bacillati > Actinomycetota > Actinomycetes > Micromonosporales > Micromonosporaceae > Micromonospora > Micromonospora sp. CNZ322. The sequence continues at coordinate 241,787 of NZ_VITD01000011.1, forward strand.
GGGCCACCTACGACGGCTTTTCCTCCGTCTGGCCGAACATGGATGAGAGCGACCCGACCACGGGCGCCGCGTACTTCAACAACGTCAAGAAGTACGTCGCCTCGACCACCCTGACCAACCCCACCTGGAACAACACGGAGGTGCTCCAGGGCGATCTGGTCGAGGCGGTCACCGCGCTCAAGGCCCAGCCGGGCAAGAACATCATCCAGTACGGCTTCGGCTCGGTCACCGCCCAGCTGATCCGCGCCGGCCTGGTGGACGAGGTCCGGTTCTGGATCCACCCGGTGCTGGAGGGCGGCCCCAGCCTCACCGCGCCGCTGACCGACGTCAAGGCGTCGTTCGACCTGGTCGACACCCGGGTGCACAAGAGCGGCGTGATCGTCGCCTCGTACGCGCCGAAGGTGACCTCCTGAGCACCGGTCAGAGCTGGGCCCGGGCCTCGCCCGGGCTCAGCTTCGCGCCCTCGGCGAGCAGCGCGTCGAAGCGTTCCGGCCCGAGTTCGGCGCGCAGTCGCGCTGCCGTCCGGTCGGTGTCGTCGCGTTCGGCCGGTGCGGCGGGCGACTGCGTGGCGAGCCGGGCGGCGGCCGCGGCGCCCAGCAGCCGGGTGGCGACCTCGGGCGAGCGCACCGCCGCCGCCATCCCCTCCAGTGGGTTGATCGCGTCTCGCATCGTCGCCATCGCCTCGGCGACCTCGAACGCCTCGATGTGCAGGGCCAACGCGGCGTCCGGATCGCCGCCCTGCTCGACCGCGTAGCCCAGCTCCACCAGCACCATCGGAAGGTAGAGCGCGGGTTGGTTCTCTCCTCGACCCAGGTCGGCGAGGTGGCTGAGGTGGGTGACGGCCAGGTCGAGCTTGCCGTCGCGGCGGGCGGCCAGCCCGAGGCTCATCTCCGCGAAGATCAGCGCGCCGGGCGAGCCCTGCTCCACCGCCAGGTCATAGGCGCGTTCGGCCAGTTCCCGACCCTGGGCGTAGTCGCGGGTCTGCACGGCGAGCCAGGCCAGCCAGGACAGCTCGGCGCAGACCTGCGGCCACAGCGCCAACTCCTCGGCCCAGCGCAGCCCCTCCCGGTGCAGCGCGGCGGCGCGCTCGTGCTCGCCGCGCATGTCGGCCAGCCCACCCACCCACTCGGTCGCCCGGAGCCGACCCCACCGGTCGCCGAGGTCGGCGAAGAGCGCGGCGCTGCGGGTCGCGGTGCGCTCCAGCGTGGCCTGGTCGCCGTTGGCGTGGGCGATGTGGGCCAGGGAGGTGAGCACCGCGGCCTCGATCCACGGGTCGGTGGCGGTGGTGGGCAGCAGCTCCGACACCAGGGCCAGGTCGCCGTGTTCGATCACCGCGTTGGCCGCGAACCACGCGGCGTGGCTGTCCGGGTCGGCGGCCACTGCGGCGCGCACGTCGTCCGGTGCGATCACCTCACCCTGTGACAGGGCGAAGCCGACCCGCCAGGGTGCCGCGCGGGCCTCCTGCTCCGGGTCGCCGGGTACGGCCAGCGCCCGCCGTGCCTCGGTGAGCCGGCCGCGTAGGAACCAGTACCAGCTCAGTGCGACCGCCAGGCGCAGCCCGCCACCGTGCGCCAGCGCCGACCGAAGGTTCGCCAGCTCGGTGTCGAGCAGGGCCAGCCACCGTCGCTGGTCGGCCCCGCGCAGCCCGGGGTCGGCCCGTTCGGCCAGCTCGGTGTAGTAGGTGGCGTGCCGCCCGCGTACCTCGTCGGCGTCGGTGAGGCGTTCCAGGCAGAACGCGGCCACCGATTCGAGCAGCCGGTAGCGGGGGGCCGTGCCGGAGTCGTCGAGCACCACCAGCGACCGGTCCACCAGCCGGGCGAGGGCGTCCAGGTCGGTTCGGCAGACCTGTTCGGCGGCCTCCGGGGTGCAGCCGTCCGGGAACACCGCCAGGTGGGCGAGCACCACCCGGTCGGGTTCGTCCAGGAGGTCCCAGCTCCAGCCGATCACCGCGGTGAGCGTCCGCTGCCGGGGTGGCACGTCCCGCTGCGCGGTGGTGAGCAGCCGGAACCGGTCGTCGAGCCGGTCCACCACCCCGCGTACGCCCAGCGCGCGGACCCGCGTCGCGGCCAGCTCCAACGCCAGCGGCAGACCGTCGAGGCGGCGGCAGAGCTGGGCCACCGCCGTCGCGGTCTGCCGGTCGAGGCGGAACCCGCGCTGCTGCGCGGCGGCGCGGGCGACGAACAACCGGGCCGCCGCCGAGCGCCGGACCGCGTCCAGGTCACCGTCGTCGGGCACCGGCAGAGGGGGTACCTCCCAGAGCAGCTCACCGGTCAGCCCGAGTGGCTCCCTGCTGGTGGCCAGCACGCTCACCCCGGACACGTCGCGCAGCAGCCGGGCGACCAGCTCGGCGACCGGTTCGATGACGTGCTCGCAGTTGTCGAGCACGAGCAGCAACTGCCGGTGCCGCAGGGCCGTGACCACCCGGTCGGCGGGGGACTGGGTCGTTCCGGCGGCCTCGTGGGCGCCCAGCGCGCCGAGCACCTGTTCGGCGACGCGGGCGTCACCGGCCGGGAGTGGGGCCAGCTCGACCAGTCGGACATTGTCCGGGTAGGACGACGCGCGGGCTGTCTCGGTGGCCAGCCGGGTCTTGCCGACGCCGCCCGGCCCGACCAGCGTGACCAGCCGCTGGCGGGGCAGCAACGCCAGCAGCTCGGCCAGCGCCTCGTCCCGGCCGATCAACTCGTCGAGCGGGGCCGGCAGGTTGTTCCGGATGACCGCCGCCTTCGGCGGGGCGTTCAGGCCAGCATCCTGTTCGAGGATCCTGCGGTGCAGGGCGACCAGCTCCGGGCCGGGGTCGAGGCCCAGCTCCTCGGCGAGCCGGGCCCGCAGCTCGGCGTAGCTCTCCAACGCCTCGGACTGGCGGCCGGCCGCGTACAACGCGCGTAGCTGCACCGCCCGCAGGCCTTCGCGCAGCGGATGTCTGGCGACCAGCTCGGCCAGGTCCGCGGCCACCAGGTCATGCTCACCCCGGGCCAGCCGGGCCTGCGCCAACCGCTCCTGAACGACGAGGCGCTGCTCGGCGAGGCGGGCCGCCTCGGCCCGCACGAACTCGGCGTCGGCCACGTCGGCGTACGCCTCGCCGCGCCACAACGCGAGGGCCACGGTCAGCCGTTCGACGTCGGCGCAGCGGGCCAGCTCGTCGAAACGGTCGACGTCGACCGCGTCGACCCGCAGCAGGTAGCCGGGTGGCCGGGACTCGACCAGCTCGCGGGCGCCGGGCTCGGCATCGTTGAGCGCCTTGCGCAGCTGCGACACCCGCACCTGGAGGGCTCCGGCCGGATTGGCGGGGGCGTCGTCACCCCACAGGTCGTCGATGAGGCGGTCCGCCGAGACCACCTGGTTGCGGTTGGCCAACAGGTCGGCCAGCAACGCCCGTACCTTGGTGCCGGGCACCACCACCGGCTCGCCGGCGTCGGTGGTCACGGCGAGCGGCCCGAGCACCCCGAACTGCACGGCGGTCATCCTAGCGTCGACAGGACGACATCGACCCATTGCGCGATCTTGCACTTTCTGCGGCGACATAAGGCGAGGAAGCCGCATAACGGCCGCACAAAGTGCAAGATCGCGGGGATGTTGAAGAGCAGGGTTCGCGTCGTGGCACCCGGCGGCCCGAAGTGCGCCGTCGTGGTCATGGCGCGCGGGGGCTTCACCGGGTAGAAACATGTCAACCCCTTCCGGTCCGGCCCAACCTCCGGCGGCAAGGGTCAGAGAGCGCTCTCACCGCCCCCAGCTGCGCCGGAAGTACGCCCGGCCAGCGGAGAGGACGAACCGCATGACAACCCCGTCCCCAGAAGTGCGCCGGAGATCCGGTCGTACCCTCCTGCTCGCCCTGATGTTGACCACCGCCACCACGATGACCAGCACGGCGGCCGTCGCCGGCCGCCCGACGCACGGCGCACCCGACTTCGGCCCGAACGTGACCATCTTCGACCCGTCCATGCCGGTCGCCGAGATCCAGCAGACCCTCGACGCGGCGCACGCCCGGCAGGTCGACAACGAGATGGGCACCGAGCGGCACGCCTACCTGTTCAAGCCCGGCACGTACGGCACGGCCGCGCAGCCGTTGCAGGCCAAGGTCGGCTACTACACCGAGGTGTCCGGCCTGGGCGCCTCGCCCACCGACGTCACCGTCAACGGCAAGCTGGAGGTCTACAACCGCTGCCTGGCCGACGGCGGCACCGGCAACTGCCTCGCGCTGGTCAACTTCTGGCGCACCCTGTCCAACCTCTCGCTCACCATCAACGCGGCCGGCCAGGACGAGTGCCGGTCGTCGGCGAACTTCTGGGCGGTCTCCCAGGCGGTGTCGATGCGCCGACTGAACATCGGCGGCGGTGGTCTGTCGCTGATGGACTACTGCACCGCCGGCCCGCAGTACGCCAGCGGCGGGTTCATCGCCGACTCACGGCTGCCGGCCACGACGAACGGTTCGCAGCAACAGTGGCTGACCCGCAACAGCGAGGTCGGCGGCTGGTCCAACGCGGTGTGGAACCAGGTGTTCGCGGGGGTCGAGGGCGCGCCGGACGACGCCACGTTCCCCGACCCGCCGTACACCACACTCGAGACCACCCCGCTCAGCCGGGAGAAGCCCTACCTCTTCGTCGACGGCAAGGGCCGCTACCAGGTGCGGGTGCCCGCCGCGCAGCGCGACAGCCGGGGCGTCTCCTGGGCTGACGGCATCACGCCGGGGCGCACCATCGGGATCGGCGACTTCTTCATCGCCAAGCCGTCGGACTCGGTGCGCGTCATCAACAGCCAGTTGGCGCGCGGCAAGCACCTGCTGCTCACGCCCGGCACGTACGACATCGCCCGCAGCATCGAGGTCCGGCGTCCGAACACTGTGGTACTGGGGATCGGGCACGCCACGCTGACCGCCGTGAACGGCGCGATCCCGCTGGACGTGGCCGGTGTGCCCGGGGTGATCGTCGCCGGTGTCACGATCGACGCCGGCCTCGTCGAGTCGCCGGTCCTGCTGCGGGTCGGACGTGAGCACGGCCGCAACGCGAGCAGCCCGCACAACCCGACCACGCTATCCGACGTGTACTTCCGGGTCGGCGGCCCGCACATCGGGCGGACGAACACCGCGCTGGAGGTCAACAGCGACAACGTGCTCATCGACCACACCTGGGTGTGGCGCGGTGATCACGGCGTCGAGGGCTTCACCGAGGGCGTCAACGGTGACACCGACCGCTGGCGTACCAACACCGGTCGCTACGGCGCCGTCATCAACGGGGACCACGTGACAGCGACCGGGCTGTTCGTCGAGCACTTCCAGCGCTACAACACGGTCTGGAACGGTGAGCACGGCACCACGATCCTCTACCAGAACGAGTTGCCGTACGACCCGCCGACGCAGGCCGACTGGATGAACGGCGCGGTCGAGGGTTGGGCCGGGTACAAGGTCGGTGACCGGGTGCGTCACCACACCCTGTACGGGGGCGGGGTGTACGTGTTCAACCAGAACAACCCGTCGATCCACACCGAGAACGGCTTCGAGGTACCGAACCGGCCCGGGGTGCGGCTGCACCACATCATGACCGTCAACCTCAGCGCCGGCACGATCGACCACGTGGTCAACGGCGTCGGGGCCGCGGCCGACATGACCAAGGTCGGCGCTCCGGTGTACCTGACCCAGTACCCGACCCCGTAGCGGGGATCGGGCGTAACGACGGGGCCGGAGCCGGCGATGGCTCCGGCCCCTCTGGGCTGGTTTGTCGGGGCCCCGACTGATCCGCTGCGGGTGGTCGCCTAGCTCGGCTGTGACCCGGCGGCCGGTCCGAAGTCCGGCAGTGGCAGGAGCCTGGGCTGTAGGCGTCGTTCCACTCCCGCCATGGCTCCCAGCAATGGGAGTCGGGCAACCGTGTTCCGAGCCCAGATGCCTGCGGTGCTCTTCGGCGCGATCATGCCGATGAAGAGGTTCGACTGACTCCGCTCGACCATCTTTCGGTGGCCCTGTTCGTACCGGCGAAAGGCGATCCGATGATCCCCGCCAGCAGCGGCCAGTTCTCCCGCGAGTCGGTAGGCGCCGATGAGGGACAGTGTCGCCCCGGCACCCGCAGCCGGTGACGCACAGTGCGCAGCGTCCCCAGCGAGCGCCACCCGTCCCGATGACCACGACGCCATCCGTACCTGGCTCAACGCGTCGAAGTAGAAGTCAGGATCGGTGAGCGCGCCGGCCAGCAGTTCCGGGACGTGCCACGGCATGTCGGCGAACGCCTCCCTCAGCAGACGCTTCTGCTGCTCGACGTTCCGGTGGTCGTACATCAGGGGCTTGCTGCGGAACAGAAAGTTCACCTTCGCGCCGGCGTGGTTGCCCGAGCGATAGATCCCCGCGGCCCGGCCTGGTCGGTTGAAGAGCGTCATCCACCGCTGCTCACCCAAGCCAGGGTCCGCGTTGGCGGACGCGAAGTAGTGCCCCAGGTGCCGGAGGAACTGCGACTCCGGGCCGAAGGCCAGATTCCGCACCGCGGAGTGTGTGCCGTCGGCGCCGACGACGAGGTCGAACCGGCGGGTCGGGCCGTGCTCAAAGGTGACCGTCACACCATCGTCGTCCTGGTCCATGGTGCGGATCGAATCATCGAAGACGTACTCGACGTCGTCCTTTGTCGTCTCGTGAAGGATCGCCGCCAGGTCGCCGCGCATGATCTCGACCTCGGAGCTGGCGGCCCTGCCCTGGATCGCCCGCATGTCGATGCGGGCCACACTTCGGTCATTTCTGTCCGCGAAGGACATACCAATGACGTCGGCCGCCGCCGCGCGGGTCCGCGACATGATCCCCATCCGCTCGACGACGTCAACGGCCTGCCCACGTACGTCAACACCGTTGCCGCCCTCGCGGAGGCGGGGCGCACGCTCGACCACGGTGGGCGCAAAACCGTACCTGGCCAGCCAGAACGCCAGGGCCGGTCCCGCGATGCTGGCCCCGGAGATGAGAATCCGCTGGTTCATTGACTCCTCCTTGCCGTGCAGCGAGGAGCACGCCGGTGGCACATGGGCCGCTTGCGTGGTCGGGTGAGGTTTCGTAAGCTAACTGAAATGCACGTTCCACTTACGATATGGAATGGACGTTTCAGATGTCAACCCCTGCGGCCAGCGGTGTGACCCGACGCAGGGCGGACGCCGTCCGCAATCGCCAACGTGTGCTGGCGGCGACGAAGGACCTCTTCGTCGAGGGGGGCGTCGCTATCACCGTCGACGCCATCTCGCAGAGGGCGGGCGTGGGAGCGGCCACTGTCGTGCGCACCTTCGGCAGCAAGGAGGCCCTCATCGACGCGGCCGTGGCCGAGCTGCTCGAACCGCTCATTCAGCGCGGCCGGCATGCGCTGCTTGAGCCGAATGCCGAACAGGCTCTTCGAGGCTTCCTCGTCGAGGTGATCGCGTTCCAGTCGGCGCACTGGATCATGGGAGAGCGGCTCGGCGGAATGCAGCTGCCGGACACGACGGCGCAACGAGCAGCTCTGAACAAGGTCGGGCTCGACCTGATCGCCAGGGCCCGCGACAGCGGTGCAATCCGTACCGACATTGACGCCGCCGTCGTCACCGTATTGATCAGCGAGGTGACCTACGCGATCGCGAGGTCGGAGTCGGCATCACGAGCACTCTCCGAGGCCTACGTGTCGGTCATCATGGATGGGCTCCGCCCGCAGCAGGGCAGGCCTGACCCCGCCCATTCAGGGAAAACCACTGACGCGGCTTGAGCCGCAGGACCGCCCCCGCCGGTCGTCAACGGTTGGTTGGCAATCTCGCTCACGGTCTTGAATTCCTACTGGGTTAGTAGGAAAATGGGCCAATGCCGGATGGTCCGTTCCTCACCTCGCGTCGGGCCGTTGACCTGATGCGGGTCGCCTCTGAGCTCCGGCCGGCAGCAACTCGTCCTCGCCGAGGCGGCCGAGCACCGGCCGGGCGCGCTCGTCGTCGAGTCGCAGCAGGCGGGCGCCGGCGTGCCGGTCCAGCCAGCCACGCAGCGCGCCGGCTGCGATCCGCCGGTTGATCCAGTTGACCAGCGGCACCGCATCACCCAGCGGCAGCGCGGTCGGTGCGGTGGCGTGCCAGGCTGCCGACCCGATCGGGCTCACCTCGCACCGCCAGCGCGGCCGGCGTCCCGGTGGGTCGACGAAGAGCAACCGTTGCCCGGGCGCCAGTTGCCCCAGCACCGTCGGATGCCCGTCGGCAGACCAGCGGGTTCGGCTGAACAGCACCACCCAGTCGCGGGTGTCACCGTCGGGCAGCGGGCCGACGTCGCCGCGCAGCGCGGCTAACAGGTCGCCCAGGCCCAGCGGTACGGACCGACCGAAGAGTCGCCTGACCAGGTGGTCGGCGAGCAGCACGGCCCGGAACACCGGCAACCGGTACCGGGGCTGGGTCATCCGCAGATACCCGACCAGGCTGCCCAGCAGGTGTCGAAAGCGGATGGTCGGCCCGAGCAGCCGACAGGACGCGCCACGGCTGTGCGTCACCACCGCGTCCGGAAGCATCCACAGCTCGTGCCCGGCCTGGTCGAGCTGCCGCGCGAGGATCGCGTCGTTCCAGTAGACGGGGAACGTCTCGTCGAAGATGGTCTGCTGCCCGAGCACCGTGCGGCGCAGCAGCACGCAGCTGCCCGAGGCGAGTTGTCGGGGACGGCTGAAGTCCTCGCCCCGCATCTGGAACCGGTGCAGCGCCTGGCGGAACCCGGGCAGTCGGCGCAGCGCGGTCACCAGCGCGATGGTGGCGGCGAAGCTGGGCTGTTGAACGTAGTGCTGCTGGAAGGTGCCGTCCGGGTTGAGGTACAACGGGCTGACCCCTGCGACGTCCGGCCGCTCCCGCAGATGGTCGACCATTCGGGACAGCGCGCCCGGGTGCAACCGGATGTCGCTGGTGAGCAGCAGGATCAGCTGCCCGTTCGCCCGTCGGTACGCCTGGTTCACCGCGGCGGCGAAACCGTTGTTGTGCTTGTTGCGGATCAGTCGGACCTGGGGTTGGCCGGCGAGCAGGTCGGCTGAGCCGTCGGACGATCCGTTGTCGACGGCCACCACCTCGTAGTCCAGATCGGGATCGGCGGTCGACGCCAGCGACTCCAGGCACTGTCGGGTCTGCTCGCGGGTGTTCCAGCTGACCAGCAGTACCGACAGCAGGGGAGCGTTCGTCACGTCACCGCCCGGTTGTCGCGGTGGCGGGCCCAGAGTCTCTCTCAACACGCCGTCCTCCCTCTGTGTCCGGTGCTCCCAGGGCATGCCGGCGGACACCCCCCGGGGGAGAAAGTACTAGCGGTAAGGGGTGAATAATGATGAATGGGTAAAACAAGCCTTTACGCACTAGAACTCGCATATCTTCGGACTGATCGTCCGTTTGGTGGCCTTTGGTGGGTTACGGTCGTGTCCGGCCGTCCGGTTGCCGCAGCGGGCCGACCGTTCCGTCGTTCCGAGGAGTCCGACATGGACCTGCCCGTTACCGCCGTCGGTGTCGACCCGCCGACGGACCTGATTCCCGGGCGCGTGCTGGTGACCGGGGGTGCCGGCTTCATCGGCAGCCACGTGGTCGCCCGGCTGATGCTGATGGGTAGCCAGGTCCGGGTGCTCGACAACTTCTCCACCGGGCGGATCGAGAACCTGACCGACGCCGCGTACGGCGGACTGACCGAGGCGGACGTCGTCTCGGGTGACATCCGTACGCCGGAGGGTGTCGAGATCATCCACCAGTGGCAGCCGGACGTGGTGGTGCACCTCGCCGCACAGTCGAGCGTTCCCGCGGCCCATCGTTCACCCCTGTACGACGCCGACGTGAACGTGTTCGGCACCGTCAACGTTCTGGACGCCTGCGCCGGCAGCGGCGTACGGCTGGTGATCAACGCGACCAGCAGCGCCATCTTCGGTAGCGTCGCCGCCCACGACCTGCCGGTCCGGGAGGACCATCCGATCGCCCCGGCGAGCCCGTACGGCGTCAGCAACGCCGCCGGCGTGCACTACCTCGACTGGTACGGGCGTCAGCACGGCCTGTCGTACACCTCGATGGTGTTCGGAAATGTCTACGGGCCGCGGCAGGAGGGCAGCGACTGCGGCGTGGTGTCCCTGATGGTCGATGCGCTGCTCGGCGGTCGGCAAGCGGTGATCTACGACGACGGCACGCAGACCCGGGATTTCATCCACGTCAGCGATGTCGCCGAGGCGATCGCCGTCGCGTGTCACCACAACGGTGTGGGTATGGTCAACATCGCCTCGGGTCGGCAGACGAGCGTCAACGAGGTGTACGACACGGTCCGGGAGGCGTCCGGCGTCGACAGCGCGGCCCGCTACGAGGCGCTGCCCTGGCCGGGCGAGGTGCGCAACATGGCGCTGGACATCAGGAAGGCGCGAGAGTTGCTCGGGTGGCACCCGAAGATTGGCTTCATTGAGGGCGTACGGACAACGGTGCGCGACGCCCGCCGCCGCCAGGCCCCAAGCCAGATCCTGTCCCCGCTGTGGGCGCGGGAGCGGGCCGTCAGCCACTGACGACCCAGCGCGTAATTCCCGTCATCTGATCGGGATTTTCATCGATCAGTCTAACTCTTGCGGGTCGGCATCCACTGCTGCCACGATGGCCGTCAATGCCTTCCGTCCCGAAGGAGTGGTCCTCATGGCGGTCTCCCGCCGCAGGTTCGTCACATCGGTGCTGGCCGGGTCCGCCCTCGCCACCGCCTCCACCACCGAGCTGCTCACCACCCTGTCCAGCCCCGCGCACGCCGCCAGTCCCCCCGGGGACGTGGTCGGCAAGGTGACGGTCGGCTACCAGGGCTGGTTCAGCGCCCCCGGCGACGGGGCGCCGATCGGCGGATGGTGGCACTGGGGCCGCGACCGGTTCCAGCCGCCCTCACCCGCCAACACCACAATCGTGTCCTGGCCGGACATGCGCGAGTACACGCGCACCTATCCCACCGCGTACCCCAACCTGGGCAACGGCCAGCCGGCCACCCTCTTCTCCTCGTACGACCAGCAGACGGTGGACACCCACTTCCGCTGGATGCAGGAGAACGGCTGCGACACCGCCGCGCTGCAACGGTTCAACCCGATGGGCGACGAGGGCCCCACCCGCGACGCGATGACCCAGAAGGTCCGCTCCGCCGCCGAGCGCCACAACCGCAAGTTCTACATCATGTACGACGTCACCGACTGGCTGACCTTCCAATCGGAGATCAAGACCGACTGGACGACGAAGATGGCCGCGCACACCGCGTCCTCCGCGTACGCCCGGCAGAACGGCAAACCGGTCGTCTGCATCTGGGGCTTCGGCTTCAGCGAGCCCAGCCGTCCCTTCACCCCCGGGCCCTGCCTGGAGGTCATCAACTGGTTCAAGGCCCAGGGCTGCTACGTCATCGGTGGCGTACCCACCTGGTGGCGGCAGGGCATCGAGGACTCCCGCCCCGGCTTCCTCGACGTCTACCACTCGTTCCACGCGATCTCCCCGTGGATGGTCTACCGGGCCAGGACCGTGGAGGAACTGGACTCCTACTACAACAACGTCAACGTCGGCGACATGGCCGACTGCGCGGCGCGCGGCATCGACTACCTGCCCTGCGTGATGCCCGGCGACCTCGCCGGGGGCCACCGCAAACACGGCGATTTCTACTGGCGGCACATCTACAACATGGTCCGGCTCGGCTCCCAGGGCCTCTACGTGTCCATGTTCGACGAATACAACGAGGGCAACCAGATCGCCAAGACCTCCGAGACCCAGGCCACCACCCCGGCCGGCGCGAACATCCGGGCCCTCGACGAGGACGGCGTCGCCTGCTCCTCCGACTACTACCTGCGGATCACCGCCGACGGCGGCCGGATGCTCAAGGGGCAGCTCGCGCTCACCGCCGTACGCCCGACCCCACCGATGGTCGGCACTCCACCACCGACCACCGGCAACCTGGCCGCCGGCCGATCCACCTCGGCCAGCAGCCAGGGCGGCGGGTTCCCGGCGTCGAACGCTGTGGACTCGAACGCCGGCAGCTACTGGGAGAGCGGCGGCGGCTCCTTCCCGCACTGGTGGCAGGTCGACCTCGGCGCCAGCCACCCGGTCAACAAGCTCGTGGTGCGGCTGCCCGCCGGCTGGGGCGCGCGCACCCAGACCATCACGGTGCAGGGCAGCGTCGACGGCAGCTCCTTCGCCACCATCGCCGGGGCCTCCGCGTTCGCCTTCGACCCGGCGACCGGCAACACCGTCACCCGCACGCTGACGACCACCACGGCCCGCTACGTCCGCCTCATCATCAGCGGCAACACCGGCTGGCCGGCCGCCCAACTCGCCCAGGTCGAGGTGTACGCCGGCAGCACCGTCCCGGACAACCCGCCGACCGCGCCCAGCGGCCTCACGGTCACCGGCAAGACGTCGACGAGCGTGTCCCTGGCCTGGACGGCCTCCACCGACGACACCGGGGTGACCGGTTACCAGGTGCGCCAGGGCGGCAACGTCGTCGCCACCGTCACGGGCACCACGGCGACAGTCAGCGGGCTCAGCCCGTCCACCGCGTACACCTTCACGGTCGTCGCCCGCGACGCGGCCGGCAACACGTCCAGCGCGTCCTCGGCGGTCACCGTCACGACGGACGCCGCGGCCAACGCGGACCTCGCCCGGGGTCGATCCACGTCGGAGAGCAGCCACGTCCAGAGTTACGGGTCGGGCAACGTGGTCGACGGTGACGCGAACAGCTACTGGGAGAGCGCCAACAGCGCGTTCCCGCAGTGGGTGCAGGTCGATCTGGGTTCCTCGCGCACTGTTGGGCGGGTGGTGCTGAAGCTGCCGCCGTCGTCGGCGTGGGCCAGCCGGACGCAGACCCTCTCGGTGCAGGGCAGCGCTGATGGGGGGAGCTTCAGCACGCTGGTTGGGTCGGCGGGGCGGACCTTCAACCCGGCCACCGGTAACCAGGTGACGCTGACGTTCAGCGCCGCGCTGGCGCGCTACGTGCGGATCACCGTCACCGGCAATACGGGGTGGCCGGCCGGGCAGTTGTCGACCCTGGAGGTCTACGCCAGCTGACCGAGGCTTGGGCGGCCGCCGGGGGAGCGGGGGCCGCCCATCTCATCGAACGGGCGTAAGCCACACCTCGCCAAGGTCCACGTCAGGGCGGAGAAGGTTACGTGGAGGTACGCCGTGTCGAGGCGGCCTACCCCTGCTGACGTTCCCGCTCAGCGGGGACAACGCAGTCATGCACCTGCTTCGGTCGTCAGACGACTGTCACCTATCGCGGGGATGGGCGAGCTGCCCGCGACGAGAACCGGCGAAACCCCAGTGCTCGGTGACGACGCGCATTCTCGGATTACCCGTCATCAGGCGCTCGATAAGCCTAAAGCGCGGCGGTCAGCTGAGGCCGTCGGATGAACTGACGGTCTCGGGCGGTGACCGAAGCCATTGGGCTGGCCGCTCGGAGGACGACGTCGAGGACCAGGTCTGGATCCGCTACGTAGGCGCCGCTGGCCCATGCGGCATTTGCCTCGATCACGGCCCAGTAGCCGTCGACCAGTCCTACGTCCACGACGATGGCGGAGGGCAAGGTGTGCCCGTATCCGGCGATGAGATCGGTGCCGAAGGCTAGTGCGTCGGTCGACGGAGGGCCGAGGTGCAACCGGCCGTGCGCGGCGTACTGGCTGCCGGTGTGGACAACACCGTCGAGCAGGTGTAGCCGGTACTCGGCGGTGAAGTCGACGATGTCGCTGACGAGCACTGGAGTCTGCCGGTCGACAGCGTCCGGGCCGGGGAGGCGGGAGCCGTCGGTGTAGATCATCGCCGGGATGTTCTTGTCGTTGGGCGACTTGATGAACGCCGGTCGACGGAGTTCGTAGGCTTCGCCGATGGTGACCAGAGTGATCTCGCGGCGGGTAAGGTCCCGCGGAAGGCCAGTCAGCCAGCCAGGTTCCGCCTCCAGAGGTGCGATCCCGAGCACCGGTGCGACGACGTCGGCGAAGCTCGGCCCTGCATGAAGGTGATCAGCACGCAACCCGGCTGGTACGTCGAAGGTGTGCAACTGGACGGTGCGTAGACCGCGCCGATGAGCGGCGTCGCGCAAGCTCTGAGCCGATGCTGTCAGGCGCGGCGGCAGGACAAGTGTCACGGCCAGTGATCCTGCCCCAATACGCCGTCACAGTTACAGCGGTTATCAGGCGTGCCGGTGCGGCCAGCGACGAGCGTGCGGCGGGCTGTCGACAGCAACGGGTCGAGGCAGGGGACAACGGCCAGCGGCTCAGCACGGGGCAGCCGCCCGAGGTCGCGGACGCGGATGGACCCCGCCGGACGGAGCGCCCAGAACTTATAAGTCATCGAAAATGGGGCTCCGTGAGAAGCCAGTTATCGTCTTCGCCCCAGACGTACGGCCTCTGAAATAGTGGAATTACGACATGGTGGTCGTGAGCGAACAAGTTGCCAAGTCTGAGATCGCCAGCCTTCATCGACTCTCCCCACAGCCGCTGACACCTGCTGGGAGGATACGGCTGGGAACGGCCCGGTGGGGACAGCGACCGCGTGGTCGTCAACTTTTGCAGGACGGCCCAGGGCTGAACCTACGGGTGGGGTACTCATGAATCCTGCCGAGAAGTCCAGCGACCAGCCAACACGGCGAACGAGAGCGAACGATCGCGGACCTGGACACAACGCCGGGCACGGGAGCAGAGTGTCCACTACGGCAGCACAGCCTCGACGCACGGCAAGGCAGGCTGAGCCGGCGCTTAGAGCAGCGTCGAAGGCGTCAGGGCGTCCACTGGCGCCCAATGTGACCATAAGATCCATCGACACCCGGCCTGGCGTCAGCTCGGATTGTTGATCAGGTCCGTGAGCGTTGGGCGACGGACTAGGTGTACTGCCCAGGGACGTTGGTCGAGATTGTGTGACGACACGATCTGATGTCGTAGGTAGGTGAAGGCCTCCGGTTGTGGAGTGGAGCTGTCTAG
>NZ_VITD01000012.1:0-204138 GCF_007827755.1 Micromonospora sp. CNZ322
CAGATTGAAGTGCTGCATCACGCCGGGCAGGTCACAGAAACGAACGTCGACGAACTTCACGTCCTCGTTCTTGAGGTATCGCAGCAGTTCCTCGGAATTGGCGAACATCAGTCTCCCGGAAGGCGTGATCCGATCATGGCCCGGTGCGGTGGGCGTGCCCGACCCGATCGGCACACCCCGCCTCGACCGTAAACGGCGGCGGCGGCGCGCGCCGCCGTTTGTCCGGCTTGCCTGTTGGCGTCCCGTGAGCGGGATTCGGCGGCCCGTATTCAGGGTGCCGCCCGGCCGGATCTTCAGATCACTGGTCTCCGTGGTTGCCCTCCCAGTGGCCACCCCCTGGGGGAGTGTCGGTCTGGATGGCGAACCGGTTGCCGTCGAGGTCGTTCTCCACGACGCGGCAGTTGACGCAGTCACCCCGATCGGTGATCAGGATTCCGTGGGTCTGGGTGTGGGACTTGGTGTCGCGGATCAGGTTGCCCCGGATGGTGACCGAGTCGGCGGCGGCATTGATCATGATGCCGGCCCGGCTGGTGGGAGCGGCCGGCAGTTCGTACGGTGTTCCGGGCGGCGGCGTGTCGGCGCTCCAACTGTTGGCGCTGCCGGGGCGGATCGGGGTGAGGGTGAGGATGGTGGCGTCGTTGGCGGCCACGACGGCGTACCGGTGGCCGACGCGGAGCACCTTGCCGCGGTGGCCGTCGGCAGGCCAGCTCACACGCTGGTCGACCAGGGTGTTCTGGCTGTAGCGGACCGATTCGCCACCCCCTTCGGCGGCCTCGGCGCACTGGCGGCCGTTGTTACGGATCCGATTGTTGATGATGACGGCGTCGGTCAGTGGGCGGTCGAAGCGGATCCCGTCGAGACTGTTGCCCCAGATGTCGTTGCTCTCGATGACGATCTCCTCGGCGGCGGCCTGATCGCCCTCACCGAGGTCCTGGTGGTGGTAGCCGTAGCGGCCGTTACCGGTGATCCGGTTGCCCCGCACCGTGTAGGGGCCGGCGGTGTTACCGATGCTGACTCCGTCACGCAGATTGCCGTCGAGGACGCAGTCGGTGAGCAGGCCGCCCTTGCCCGGGATGCCGGTGGTGCCCTTCGCCGATACCTGGAAGCCAGCCTCGAGGTTTCCGGTCATCGTGCACCCGGTGACGATGAGACCGTCGGCACCCCAGTCCGAGATGCCGAACCGGTTCGCCTCGGCGTGGCAGCCGACGATCCTGATCCCGCGCGGCTGGGGTCGATCGGGGTGCTGCATCTCCAGGAAGATCCCGTTGGTCGCGTTGCCGACCGTGACGCAGTTGGCGATGGTCAGCCTCTCCATCGCCCCCCATCCGCCGATGCCGACACCGATGCCCGCGCCGCCCATCTCGATGCCGTTGTCCATCCGGCCGCACTCGAGCACCCGGACCGCCTGGATCAGGGTGTCCTGGAGGAAGTCGCAGCCGAAGCCGGTGGCGGCGGTGTGGTGGATGAACAGGTTTCGAAACAGGCCACCGGTCACGTACTGCAACCCGAGCCCTTTGGCCAGCGGGTCGTACGCCGCCTGCGCCACTCCCGACCCGTCGATCTCGAAGTCCGCGAAGGTGCAGTAGGCAAGATGACGGTCCGGACTCGCCCCGTGCAGCTGCGCGGTGTAGAACGCCAGCGGTACCGCCTGGGACCGGTTGCCCTCGTTGCTCAGGACGAACCGGGTGGCGCCGGGCCCCGCGCCCATCAGCGACACCCCGCTGCGCCACACCGTGGCGGCGTCGCGGATGGCGTACACCCCGGGTGGGCAGTAGATCACCCGCGCCCGCCCGTCCGCGGCGAACGCGTCACCCAGTTGATCAACGAGCGCGGCGAGCGCGGGCTGGTCGTTGGTCGTACCGTTGCCGGTCAGGCCGTGATCCTGAGCATTGCAGAGCAGCGGGGCCCCGGCCACGGGATACGGACGTACCCCCGGGCTGGCCGGGGTCACCTGGCTCGGCACTGAAATCTCTCCCCTCGTGACCGCCTGTGGGCGACCGTTCCCTCAGCCTCGATGCGGCACCCGATCCTGTCCTCCCGGACGAAGACCGAGCTGGCGTTACTCGAGAGCGTCCTTGACCTTCTTCACGACGTTGGTGAGGCCCTGCTGGTGGGCGCCAGCGGCGTTGCCCGGCTTGCCCGGCCCCTGCGAGCCGTCGTAGGTGACGAACAGCTTCGGGTCCGGTGGTGGCGGCAACGGAGTGTCGTCGGTCAGTGCGACCGGTTCGGCCAGGCAGTCCAGGTCCGGTCCGCCGATGAGGCTGGGGCCCTGCGCCCACCGGCCTTCGCAGGCGCGGCTGTCGGTGCCGAAGCTCCAGAAGGTGTGGTTGTGATCGGCGTTCTCCTGGTCGCCGTTGGAATTCTCGATGCCGTGCTCGACGTAGCCGTCGGCGATGAGCTGCTCGATGCCGAGCAGCCACTGCTGCTGGTGGTAGGTGTCGCGGGCAAGGTTGAAGCGCAGCATCTCCTTCACACCCGGGTCGTCCGTCATACCCATCACCCGGCTGGTCTGTAGCCGGCTCTGCGCCTCGGCGGCGACGTTGGAGCGGAAGTCGGCGAGCAGGTTGCCGCTGGCGACGATGTAGCCGGCGTTCCACGGCACGCCCTGGCTGTCGCGCGGCAGCGGACCGCCGCCGCCGACAATCGCGTGCTGCGGATTCATGCCGCCGATGACGGCCGCAAGCACCGGATTGGCGGCCACGGCCTTCTCGGTCGTTTCGGCGGGGGCGCCTTCGAGCAGCCGGGCCAGCATCGTGGTGAGCATCTCGACGTGACCGATCTCCTCGGTCCCGATGTCCATGATCATGTCTTTGTACTTGCCGGGCACCCGGCAGGTCCAGCCCTGCCACAGGTACTGCATCATCACGGTCATCTCGCCGAACTGTCCGCCGAGAATCTCCTGAAGTTTCATGGCGAACAGGGCGTCGGGCTTCTCGGGCTTGGCTTGGAACTGCAGATGCTGGTCGTGGCGGAACACAGCGTTCTCCGATCGTGGCCAGCGCCGCCCTGCGCGGCGCTGGCCTTCCTGTTCCCAGCCCGGCGGCCCCCTGGTGCCGCGTCGTGGCCCCACCGGGTCATCGACCGCCACCGCCCTGCGCGCCCGGGATCAACCCCCGCCGGGCTACCAAGATCCGACCGTCAGCCCCACCGCTCGCTCTCGGTCCCGCACAGGTCGGTCACGACGAACCGGCTGCGGGGCAGCGTGGGGATTCGACGCAGCGAGATCGTCAGGTCCTGCTCGGGCACCCTGTAGTCCAGCCGTGCCAACCAGCCGGCGAAGGCCGCAAGCAGGGCCACTGTGACGTCCTCACCCGGGCAGCGGTGCCCGGTGCTGGGATCGGCCCCGCCCTGAGGGATGAGTTCGTACGGATCGGGAGTGCGCCCGACGAATCGCTGTGGGTCGAAGCGGTACGGGTCGGGCCACAGTCCCGGATCGTGGTTCTGACCGTAGATGTCGAGCAGGACGAGCGCCCCGGCGGGAACGCGATGGCCCTGCCAGGTCAGGTCGGTCACCGCCCGGCCACCGACGAACGGGGCGAACGGATAGAAACGGCGTACCTCGTGGGCGAAAGCGACAGCGTAGCCGGTGTCGCCAGCGCGCAAATGGTCGCGGTGTTCGGGCCAGCGGTGCAGCGCGTGTGCCGTGAACGCCACGAACCAGGACACCGCGACGGTGGGACGGATGATGTTGAGCAGCTCGACCGCGGCGAGCTTGGCGTCCACCAGCTGACCGTCCCGGTGGCGGTGCCCGGCGACCGCTTCCAGTGCGGATCCGGCAGGTGCGGTGACCACGCCCGCGCGGACCTGCTGGACGAGTTCGGCCAGCCACTCCTCCCGCCGCCCACGGGCGCGCCGTGCCCGCCAGTGTCGCGGGCCGAGCGTGGCGAAGCCGTCGACCAGGGCGGTCAGGTCGCGGGCCACGGGCCCGACAGCGGCATGGTCGAGTGGGATTCCAGCCCAGTCGCAGACGCCCTTGGTGATCGCGTGGCTCGCCTCGTCGAAGAGCACGACCTGCCGCCCGTCACCGCTCGTCGCGATCGCCTCGTTCCAGGCCGCGCCCACCTGGCCGACCAGTGCGGCAACCCGCCTCGGGTCGGTGAGCAGGAACAGGAACATCGCCTTGCGGTGACGATGGTCCGAACCGTCGAGGGTGTGCACAGCCCGGTGACCGAACAACGTTCCCTGTACCGGTTCCGGGATGGCCGCGTGCCGGCACACGTGTCGTTCGTCGTAGAAGAACCGCACCGCTTCGGGCCCACGGAGCGCCAGTGCGCGCTGACCCAGCACCCGGATCTGCACACTGGATGCGCCTCCACGTCTCAACAGCCCGGGCAGCCAGGCGTAGCCGTTGAGCAGCGCCCCGAGGGCGTCGTCCAGGTGTGGTCCGCGCTGGTCGGTCATGAGCGGGCAGTGCCCACAACGCCCGGCGCGAAACCCGCTCGACCGAGCCGAAGCGACAGTGTGAGCAGCAACCTGCGAGGTCGGCGGCGGCGAGTTCCGGGGCAGCGGTGTCCATCGCCCCAGGTGGCGTCGTTCGGCGGTCCATCGTGGAGGTGAGGCGGGTGTACCGTCGCCGCATGACGGTGCTGCAGGAGTTTGTCGCCGCTCTTTCCAGCGGCCGGATCCAGGTTGTCGACCTCACCGCTCCGCTCTCGGACCAGACCCCGATCCTGGGTCTGCCCGAGCAGTTCGGCCAGACCTGGCCGTTCCGGCTCAGCGAGATCAGCCGGTACGACGACCGTGGTCCGGCCTGGTACTGGAACAACTTCTCCACCGGCGAGCACACCGGCACCCACTTCGACGCCCCGGTGCACTGGGTCACCGGTCAACAGGGCGCCGACGTGTCGCAGGTCCCGGTGAGCCAGTTGATCGCCCCGGCAGTGGTGATCGACCACGCCGCCGACGCCGCCGACAACCCGGACTTCCTGCTGGAGGTCGAGCACGTCAAAGCATGGGAGGCGGAACATGGCGCCCTGCCCACCGGTGGCTGGCTGCTCTACCGCACGGGTTGGGACGCGTACGGCGACGACCCGGAGCGGTACGCCAACGCCGGGCGTACCCCGGGCATCTCCGTGGAGTGCGCCCGTTGGCTGGCCGAGGAGTCGCCGATCCAGGGCGTCGGGGTGGAGACGGTCGGGACCGACGCGGGGGCCGCGCACTCGTTCGACCCGCCGTTTCCGTGCCACTCGTTCCTGCTCGGCCAGGACAAGTACGGCCTGACCCAGCTCCGTAACCTGGCGCAGTTGCCGGCGACCGGCGCGGTGGTGATCGCCGGGCCGCTGCCTATCGTCTCCGGGTCCGGCAGCCCGTGCCGGGTCCTCGCGCTTGTCGAACGGTAGGCCGGACCACCGATGCGGGTAGCCGAGGTGGTCGGGCGGGTCCTGTACGGACACGGCGCACGGCACGTCTTCGGGGTGGTCGGCAGTGGCAACTTCCATGTCACGAACGCGCTCGTCGCGGCCGGCGCCCGGTTCGTGGCGGCGGCCCACGAGGGCGGCGCGGCGAGCATGGCCGACGGGTACGCCCGCACCGCCGGGACGGTGGGACTGCTCTCGGTGCACCAGGGTCCGGGCATCACCAACGCGCTGACCGGCCTCACCGAAGCCGCTAAGAGCCGTACCCCGATGGTGGTCCTGGCCCCGGAGGCGACCGCGCCGCGGTCGAACTTCTTCATCGACCTGCCGGCACTCGCCGCCGCGGTCGGGGCCGACTTCCACCGGGTACGCGCGACGCACGCGGCCGAGGACACGGGCGCGGCGTACCGGGCCGCCGCCCGGGGCGCGACGGTGGTGCTGGGCCTCCCGTTGGAGGTGCAGCAAGCGGTGACCGAAGCGTGGTCCGGCCCGGTCCCTGCGGTCGTGCCGACCCCGGTCAACGCCCCGCAGGTCGAGCCGTTGCTGGCCGCGCTCCAGGCCGCCCGTCGACCGGTTTTCATCGCCGGTCGGGGCGCCCGGGCGGCCCGGGAACCGCTGACCCGGCTCGCCGACGCGTGCGGCGCGCTGCTCGCGGTCTCGGCCGCGGCGAAGGGACTGTTCGCGGGGAACCCGTGGAACCTCGACGTGGCCGGTGGCTTCGCCACCCCGCTCACCGCTGAGCTGATCGGCACGGCTGATCTGGTCGTCGCGTGGGGCAGCACGTTGAACATGTGGACCACCCGGCACGGCGAACTGATCCCGCCCTCCGCCGTGGTCGTGCAGGTCGACCACGACCCGGCGGCGTTCGGAGTGAACCGCCCGGTCGACCTGACGGTGGCCGGCGAGGTGACGGCGGTCGCCGAGGCGCTGCTCGCCCGGCTCAGCGTCGGCTCCACCGGGCCTGGGGACGCCACCACCGGCGGGTGGCGTACGCCGGGGCTGGCACAACGGATCCGCGACCACGGCCGGTGGCGGACTGTTCCGTACCAGGATGAGGGCGGCGGTGCCCCGGCGACGATCGACCCGAGGACGCTCTCGACCGCCCTTGACGACCTGCTGCCGGCCGACCGGACGGTGGTGGTCGACTCGGGCAACTTCATGGGCTACCCGTCGATGTGGCTAGACGTGCCGGACGTGACTGGATTCTGTTTCACCCAGGCGTTCCAGTCGGTCGGGCTCGGTCTGGCCAGTGCTCTCGGCGCGGCGGTCGCCCGCCCGGACCGGCTCACCGTCGCCGCGTTGGGCGACGGTGGCTTCGTCATGTCCGCGACCGAACTGGTCACCGCCGTCCGGCTGGCGCTACCCCTGCTCGTGGTGATCTACGACGACGCGGCGTACGGCGCCGAGGTGCACCACTTCGGCCCGGATGGGCACCCGTTGGAGACGGTCACCTTCCCCGAGACCGACCTGGCTGCGATCGCCCGTGGTTACGGTTGCGCCGGATTGACCGTCCGGACCGTCGACGACCTCGGGCCGGTACGCCACTGGCTCGCTGGTGCCCGTACCCGGCCGCTGGTGATCGACGCCAAGGTCAGCGCTGCGCGCGGCTCCTGGTGGTTGGAGGAGGCGTTCCGTGGCCACTAGGCCACCGCCGTAGGTATGGGCGGCCAGCCCCCAGCGCTCCCGGGCGTCAGCCGGGCAACGCCCGGTCAGGTCGATGACAGGGTGTCACAGCTGACGTACGTTGGCGCGGTGGCAACTCATTGGACCCTGGGATGCGATGCCGACGATCCCCAGCAGATCGCTGCTTTCTGGGCGTTGGCCCTCGGCTACGTCAAGGAGCCCGGTTTCGACGAGCCCGACAACGCGTCCATCGTCGATCCGGACGGCCGGGGCCCTGCCATCAGCTTCCTCAAGGTCCCCGAGGGAAAGTCCGCCAAGAGCCGAATGCACATCGACATCCGGGTGGCAGGTCCCGGCTCCGGGGACATGACCGAGCGCGCCCGGTTGATCCGGCAGAAGGTGCCCGAACTGGTTGCCGCCGGCGCGACTGTGGTCCGCGAGGAGTGGTACGGCGATGTCCTCGGGCACGTCGTCATGCATGACCCCGAGGGCAACGAGTTCTGCGTCGCGTGATGCCACGATCAGGGTCGATGTCGAGGCTGCGAGGGAGGGGAGGTTGAGCGACTACTGTCCGGTGGTCTCGGCGGTGCGCTGCACCATGGCTTGAGCGACCTCGCGGACGGTGCGGTTGGTTGTTCGATGACAGGCCGCTTCTTGGCGATGCGAGGGCGGCACGCCGCCACCGCGGACGTGGATGGCAGCCGACGTTCCGGTACGGGTAGGCTGAAATTCTGTGGCACGGCGCCTTCGATGGGCGTCGTCGAGACCAGCGTCAAGAAGCGGCGCGGATCCCGGACTCCGCCTGAAGAGTCCTGCAGCGATCCGCGCACCCCACCCCAGGCACCTGGTGGTGATACGCGCCCTCGTTAAGGACGCTTTGATGACGCACGTCGAACCCATGGACCCGCATGAGGCGTTCGCCGAGCTCGGCCGTATTCGACTCGCCGACGTTGACATCGACGCCCTGCTGGAAAAGATCGCGCTACTGGCCAAGCGCACGATCCCCGGGGCCAGTGAGGTCAGTGTCACCCTGCTGCACGGCAACAAGCCGCAGACCGCCGCATTCACCGGCGAGCTCGCCCGCGCCCTGGACGAGAAGCAGTACGAACGTGGCTACGGTCCGTGCCTGCAGGCCGCTGAAAGCACCTCCAGTCTGATCGTGCCGGACACCGGCACCGAGCAGCGGTGGCCCGGCTGGGCCCAGACCGCCGCCCAGGCCGGTGCGCACAGCTCCCTGTCGGTCGGGTTGCCTGTGCACGAGCACGTCACCGGTGCGCTGAACATCTACGCCACCACACCGAACGCCTTCGACGACGACGCGATCGCGATCGCTCAGACGTTCGCCGGGTTCGCCGCCGTCGGCCTGGCCAACGCCCACCTGTACGAAACTCAGGCCACCCTGGCCGGGCACATGCAGAAGGCGATGGAGAACCGCGCCGTCATCGAACAGGCCAAAGGCATCATCATGGGTGAGCGTCGTTGCACCCCCGAGCAGGCCTTCGCCATCCTGAGCAAAATGTCGCAGGACAGCAACCGCAAAGTACGCGACGTCGCCTCGGCGATGGTCGAGCACGCACGCCGCCCACAGCCATAGCAGACCGGCCCACCGTCCGGGAAGCCAGCGCCGCTTCAGCAGCACCGGCGGGACCGTTTGCTGTTGGAGCCGGAGGGTTGGTGGGAATTCATGACTACGCCTGAGCAGAGTCAGCAGGAGAGAGCCCTCGAGACCGGCGCTGTGTATCAGGACGCCGAGGGGCGCCGAACGACCGATCCCGGCTCCGGGGCCGCGAACGCCGACAGCGAGGCCGACCGCAACGCGGAGCACCTGAGGCGGGGCGAGGTCGGGCCGCGCGTCCCGGAGGAGTAGCGGGCCGGGGTGTGTGGAAACCACCTGGGGGTTGACTGCTGCTAACACATGGGTCGTCAGCAGTGCTCACTAGTTGTCTTAGTGGGCAGCGTGAACTTGAAGGAGTGGGCGGCGGCTACCGGCGTCTCGTACGCGACCGCTCGGCGGCGTTACGAGTCCGGGACGCTGCCTGTTCCCGCGTATCGACTCGGTCGGCTGATCATGGTCGGTGAGCCGTTGACCGGTGCGAGCACCGGGGCCGGGCAGACCGTCGTGTACGCGCGTGTGTCGTCGGTCGACCGGGAGCCGGACCTGGACCGGCAGGTCGCCCGGGTCACGGTGTGGGCGACCGGGCAGTGCCTGGCGGTGGATCGGGTGGTGACCGAGGTCGGTTCGGCGCTCGACGGGCACCGCGAGGAGTTCCTCGCGTTGCTGCGCGACCCGGGCGTGTCGACGATCGTGGTCGAGCACAGGGGCCGCTTCGCCCGCTTCGGCGGCGAGTACGTCGAGGCCGCTCTTGCCGCGCAGGGCCGCCGTCTCCTGGTGGTCGACTCGGGCGAGGTGGACGACGATCTCGTGGGTGACGTTTCCGAGATCCTGACGTCGCTGTGCGTCCGCCTGTACGGCCGCCGCGCCGGCGCGGACCGTGCCCGTCGCGCGGTCGAGGCCGCCACCGGGGACCGGGCGTGAAGACGATTCAGGCGTACCGGTTCGCTCTGGACCTCACCGGCGGGCAGGAACGTGACGTGTTGGCGCATGCCGGGGCGGCCCGGGTGGCCCACAACTGGGCGCTGGCCAGGGTCAAGGCGGTCATGGATCAGCGGGCCGCCGAACGCACCTACGGCGTGTCGGAGGAGATGCTGACCCCGACCTTGTCGTGGACGCTGCCCGCGCTGCGTAAGGCGTGGAACGTCGCCAAGCCCGACGTCGCGCCGTGGTGGCGGGAGTGCTCGAAGGAGGCGTTCAACACCGGCCTCGACGCCCTCGCTCGCGCGTTGAAGAACTGGGCCGACTCACGCTCAGGTAAGCGCGCCGGCCGGCCGGTCGGGTTCCCGAGGTTCAAGTCCCGCCGCCGCACCATCGCGTCCGTGCGGTTCACCACCGGGACGATCCGGGTCGAGTCCGACCGCAAGCATGTGGTGCTGCCCGGCTGGGCCGGCTGAAGCTGCATGAGTCCGCCCGCAAGCTCGCCCGCCGCATCGACAACGGCACCGCCCGAATCATGTCCGCCTGCGTGCGACGTGACGGCGGCCGGTGGCACGTCGCTTTCTGCGTCGAGGTCGAGCGCCCCGAGCGGCTACCCGCCCGGCCGGGCGCGGTGCTCGGCGTCGACGTCGGCATAAGGCACCTAGCGGTGCTGTCAACCGGCAAGCTGATCGACAACCCACGATACCTGACGACCGCGCACCAGCGGATGCGGGCGCTCGGTCGGGCGCTGGCGCGCAAAACCGGCCCGGACCGGCGCACCGGCCGACGCGCCTCGAAGCGGTGGGAGCGAGCCGCAGCCCGGCTCGGCCGGGCGCATGCCCGGGTGGCGAACCTGCGCCGCGACGGACTGCACAAGCTCACCACCCGACTGACCCGCGAATACGGCACGGTCGTAATCGAAGACCTCAACGTCACCGGGATGCTGCGCAACTGCAAGCTGGCCCGGCACATCGCCGACGCCGGGTTCGCCGAGATCCGCCGGCAACTAGCCTACAAGACCGGGTGGAACGGCGGCCGGCTGATCCTGGCCGACCGCTGGTATCCCTCCTCCAAGACGTGCTCGGGCTGCGGCGCGGTGAAAACCAAACTCGCCCTGTCCGAGCGTGAATACCAGTGCGAATCGTGTGGCCTGGTCCTCGACCGGGACCTCAACGCCGCCCGCAACCTGGCCGCGCTCGCGGCTAACGCAACAACCGCCGGGAGTGGCCCGGCGCCTGGACGTGGAGCCGACCGCAAGACCCCGCTCGCGGGGCTGGTGGCATTGAAGCGTCAACCCGGCACCGCACCAGCGGGTCAGACCGGGACCGTCTCACCGCAAGGCGAGACTGCCAATCGCGTGCTCGCCAGAGCGCACTGAGAGGCAACGGTAGCGGTAGAGGGCGAGCAAACCCCCGAGGAGGACGAGATGACCGATCCCAGGTACGTACCGGTCGGACTGGCCGCCGCCGGACGGCTGATCGACGACGACGGCGCGGACGCCGGCCCCGCCGGGGAGATCGTCGGCGCTGACGACGCGAAGGCGGACGCCGCCCGGACCGGTGCAGACGTGGACCTGTCCCACGCGGCACGCGACGGCGACGGCACCCCGACCGGCGCGGCGGATGCCGAAGCCGACCGTGACAGAGCCGCCGGCGGCGAGTGACCCGACGAGGCGCCGGTTGGCCCGCCCCGCCGCCTCTCGGCGGCGGGGCGGCTCGCGTTCCAGACCGATCAACCGGCAGCCCTCGCCGTGGGTACCGGCTCACTGCCCGCACCGGCCCCCGGGGCAGGTCAGCGGCGGGCGAGTTCCGGGGCGGCGGTGTCCAGGGGCACGGCGGCATCGGGCACCAGGCCGAGTTGCACGCTCGGCCGGGATCCGACGGCGGCGAAAAGCCAGTCGGCGGCGGTGCGGGCGCGATTGGCGGGCAGGGACAGCAGGTGGTAGCCGCGCGCCATGGCGCGGGCCGGTAGCCCGGACAGGGGTACGTGCAGAGGGTTCGCGGTGGCCTGCCACCCGCCGAGGTCCACCACGAAACCCAGGTCACGGTGCCGGTACGGGCGGCGTCGGCCGACCCCGTACGAGGCGGCGATGTTGTCGGCGGCCAGACGGCCCTGCCGCACGGCATGCTGGGCGGTCATCGGGGTGATCTCACCGGGTCGGGCGGGGTCGGGTACGGCGGCGGCGTCGCCGCAGGCCAAGATCTCCGGGTGGCCGGGCACGGTCAGGTACTCGTCGACGGTGACCCGCCCGCGGGTCGTCGGCAGTCCGGTGGCCTCGACGAGCGGGTCGGGCCGTACCCCGACGCACCACACCAGGGTCCGGGACGGCAGGAACCGGCCGTCGGAGAGCTGAACTCCGTCGGCGGTGGCCTCGGTGACCGATGTGCCCAGGCACACCTCGATCCCGCGCTCGCGCAGCACCCGCTCGGCTGCCCGCGACATCCGGTCGGCGAGGCCGGGCAGGACCCGGTCGGCGGTGTCCAGCAGCAACCAGCGTGGACGGATCCCGTCCAGCCGTGGGTGGTGGCGGACGATCTCGTCGGTGAACAGCTGCCCCTGGGCGGCGACCTCGGTGCCGGTGTAGCCGGCGCCGACCACGACGAAGGTGCAGCGTGCCTCCCGTTCGGTCGGGTCGTCGGTGGCGTCGGCCAGTTCGATCTGCTGGATCAGCCGCTCCCGCAGGTACACCGCCTCCGGGATGCCACGGAAGCCGTGCGCGTGGTCGGCGACTCCGGGGATCGGCAGCAGCTTGTTGACGCTGCCGGCGGCCAGGACAAGGCGGTGGTACGACAACCGGCTGGTGCGCCCTTCCGGGTCCACGTAGGACAGGGTCCGCCCGTCGGTGTCGATGCCGTCGACCTCACCGAGGACCACTTGCACCCCGGGCAGGGTGTCGGCCAGTGACACGGTGACCCGGCGCGGGTCGAGCACGCCACCGGAGACCTCGGGCAGCAGCGGCAGATACAGGAAGTAGTCGGTCGGGTTGACCAGCACCACGTCGGCGGCGCCGCGCGAGACGCGGGCCAGCCGGCGCGCGGCGTGGAAGCCGGCGAATCCCGCGCCGACGATGACGATCCTGGGTCGGGCCATGACGGTTCCCCTCAACGGTCGACTGTCGTTCCTCGTCTCGTTCAGGTGGTAACCCCATGCTGAAGGCGGAAACGTCCGAATCCTGGAACCGGGTGCCGGCTGGCGCCGTTTGCGCCTCCCATCGTCGGGAGAGCGGCCGGCACCCCTGCCTGTTGCTCAGCTCATGGTCGCCAACAGGTCCCGGCAGGCCCGCTCGCACGCCCGACACGCCTCGGCGCAGACCCGGCAGTGTTCGTGCTTGTCGGCGTGAGCGGCGCACTCGTCCCCACACGACTTGCAGGCGGTCGCGCACGCCTCCAGCAGACTGCGGCTGATGTTCGCGTCGTAGCCGGTGTGTCGGGACAGCACCCGAGCGGTAGTGGTGCAGATGTCGGCGCAGTCCAGGTCCGTGCGGATGCACTTGGTCAACTCGGTGACCATGTCCTCGCTCAGGCAGGCGTCCGCGCACGCGGTGCAGGCCTGGGCACAGTCGTTGAGCGCGTCGATCGCCGCGGCCAGCTTCGCGCGGTCCAGGTTGATCGATTTGGGGTACGTCTCCAGCATCGCCATGGTGGTGCTCGGCATCAGGAATCCCTCTCTCTCTCTCTCTCTCGGTTCCTGATGCCCTACCCGAAGAGCCTCGGGACACACCGGGTGGCCGCCGGCGGCCACCCGGCGGACCAGCGGACCGTAGCGGCCGCCTGCCCCGGTCGGCGCCGTCAGTCGGCGACGACGAGCGCCTGGGGCGCGGCGGCCTTCATCCGGGTACGCAGCCACTTGAGCTGGATCGCGGTCTCTCCCTCGCAGCGCAGGACGACCGCGAGCAGTTCTTTGTCGCGGGCACCGTAGGCGGCCTGGCCGACGACGGTCCAGGTGATGTCGCACTCGGCGGCCATCAGGTAGAGGTCCTGGAGGTCCCGCAGGAGGCCGATGCCGCCGGTGCGGGTGCCGGTGAACAGTTGCGAGTGCAGCCGGTCGGGTTCGTCGGGAGCGTCCTCGGAGTAGCGGACCACGAACGGGTGCAGCTGTTCAGCGTGTGCGTCGCAGCGCTTCGCCTGCTGCTGGCAGAGGTGCTCGATGTCCGGTTCCTCGGCGTGCGCGTCGGCGACCTGCCGGAACGCGTCGGCCAGGTTGACCTGCGCGCGGTGCAGGAGACCGAGGTAGTGGGCGAGGTGCACGGCTCACTCCTTCCCGCTGGTGGCCTCGGCTGCCGGCCCACCGACGGTGGGCGGCACGTCAGCGTCCGCTGGTGGTGCGCTGCCGCCGACGGTCGGTGCCGGCGAGGGTACGCCCCGCCCGTCGGCGAGTTTCGCCACCGCCACGGCGGCGACCTTGAAGAGGGGCTGCTTGGACACCGGGTCCCAGGCGGTGATGGTCAGCTCGTTCGCCGCCCGCGGGGTGCGGTCGGTGGGGTCCTGGTCGAAGTAGCCGTAGTGGAACGGCAGGAAGACGACCCCGGGGCGGATGCCGCAGAGCCGGGCGCGGGCCTGGATGGCGCCGCGGGCCGAGGAGATGCCCACCAGATCGCCTTCGACGATGCCGAACCGGGCCGCGTCGGCGGGGTTCAACTCGACCCACACGTCCGGTGCCGCCTGGTTGAGTTGTGGGGCGCGGCCGGTCTTGGTGCGGGTGTGGAACTGGTAGACGGTGCGGCCGGTGGTGAGGAGCAGCGGACGCTCGTCGTCGGGCACCTCAGGTGAGGGCTGGTAGTCGACGGTGTGCAGGAACGCCCGCCCGTCCGGTTCCTTGGCCCGGTATTCCGCCTCGGTGAACTCCGCACCGGTGGCCAGGTCATGACCGTACGTCTCGCAGTAGTCGGGTTCGGTGTGGAAATGTCCGTCGGTGTAGAGGCGCTCCGTGCCGTCGGGATGCTCGTCGGTGCAGGGCCACTGAATGCCGGAGCCGCCGCGCAGCTTCTCGTAGGTGATCCCGGTGTAGTCGCACGGTCGGCCCCGCGAACACTCCTTCCACGCCTCGAACACCTCCTCCGGCCCGCTCCAGTCGATCAGCGGCTGGCCGTCGCGGTCGCGGAAGTCCATCCGGCGGGCGTAGTCGAGGAAGATGTCCAGGTCCGGGCGGGCCTCCCCGGGCGGGTCGACGGCCTTGTCGGAGATGTGCACGGTCCGGTCGACGCTGGTGAACGTGCCGGTCTTCTCGCCCCAGGTGGCGGCGGGCAGCACGACGTCGGCCAGCTCGGCGGTCTCGGTGAGGAAGAGATCCTGGACCACCACGAACAGCTCCGGCCGGGTCAGGATCTGCCGGATCCGGTGCAGCTCCGGCAGTGAGACGGCCGGGTTGGTGGCGGAGATCCAGAGCAGTTTGATCGAGCACTGCTCGGCGTACCGGAAGATCTGCATGGCGTGCGTCGGCGGCGCCCAGTGCGGAATGGTGTCCACATCCACGTTCCACAGCCGGGCCAACTCCTCGACGTGCCGCTCGTTGTCCCAGTTGCGCAGGCCGGGCAGGTCGCCGTCGGCGCCGGTCTCCCGGGTGTTCTGGGCGGTGGGCTGGCCGTTCATCTGGTAGATCCCGGCGCCGGGCCGTCCGATCATGCCGCGAACCAGGTGCAGGTTGTTGACGCCGCAGGCGGCGGCGGTGGCCTGATTCGACTGGTAGAAGCCCTGCAACACTGTCGACAGCAACCGCTGCGAGGCGCCGAGCAGTTCGGCGGCGCGCTCCACATCGGCGGCCGGTACGTCGCAGATGTCGGCGACCCGCGACGGTGGGTAGCCGTCGACGATCCGGCACAGCTCGTCGAAACCCAGCGTGTGCGCCTCGACGTAGTCGTGGTCGTACCAGCCGCGCCGGATGATCTCCCGGAGCAGGCCGTTCATCAGGGCCACGTTCGTGCCGTTACGCACCGCCAGGTGCACATCGGCCTCCCGGGCGACCGGGGTGGCGCGTGGGTCCACCGCCAGCATCGCCGGCGGGTTGGGGCCACGGCGTCGGTCCAGCATCCGCATCCACAGCACCGTCTGCGTCTCGGCGACGTTGTGACCCCACAGCGCGATCGCGTCGCAGTGGTCCACGTCGGTGTACGAGCCGGGCTGCCCGTCGGTGCCGAAGCTCGCCTTCATCGCCGCCGCCGCGGTGGCCGTGCACAACCGGGTGTTGCCGTCCATGTGCGGCGTACCCAGACCGGCCTTACCGATCACACCCAGCGTGTAGTACTCCTCCAGGAACAGTTGGCCGGTGGTGTAGAACCCGAAGTGCCCCCACCCACCCGGCCCGTCGAGGAGTTCCTTCGACCGGGCCACGATCCGGCCCATCGCCGTGTCCCAGTCCGACTCGACCAGGCGATCGCCGTCGCGGACCAGCGGCCGGGTCAACCGGTCCGGGCTGTGGTTGGCCTGCCAGCCGTACAGGTCCTTCGGGTCGACCCGCCCCCGGTTGATCCGGTCCACGGCCCGCCCGCGCACACCGACGATCCGCCCGTCGGCGACGCCGATGTCCAGCGCGTCGCCGTTGGAGTGCAGCACCGACGCCGACTGCACCCACCGGTCCACGTCGGCATCGGTCCGTCCGTCGGCCAGGTACCGGTCCACCCGCACCGGCCACTGCTGTCCCGGCCCGTACGGGGTCCGCTCACCCCACGGGTCGGCGATCCGGTCCACCACGATGTCCTCCTCCCGGTGACGGCGCGGGCGCCGCCCACAGCGGCATCGGTCGGCCCGACACCCGTCCGTACAGCCAGTCGACGACCGTGACCAGCACCACCGCGCCGGCCACGACGAGCAACTGGGTCGGGGTACGGAGCAGGCCCAGGCTCACGATCAGTGTCGTCGCCCCTGCCGGGGCGTGCGACGCCTTCAGCAACACCAGGACCGATGCGGTCACCGCCAGCGACCCGGCCACCGCCACGATCCTCAACCCGGTCACCCCCTCCTGGAGCGCCGAGGGTTCGTCGGCAAGCCCGCAGGCCACCAGGAACAGGTACCCGGCCAGCAGGGCCACCCCGTGCCCGATGAACGTGTTGCGCGGAGAGGACTCGGGCGATCCCGGCTTCTCCAGTTGCAACATCACCGCCGGCCCCAGACTGGGGAACAGCCACGGCTGATGAGTGACGAGGGCGACCAGCCCAGCGAGCACCACCGCCAGCGCGCCGCCCGCGAAGGCGTGCGCGGAGCGCCTCGCTCGGCCCATCACGTTCCCCCTGTCGCTCGTGCCGCTCCGCGTCTGCTCAGGGATACTTCTCCCGAATCTTGTTCGTCATGCCTGCCCGGTCTCACTGCGGATCGTCGAAGCCTTCGGTGGCCCGTTCGCGGCGCAAATGCGCCAGCGCCCGCCGGCCCAGGTCGGTGTTCTCCCGACCGAGCGCCTCGTACATGGTGGCGACCTTCTGGTAGGGCTGCGCGGGCGGAAGCAGCGGGATCGCCGGGTCCACGATCGCTTCGATCAGCGTCGGCCGGTCCGCCGACAGGGCCTCGTCCCAGGCGGTGTCGACCTCGGTCGGGGTGGTGACCCGAACGCCGCGCAGACCCAGCAACTCGGCCCACCGGGCGTACGGCGCGTCGGGCAGGCGCTGGGAGTCGACGAAGCGGGGATCGCCCTCCATCTCCCGCTGCTCCCAGCTCACCTCGGCCAGGTCGCGGTTGTGCAGCACCAGCACCACGAACCGGGGGTCCGCCCAGTCCCGCCAGCGGTGCGCCACCGTGAGCAACTCGGCCAGCCCGTTCATCTGCATCGCCCCGTCCCCGGCCAGCGCCACCACCGGTCGGTGCGGGGTGGCGAGCTTCGCGGCCAGCCCGTACGGCAGCGCCGAACCCATCGAGGCCAGGGTGCTGGACAGGTGCGCGTCCACTCCGACGGGCAGCCGCAGGTGTCGGGCGTACCAGTAGGTCACCGACCCGACATCCACCGCCACCTGCGCGTCTGCGGGTAGCCGGTCGGTGAGGGCGTGCAGGACGTACTGCGGGTTCACCGGCTCGGCGGTGGCCGTCGCCCGCTGTCGGGCGATGTCTCGCCAGCGGGTCACCTCGCCCTCGACGCGCTGACGCCAGCTCCGGTCGGACCGCCTGGTGAGCAGCGGCAGCAGCGCCCGGATGGTCTCGGCGGCGTCGCCGAGCAGCGGCACCTCCACGGGGTAGCGCATGCCCAGGCGTCGACCGTCGATGTCGATCTGCACCGCCCGGGCCTGCCCCGGTGCCGGGTAGAACTCCGACCAGGGATCGTTGCTGCCGACGATCAGCAGGGTGTCGCACTCGTTCATCAGCATGCTGCTGGCGGTGCTGCCCAGGTGACCCATCACGCCGGTGTGAAAGGGCAGCGACTCGTCCAGCACCGGCTTGCCCAGCAGCGACGCCGTCACGCCGGCGCCGAGCGCCTCGGCCAGCTCGACCACCTCGCCGGCGGCGGCTCGGGCACCCTGCCCCACCAGGATCGCCACCCGCTCCCCGGCGTCGAGCAGGTCCGCGGCTGCCCGCAGATCATCGGCGCGGGGCCGCAGCTCGGGCACCGGCAACCCGGGGTTGGTCACCATGATCCCGTGCTCCTGTGCGCCGAGGTCCGGGGCCGGGGCGGTCTGCACGTCGTGCGGCAGGATCACACAGGTCGGGCTGCGGGTCGCCAGGGCGGTGCGGATCGCCCGGTCGAGCAGCATCGGCAGCTGCTCCGGGGTGTACGCGGTCTGCACGAACTGTGCGCACACATCGCCGTAGAGACGTACCAGGTCGATCTCCTGCTGGTAGCCGCTGCCCAGCACGGACGTCACCTGCTGGCCGACCAGGGCGAGCACCGGCTGGGAGTCCAGCCGGGCGTCGTAGAGGCCGTTGAGCAGATGCACCGCGCCCGGTCCCTGGGTCGACAGGCACACCCCCAGCCCGCCGGTGTACTTGGCGTGCCCGCAGGCCATGAACGCCGCCGTCTCCTCGTGCCGGGCCTGCACGAACTCCGGCCGACCGGCCCGACGCAGGGCCCCCATCACCCCATCGATACCGTCCCCCGAGTAGCCGAAGACCCGGTCCACGCCCCAGTCGGCCAACCGAGCCACCACCAGGTCCGCCACCGTCGCGTCCGCCACCGTCGCCTCCTCGCCTCGACCGCCCTCCAGCATGTGCCCTACCCCGGGCCGGCGGACCAAACCGGACGAGCGGCACCTCTTCGGGGATTCTCGCCAGCACTGCCGGATCGAGGCTCGGCCACCGCGCGAATGGTGTCAGCGGCGAAAATCGTGGGTAGGGTGGTTCGCGGGTCAAGACATGCGCCCAGGTCCGCCGCCCGCGTCTCGTCGCCGCGGGAGGGTCCGACTCACCGATGCACCAGATCGGGAGGCGCCATGTCCATCCTCGAACAACCCACTCGGCAGCACGCTCAGCCCACTCGGCACGACGCTCAGCCCACTCGGCACGACGCTCAGCCCACTCGGCAGCACACCCAGCCCGCCAAACCGATCATGACGCTCGACCTGCGCAACGATCGGAATGCGCCACTGATCGCCGTTTCCGGCGAGGTCGACATGAGCACCGCTCATCTCATCAGTGAGCTGGCCGAACACGTGATCACCCGGCGACCCGCACGTCTGGTGCTCGATCTCTCCGGGGTGACCTTCTTCAGCGCCCACGGCATCAGCGCCCTGTTGCGAACACAGCGCGCGGCCGAGTCTGCCGAGGTCGTGTTGGCCCTGCGCGCCGCCGCTCCCTGCGTCACCTACCTGCTGGCGGTGACAAGCACCGGGATAAACCTGGATATCCCGGTGGCCAACGCCAGTCGATGATCCCATTCGGCTGGGAGGCGGCGATCGGGGGGAGTGGCCCTACATGAGGGGTGGAGGCGCCGCGGTCGGCGCGGCTCTGGTTCTGGTGACCATGGCAGGTTGCAGCTCGGTGACCGACCGCGGCGACGCGGCGGCCGCCGTCGCCGTGCGGATGCTGACCGCCGTCGCCGAGAGGGACGCGGCTGCGGCCTGCGCGCTGCTGGCACCCGACACCCTCGGTGAACTCGAGCAGTCCGCGGACAAACCGTGCGCGGAGGCGATCCTGGCCGAAAACCTCACGCAACCGGGCAGGGTGTCGGCCAGTGAGGTGTACGGCCAGCGGGCGCAGGTGCGGCTCAGCGGCGACACGGTCTTCCTCGCCGTCTTCCCCGGCGGCTGGCGCGTGGTCGCCGCCGGTTGCACCGCCCGGGGTGAGAAGCCCTACGACTGTGTGCTCCAGGGAGGCTGAGCCAATGCGGATCCAGTTCGTGTTGCTGCTGCTCGTGGTCGCCGCTGGCCTGGTCTACTTCGGTGCGCTGGGGGTGTTGCACCGGTGAGGAGATTTCTTCGCGAAAACTCCCTCGGCCTGGTCTTCGGCCTGCTGTTCCTCCTCTCGCTGGTCGGTCAGGCCTTCGCCGGGCACGCCGACTTCAACCAGCGACAGTTCAGCGAGGGTCTGGCACCGGTGTCGCTCGGCCGGTACGTCACGTCGGCGAGTTTCGCAGTGGACGTCACGGAGAACTGGCAGTCGGAGTATCTGCAGTTCTTCCTGTACATCTTCCTGACCGTCTGGCTGCTGCAGAAGGGCTCGCCGGAGTCCAAGAAACTCGACAAGCCCGGCCGTGAATCGGATGAGGACCAGATGGTCGGCGCCCACGCCACCGACACCTCGCCGGCGTGGGCCCGCATCGGTGGGGCGCGGCAGGCGCTCTTCTCCCACTCGCTGGGCCTGGTCATGGGTGCGATCTTCGCGCTGTCGTGGCTGGCGCAGTCGATCGCCGGGGTCGCCGCGTACAACGAGGAGCAGCTCGGCAACCTTCAGGATCCGGTGTCGTGGGGGCAGTACCTGCTCCAACCGGACTTCTGGAATCGCACCCTGCAGAACTGGCAGTCGGAACTGCTGGCCGTCACGTCGATGGTGGTTCTGTCGATCTACCTGCGGCAGCGCGGATCGTCGCAGTCGAAACCGGTCGGCGCGGCCCACTCCGCGACCGGGGTTGAGGGCTGAACAGGGAAGCCGCGTGGACGATCGGCGCCGGTCCGGCCAGCCCGAGCTAAGTGGACAATCAGTACTTTTGGGAAGTTGCTGATCTCTGGGTTTACCGCGTCGGGGCTGGGTAGAGGCCCGTCTATGCGCGTCCTCGGGATAAACGCTGTCTTCCATGACCCAGCGGCCGCCCTGGTCATCGACGGTCAGGTGGTGGCTGCCGCGGAGGAGGAGCGGTTCAGCCGACGTAAGCACGGCAAGCGTCCGGTGCCCTTCTCCGCGTGGGAACTCCCCGAACTCTCCGCCGCCTGGTGTCTGCGTCAGGCCGGAATCGACGCCGACGGCCTGGACGGTGTCGCCTACTCCTTCGATCCGGGCCTGTGTCGGGACGCGGCCGAGTTGGGTCTGGCCGACCCCTGGGACTGGCTACGAATCGAGTACGCGAAACGCGCGCCGCAGTTCCTCGCCGCGGCGCTGCCGGGCCTCGACCCGGACATCGTGCGGTTCGTGCCGCACCACGTCGCGCACGCCGCCTCCGCGGGGCTCGCCGTGCCGCCGGACGCGACCGGTGCGGCGACCTCCGCCGTTCTGGTTCTCGACGGGCGGGGCGAGACCGCGAGCCACCTCGGTGGCGTCTACTCCCAGGGACGACTGCGGCAGCTCGCCGCGCAGCAGTTGCCGCACTCGCTGGGCCTGCTCTACGAGGACCTCACCCGGCACCTGGGCTTCCTGCACTCCAGTGACGAGTACAAGGTGATGGCGCTGGCCTCCTACGGCGAACCGCGCCACCTCGGGCTGCTGCGAGACCTGGTCCGCACCACCGGCGACGGCGGGTTCACGGTGGGTCAGATCGACTGGTCCTCACTGGCCAAACCGCGCGCCGTGGACGGGAAGATGACCGCCGAGCACGCGGACCTCGCCGCCAGCGTGCAGGCGCGGGTGGAGGAGACGATCCTCGACCTGGCCCGCTGGCTGTACGAGGCGGGCGACGGCCCGGCAACCCTCACCATGGCCGGCGGGGTCGCGCTGAACTGCGTCGCCAACGCCCGGATCGCCGCCGAGGGCCCGTACCAGCGGGTCTGGGTACAACCGGCCGCAGGCGACGCCGGCACCGCGCTCGGCGCGGCCCTGCACCTGGCGAGCGTGCTCGGTGACTCGACCGCACCGATGCCCGGCGTCGACCTGGGCCGCGGGTGGAGCGACGACGAACTGGAGGCGGAGCTGCGTCGAGCGGCACTGCCGTACCGGCGGCCGGATTCGATCGCCGTCGAGGCCGCCCGGGTGCTGGCCGGCAATGGTGTCGTCGCCTGGTTCCAGGGGCGGAGTGAGTACGGACCCCGGGCACTCGGCCACCGGTCGTTGCTGGCGCACCCCGGCGACGCCGACACCACCCGCCGGATGAACGACGTCAAGGGCCGGGAGCAGTTCCGGCCGATCGCCCCGATGGTGCGGGCCGAACGCGCCGCCGAGATCTTCGAAGGGGTGCTGCCCAGCCCGCACATGCTCTTCGTGCATCGGGTCGCGCCCGAGTGGCGGGAGCGGATCCCGGCGGTGGTGCACGTCGACGGCACCGCTCGGGTGCAGACCGTCGACCCGGCCGCCGAGCCGCTGGTGGCCGAGATGCTGGCCGAGTTCGACCGGCTCACCGGGCTGCCGGTCGTGGTCAACACCTCGCTCAACACCGCCGGTCGGCCGATGGTCGACACACCACGGGAGGCGATGGAGCTGTTCGGCTCGGCGCCGGTGGATCTGCTCGCCCTCGGCCCGTACGCGGTGCACCGTGCCGACCTGGGGACACCGCGATGATCAGCATCGTGGTGCCGACAGTGGGCCGGGACAGTCTCGGTGATCTGCTGACCACGCTCGCCGCGCAGGTCGGTGAGCGAGCGGGGCTGGAGATCCTGCTGGTCGACGACCGGTCCTCCGGCGGCGGTGAGCTGCCAGTGCCCGGGGCTCTCACGGCGTACACGAAGGTTTTGCGCGGTAAGGGCGCTGGCCCGGCCGCCGCCCGCAACCTGGGCTGGCGGGCGGCCCGGTTCCCCTGGGTGGCGTTCCTCGACGACGACGTGGTCCCGGCGCCGGACTGGCTGGACCGGCTCCTCGCCGACCTCGCGGTGCCTGACCGGATCGGTGGCGTGCAGGGCGTCGTGCGGGTGCCGCTGCCTACCGGCCGGCGACCGACCGACTGGGAACGGGCGACCGCAGGTCTGGCCGACGGTGAGTGGATCACCGCCGACATGGCCTACCGTCGGGCCGCCCTCGCCGCCGTGGGCGGCTTCGACGAACGGTTTCCCCGGGCCTACCGGGAGGACGCCGAGCTGGCCCACCGGGTGCGGTTCGCCGGCTGGCAGTTGACCAGAGGCACCCGGACCGTCACGCATCCGGTGCGCTCCGAGAGCCGTTGGGTCAGCCTGCGTACCCAGCGGGGCAACGTCGACGACGCCCTGTTGCGCCGCCTGTACGGTGCCGGCTGGCGCGACGAGCTGGGCGTGCCGGCGGGACGTCGCCACCGGCACGCCGCGATCACCACGGCCGGGATCCTGGCGGTCGCTGCGCTGGCCGGTGGGCTGGCTGCCGGGCGGTCCGGTGCCGGCCGACCGCTTGTCGGCACGGCGACGCTGGCCGGTGCCCTCTGGTTGGCCGGTACGGCCCGGTTCACGCACGAGCGGATCGCGCCGGGGCCGGGTACCCGCGCGGAGGTTGCCACGATGCTGGTGACCAGTGCGGCGATTCCGCCGCTTGCCGTGACGTACTGGTTGCGCGGCTGGTGGCGCGGTCGGCACGCGACGCCGTACCCGGTCGTGCGTCGTCGCGACGGTGTGCGATGACCCTCTTCGACGCTGTGCTCCTGGACCGGGACGGCACCCTGATCGAAGACGTGCCCTACAACGGGGATCCGGAGAAGGTTCGCCCGATGCCCGGCGCGCGGGCGGCGCTCGACCGGCTCCGCGCCGCCGGGCTGCGGCTCGGCGTGGTGACTAACCAGTCCGGGCTGGCCCGTGGCCTGTTCACCGCTGCCGACCTGGGCGCTGTGCATGCTCGCGTCGACGCGCTGCTCGGCCCCTTCGACACCTGGCAGGTCTGCCCACACCAGGAGGGCGACGGCTGTCGGTGCCGCAAGCCGGCACCCGGGCTGGTCGACGCGGCCGCCCGGGCGCTCGACACGGACCCGACCCGCTGTGCGGTGATCGGCGACATCGGCCGGGACATGGCCGCCGCGGCGGCGGCCGGAGCCGCCGGCATCCTGGTGCCGACACCGGTCACCCGCGCGGAGGAGGTCGACGCCGCCCCGGCGGTCGCCGTCGACCTGGCGGACGCGGTCGACCAGGTTCTCCGCCGTCAGGCGCTCGCGGGTGCCCAGCTGGCCGCCGACGGGTCCGCACCAGCGCAGCGGGCCGACGGGCGTCCGGGCACAGTGCTGGTGGTACGCAGCGACTCGGCCGGTGACGTCCTGATCACCGGGCCGGCGATCCGCGCGGTAGCGGCCGGCGCGGACCGGGTCGTCCTGTTGGGTGGTCCACGCGGCCGGGCCGCCGCCCGGCTGCTGCCCGGCGTGCACGAGGTGATCGAGTGGCCGCTGCCGTGGATCGACCCGTCGCCGGCACCGGTGCAGGCGGAAACGATGCGGGCGTTGATCGCGCGGCTGGCCGCCGTCGACGCCGACCAGGCACTGATCTTCACGTCGTTCCACCAGTCCCCGCTGCCGCTGGCGCTGCTGCTGCGGATGGCCGGCGTGCCGTGGGTCGGTGCGATCAGCGACGACTACCCCGGCAGCCTGCTCGACCTGAGGCACCGGGTGCCGGTGGGGATACCGGAGGTGGAGCGGGCCTTGTCGCTGGCAACGGCGGCCGGCTTCGGGCTGCCGGCCGGCGACGAGCCGACGCTGCGGCTCGCTGCCGACATGCTGCCGTCCCGGCCACCGGTCGACCTGGCGGCCGGCTACGTGGTCGTCCACCCCGGCGCGTCGGTGCCCGCCCGGGCCTGCCCGCCCCGACGCTGCGCCGACATCGTCGCCGCCCTCGCCCGCGCCGGTCACCCAGTGGTGGTCACCGGCGGCCCGGACGAGCGCGAGCTGACCGCTCAGGTGGCGGCGGCGGGCGGCGTCGACCTCGGCGGTCGTACCTCGCTGGCCGAACTGGCTGTGGTACTGGCCCACGCCGGCTGTGTGGTGGTCGGCAACACCGGCCCGGCCCACCTGGCCGCCGCAGTCGGCACGCCGGTGGTCAGCCTCTTCGCTCCCACCGTCCCGTTCGGGCAGTGGGCGCCCTACCGGACACCGCTGGTCCGGGTCGGTGACGCCGGTGCCGCGTGCCGACACAGCAGGGCCACCGTCTGCCCCGTGCCCGGCCACCCCTGCCTCACCGGGGTCGACCCGGCCGAGGTGGTGGCCGCCGTCCAGCTGCTCACGACCGGGGCCGACGCCGCCGCAGTGGAAGGAGTGCGATGAACATCCTGGTGTGGCACGTACACGGCGCGTGGACCACCGCGTTCGTCCACGGCAAGCACCGCTACCTGGTCCCGGTAACCCCGGATCGCGGCCCGTACGGCCTCGGCCGGGCACGGACCTACGACTGGCCGACCTCGGCCGAGGAGATCACGCCGGACCGCCTCGCCACCGAACCCGTCGACCTGGTGATCCTGCAACGACCCGAGGAACTGGACCTGGCCGAGACCTGGCTGGGCCGACGCCCGGGCCGGGACCTGCCGGCCATCTACGTTGAGCACAACACCCCGAAGGGCGACGTACCGAACACCCGCCATCCGATGGCCGACCGGGACGACCT
Source organism: Micromonospora sp. CNZ322 (assembly GCF_007827755.1). NCBI lineage: Bacteria > Bacillati > Actinomycetota > Actinomycetes > Micromonosporales > Micromonosporaceae > Micromonospora > Micromonospora sp. CNZ322. The sequence continues at coordinate 25,262 of NZ_VITD01000012.1, forward strand.
GCTCATCGCCCACGTCACCCACTTCAACCACCTGTTCTGGGACAGCGGCGCGACCCGCACCACAGTCGTCGAGCACGGCATCGTCCCACCCCGGGTCAGCTACGACGGCAGCCTGGCGCGGCTGGCGGTGGTCACCAACGAACCGGTCCGCCGCTGGCGGGTCACCGGCACCGACCTGATGCCCCAGTTCGCCTCGATCGCTCCGCTGGACGTGTTCGGGATGGGCGTGCAGGCGCTCGCCGAGGCGGTCGAACTGCCCGCAGCGCGCCTTGCGACGTACGACCTGCCTCAGGCGCGGCTGCACGAGCAGATCGCCCGGCGGCGCGCCTACCTGCACCTGTGCCGCTGGACCTCGCTCGGGCTCAGCCTCCTGGAAGCCATGACCATCGGCATGCCGGTCGTCGCGCTGGCCACCACGGAGGCGGTCGCGGCCGTACCGCCGGAGGCGGGCGTGCTGTCGACCAACCTCGGCACACTGCGGGACGCCGCCGCGTGGCTGATCGACGACCCGGTCGCCGCGCGGGCCATGGGCGAGCACGCCCGCCGCGCCGCCACCGATCGGTACGGACTCGACCGGTTCCTCGCGGACTGGGACCGACTACTCCAGGAGGAACAGTGCGCGTTGCGATGATCTCCGAACACGCGAGCCCGCTGGCCGCGCTCGGCGGGCCGGACGCCGGTGGACAGAACACCCACGTGGCTGAACTCGCCGCTGCCCTGGCCGACCAGGGGCACGACGTACGCGTCTACACCCGACGCGACGAGCCGCACCAGGACCCGGTGGTCCCGCTGGGCGACGGGGTGAGTGTGCTCCACGTACCGGCCGGACCGGCCGAGCCGACACCGAAGGACGAACTGCCGCCGTACATGCCGGAATTCGGCCGGTGGCTCGTCCGGCACTGGGAGGACGACGTGTGGCGACCGGACGTGGTCCACGCGCACTTCTGGATGAGCGGGCTCGCCGCCCTCACCGCCGGTCGGCAGACCGGCGTGCCGGTGGTGCAGACCTACCACGCGCTGGGCACCGTCAAGCGCCGCCACCAGGGCGCCGCAGACACCAGCCCGCCGCGCCGGATCAGGTACGAACGGATGCTCGGCCGCAGCGTCGACCGGGTCATCGCGCAGTGCGCCGACGAGGTGGACGAGCTGACCCGGATGGGCATCCGCCGATCGGCGATCACCGTCGTACCCTCCGGGGTCAATCAGCGGATCTTCACGCCGGACGGCCCCGCCGCCCGCCGTGACCCGAGCCGGCCGCGCCTGCTGGGCGTGGGTCGGCTGGTCGATCGCAAGGGCTTCCAGGACGCGGTCCGCGCGCTGCGGGCGGTGCCCGAAGCCGAGTACGTCCTGGTCGGCGGCCCGCCGGCGGCGCGGCTGACCGACGACGGGTACGCCCGGCGGTTGCGTGCCCTGGCCGAGTCCGAGGGTGTCGCGGACCGGGTACACCTCGTCGGGGCCATACCTCGCGAGGAGATGGCCCGGTGGTACCGCTCCGCGGACCTGCTGGTGGCGACACCCTGGTACGAACCGTTCGGGCTGACCCCGCTGGAGGCGATGGCCTGCGCGACGCCGGTGGTCGGCACGGCCGTCGGCGGCCTGACCGACACCGTCGTGCCCGGTGTCACCGGCGACCTCGTACCGCCCCGTGACCCGGAGGCGCTGGGCGCCGCGCTGCGCCGGCTCCTCGCCGACGCGGACCGGCGTCGCCGCTACGGGGTCGCCGCCGTCGAACGGATCCGCACCGGCTACTCCTGGACCCGAACAGCGACCCGCCTCAGCGCCGTCTACACGGCCGTGTGCGGTGCGCCCCAGACCAGCGGGGCGGTGGCCTGATGACCGAACAGTTGCTCCTCGACGCACACCTGACCCAGCTGTCCCGGGCCCTGCCCGGCTACCGCGACGCCGCCCGCCGACTCAGCCGCTGGGGCAGTCACCTGGCCCGGACCCTCGCCGCCGGTGGCCGGCTGCTGGCCGCCGGCAACGGCGGCAGCGCCGCCGAAGCCCAGCACCTCACCGCCGAACTGGTCGGCAAGCTCCGCGACGACCGCACCCCGCTGTCGGCTATCGCGCTGACCGCCGAGACATCGTCGTTGACCGCGATCGGCAACGACTACGGCTTCGACGAGATGTTCGCCCGTCAGGTACGGGCGCACGGCCGGCCCGGCGACATCCTGCTGCTGATGTCGACGAGTGGCCGCAGCGAGAACCTGCTCGCGGCAGCGGAGGCCGGACGGTACGCGGCGCTGACCTGCTGGGCGTTCACCGGGCCGGCACCCAACCCGCTCGCCGACGCCTGCGCCGAGGCGCTGACAGTGCCGTCGCCCGAACCGCAGGTCGTGCAGGAACTGCACCTGGTCTCCACCCACCTGCTCTGCTCCTACGTCGACGAGGCCCTGCTGCGGCTGCGGCGGGCCGGGCCGGACGAGCTGCTCGCCGCCCACGACGGCGCGACGTCACTGCTCCCGGCGCGCAACGGTCGAGGACCGTCCACGGCGCGGCGACTGCTGGCCGTGGCACCCGGTGAGGAGGCGCCATCATGAGCGGCCCGCTGGTAGTGGTCGGGGACACAGTGCTGGACCGGGACGTCGACGGCACTGTCGACCGGCTCTGTCCGGACGCCCCGGCGCCGGTCCTGGACGAGAGGTCGGCTACCGACCGGCCGGGTGGGGCCGGGCTGGCCGCCCTGCTCGCCGCCGCCGACGGGCACGACGTCGTGCTGGTCACCGCGCTGGCCGACGACCCGGCCGCAGCCCGGCTGGCCGAGTTGCTCACGGCCGCCGGGGTGCGCCTCCATCCGATGTCGCTGCCCGGCGCCACCCCGGAGAAGATCCGGTTACGGGCCGAAGGGCAGGTCCTGCTCCGGCTCGACCGTGGCGGCGACACCCAGCCCTGCGGCGAGCCGTCGGCCGCAACGCTGCGCACCCTGGCCGAGGCGGGAGCCATCCTGGTCAGCGACTACGGGCGCGGCGTGGCCCGGCAACCGGCGCTGCGGCGCGCGCTCGCCGCGACCTCCGCACCGGTGATCTGGGATCCGCACCCCCGGGGGCCGGCGGCCGTGCCGGGTACACGGCTGCTGACCCCCAACGAGGGGGAGTTGTTCCAGCTCACCGGCGACGCGGCGACCGGGTCGCGGCTGTCCGGGGTGGCCCGTTCGGCGCGCACACTGCGGGACCGCTGGCGGGCCGCCGCGGTCGCGGTGACCCTGGGTGGTGACGGCAGCCTGCTGTGCCACAACGGTGGGGCACCGCTGGTCGTACCGTCACCGGTGGCGTCCGCGGGTGACACCTGCGGCGCTGGTGACAGGTTCGCCTCGGCCGCCGCGCTGGCGCTGGCGAACGGGGCGCTGGTGTCGGAAGCGGTCGAGGACGCGGTCCGGGTCGCGTCGGCCTACGTGGCCGCCGGCGGTCCGAGGCGCCTGCCGACCCGCACCGACGCGCACGACGTCGCCCCCACGCGCATCGTGGTCGGCCCGGCCGGCGACGGCAATGGCCGGGAAGGGGCAGCGTCCGTACTGGCCCGGGTACGCGCCGACGGCGGGACCGTCGTCGCCACCGGCGGCTGTTTCGACCTTCTGCACACCGGACACCTGGCCACCCTCCAGGCCGCCCGGCGGCTCGGCGACTGCCTCGTCGTCTGCCTCAACTCCGACCGCAGCGTCGCCGAGCTGAAGGGTCCCGGTCGCCCACTCACCGCTCAGGTCGACCGGGCCCGCCTGCTCGCCGCGCTGGACTGCGTCGACGCCGTCGTCATCTTCGACGAGCCGACCCCGGACGCGGTGCTCTCCTGGCTGCGCCCCGACATCTGGGTCAAGGGCGGCGACTACGCCCGCGGCGCCGACCCGGAGCACCCCGACCTGCCCGAGACCGAACAGGTACGGCGTTGGGGTGGACAGGTCGTGTTCGTGCCCTACCTCGACGGACGCTCTACCTCCAGCACCATCGCGGCCGCCCGTGCCGGCGGCCGACAGTTGACGGAAGGACGACGATGAACAACTCGTTGACCAGCAAGGCGGTCCTGGTCACCGGCGGTGCCAGCGGCCTCGGTGCCGCCGTCGTGACGGCGCTGCAGAAGGCCGGCGCGCGGCCGTACGTGCTGGACCGGCAGGCGCCCGCCGACGGCGTGCCGTGGATCGAATGCGACCTCGCCGACACCCGGGCCGCCGAACAGGCCACCCGTCACCTCACCGAGCAGGCCGGTGAACTGGACGGGGTGGTCACCGCCGCCGGCATCGACACCCCGGGTCGCCTCGGTGACGTCCCCGCCGAAACCTGGGAACGCGTCGTGACCGTCGACCTGCTCGCCACCGCGGCGGTCATCCGGGCCGCCCTGCCCACCCTGGAACGCTCCCACGGCACGGTGGTCACCGTCGCCTCCACGCTGGGTGTCAAGGCGGTCAGCGACGCCTCCGCCTACTGCGCGGCAAAGTTCGGCGTCGTCGGTTTCACCCGCGCGCTCGCCGCCGAGCTGGCCGGCTCGGTGGGCGTCACCCTGCTCATCCCGGGTGGCATGCGGACGGCGTTCTTCGACGGCCGCGACGAGCAGTACCGGCCCGGAACGGACGCGATCCTCAACGATCCCGCCCATGTCGCCGACGCGGTGCTCTTCGCGCTCTCCCAACCAGCCGGCTGCGCCGTACGGGAACTGGTGGTCTGCGCCGAACAGGAGAGTTCCTACCCGTGATCCTCGCGCTCCGAGCCCTCGGTATCGGCGATCTCGCCACCGCCGTGCCGGCCTTACGCGGGCTGCGCGCCGCCTTCCCGGAGCACCGACTGGCGCTGGCCGCACCGCGCTGGCTCGCCCCGATGCTCGACCTGATCGGGGCAGTCGATCAGCTCATCGATGTCGACGGGCTGGGGCCGTACCGGTGGCCACCGCTGTCGCCGGACTGGGCGGTGAACCTGCATGGGCGGGGACCGCAGTCGCACCGCCTGCTGCACACAGCCCAGCCCCGGCGGCTGATGGCCTTCGCGTGCCCGCAGGCGGGACATCACACTGGACCGCGGTGGCGGCCCGACGAGCACGAGGTCCACCGGTGGTGCCGGCTGTTGGCCTGGTACGGCATCGTGGCCGACCCGGACGACCTCGCGCTGCGCCGACCACCCCCGCAGAGCCTGCCGACCGGGGTTACCATCGTGCACCCGGGCGCGAAGGCCGCGCAGCGGCGCTGGCCGGTCGACCGGTTCGCCGCCGTGGCCAGGGAACTGACTCGCCGGGGACATCGGGTGGTGGTCACCGGGTCGAGTGGCGAGGGTGTCCTCGCCGCCGAGGTCGCGGCTCGGGCCGGTCTGCCCGGTTCGGCGGTGCTCGCCGGACGGACCGGGGTGGGGGAGTTGGCCGCCCTGGTGGCCCACGGTCGGTTGGTGGTCGCCGGCGACACCGGCATCGGTCACCTCGCGACCGCCTACGCCACGCCATCGGTCCTGCTCTTCGGGCCGGTGTCACCGGCGTTGTGGGGGCCACCGGTCAACCGCCCCTTGCACCGCGCGCTCTGGGCCGGGCCCGTCCCCTCGGGCCGCGCGGTGGCCGAGACCCACCCGGCGTTGGCGGCACTTGGTGTGGCACAGGTCCTGGAGGCTGCGGAGGAGGTCGAACGGACAGGACGCGATCTGCCCGGCGCGGCACCGGCCATCGCCAGCAGGGAAAGGTTCTCCTGCCGATCCTGGTGATCATCGACCATCGGGCCTGCGGGGTCGTTCGTGCGACGACGTTCGCCCAGGTGAACCAACATTTGGTACGGGGATGCGGGTGATGGAAGATAGGCGAATGCTTGTGCGGGATCGCAACAACGTGGTGGTGACCGGTCGTGAGGGCGGCCCTACCGTTGTGCTCGCGCACGGCTTCGGCTGCGATCAGCAGATGTGGCGCCATGTGGCCGCCGAAGTCGGGCAATGGGCCCAGCTGGTGTTGTTTGATCACGTCGGATCAGGCCAGGCTGATCCGGCGGCCTGGGACGCTGACCGGTACGCCTCCCTGGACGGCTACGCCGACGACGTGCTGAGTATCTGCCAGGACCTTGACCTCCGGCAGCCGATCTTCGTGGGGCATTCGGTCAGTTCGAGCATCGGGGTCCTCGCGGCGAACCGGGAGCCGGACCGCTTCTCCGCGCTCGTCCTGGTCACCCCCTCACCGTGCTACATCGATGACGAGACTTACCGAGGCGGTTTCACTCGCGACGACATCGACGACCTGCTCGGTTCACTCGAGAGCAACTACCTCGGCTGGTCGTCGAGCATGGCACCTCTGATCATGGGCAACCCGGAGCGCCCGGAGTTGGGTGAAGAGCTGACGGCGAGCTTCTGCCGGACGAATCCCGCGATGGCGCAGGTGTTCGCCCGTGCGACGTTCCTGTCCGACAACCGGGCGGATCTCGCCGCGGTGAGTGTTCCCACGTTGATCCTGCAATGTGCTCAGGACGCCATCGCGCCGCCCGAAGTCGGCGCGTTCGTGCATGCACAGATCGCCGGAAGTCGGCTCGTCACCTTGGACGCGACCGGGCATTGCCCGCAGTTGAGCGCGCCGGAGGCCACGGCCGCAGCGATCACGTCGTTTGTCAGGGCCGCCTACCGATGACCGCCGCTGCGGGGCATGACCCTCACGGCCAAGGTCCAGACGATCACAGGAGTGCCCGGCCGAGTGAGGCCGGCTTCCCTGCCCTGCTGGAAGACAACCTCGAAGACCTGTACGAGAACGCGCCCTGCGGGTACCTGTCCACCCTCCTGGACGGCACCATCGCCAAAATCAACGGCACCCTGCTGGCCTGGCTCGGCTACCGCCGCGAGGAACTCGTCGGACGGCGCCGCTTCAGCGATCTCCTCACCGGTGGCGGTCGGATCTACCATGAGACCCACTTCGCGCCGATGCTGGCCATGCAGGGCGAGATCGGTGGCGTGTCCCTCGAACTTCGCACCCGGGATGGCTCCCGGATGCCGGTCCTTGTCACGTCGATCGTCAAGGCCGGCAGCGGGGGGCAACCCCAACTCATCCGGACGGCGATCTTCGACGCCAAGATGCGCCGTGCCTACGAGCGAGAGCTCCTCGATGCCCGCAGGGCCGCAGAACGCGAGGACGAACGGCTACGGCATCTCGTCGGCAAGCTCCAGCGCAGTCTCCTCCCCGCCGTGCTGCAGACTCCGCCCGGGCTGGACAGCGCCGCGTACTACCGGGCGGCCTCCACCGACCAGGTCGGCGGCGACTTCTACGACCTCTTCCCCCTCGTCGACGGCCGCTGGGGGTTCTTCCTGGGCGACGTCAGCGGCAAGGGCGTCGAAGCGGCTGCCGTCACCGCCCTGGCCCGCTACACGTTGCGGGCCGCGACGGTCTACAACCCCGACCCCGCTGCCGCGCTGCACAACCTCAACACAGTGCTCTGGCAGGAGTACCGCGAGGACGCCCGCTACTGCACCGTCGTGTTCGGCATCCTCACCTCCGCGACGGCCGTCGGCGGCTTCACCGCGATCATCGCCAGTGGTGGGCACCCGGAGCCGCTGTTGCTGCGGGCCGATGGCTCGGTCCACTACCACCCCACGAAGGGCCGAATCGTGGGGGCCTTCCCGAACGCCCAATACACCAACACCACAGTGGTGGTGAACCCTGGCGACACGTTGCTCCTCTACAGCGATGGACTCACCGAGGCACGTTCCGTCGGCAGTGAGACCGCCGATGGCCGGTACGGAGCGGCAGCCCTCGCCCGATTTGCTCGCTCTCTTGCGCCCGCGCCCGCAGCCGCCGCCGTCGCCGCCATCATCGACTTGATCGATACCTTCGGCACCGGACTCACCGACGACACCGCTGTCCTGGCCATCGGCGCCCCACCCCACCGATACTGACCGTGCGGTGGTGGCCCCCCTGCCAGACGCACGCGCCGCCCGGGAAACGACCCGAGCGGCGCGTTGCCTCGTGTGGTACTAGGCGCGCCTGGCCCACTGTTGGTTGGCGCCGCCGTGGCAGGCCCAGAGGTGAAGTTGTGTCCCATTGGCCGTGCCGGATGCGACGGCGTCGAGGCACAGCCCCGATTGGGCGCTGGTGATGGTGCCGTTGGAGTTCAGGTTCCACTGTTGGTTGGCCTGGCCGTTGCAGTCCCAGATGAGGACCGCCGTGCCGTTGCTGCTGCCCGCCCCGCTGGCGTCCAGGCACTTGTTGCCGTAGACGGTCAGGGTGCGGTTGGCGGTGTGGGTCCAGCGCTGGTTGGTGCCACCGTGACAGTCCCACAGCTGCGGGCGGGTGCCGTTGGTGGTGCTGGAGTTGGGGATGTCGATGCACCGGCCGGACTGGCTCCCCGCGATCAGCACGTTCTGCTGGCCGGGAGGCGGGGTCGTCGGCGGGGGAGTGGTGGGTGGCACGTCCGACCCGAACTGGGTGAAGAACCGCCACACCTCCTGCTTGACCCAGCTCCGCGCGCCGCTCTCACAGCCGGCGCACCCGTCCACCGGGCCCTGCTGGTGGCCGCCGTCGAAGGCGGCCCAGAGCACCGGGTATCCGGGCTGGCAGGAGTACGCGGTGGTGATGTGGGTCAGGCTGCCCGCCCTCGGCTCGGGCGGGCTCTGCGCGGCGCATCCGTTGTTGCGGACGAACCTGTCGCGAAGCGACCGTCCGCTGGGGATGTTGTCGTTGATGCCGTGAATGCCCAGGTACGCGACGGGCTGAGTGCCGCCGCTGCATCCGCTGATCGCTCCCGGGGCCGCGATTGCCGCGACCGCACGGAACACCGTCGGCCGGGAACACGCCAACGAGTAGCTCATCGCGCCGCCGTAGCTGAACCCGACCGAGAAACGTTGGGTGGTGTCGACGCAGAGAGCGTTGTCGATCACGCGGATCATGTCGTCGGTGAAGGTGACGTCTTCACCGTTGGAGTTGCCCCAGCCGTTGTTGAGGCCCTGCGGGGCGACGAAGATGGTGCTGTTGTTCGCCTGCGACTGCATGCCGTAGTAGGCCCACGCGGCTCCGTCGGAGCCGCCGCCCGCGACCTGGCTGGCGGTGCCGCCCAGCCAGTGGAACCCGAAGGCCAGCCGGTGGGCGTAGGTGTTGTTGTAGTTGTCCGGCAGCCGAAGGATGAAGCTGCGGCTCTTCCCGCTGCTCTGGATGGTGTGGGTGCCGCTGTTCAGTCCGGGCGCCTTGCCGCAGCCGGCGGTGGTGGCCGCTGCCGCCGGTGCGACGGTCGTGAGGACGTACATTCCGACGGCGATCAGGACCAGCACCGCCATGGCTGCCCCCAGCCAGGGGGCGGAGAGTTTGCGAAGTGGCACGGCCGAGCCTCCTTGTGGGTGGTGGAACATCCGTTGGACCGGTCCCCGTCCCGGGAACCTCGCCGGGCTCAGCTCCGGCTCCAGCGTTGGTTGGCCGCGCCGGTGCAGTCCCAGATCTGGACGCGCGTGCCGTTGGCAGTGCCGTTGCCGACCATGTCCAGGCACCGGCCCGAACCAACTCCGGTGATCGAGCCGTCGGTGTTGAGCTGCCACTTCTGGTTGGACTGGCCGTTGCAGTCCCAGATGATCACCGAGCTGCCGTTCGCGGTGCCGGCGCCGTTGACGTCGAGGCACTTGCCGCCGAAGACGCGCAGCTCCTGGGCGGCGGTCGAGGTCCAGCTCTGGTTGCTCTGGCCGTGGCAGTCCCAGATGATCGCCGCCGCGCCGTTGGTCTGCGAGGCGCCGTTGACGTCGAGGCACCGTCCGGAGGACGTGCTGCGCAGGGCCGACGTGCCGCTCGGTGGCGGGGTGGTGGTCGGTGGCGGTGTCGTCGGGTCGGTGCTGCCACCGAACTGGGTGAAGAACCTCCACACCTCGCCCTTGGTCCAGGTCCTGGCTCCGCTGTCCCCGCCGCCGTCCACCGGGCCCGGGGTGTGCCCGCCGTCGAAGGCGGCCCAGACCACCGGATAGCCGGACCGGCAGCCGGAGTAGGTGGTGGTGATGTGGGTCAGGCTGCCCGCCCTCGGTTCGGGTGGGCTCTGTGCGGTGCACCCGTTGTTCCGCACGAACGTGTCGCGCAGGGACCGTCCGGCGGAGACGTTGAGCACCGCGTCGCCGATGCCATGGATCCCCATGTACGCGACCGGCTGGGTGCCGCCGCCGCATCCGCTGAGCTGCCCGCCGGAGTAGACAGCGACAGCGCGGAAGACGCTTGGCCGGGAACAGGCCAGCGAGTAGCTCATGCCGCCGCCGTAGCTGAAGCCGAGCGCGAAGCGTTGCGTGGTGTCGACGCAGAGGTCTGCCTCGATCACTCTGATCATGTCGTCGACGAAGGTGACGTCCTGGCCGCCGGGGTTGGCCCAGCCGTTGCCGTTGCCCTGGGGTGCGACGAAAATGGTGCTGTTGTTCGCCTGCTGCCGCAGCCCGTAGTAGGACCAGGCCGCCCCGTCGGACCCACCGCCGTCGACGTCGTTTGCGGTGCCGCCGTTCCAGTGGAATCCGAAGATCAATCGGTACGTGTGGTTCCTGTCGTAGTTGTCAGGAATCCTCAGGATGAAACTACGGTTCTGGCCGCTGCTCTGGATGGACCGTTGGCCGCTGGTCAACGTGGGCGCCTTGCCGCACCCGGCGGTCGCTGCGGCCGCTCCGATGTTCGCGGCCGACGCGGTGGTGCTCAAACCACCGGCCAGTGCCCCCGCGCTCACTGTCACGACGACGGCCGCCGCCGTCGCAAGCAGTCCAAGGATGGGTCTACGTCTTGTCATAAGGGGCTCCCGCCACTCGGCACGAACTGGTTGAAAGGGGGTCCACGGCAACCCGCACGCCGCCACGACGCGCCGCTGCGGGTCACCCCCGTCGACCACGTTCGCCGCGGACGAACCCCAGAAGACGCGATGTGCCGACGGCGCCCGGCCGGCTCATCGACACAGGTTTCCGCCAATGGTCTCGCCGCCCACGCAGGACCAGTCGATCGTCGAATCGATGGCGGCCACACCGTGCGCCCGAACACCACGTGACCGTTCGACCGACGGTGCCGGAGCACCTGGCTCGGTGTCGAACCGATTCGCTTCGACGCTAGATCGCGCAGTGAAAGATGTCAATGCCGTGTCCGGCAGGTTGCGACCCGGGTGGGCCGGTCAGGCGCTCGTGAGTTCTGCCGCGCCGAAGGAGACCGCGAACCGCTTGCACCAGATGGAGACGCTGCGGAAATCGCCTGGCTCCACCGACGCCGGTAGCTCGTACACCTGGTTGCCCTTGTTGCCCTTGAGCTTCGCCAGCTCGACCCATTTGCCGTCGTCGAACACCCGCCAGCCGGCCGTGCCCCGGATGACCGGTTGGTCGGTCAGCCACACCCGCAGGTCCGGGCCGTTCGACGTGTTCAGGTCGCGGATGACGAGCTGGTGGCGCCCGTCGGCGAGCCGGTGAATCTCGGCACTGCCGGTCGTCCGGTGCTCATGGGTGACGAACTCGCCGGTGGTCAGGATCTTGTTCGCCGCTGGGGCGGCTGCCGAGGTCGCGGGCGCCGGTGTCGAGGATCCCGGGGTCGCGGACGCCGGGATCGGGGCGGCCGAGGTCGTCCCTACGCGGGGAATCGCTTCGTCGACATAGGTGTCGGTGAACAGTTTCCACGGCTGGAACCAGTAGAGGGCCAGCATCGCCACGACGACAGCGGCGGCGAGCCCGGCTCGGACCACCGGCGACCGGAACATCCGTTTTCCCACCCCCGCAGCGTACGGCCGGAGCCGCTGTCGAACTGTTCGCGAACCCTTTCGGAACTCTTACGACAGTCACCGCTGCGTATCTGCCAGCGCCTGTCCGCACGGGCAGGCTCCCTGGTCCTCCGGCAACGCCTTCACCACGTCGCCGAGCAGGAGGCGCAGGCGGTCGATGTTCCGGGCGAAGACCGTGAACACCTCCTGCTGGGTCACCCCCTGACCAACCTCGACGCCCGAGTCGAGGTCGGTCACCAGTGACAGCGCGGTGTAACACAGCGCCAGTTCGCGGGCCAACACCGCTTCCGGGTGGCCGGTCATACCGACGACGGACCAGCCCTCCCGGCCGTACCACAGTGATTCAGCACGGGTGGAGAATCGGGGCCCTTCGATGACGACCATGGTTCCGCCGTCGACCGGCTGCCAACCGGCCGATTGGGCGGCGTCGAGGACCGTGGCCCGTCCGACCGGACAGTAGGGGTCGGCGAAGGGCACATGAACGACCTGGGGGAGTTTCCCGTCCGCGCGTGGCTTCCCGTCGTAGTAGGTCTGCTCCCGGCCGCTGGTCCGGTCGACCAGTTGGTCCGGTACGACGAGGGTCCCCGGGCCCAGATCCGGTCGCAGGCCGCCCACGGCGCCCGGTGCGAGCACCTGGCGGACGCCGAGTGCGCGCAGCGCCCACAGGTTGGCCCGGTAGTTGATGCGGTGTGGGGGGAGGGTGTGTCGACGTCCGTGGCGGGGGAGGAACACCACCGGGCGCCCGGCGACACTTCCGACGGACAGCGCGTCGCTCGGCGGTCCGTACGGTGTGTCGACGGTTTCCTCGGCGACGTCGTCGAGGAACTCGTAGAACCCCGATCCGCCGATAACGGCGATCGGCGGGCGATCGGTCGTGCTGATGTCTTCTGCTGACACGGGTACCCCTCCTGGGCGAACGGTGAAGAGCGGATGGGGTCGACTCAGGGGACGGTCGGTCCGTCGGTCCGCGACGCGTCGGTCGACAGTGGTGGCGACGACCAGGACGACAGCGATCGCGGCCCAGAGGACAGCCAGCCCGACAGCGAGCCCCAGCGGGTAGTCGCGGTCCGGTAGACCCGGGTTCGGAGGTGCCGAGGGTGGTCGCCACAGTAGGGGCACCGCGATCAGCAGCAACGTGGCGCTGGCCATCAGACCTGCGGCGATCCAGGCCAGACGGAACCGGTTCGTCACCAGTCGACCCAGCGCCAACCCGACCAGTCCGACCAGCGGTGCCACCAGGACGTCGTGCAGCACCGGGCCGCCGATCAACCACGGCAGGGCGGTGCCGAGCTGGGGGAGGAGCAACCAACCGCCGTACGCGGTGGCCGCGGCACCGACCACGAACAGGAGCAGTCGGACGGTTCTCACCGCAGCACCTCCAGCCGGGCCACCCACTTGGTCTGCAGAACGCCTGGCCGGCTCGGCGCGATGAGTCGACAGGGGTAACCGTGGTCGGGCGACAGCTGCTCGCCATTGATCCGCAGGGCGAGGAGGGTCAGCGGGTCGCGGGCATGGGCCGCAGGGATTGTGCTCGCCGCGTACAGGCCGTCGGTTTCCAGTGAGGTGACCCGAACCGGTCGGCCGGTCGGTGCGCCGGCCCGGCGGAGCAGTGCAACGACGGGCACGCCGGTCCAGTGGGCCGAGGCGCTCCAGCCCTCCACACAGGCGATCGGAAGTTCTGCCGTCCGTTGCGGGAGGGCCGCCAGGTCGGCCAGGGACAGGCTGTCCCGCCCGCCCGGCCAGACGATCTCCAGTCGCCAGTCCGCCGGAACGGCGATACGCGCGGCAGCCGCCGTGCGGTTGATCGGTACGCCCTGCGGCCCGGACGCGGAACGCCACGCCAGCGGCGACACCCGACGTAGCCACGGCACTGTGACCCCGGCGGTGGCCAGCACGGCGATGCCGGCGACGCCCGCCGAGGTACGCAGAAACGCGCGTCGCTCGGACGAGTTCTGATCGTCAGGCCCCGGTGTCGCAGCCGGCACCGCTCTGCGGCGTCGCAGTGGCGTGCCCAGCGCCGCGCGGGCGACCGGGAGCTTCACCGCGACGTGCAGCAGCATCGCCCCGACCACCAGCCAGGCGACCGCGTAGTGGGCCGTCGGGAAGAAGAACCCCCACGGGTACGACTGGGCGACGTTGAACAGGCCCGTGGCCAGTTCGAAGAACGCGGCGCAAACCAGCACCAGGACGGAGATCCGTTCGAGGGCGTGTGCGGACAACCGGATCGGCTGACGTAGGGGCGGACGGACGAACAGCCGGGGATAGACGCTCCACAGCTTGGCCAGCAGCAACGGGATCGCCGCGACACCGGAGAGCACGTGAACGCCCTGGGTGACCCGGTACAGGTTGACCGGTCGGGTCGGCCAGGTGAACCAGACCGGCGGGTGCTGGATGTAGTGGCTGAGCAGCCCGGTACCGAAACACAGCCCGAACGCCATCCCGAGCCAGAGGCCGAGCCGGGCGGTGACCAGCGGTGAGTGCGAGGGCGCGGTGAAGTCCTCGGGGGCGGGGACGCGGGGCCGGCGGATCATGAGCGTGCCAACTCGGCGAACCAGCGTGGACCGAACCGGAATCGGTCAACGACCCGCAGACCGGCAGCGGCGGCGGCACGGGCCACCGCCTCCGCCCCGACCCGCGCCCATCGAAACGCCGGCCCCCGCAGTTCCCGATCGCCGGACGATCCGGACAGGACGTACGCCTGCCCCTGCCACAGCCCGGCACCCGGGGGTTCCACCTCGACCACCAGCGTTCCGTCGGCCGCGATCAGGGTGCCGCACCGGCGCAGCAGGCGGACCGGGTCGCCACCGATGCCGATGTTGCCGTCGATGAGCAGGGCGTGCGCCCACCTACCCTCGCCGGGAAGGGGTTCGAAGACGTCGCGTCGTAGGGCCACCACACCTCGACCCTGGGTCAGACGTACCGCCTCGGCGGAGATGTCCACCCCCAGTGCGACGAGGCCGCGCTGCGCGAGTGCCCTGGTCAGCCGACCGGGGCCGCAGCCGAGATCGATAGTGGGCCCCGTGCAGCGTGCGGCGACGGACTCGATTTCCGGCTCGGGCGGGCCGTGCCAGCGCCGCACCGGCAACAGGTCACGTCGCCCGTCGGTGTGCACCAGCCAATGGTCGGGTTGGGTCGCAGGCCTCGGGCCGACCGGCGTGCCGTAGGCGTCCTGGTCGGCGGACCACCCGCCGAGTCTGCGCAGCACCACGTCGAAACCGTCGAGACTGATCGTCGAATTCACCGAGGGCGTCCGCTCAGCAGATGGCCACCCACCGAGGCGACGGCGTCCGCGAACCGGGTGCCGGGTAGGTCAGCCGCGACCGCCAGCGCCGACGACCAGTCGTCGACATCCCGCAGCACGGGCAGGGTCGCCGGTCGTACGCCGTGCCCGCGCAGCGCGGCGAGGGTACGACGCCCGGTGTCGTCTGTTGACATGGGTACGTCGCGTAGCGCGCTCGCGTACCTCGGATCGCGTAACCCGAGTGCCCACCAGCCGCCGTCCAGCGCGGGCCCGAACACCGCCTCGTGTTCGGCGAGCCGGTCCAGCGCGGTGGTGAGCACTGCCGGGCGGATCTGCGGGGTGTCCATGCCGATCTGCAGCACCGCCCGGCCGGGAAATGCCGCAGCGGTGTCGGCGTGGGCGTTCGCGAGGCGGTCGGCGAACGTGTCGCCGCGCTGCGGAAGCAGGTGCCAACCGACCAACGCGGCGGTCAACTCCGCGCCGTACTCGGCATCGGCGAACCGGCCGCTGTGGGCCAACACGGGAATGGTCGAGGCGGTGGCGCGCACCGCCGCGAGGGTGTCCAACAGCGACGCCGCCGCGATCCGGGCCGCCTGGGTGGGGTCGGCGGGCGGGCAGAGGCGCGTCTTGGCCTGCCCGGGGACCGGTGCCTTCGCGACAAGGAGCAGGACGTTCACCGGCCACCACCGGCGTCGGCGCGCAGCACTCCGGCGAAGTCCCGGGTCGCTCGCAGCGTGCCCCGGACCGAGCCGGATACCTTCGAGACGGTCCCGGCGGCCCGGGGTGCGTACGCGACGTCCAGTTCGAGGATCCGCCAGCCCGCTCCGGCCGCGCGCAGCAGCAACTCCAGGGGGTAGCCGAACGCGCGGTCGTTGACACCGAGGCCCAGCAGCGCCGCCCGGCGGGCCACCCGGATCGGGCTGATGTCGTACACCGGCACGCCGCGACGCCGCAGCAGGGCCGCTACCAGCGCGTTCCCGCCGCGGGCATGCCACGGCCAGGCATCCGCCGAGACCGGCCGACGCCGCCCGACGGCGAGATCGGCCCGCCCGTCGAGCACCGCCGAGGCGAGCCTGGGCAACTCGGCGGGGTCGAACGAGCCGTCCGCGTCGAGCACGCAGACCAGATCCGCCTCCGCCGCCAGCAGGCCGGCGTGCACGGCGGCCCCGTACCCGCGTCGCGGCTCGTGGACGACCCGGGCCCCGTGCTCGGCCGCGACGACCGGCGAACCGTCGGTGGAGCCGTTGTCGACCACGATGGCGCGGTAGCCGGGTGGCAGTCCGCTCAGTACGGCAGGCAGTGCGGCCGCCTCGTCCAGACACGGCAGCACCACGTCGATCGTTGTGTGCATACCGGCGACGCTAGGCCCGCCACCGGTCGTCCGGGCCGCGGTTTCTCCTTACGAATCGCTTACACGGCAACGGATCTTACGACTCGCTGACGTCTCACCGTCTGGCCGCCGAATGCCTGGTGGGAGGTCGTATCGTCGGCCGTCACCATGACCATGATGACCCGGCCGGGACGCACCCGGTCCGCCGACCTGATCGTCCTCGGCGCCGAGGTGGCAGTGCTCGCCGTCGCCGTCGCCGTCGGCGCCCTGCTCAACCATCAGGGCGTACGGCTGCACGCCGACGCGGCACCGCTCTACGCGAGTTGGCAGCCTCATCTGGGGCCCGGCACCCCCGCCGCACTTCTCGTCGCGGCGCTGTTCGTCTGGCGGGGCGTGCGCTGGGGGACCGACACGCCGTGGCCGCGGCTGCTGGCGGTCGGCTATCTCGCCTCGCTGCTCTGGACGCTGTCGCTGGCCCTGGTGGACGGCTGGTCCGCGGGGTTGACAGAGCGGCTCACAGTGCAGGCCGAGTACCTGCACGAGGTACCCCGGGTGACGGACGTCGGCATCATGCTGTCGGGCTTCGCCGACCGGATTCTCGACTTCCAGCCCGATTCGTGGTCCACCCACGCTGCCGCTCACCCACCGGGAGCGTTGCTGTTCTTCGTCTGGCTGGAGCGGATCGGCCTGGGCGGCGGGGCCGCCGCCGGGCTCGCCTGCGTGCTGCTCGGCGCCACGGTGTCGGTGTCGGTTCCGGTGACGTTGCGGGCACTCGGCGCCGAGGGCGCGGCCCGGTCGGTGTGGCCGTTCCTGGTGCTCCTCCCGGGGGCGGTCTGGGTGGGCGCGTCCGCGGACGGGATCTTCGCCGCGGTGGTCGCGGCCGGGTTGGCGTTGCTGGCGGTGGGTGGCCGACCGGGGGCCGCACTGGGCGGGTTGCTGCTCGGCTTCGCGCTCTACCTGTCGTACGGGTTCGTCCTGGTCGGGTTGCTCGCGTTGACAGTGGTGCTGCTCCGGGTGCGGGACCGCCTCGGCGTGCTCCTGGTCGCGGCGACGGCGGTCGCGGCCGTCGTCGCGGCGTTCACCCTCGCCGGCTTCTGGTGGCTGGACGGCTACCACCTGGTGGCGCGTCGTTACTACCAGGGCTGGGCGGCGGAACGTCCGTACGGTTACTGGGTCTGGGCGAATCTCGCCGCCCTGCTGCTCTCGGCCGGCCCGGTGGTCGGGCCGGCGCTGCGGCGGGCGGTGTCCGCCGTGTCGATCCGAGCACCGCACCCACCGCTCGCGACGGCCCTCCGGCAGCGGATCGCCAGCGCCGGACCCACTGTGTGGTTGCCCATCGCGGCGACGGCGGCGGTGCTCGCGGCGGACCTGTCCGGGCTCAGCAAGGCCGAGGTCGAGCGGATCTGGCTACCGTTCGCCGTCTGGCTGCTGGTCGCCACCGCGCACCTGCCGTTCGGTCACCGACGGTGGTGGTTGGCCGCCCAGGCCGCCACGGCTCTCGCCGTCAACCACCTGCTGTGGACGGTGTCGTGACCGATGCCGGGTCCCGCATCACCGCGGTGGTGAAGTCGGCGATGCCAGCGGCGAAGCCGACCCGGGCGGTGAAACCGAGCACGCGGGTGGCGCGCGCCGGATCGGCCACGACGTGCCGTACGTCCGCCGCCCGTCCGCCCCCGACCGTGATCGGCGGTGGCCCGCCCATCGCCGACGCCAGCTCGTGAGCCAACTCGCCGACGGTGTGCGGTTCGCCCGAGCAGACGTTGATCGGCGTCAGGGGATCCGGTGCCGGTGCCGTGAGGGCCAGCAGGTTGGCCGCGGCCACGTCGGTCACGTGCACGAAGTCGCGCCGTTGCCGGCCGTCCTCCAGCACCCGGGGCGGTCGTCCGGCGGCCAGGGCCGACCGGAAGATCGACGCAACCCCCGAATACGGAGTGTCGCGGGGCATTCGCGGACCGTAGACGTTGTGATAGCGCAGGGCCCAGACCGATCCGCCGGTCTGCCGGGCCCAGGCACCGGCGAGGTGTTCCTGGGCCAACTTGGTGGCGGCGTACGTGCTGTGCGGCTCCAGCGGCGCGTCCTCGGGCACCAGACCGGGGGAGAGCGCCTGGTCGCAGCGAGGGCAGGTCGGCTCGTACTGGCCCTCGGCCAGGTCGACGACCCGGCGGTTGGCAGGCCGGACGATCCCGTGGGTGGGGCAGTGATAGCGGCCCTCGCCGTAGACCACCATCGAGCTGGCCAGCACCAGTCGGCGCACCCCGGCGGCGTGCATCGCCGCGAGGAGAGTGGCAGTGCCGAGGTCGTTGTGCGCGGCGTACCGGGGGGCGTCGGCCGGATCGAGGCCATGGCCGACCATTGCTGCCTGATGGCAGACCGCGTCGACCCCGGTCAGTAGCCGGGTCAGCAGCTCGCCGTCGCGTACGTCACCGACCACCAGGTGGTGCCGCTCGGCCCAGGGTGGCGCCGTCGCACCGTGCGCCTCGGGCAGGAGCGCGTCCACTGCCACCACCTCGTGCCCGTCGTCGGTGAGCAGGTCGGCGAC
This sequence comes from Micromonospora sp. CNZ322, assembly GCF_007827755.1. Taxonomy (NCBI): domain Bacteria; kingdom Bacillati; phylum Actinomycetota; class Actinomycetes; order Micromonosporales; family Micromonosporaceae; genus Micromonospora; species Micromonospora sp. CNZ322. The sequence continues at coordinate 44,004 of NZ_VITD01000012.1, forward strand.
GTGTGAGCCGATGAACCCGGCCGCACCGGTGACAAGGATCCGCATTCCGGTCACCGTATGACCTCGCGTACGCCCGAGCGGGTTTCCGCGTACAGCCGTAAGAACCTCGCAAGGTTTGCCGGTGCGGGCGCAGTCTGCTGCGTGGCTACGCTGGGCCGATGGGACATCCGGGGGAGACGGTGACGGGGCGGAACGGGGACGGTCCGTGACACAGCGCGTGCTGGTGGTCGACGACGATCAGACCGTGAGCGACGTCATCCGCCGTTACCTCGAGAACGACGGCTTCAAGGTGAGCCTCGCGGCGGACGGTGCGGCGGCGCTGGCGGCCGTGGAGCGGCAGGCGCCACACCTGGTAGTGCTCGACCTGATGCTGCCGCTGATCAACGGCTTGGAGGTGTGCCGGGCGCTGCGGGTACGGCCGGACGGCGTACCGATCGTCATGCTCACAGCGCGTGGTGACGAGTCCGACCGGATCCTCGGGCTGCAACTCGGCGCGGACGACTACCTGACCAAGCCCTTCTCACCCAGGGAACTGGTGCTGCGGGTCCGTTCGGTGCTCCGTCGCGCCGGCGGTGGGACGCCACCCGAGCGGCCGGAGGCGCTCACCGACGGCAACCTGGTGGTGCACACGGCCTCCCGAACCGCCCGCCTCGCCGGTGCGGATCTGGCCCTGACGTTGCGCGAATTCGACCTGCTCGTCCACCTCATGCGGCATCCGTCCCGGGTCTTCGGCCGGGCCGAACTTCTTGAGCAGGTCTGGGGCTGGAACTTCGGGGACCACTCGACAGTGACCGTGCACGTACGCCGGCTGCGGGAGAAGATCGAGGCCAACCCGGCCGATCCGCAGCGGATCGTGACCGTCTGGGGCGTCGGCTACCGATACGAGCCGGCCCATGCGTGACGTACTCCTGATCTTCGCGATCGCCCTCGGGGCGGCACTCGGCATCGGGCTCGCCGGTGCGGTGCTGCTCCGCGCGCTTCGACGCAGCTCGATCACCGTGCACCTCAGCGTGCTGCTCACCACCACTGTGGTCGCCGTCGCCGTCGGGGTGATGGCGGTCGCGGAGGCGATGTTCCTCTCCGCGCACGACCTTGAGGTGGTCCTGATCACCGTCGCGGCGGCAGCGGTGGTCAGCCTCGCCGTCGGCGGGCACTTCGGCCGGCGACTGGCCCGCGCCGCGGTCTGGCGCGACCAGGCCCGGGAGCGGGAACGGCAACTGGAGAAGGGCCGGCGCGACCTGGTCGCCTGGGTCTCCCACGACCTGCGGACCCCGCTCGCCGGGCTGAGGGCCATGGCGGAGGCGCTGGAGGACCGGGTGGTGCGTGATCCGGACACGGTCGACGAGTACCACCGGCGCATCCGACTGGAGACCGACCGGATGACCCGACTCGTCGATGACCTGTTCGAGCTGTCCCGGATCAACGCGGGAGCGTTGCGGTTGTCGTTGACGGCGGTGCCGCTCGGAGAGGTGGTTTCGGACGCGCTGGCCAGCACCATCCCGTTGGCCGACGCTCGCCGGATCAAGTTGATCGCCAGCGAGTCGGGGTGGCCGACGGTCGCCGCGAGCGAACCGGAGTTGGCCCGGGTCGTGGCGAACCTGCTGCTCAACGCGGTCCGCTACACCCCGGCCGACGGCACCGTACGTATCGAAGCCGGCCGGGAGGACGACCACGCCTGGCTGTCGGTTGCCGACACCTGTGGCGGCATTCCCCCGGCCGACCTTCCCCGGGTGTTCGACATCGCGTTCCGTGGTGAGCCGGCCCGCACTCCCGGCCCCGGTGACGGTGGGGCGTCCGGAGGGCTCGGCCTGGCCATCGTTCATGGCCTGGTGGAGGCGCACGGCGGTCGGGTCGAGGTGCGCAACACCCCCGACGGTTGCCAGTTCATGGTCCGCCTGGCCACCGCCTGAGGGTACGAACGCTCGGAGTGGCGGGATGGGGCCGTCGGGTTGCGACGGCCCCATCCCGTTGGCTGAGGGCGAGGATCAGGCGTCGGCGTGCTGGGCGGCGACGTCGAGGATCCAGGTGATGCCGAAGCGGTCGGTCAGCATCCCGAACGCCGGTGCCCACTGCGCCGGGCCGTACGCCTCGACGACAGTGGCGCCATCGACCAGCTTCTCCCACAGCGCGCCGACCTCTTCGACACTCTCGCCGCGGACGGACAGGAAGAACGGCTCGCTGGTCAGCGTCATGCCGTTCTCACGGCGCGTGGAGGGCAACGGGGCGATGCCGGCTCCGGCCCGGCTGGGCACGTCGTAGGCCATGACGCGGAATCCGTCGTCGGTGGCGACCTGGCCCCAAACGGCCTTGCCGGCGTCGGGCAGCTCCTTCGGCATCCCGAAATCGCCGTACGTGATCACCATGATCTCGCCGCCGAACACCGAGTGGTAGAACTCCAGCGCCTCCCGGGCGTTGCCCCTGAAGTTGAGGTGGGTGGTCGTGGTGATGCTCATCGAGACTCCTGGTGAAGTTTGTTTCCGGCAACGGTGTCCGGCCGGCGTCAGCACCAAGGGTTGACGACGTAGGTGACAGGGTGTGTCACCTACTGCGAATAGATTCCATTCATGCCGAAGACCTCGGGTCGACTGTTGGCCCTGTTGTCGCTCCTTCAAGCGCGCCGCGACTGGCCGGGCACGGTCCTGGCCGAGCGGCTCGACATCAGCCTGCGGACGGTGCGCCGCGACGTCGACCGGCTGCGCGAACTCGGCTACCCGATCGCGGCCGTGAAGGGTCCCGACGGTGGCTACCGGCTCAGCGCCGGCACCGAACTACCGCCTCTGCTCTTCGACGACGAGCAGGCCGTCGCCCTCACCCTCGCGCTGCAGATTGCCGCCACCACCCTGGGTGACGGCACCGGCGAAGCGGCAGCACGCGCGTTGACCACGATCCGGCAGGTCATGCCGTCCCGGCTCCGGCACCGCGTCAACGCCCTCCAGGTCACCGCCGTCGAACGGCCCGTCACCCGACCGGCCGGCCCGATCGACGACGACGTGCTCCTGGCGATCAGTTCCGCCGTGCAAGCTCACGAGATCCTCCGCTTCGGCTACGGCCCCGAGGCTGTGGACAAACCCCCGCGCCGCGTCGAGCCGCACCACCTCGTCACCTGGGACGGACGCTGGTACCTCGTCGGGTGGGACCTCGACCGGTCAGCCTGGAGTACCTTCCGCGCCGACCGGATGACCCTGCGCATCCCGAACGGATCCCGCTTCACGCCGAGGGAACTGCCCGGCGACGACGTGGCCACCTTTGTCACCGGCAGGTTCCGCGGTGCCGACGACGGCGTCATCGGCTGGCCCTGCCAGGGCACCGCGATCCTCGACCTGCCGGCCGCCACAGTGGCCCTCTACACCCGCGACGGGACCGTCGAGGACCTTGGTTCAGGCCACTGCCGGCTCACTCTCGGCTCCTGGTCCTGGCCCAGCCTGGCCGCTGCCATGGCCCGGTTCGACACCGAGATCGACGTTGTCGGCCCCGCCGAGCTTGTCGACGCCTTCGGCCACCTGGCCCGCCGCTTCGCCAGGACCGCCGCCAGCGCAACCCTGGCCTGACTCCTTGATCGGGTGCTCGTGCATGCCGCCGGTCGCGTGCGGCAACTAGCCTCAAGTCATGCTCAGCTTCGAGATCACCCCGATCGGTACGGTCCGGAATGACAGGACCGATGTCCAGCACACGGACAACTGGGGTGCCGTCCGCAGCACGATCACCATCGACGAGCGCTTCGGTGATTTGTGCCTCCAGGGCCTGGAGGGCTTCTCCCATGTGGAAGTCCTCTTTATCTTCGACCAGTTCCCAGCAGACGGTGATCACCGCGAACCCCGTCCCTACCGTGGTCGCTCCGACCTCCCGCCCGTTGGTGTATTCGCAGGCCGCGGCCCTCGCAGACCAAACCGCATCGGAGTGACGTGCTGCGCCATCGAATCCGTCCACGGCCGCGAATTGACGGTGGTGGGTCTCGACGCGGTCTCGGGCACCCCGGTCGTCGACCTGAAGCCGACGATGGTGGAGTTCGTCCCGGTGAACGTCGAGCAGCCGGAATGGGTCAGCCGCGTGATGTCGGAGTACTTCCAGCCTTGAGCGGTACCCAGCCGCTGTCAGGTGCGCCGGTCGAGGGACCTGCGTCGGGCGTACCCCCGTTGCGTGCAGCTTCGTCGATGGGCCGCACCCGTCGACGGGCTTCGATGGAACGTCCACCTCGCGGGTTCACACGGTTTGCCGGATCTGACTACGCTTCCCACTGTCTCGGAGGCGATCGATGGAGGGCGCATGTCGGTGAATGAGCCGACGAGCGGAGAGTTCGCTCGCATGCTGGACGCGACGGTTGGTGCGTTGCGCGCCGCCGGCGCTGCGCCGGAGGACGAGGAGGCCGCGCGGCTGCGTCGGGTCGGTGAGTCCGCCGAGGGGCAGGTCCGTGCCGAGTTCGGCGCCGATGGCCGGCTGGAGTCGCTGACGCTGGACCCACGGATGATGCGGCTCGGCGCGGCTGAGGTCTGCGACCACGTGATCGCGGCCGTGAACGCGGCGATCGACTCGATGCGCGGCGGCGGCCCGGCGGTGGCCTCCGGCGACCTCTCACAGCTCACCGAGCAGCTGGAGCAGGTTCGTGACACGGCCGTGCCGCGGCTCGGTGCGTTCCTGCAGGCGCTCACGGACGCGCAGGAGCGAATGGCCCGAGGAGGTTCCCGATGAACGGCTTCGAGGTCGAGCCCGCGCTGCTGCGTTCCGGCGGCGATGAGGTCATCGGCGCCGCCGAACGCTTCATCGGGCAGTTGGAGAGCTTCGAGGCGAAGATGCAGGGGTACGGCGAGCCGTGGGGGGCCGACGACATCGGCTCGCTGATCGGCATCGCGTACACGGAGGCGTCCACCTGGGTTCTTGACTGCATCGGCGTGGCCGCCGAGGAGATCGGCTCGGCCGGCAGCGACCTGACGAAGATGGCCGACAACTTCGAGCTGGTCGAGGACGCCGCCGCGGGCGCGCTGCGGGACATCCAGGGAATGCTGGGGTGACGGCATGGGACTCCAACTCCCAGGTGAACTGATCACGGCACTCGGCTGGATCGGCTACAGCTGGCCCGAGGCCGACGAGGAAAAGCTGTTCGAGATGGGCCAGGCCTGGCTGGACTTCTCCGGCACGGTCGCCAACGCCTCCGGGGAGGCCGGTTCGGCTGCGGCGGCGATCTGGTCACAGCACCAGGGCGAGTCGATGCAGGCGTTCCAGAAGTGGTGGTCCAACCCGGAGAGCGGTCCCGGAACGCTGCCGGACTACTCCCAGGCCGCGATGCTGATCGGGACAGGGCTGATCATCGCCGCCGCGATCGTGCTCGCGCTGAAGATCCAGGTGATCGTGCAGCTTGCGATCCTCGCCTTCGCGGTGGCTCAGGCGATCGCCACCGCCGTCGTCACGTTCGGCGCGTCGCTGGCCGAAGTCCCGATCTTCCAGATGATCACGCGAGAGATCGTCGGTCTGCTGATCGACCAGGTGATCCAGGAGCTCCTCGATGCCTAGCAGGGCGCCGAAGAGCTCGAAGAAGCGCGGTGGCGCGGGTAAGCCGAAGGTCGGCAAGGGCGTCCGCGCGGCGGTGAAGAAGGCCGCCGCGAAGCCGGTGGTGCGCAACAACGACCTGCCCGAGGTCACGATCAAGGTGCAGCGCAAGTCGTTCCACGCGCGCGGCCAGTTTGACCGCAAGATGAACGCGCTGAAGAAGCTCAGCGACGAGGGCAAGCTGTTCAAGCAGGCGAACCCGGTCGGCCGGGACAAGAAGATCACGGCCGACTACAAGAAGCGCATCCGGCAGAAGATCTTCGACAAGTACTGGCCCCACGACAAGAAGATGGCGAACGCCCTCGCCGCGCGACTCCGTAAGCAGCAGCCCGACCATGTGTGGGAGCTGCAACTCGGCGGCGCCGACGACGTTAGTAATCTGAAGCTCTTGGACGGTAGAACAAACTGGGATGTCGGCGGGCAAATCTGGCATCAGATCAAGAACCTGCCCGATGGCACACCGATCCGAATAGAGGTAGTGGATTGAATCCCGAGTTGCGGGAGCTCATCGCGGAGCTGCGTACCGACCTGGAGGCGGACCAGCCGGCGACGCTGGCGTGGGCCCAGATCAACGAGGGCGCTCCGGCCGACCAGATTCCCGCCGAGCTGCCGCAGCCGGTCCGGGAGCTGCTCGAAACCGCCAACGGCATCCTGGCCGGCGCGTTCGACCTGCCAGCAGTCGCGGACCTCGACGACATCCAGTACTACCTCGAGCAGATGCCCGAGTTCACCGGCGTCGCCGACGAACCCGCCGAGTGGCTGGTCATCGGCACATTGAACGACGAGCCGCTGCTGATCCGACGCGACACCGGCGCGGTCTGGTACTTCCCGGCGGAGACCACCGACGAGTGGTTCATGCGTGAGATGTTCCTCGACGTCGCGCCGGACCTCGACTCGTTCCTCGCCTACTACGTCTTCGGAGCCGGGTACGGCGAAGTCGCCTCCGACGACGACGAGTGGTGGGGCTTCCTCGACGAACACGGTCTGACCACGCCCGGTGACGATGACGAGGAGGCGGACGATTGACCGCGACGCATGAGGAGCTCACCGCGCTCTGGGGCGCCGATGGGATGATCTACTTCCCGGTCGACCGGTTCGACGACGTCCTCGGCCCCCTGACGCCAGAGGTCTTCCCGCCGTTCGGGGCCATCCCGGTCGACGTGCCGATCCTGTTCACGGTCGACGTCGACGTCCCCGGCATGGAGCTGTTCTCCAAGCTGAACATCGAGATCGGCGACGCCAGCCCACGCATCCACATCGTCCTCGGCAGCTCGCCCGAGGACCCGCAGCTGCTCTTCTGCCTCGACGCGCTGACCGGAGCCGTCGTGTTGCTGGACCTGGAAACCCCCAACTTCGAGGCGGTCAACGCGACCTTCGCCGCGTTCGTCGAGTTCCTCTACCGACTCGGAGGGCTCATCGCCACGGACCCGGGCGGTCGGGCTCGCGCGGCCCGCGCCGCGGCGATCCGGGCCGACCTGATGGACGTCGACGCGTCCGCGTTCGCCGACCCGAAGTCCTGGTGGAGCATGGCCTTCGAGCAGCTGGAATCCACCAGCGGCTAGCCTCGTCGCTGCGAGCGGCCCGCACCTGATGACCAGCGGGGCTCTCCGACGGCTCCTCCTGTCAGCGCCACGTGGTTGGATGCAGGCCGCTGATCAGGAGAGGGAATCATGACGCGCACCACCCCACCGCGTCCGTTGGATGTGGTCTCGTTGTTCCCGGAACTGGCAGCGAGGGCCAGGACCGCCACCCGCCTTCATCCCCGCCCGGGAGACCCGACGGTGCATGACAGCTCGGTGGGTGGGCCTTTGCTGTGGCCGGAAAACGAGGCCTGGCCGACATGCGGCGACGAGCACGAGCCGTACGGATTGACGACGCTGGAGGACGTCCGCACGCGTCGTCGTGTCCTCGCCGCGGCGTGGCAACGGCCCAGGCCGCCGGGAACGAATCTGCTGACTCCCGATGAGAAGGTGGTCGTGGACCGCGTAGATTCCGGTTACGACACGGCGCTGCTGCCGGTGGAGCCGCTGCCGCTCATCCCGCTGGCCCAGCTGTACGCCCGGGACGTCCCTGATCTGCCCTGTCCCCCTGGCACGGACATGCTTCAGGTGCTGTGGTGCCCGTTCGACGAAATCATGGATGCGCGGTCGGCGGTGCGCCTACGGTGGCGGCAATCCACAAGCGTGCGGAACCCGCTGATGCACCCGCCCGAGCCGGTCTTCGTCGGTCAGGGCTGTTACGTGCCGGAACCTTGCGTTCTGCACCCAGAGCAGGTCACCGAGTACCCGGCTTATCACGAGCTGGATGACAAGCTGGCGGAACGCATCATCTCCCGAGAAAGGGAGCTCCTCCAGTCACCGGACGAGAAGCAACCGGGTTACCGGGGCGATCTGTCAATCGCTCCCGGTTGGAAGGTCGGTGGCTGGGCCGCCTTCTTCACCTTTCGGAGCCCGGCGGGCCCTGATGAGCTCCGGTGCTGCGGCGCTCCGCTGGAACCCCTTCTCACCATCCCCAGCGACGAATGGGACGGCGACAGCCGCAGTTGGCGTCCCATCGCTGAGGAGGACGAGTCGGCCGATCACACCCCGACCCATGTGGAGATCGGCCGTGGCTACACGCTCCAGGTATATCGGTGCACCGCCTCACAGGAGCACCCACCGGTCACCATCATGCAGTAGCTATCCGTAGCTGCTCTTCTGCCTCGACGCGCTGACCGGGGCCGTCGTGTTGCCGGACCTGGAACGGGGCCCTCGTGCGAGCCACCTCCGCACTGCGGCCGTCCACGAAGGAGCGGAGGTCGTCGACCAGAACGACCCGGGTCTCGCTGGCAGCCATCCGACGATGATGCCTGCACGTGCGGTGCTTTGGCATCCGGATATGCCGCTGTTCGAGGGCGGGTCTGGCCGGTGCGCTCTGCTCCTGCTACACAGGGCGCGTGGGGGCGGACATCTATGACCGGTACGAGCGGGACGCGGAGGACCACTTGGCGGCCTACGGCTTGCGCGTCAGGGATGACCAGGTCCCGATCATTCGGAACATTCTCGTACGGGAGACCCGGCACGAGGCGGACACCTACGTCGGATTGGGTACCGTCCCCGGCAATACCCAGCTGATGCGGATCTGTGCCATCCAGCTTTGGCACGCTGGCGCCGTCGAGGACGTGTTGCTGGTTCACCGCGCTCGCGGCACCAGCATGGACGCGACCGGCGCGGTCGATGTGGAGTTGATGCTGGGGGCAGGCGTGGCCACGACCAAGGAATACCTAGCCGCCCTGGGCACCGAGGAAGCCCAAGGGATCCTCGACGAGATCGCGTGGGTGGAGGAGTCCTACGACGCCGCGCACTACACGGCCTTCCTCGACAGGTACTACCTGACTACGTGATTGGCTGGGGACGGTTGTGACTCTTCCCCACGACAATGGTGTCAGCCAGGGCGACGTCCGCTCACCGCGCAGCCCGTGAGGACCCGCTCAGGTGGTCGGACTCCATACCCACGGGGTGGTGGTGCCCACGGCGTGGAGGCCGAGTCGTTGGAGAATCGGCCTGCTGTCCTTGGACGCATCGACCAAGAGGTACCTGATGCCCCGGTCGGCAGCGACCTGCGCACGGCGGGCAACAAGCGCCCGGTAGATGCCCTTTCGGCGCCATTGCGGCAGGGTAGAGCCACCCCATAGTGCGGCGAACTCGGTGCCGGGGATTACGACCAGCCAGGCGGCCGATACGACCTCGCCCGCGGCCTCCGCAACGAGAATGATGATGTTCTCCGGGGCGGACTCGATGCGGTCGCGTAGGTCATCAGCCAGCCAGGACCAATCGACGCCCCAGACCTCGGATTCCATGGCCGCGATCCGGCGTAGGTCGGCCAGGTCGGTCGTCGCGCGGATGGCGATGCCGTCGGGGGCTTCGCCGGCGCCGGTCAGGTCGGCTGCCAGACCGATGACGACTGTTTCCTCGTCCTCCGGCGCGAACCCGGCCAGCCGCAGCCGCTCGGTGAGATCCTGCCGGTCATGGCCGTACGTCTTCCACTCCATCGCCTGGCCGCGCGCCGCGGAGCGGTCACGAACTCGACCAATGAGCGCGTCCAAGTCGCCAACGCTGAGGTGATCGAGGTTCTGGGCGAAGGCCAGTCCTCGCGTCGGGGTAGCAATCTGCAGGACGGGGCCATCCCAGGACGGCTTCCAGTTGTTCGGCAGCCGGGCCGCGATGGTGCCGCGCACCTGCTGGTCGTGCAGCGCGAAGGGATCACTCCGTGTCGTCATCACGGCGGAGGATGGCATCGGTGTTGCCGGTCAGCAAACCCTTTTCGTCGTGTCCGCGACGGCCGTGCCGGCACAGGAACGCCCACATCAGCCGCGTGAGGCAAACGAGCACGAGTGTCGCGACGCGTCTCCTCGGTCGCCGTAGACTTCGATCATGAGGCGAAACCTCACCGAGGTCGCGGCTGAATTGCAGGCACTCGAGTTGGTGGACTTCGACGTGATGCGGCTCGACGCCAGTGGCAGCGAACAGCTCGACGCGATCTGTACGGAACTGGCCGGGCGGGACGACCCACAGCAGTGGGCTCCGCTGCTCTACGCCTTCTTGGAACGTCTCGACGCGGCGGATCTGGGGAGTCCCGGGCCTCTCGTGCACACCTTGGAGACCTGGCCTGGCTACCGTCCCCTGTTGGTCGAGTCGATGCGGCGCAAACCGACTCCGTTGACCGTCTGGATGGCCAATCGCGTGCTCAACGGGAATCCGTCGGATGCTCCTCAGTGGCTGCAACTGCTGCGGGAGACGATGAGCCATCCCATGGCATCGCCTCAAGTCCAGGCCGATGCCCGCGGCTTCCTCGAGTACCAGGCCACGCGCTCGTAGCAGGGGCACCGGCTCTCCGGTCAGCTCAACGAGGGTGCCTTCCAGGCTCAGCGACGTGGCCCACTGCGCTCGGCGAGTTTCTTCAGGTTGAGCAGCTGCCGCCGAGCCATGACCAGGTCGCCGATGGACAACCCGGGTGCGGCCCAGCGGGTCGTCCGCATGACGACCTTGAGCAGCAAGCGTGTCGTGTCGTGCTCCTGAGGCACGAGGACGTAGGACATGAAGGCGCCCATGATGGTGCTCGTCAGTTGGCTGCCGGGATCGACCGAGACGATCCTGCCTAACCTTCGGCCGCCGGCGGTGGTGAACGCCTCTCCGACCTGTGGCTCGGGCAGGCCCTCCAGTTGTCGAGGTGAGCGGCGGCCGAGGTTGTCGATCCAGTCGTACGAGTACGGGGCAAGCCTCACTTGGGCCACCCACGGCCACACCGCTGCCGCGGGCGCATCGATCCCCACTCCCCGCCACGCTCGGAGAGTGGGCGAGACGACGAAGTCGTCGCAGGGATAGGTACGCAGGGTCTCGCTGGTGGTCACGCCCCACCGGTCACCGATCACGCATCCATCGTCCGCCATGTGGCGGCCTCAGTCGACCCGCTGGGCCAGCACCTGCCCTGGCCAGGATCCGACCAGGAAGGTCTCGGTGGGAGTGAACCCGTGGCGCTCGTAGTACGCCACCAACTCACCTGACTCACCTCCGCCGCCCGCCCAGCAGTCGACCCGTAGCAACCGCACGCCGGCTCGCCGGGTTTCCTCCACGGCGTGTGCCAACAGGGCCGACCCGAGTTTCTGGCCGGCGAATCGACGGTGGGAGACCAGGAGGCGAATGTACCGCTCGGGTTCTTCCACGGGCGCGATCGGTACCCGCGGATCGGGCCCGGAATCCAATACCAGGGCTGCGGCCGGCGTCCCGTCCACTTCCGCGATGAACGGGAGGTTCTCGGTCAGGTACCGATCGACCTGTGCGGCCCGTTCGGGTTTTTCCGAGAACGGCGTCGTGCCCCACTGCTCGGTGTTGCCACGCTCGTTCATCCAGACCACCGCGGAGTCGAGCATGTCCAGTACGGCAGGTGCGTCGGCCGGGCTGCCGCGTCTGATGCGTACACCGCGGGTGGTGTCGTCCATGGCGGAATGGTAATCCGCGGGTCGGCCCGTCACGACCGAGGCCGTCATCCGGCCGGACCTCCGTCCCCAGGTCCGAAATCTCCGGAGTCCAGGGTCTGGTTCATCGCCGCCAGTAGGCGCTCAAGGGTCTTGCGGTCGTTGTCGGTGAGGTCACGAAGGATCGCCGCCTCGTTCGCCAGGTGTTCCTCGATGAGCCGGTCGGTCAACGCCACGCCGGCCGACGTCAGCCCAACCACCCTGCCGCGCGCGTCGGCTGCGGAGACCGAGCGCGACACGAGGCCGCGGGCGATCAGCCGGTCCACCCGCTTGGTCACCGCTCCCGTGGTCACGAGCATCCGTTGGCTCAGCTGGCCCGCCGTGAGCGTGTAGGGCTCGCCCTCGCGGCGCAGCGCCGCGAGCACGTCGAAGTCGCCGTTGCCGAGGTCCGCCGCGGCGAACGGCGGCCGCAGGGCCACATCGAGTACGGCGGCCAACTGTTGGATGCGACCGATGATCAGCAATGGGGTGGGGTCAAGGTCTGGTCGCTCGCGACCCCACTGCCCAACGATGTCGGCGATCCGGTCGTCATCCACTGTTGCATCTTACCTTCCGGGGAAGATAAGTTGTCTTCCGTGGAAGACAACTCGCCTCGAACGTCAGCTCCGGTGGTCACGGCGTACGTGGATCCGTCCTGCCCGTTCGCCTGGATCACCTCCCGCTGGCTCATGGAGGTCGCGAAGATGCGGCCGCTCACTCTGCGGTTCGAGGTGATGAGCCTCGCGGTGATCAACGAGCATCGTGACCTTGAGCCCTGGTACCGCGAATTCAACGACCGGGCGTGGGGGCCGGCCAGGGTGTGTGTGGCGGCCGCCGCGCAACACGGCTCCGCCGCCCTCGCACGGCTGTACCCGGCGCTCGGCCGCCGGATCCACGACGCCGGCGACAAGGACTTCGACACCGTCGTCCCGCTGGCCCTGGCCGAGGCCGGCCTCCCCGCCGACCTGGCCGACGCCGCCCACCGCAGCGACCTCGACCCGCAGATGCGGGCGAGCACCGCCCACGCACAGCAACTGGTGGGCGAGGACCTCGGCACCCCGACGGTCATCGTCGACGACGTGGCCTTCTTCGGCCCCGTGCTGACCTCGGTCCCTCGTGGAGAGGAGGCCGTCCGCGTCTTCGACGGCGCTCGTCTGCTCGCCGGCTGCCGGGCTTTCTCCGAGCTCAAACGCGCCCGGTCCGACGGCCTCACCTTCGCGTAGCTCCACCACCGGCGCTGGGGGAGCTGGTTACCCCCGCACTGGTCGACCCAGGTCTGTCGATGCTTCGTCACCGGATGTTCGGCGTCGCGTCGACTCGAATCGATAGTGTCCGTTGGCCGGCCACCGCCGGCGGTCCAGGCGGAGGGAAAACGATGCGCAGCACAACGGACTGGTCGGCCCGCGCCCTGGGCGCTCTCGCGGGCGCGGTCGCGCTGGTGGCGGCCCTGCTGCCGGCCGCACCAGCCGCTGCCGCAAGCGTCGGCTTCAAGGCGGCCACGCTGAACATCTACTACGGGCTGAGCCAGGCCGACTTCGCGCACGACCTGAACCTGATCGCGTCCAAGGCTGACCTCGTCGGTCTCAACGAGGTCGGTGCCCGCAAGGGGCTCCTGGAGGGCTGGGCGGCCGACAACGGCTGGTGGTTGTACGCACCGGGCGGGACCAACCAGGCTGGCGAAGCGTTGATCGCAAAGAAGAGCATGTTCGACGTACTCGACAAGGGCTCGATCTTCGTCTGTGACACCAACGGCCCGGGCGAGGTGCCGCCCGCGCGGTACAACAACTGGGTCAAGTACCGGCACAAGGCCAGTGGCCGCAACGTGACCCACATCAACGCCCACGCGGTGGCCAGCATCGAAACCGCCGGCCGGCCGGAGGACCTGCCGCGCACCAGGTGTGCCGAGGCGCAGTTCCAGGGCCTCAAGGAACTGGCGGTCGACAAGCAGGACGAGGGCCAGGTCATCGTGAGCGGTGATCTCAACGTCGACTTCAGCGCCGACCGGAGCTACGGGTACGCGAAGTTCCCGTGGCAGGTATTCGAGGCCAACGAACTGCCGAATCTGCGCTCCAACTACAACCTCTACGGCGAGAAGGGCACCGGAACGCACGGCAACCGGCACATCGACTACGTCTACTTCTGGAAGCGGCTGCCCGAGTACCAACTGATGTGGATGACCGACTACGACATCGTCGGTGGCACGAGGTCCGACCACAACGGCGTCGTCTCCACCTTCTCCATCCAGAGCTGACGCGCCCGCCCTCCGCCGGGCGCGAGTCCTGCGCCCGCTCCGGCTGAGGCGTTCCGTGCTGCCGGGGCAGATGCGACCCGGGTGGCACGGCAGACGACAATGCGAGCGTGACCGACACCGTTCCGGCTTCGCTGCCCGCTGTGATCGAACTCGTCGATGAGTACATGTACCGCGTGCTGAAGGGCGCAGAGGATTCGGTGCTGGTGATCGGGGAGCTGATGGGCGCACTGACCGAGCCGAATGCGGAGGTCAGCGAGGTCAGCGAGGGGAGCGTCGGCAGGCTCTACCCCCTGTTCGGGGACCTATCGGACATCGTCGACGGCTTCCCGTTCGACTACGGCGACGGTACCGAGATGATCGCCCAACGGGAGATCCGCGACGCTGCCTGGGACTGGTTGACCACGGCGCGTAACGCCGACGGGTTGAAGGCCTACGTCGACCGCTGGATCGCGAGAAGCGCAGCCTTACCGACCATCGAGGACGGGCGGCCGTTCCGCGACATCGCAAGATAGTGGAGTGGCGGCGGGTTCGCATCGAGCGTGTGCGGGCCGGCGCCCATCATCGGCGCTCGGGGTGTCCCCCGTGCTCTGCCCACTCGGGCGCGAGGATCGACATCACCGTGGCGTCAACCCAGTCGTCGCCATCGCGCAGGACCTGCCGCAGCACGCCCTCGGCCACGAAGCCGACCTTCTCGTACGCCCGGCGGGCCCGGGGGGTTGAAGGCGAACACTTCCAGCGAGATGCGGTGCAGGCCGAGCCTCTCGAAACCGTGGCCGACGATCAGGCGTACCGCCTCGGTGCCCAAGCCGCGGTCGCGGCCGGCGGCGGCGAGCAGGGTGCGGAAGTTGCAGTTCCGGTTGGCGGGATCCCAGTCGTTGAGGACCACCTCGCCGACGCAGGCCCCGGTGGCGCGGTCCACGACCGCCAGGTCGAGTCGGTCGGTCTGCGCGTTGCGGCTGCCGTACCAGGAACGCATCCGCTCCTCGCCGGGAGCGTCGTCGGCCGGGCTGCCGGTCAGCCGGGCCACCTCGGGGTCGGCCACCGCCGCGCGGACGGTGTCCAGGTCGTCGTCGACGAAGGGCCGCAGGATCACCCGCTCACCGGTGAGGGTGGGTTTGATCGAGAAGTCGGGGGTCGCCTGGTCGCTGGGCATCGACTGATCGTCGGCGCGACCCCGGCGACAGGCAACCAGTTTCCGCGGGCAGGATACGGGGGTGATCCTGATCGTTCCCGCGAACCCGCTGCGTCCACGCCGCCCGGACGAGCATTTCGTGGCCGAGGCTGAAGCGGCCCGTGCTGCGGGATTCCAGGTGGCGGTGGTCGACCACGACGCGTTGGCGCGGAGCGGTGACGTACGTCGGGCGGTGGCCTCGGTCTCGGGGACCGGTGCGGCGGTCTATCGCGGCTGGATGCTGCGCAGCGAGCGGTACGCGGCGTTCGCCGAGGCTCTCGCCGAGCGCGGTGTGGCGTTGAGAACCAGTGCTGAGCAGTATCGGCGGGCACATGAGCTGCCCGGCTGGTACGCGGCGCTGGCGGCGGTCACTCCCGCGTCGGTGTGGACCCGGGGCTCGGATCAGGCAGATCTTGACCAGGCGCGCGTCGCGCTCGGGGCGGGACCGGCGGTACTGCGTGACTACACCAAGTCGATGAAGCACTACTGGGACGACGCGGCCTTCATCCCCGAGCTCGACGACGCGGTGGCCGTCTGGAGAGTGGCGAGCCGGTTTTTGGAATTGCGTGAGGACGACTTCGTGGGCGGGTTCGTGCTGCGTCGCTTCGAGCGGTTCACCTCCGCCGAGGTACGCACCTGGTGGGTCAACGGCGACTGCGTCCTGATCGGCCCTCATCCGGACAGCCCGAACGACAGCCCTTCGGTCGAGGTCGACGTGAAGTCGCTCGCGCCGATGATCGCCGGGCTCGGGTTGCCCTTCGTCACCGTGGACCTCGCCCTTCGCGCGGACGGAGTGTGGCGGGTCATCGAACTCGGCGACGGGCAGGTCAGCGATCGACCAACCACCATCGAGCCCGAAGCGATGATCGCCGCCCTACTCGGCCCGCCGCGCCCGTAGCGTGCGCACGTCGAAGAGAGCGCATGCCCGGCTGACCACATTCACATGCCCTGCAGTGAAGGGATCGAAGCTGCCGGGGTAGACGGCTCGCACCCGTACGCGGCCGGAGGTCCGTGTTGTCGGACGCGACGATTCGGGTGTCACTGCCGCAGGACCCGCTGAGCATCGCTGATGACCTGCTCCGAGGCGATCGGGGCCCACGACGCGAACAGCTTCCGGAAGTAGGCCCCGTGCCGGTCTGCCACCGCAGGATCGTGCTCGATGACGTCCATCTCGTTGACGATGCTCAGGTCCACGAGCGACCGAAGTCGAGTCTCACCGGGCGTCCCCACCTGACGTGTGAAGCGGTCGAACACCTCGCCGGTCCTCGCCAGCTGCTGCCAGCTGCGTCCACGGTCGCAGGCGCCGTACAGGTAGACGAGCTCCTCGGCGTCGGCGCCAACGAGATCCCGCAGCACCGCACGATCGGCCCGATCAACCAGGGTGACGTCGAACCCGTCGGTCCCGTAGGCGGCGTGGGTGAGGCCCGCTGCTTGCACGTCACGGGCGCAGCCGAGCACGGCGAGTCGTTCGCTGACTCGACATAGGTGGACGTACAGGTTGCCTCCGGGATGGGCGATCTGCTCAGCTCCCTGCCGGCGGAGCCAGACCCGCACGCCGTCGTCGATGGTCATGGTCCGACTGTAGGTATCGGCCGTCGGGTTCGATGGCCGCCGGACGTGGGCACTATGTCACAGCGCTGTGGGCATGCCTGGCGTCGCGGCGGCCGCGAGCACGTCGTCGCGGTCGAAAATGCGGGGTACGCGCAACGCTGGTGCCGCACACTCGCCATCATGCTGGCATCGGTTCGGAGCGTCGCGGATCTGGCCGCTGCGCAGGCGCAGGGTCATCAGGTCAAATTCCTGTTCTTCTGGGGGCACCAGCCCGAACGTGACGGTGGTGTCGGCGCAGGCTGCCTGAGTCAGTGGTGGCCGGCGCCGTTCACCGCCGACGACATGCGGTTCGCCACTGCGGAGCACTACATGATGTGGCGCAAGGCCACCCTGTTCGGCGACCGCGCGATGGCGGAACAGATCCTCGCCGCGCCGCATCCCCACGCCGCGAAGGTGCTGGGGGGACGCGTCGCGGGTTTCGATCAGCAGACCTGGAGTGAACACCGCTTCGCGATCGTGGTGGCCGGCAACCTCGCGAAATTCGATCAGCACCCCGCGCTCCGGGCGTTTCTGCTGGCCACCGGGCAGCGAGTCCTGGTGGAGGCCAGCCCGGTCGACCGGATCTGGGGCATCGGCCTGAACCGCGACGATCCGGCTGCTGGCGACCCTGCCTGTTGGCGAGGGCTCAACCTGCTGGGCTTCGCGCTCATGCAGGTGCGCGAGGTGCTCGAGGATCAAGGTCGGCAGGGGACGGTTCCGGCGTGATTCCCGGCTTCGCCGGACGTCCGGTCATCTTCCTCGATGTGGACGGACCGCTGATCCCGTTCAAGGCCCGATCGGTTGGCCAGAGACGTCCGTCGGGCGGCAGCGCCAAGCGGCAGACGGACAAGACCGGCAACCCCCTCCTTGATCGCCTCAATCCGGACGACGGTCGTCGGTTGCTCGCCCTGGGCTGTCAGTTGGTCTGGGCAACGACGTGGATGGCTGAGGCGAACGAGATCGTCTCCCCCCGGCTCGGTCTTCCGGACCTGCCCGTCGTCGATTGGCCCGACGACGACGAGGAGACGGGGCGTGGCCTGCACTGGAAGACCCCGTTCCTGACCCAGTGGGCAGCAGGAGGACCCTTCGTGTGGCTTGACGACGAGATCACCGACGCCGACCGCCGATGGGTGAGGGCTCGCCACCCGGGGCGGGCACTGCTGCATCGCGTTGACCCGTACACAGGCCTGACCGAGGCGGACTTCGCCGTCGTCCATCGATGGCTTCAGGAGGGTGAGGGCACGGTCTGACCGGGACTGTGGATGACGGGTGGCGTGACCGGGCTCGCGGGGGAGCGGCAGCGGTCGATCCCTTGACACTCGTAGATGCGATCGCTAACACTTGTCCGCAACGCGAACTTAACGAGTCGAACACATTGTGTCTGTGGTCGTGTGACGGGCCAGAGGCACCGCATGCGAACACTCCACCCCGTCGCCAGGGCCGCTCAAGCCTGAGCCCAGATACCGCCTGCTCTTGTTAACGCTAACATAGATGATCTTACGAGAGGGGTCGGGACGGTGATTCTGTCGGGAGCATCGACCAAGCGCCCACGTGCCCTCCTCGTGCTGTCCACGGTGGCCGCTGCGGCTGTCGTGGTGGTGGCCGACGGGCCGTCGTTTGCCGCGACGTTGCCGACCGGTGCGGTGTCGTTGGAGGCGGTCAACCAGGCCGGGCGGTACGTGCGGCACATCGATCATCTCGGTCAACTCGACCCGGTGACCTCCAGTAGCGGCAACCAGACCAAGCTCGATGCCACCTTCACAGTGGTCAACGGTCTGGCATCGCCGACCTGCTACTCGTTGCAGACCAGGACCGGCATGTTCCTGCGGCACCGCGACTACCGGCTCCGGGTCGACCCGAACACCGGTGACGCGGCGTTCCGGGCCGACGCCACCTTCTGTGCCGTGGACGGCTCGGTCAGCGGATCGGTGGCGCTCGTCTCGTACAACTATCCGAACCGGCGCATCCGGCACCGCGACTTCGCGCTCTGGCTCGACGCCTACCAGGACACGGCCGCGTTCCGGGCGGACAGCTCCTTCCGCCTCGTCGCACCCTGGGCCCCCAGGACCACCAAAGGGCCCGTGATTCCGGGTCTGTTCGCCGACCCGCACCTCGCCGTGTTCAACGGCCGCTACTACCTGTACCCGACCACCGACGGCTACGCGAGCTGGGCCGGCACCTACTACAAGGCGTTCTCCTCGACCGACCTGGTCAACTGGACCGACCACGGCGTGATCCTCGACCACGGTCCGGACGTCTCCTGGGCGGACAACTCGGCGTGGGCGCCGGCGGTGGCCAGCGCCAACGGCCGCTACTACCTGTACTTCAGCGGCGGCGCCGCCAGCGGCAACACAGCCAAACACCTCGGCGTGGCGGTGGCCGACACCCCCACCGGACCGTTCCGTGACGCCCTGGGCCGACCACTCATCCGCAGCGACCAGTTCTCCGGCGGACAGACGATCGACCCCATGGTCTTCACCGACGACGACGGCCAGTCCTACCTGTACTGGGGCCAAGGCGTCGCGCGGGCGGTGCGGTTGAACGCCGACATGGTCTCCTTCGACACCGCACAGGCGCGGGTCATCACCCCGTCGGGCTACAACGAGGCACCGTTCGTGTTCAAACGCAACGGCCTCTACTACTTCATGTGGTCGGAGAACGACACGCGCAGCGAGGACTACCGAGTCGCCTACGCCACCGGCTCCGCACCCCTCGGACCGTGGACCAGACGCGGCGTGATCCTCCAGAAGCGCCTCGACGCCGGCATCAAGGGCACCGGACACCACTCCGTGGTCCGCGCACCCGGCAGCGACACCTGGTACATCGCCTACCACCGCTTCGCCGTGCCGACCGGCAACGGCACCAACCGCGAGACCGCCATCGACCGGATGGAGTTCAGCACCGACGGCACCATCCGGCCCGTCGTACCGACGCTCTAGCTGACTGCTAGCCCCTGCGCGAAGGAGAGACAGATGTCGAGAGTCCTCGCCCGGCTCTGCGCGGTTGCGGTGGCCGCGAGCCTGTTGTTCACCACCTGGTCGGCGGCGACACCGAAGGAGGCGGCCGCGCTCGACCCGACCGTTGGCTACCTGATGGCGCACTTCACCGGCGAGTCGTCGACCGACCAGCAGATCTACTTCGCCCACAGCGCCGACGGCCTACGCTGGACCGACCTCAACAACGGTGGGCTCGTGCTGCGGTCCACAGTCGGCACCCGCGGCGTCCGCGACCCCGCCCTGGTGCGCTCACCGGCCGGCGACCGGTACTGGATCATCGCCACCGACCTGTGCATCGGCTGCGGTCAGGACTGGTCGACCGCGATCAACAACGGCAGCCGCAACCTCGTCGTGTGGGAGTCCACCGACCTGGTCAACTGGTCGGCGCCGTGGCTGCTGAACGTCGCCGGCGCAATTCCAGACGGACGTAACGCCTGGGCGCCCGAGGCGATCTGGAACCCGGCCACCGGCGACTACGTCCTCTACTGGGCGACGAACGTCCCGCTCAACGGCGCGACCAAACACCGCATCTACTACGCGCGCACGGCGAACTTCCGCAGCGTCACCACACCGCAGCCCTACGTCAACCGGCCGGGAACCCAGGAGATCATCGACACCCAGATCGTCGAGGTGCCGGCCGGAGTCGGCGCCTTCCGCTACGTCCGGGCCTCTCGGGACGGCCAGATCGCCATCGAAGGCAGCAACTCCATCCTCGGCACCTGGACCAGCCTCGGAAACCTCTCCGGCATCGGGCTGACCGGCGCGCAGGTCGAAGGCCCGATGTGGATGAAGATGAACACCCGCAACGAGTGGGTCCTCTACCTCGACCAGTACTCCAGCGGGCGTGGCTACCTGCCGGTGCTGACCACCGATCCGTCGAGCCCGGGCGGCTACCGACTGCCGGCCTCCGGCTCGTACACGATGGGTGGCACCAAGAAACGGCACGGTTCGATCCTCAACCTGACCGCTGCCGAACAGAACCGGGTGCTCGCCCGCTGGCCCGCCACCGCGGTCAACCGGATCCAGTCGTACAACTTCCAGGACCGGTACGTGCGGCACTACGACTACGACGTCCGCATCGACCCGAACGTCAGCCCTGCCCAGGACGGCCAGTGGCGGCTGGTGCCCGGCCTGGTCGGCTCCGGCACCGTCTCCATCCAGTCGGTCAACTACCCGGGCCACTACCTGCGCCACTACGGATACGACTTCCGCCTGGAAGGCAACGACGGCACCGCCACCTTCGCCGCCGACGCCACCTTCCGGCAGGTCGCCGGTCTCGCCAACTCGTCGTGGACGTCGTTCCAGTCCTACAGCCACCCGGACCGCTACGTCCGGCACTACAGCTACCTGCTCCGACTCGACCCGGTGTCCGACGCGCAGAGCCGTGCCGACGCCACCTTCCGCGTGATCAGCTGAACCTGGTCCCTCTTCAAGGAGTTCCGACTGTGGCACTACATCGACGGGTGCTCTGCGCCCTGGTGGCCGCGTTGACGGCGATGGTTGGCGTCGTCGCCGTCGCGTCGTCGCCGGCCACCGCCGCCACCAACCAGTTCCGCGGCATGAACTGGGCCATGTTGGGTGACAACTTCAAGACCAGCCCGCTCGTCGTGCAGGGCCTGAGCATGTCCGACAGCAACGCCACCGTGCGGGCCAAGGCCAATGCCCTCTACGACGACATGGCGTCCACCATGGGGGTCAACACCATCCGACTGCCCATCAACACCCACACGGTGGGGACGGCCTGGTGGGAGGCGTACCGAGGCGCCATCGACGCGGCCACCGCCCGCGGCTTCAAGGTCATCCTCGCCTACTGGGAGGACGGCGCCGCCTCCGGCGGCAGGATCACGAACCTCGCCGCGTGGAACGCGATGTGGTCCACCGTGACCAACACGTACGGCACGAACACCAACGTCTACTTCGAGCCGATGAACGAGCCGCACGGCTACAGCTCGGCGGAGTGGCGCAACGTCGCGGCCAACTGGCTCAGCTACCACTACTCGGCGGCGCCCGGCCGGGTGCTGATCGGCGGCACCGGCTTCAGCCAGGACCTGCGCGACATCTGCAACGACAGCCGCTTCAACTCGACGCTGCTGTCCTTCCACTACTACGCCTTCTTCTACGGCGCGATGACCTACGACGCCTTCCGCAGCCACATCCAGGCGCGCCTTGGCAACTGCGCCTCCCGCGCGGTCGCGACCGAGTTCGGCGCACCGATGAACGACGGTCGCAACTACGCCGACGCGGGCAGCACCGACAACTTCGTGCGCTACATCCGGGCCATGGCCCAGGTCATGCGGGACAACCAGATGGGTGGCACCTACTGGCCCGCCCTCGGTGGCAAGACCGGCACCATCGGCTACGACTGGTACTCGATGTTCGCCCTCAGCGGCAGCGGCACCGACCTCAACCTGACGGTCCGTAACACCTCCGGCGCGGACCGGATCCGGTACGCGTGGGGCGACGCCATCGGCGGCGACCCGACGACGCCCCCGCCGTCGACGGGAACGTACTACCGGATCAACGTGCGGCACAGCGGCAAGGCCATGGACGTCCAGCAGCCGAACACCGACAACGGCGCCCGCGTCGGCCAGTACACGTACGGCGGTGGTGCGTGGCAGCAGTGGCAGTTCCAGGACGCCGGCAGCGGATACTGGCGCATCGTCAGCCGGCACAGCGGAAAGTGCCTCGACGTGGTGAGCGCATCGACCGCCGACGGTGCCGAGCTCGTCCAGTACACCTGCGGCGCCGGCACCAACCAGCAGTTCCAGATGGTCGCCAACGGCGGTTACTTCCAGCTCCGGGCACGACACAGCAACAAGTGCGTGGACGTGCCGGCCGCGGCGACCGCGGACGGAGTGGTCCTCAAGCAGTATTCGTGCAACTCCGGCACCAACCAGCAGTGGTCCCGCACCACCGTCTGACGGTCGTTCCGGCGTAACGACCGATCCACGGTGGCCTTCCCGAGCCGGACAACGACGGGTTGCGTGTCGGCAATCCGTCGTTGTCCGGGCGGTGGGCCGCTCCGTAGCGTCGCGACTACGGACCGATGCCCAGCGGAAGGACCCTCGTGACCGAACTCGTCGCTCCGCAGCTCGTCGTGAACAGCAGAATGATCTACTTCGGTTGGCTGCCGGCCGACCCCGACGCGGTGGCCGCCCTGGTGCCCGACGGGCTCAGGCCGGCAGCGAACCACCAGGTCTTCATGAACCAGTACGCCGTCGACGACGCCGGGCAGACCTCTGGCTTCAGCGCCTACTCGCTGACGTACATCGGACCGGACCTCTCCGGGCTCGACGCCCCCGACGGTGTCACGCCCGGCCGCTGGTGGACGCACTACGTCAACTCCAGTCCGGTCGTCCGGGCGTACGCCGCCGCCCGGGGCGTGCCGGCTACCCCGGGAAGGACCACCATCGAGGTACGGGGGCACCGGCTGATCGCGACCACCGAGGCGGACGGCGTGCCCGTGATCAGGACGACGGCCCGCGTCGGGCGCACCGGTGACGCCGTCAACCGGGGCCAGTTGCGCTATCTCACCCGGCTGAACGGCAGACTGCTCAGCGGCAACTACCCGTTCGTGGCGGAGCCGGTCGACCCGTTCGCTGTCGAGTCGCTGGAGTTCCTCGAACCCGACCATCCGGTGTACGCGCTGCGTCCGGCCGACCCGCTGGAGATCGTCTGGGGTTTTTACTCACCACGCGCGTCATTCGCCTACCCGGGCGGCGAGTCGGTACTCGACTGAGCCCGTTACCTCTGGAGGTCTGCAAGACGATCGGCGGCGTCGCGATCGGCGAGCCGGCGAGACCGTTGGACGTCTGCGCAGCTCAGCCAGCGATTCGACGGTGCGCCGCAGGGGGGCCGTATCGATCTGACGGGGAGTGCGTCGCCCACTTCTGCCGGGCTGGCTCGCGATCTGTCATGGTGTGCTAACGGTGCGTGCCGAGGTGATGGCCGGCTGGCGGCAGGACTGGTCCCGCTCGAGCGGGGGAGCAATCAGCTGGGCCTGGCGTTGCGCTACCGTCAAGGCGCGCACCTCGGCGTCGATCAGTCCGCGTCCGCCGGCCGTGACGGCCCGCAGGGCCCCACCAAATCCAAGGAGAACCCGATGCCGGAGCCTGAACCCGCCCAAGACGACCCCGCGGTGGCTGCCGACACCTCGACGCCGGCCGAGACCGAGACCGAGACCGAGCAGCCTGCCGTTCCCGCGAATCGGGCTGCCCGACGCGCGAAGGGCAAGGTCGCCTCGCCTCAACCGCATGGAAAGGGTCAGCATCTCGGCGGCCGGGGCTCGGTCCAGAGCCCTCGCCAGTATGGTAACCGCCGTAGCGGTTGATCAGCAGATCCCGCTGCGACGCTCGCGATTCGACCCGGCCGGCCCGGAACCTCTGCGCCGTTTCAGCACCTGCGTTCTTGCTGCGGCGTGAGCCGACCGTGCACAGTGGAATCCGGAAGCCGGCGTACGTCGGCTTTGTCGGGGCGACCACGGGTACGGTTTCGGTGCTCGACACGTACCGGCATCGGCGGCACGTCGTCGGGGCGGGAGCGGCCAGCCCGGTGGCGACGGACCGTGGGAGGGAGCGATGGTGGCGCAGCGCAGAGCACTGGTGGTTCGGGGCGGTTGGGAGGGGCACCAGCCGGTCAAGGCGACCGAGTTGTTCCTCCCCTTCCTCGAACGTAGCGGCTATGCCGTACGGGTCGAGGAGTCGACGGAGATCTACGCCGACGCCGCCGAGATGGCCGAGACCGACCTCGTCGTGCAGTGCATGACGATGTCGCAGATCACCGCGGACCAGGTGGCCGGCCTCAGCGCGGCGGTCGTCGCCGGCACGGGCTTCACCGGCTGGCACGGCGGCATCGTGGACGCATTCCGCGCGTCATCCGAATACCTGCACCTGGTGGGCGGCCAGTTCGCGACCCATCCGGGCCGGGAGCCGTGTGAGCGTCACGGCGGCCCGGAGGACAACTTCCTGCCGCACACGGTGCGCATCACCGACCTCGGCCGGGAGCACCCGATCACCGCGGGCATCGAGGACTTCGACCTGGTCACCGAGCAGTACTGGGTGCTGCACGACGACCTGATCGACGTACTGGCCGTCACCACCCATCCGACGCAGGCGTGGCACCCGTGGCACCGGCCGGTCACCTCGCCGGCGATCTGGACCCGACTGTGGGGTGCCGGACGCGTCGTCGTGACGACCCCCGGCCACAGCCTGGACGTGCTGGAGCACCCGGGTGTCCGTACCGTCATCGAGAGGGGAATGGTGTGGGCGACCCGCACCGCGTCGGCGTCGTAGGTCTCGGGTTCATCTCCCGCGCGTACCTGGACACACTCGCGGAGCACCCCGAGGTGAGCATCGCCGCGGTGGCCGACCTCGACGCCTCCCGGTCGGCCGCGGTCGCGGCCACGATTCCCGGAGCCGAGGCGATGAGCGTCGAGCGCCTGCTCGCCCGCCCGGACGTGGAGACGGTGCTCAACCTCACCATCCCCGCGGCGCACGCGGACATCTCGCTGGGAGCGATCGACGCCGGCAAGGACGTGTACGTCGAGAAACCGCTCGCCGTGACGTTCCCGGACGGCCGCGCGATCATCGAGCGGGCCGCGTCGGCCGGCGTCCGCGTCGGGTGCGCGCCGGACACCGTCCTGGGTACGGGTACGCAGACGGCGCGGGCGGCGATCGACGGCGGGCTCATCGGACGCCCCACGTCCGCGTCGGCCGTCATGGTCACTCCCGGGCACGAACGCTGGCATCCCAACCCCGACTTCTACTACGCACCCGGCGGCGGCCCGATGCTGGACATGGGGCCGTACTACATCTCGGCGCTCATCCACCTGCTCGGGCCGGTCCGGGCGGTGACCGGAGCCGCCAGCCGCCTGCGCACCGAGCGCGTCATCGGCTCGGGCCCGCGCACCGGCGAGCGAATCCCGGTGGGGGTGGACACCCACCTCACCGGCGTCCTCGAGCACGCCAACGGTGCGCTCTCCACCATCACGACGAGCTTCGACGGCGTCCGGACGACTGCCGCACCGATCGAGGTGCACGGGGAGGCTGGCTCGCTCGCCGTACCCGATCCGAACTACTTCGACGGCGAGGTCCGTCTCTTCGCACTCGGTGGCACCGAATGGCGCGCCCTCGAACCGCAGGCCGGTTACGCCAAGGGTTCCCGGGGCATCGGTCTGATCGACCTTGTCAGGGCCGACGATCAGCGTCCGCCGCGCGCCGGCGGCGACGTCGCGCTGCACGTGCTCGAAACGATGACCAGCCTGCTCCGGTCGGCGGCGGAAGGCCAGCGGATCGAGCTGACGACTGTGGCGCAGCGACCCGCGCCGGTCCCGCTCACTCCGGTCGAGGCCTGGAAGGCGTACGCAAAGACACGCTGAAGAGGGCCAGCCCGGAATGGGTTCGTGGTCATCGCGGACGGCCGAAGTGATGGGTGAGCGCGGCACGCAGCGTGGCGGCGTTCCCGGCGGACCAGGCGATGAAGCAGTCGGGGCGTACGAGCAGGGCGGTCGCCGTCGTGCCCTCCAGTGAGCCGGTGACCACGTCGACCCGGTCTCGCCATGGTGCGGCGATCCCGGCGTGGGCACCCGTGGAGTCCAGCAGCAGTGGCCGGGCGGTGCGGGTCAGCTCGGCGAGGCGTGTCGCGCCGTGGTCGGTCTGCACGACCAAGTCGGGCGCGCAGCGGCCGGCCAGAGGGTCGGCCGGATCGGCGGGGTAGCGGATGTCCGCACCGGACATCAGCGCCGCGATGTGCCCGGTCACCTCCGGCTTGCGCAGCAGTTCGGCGAAGAGTTCTCGCAATCCGCTGACCTCGTCGCCAGGGCCGATGAGCGCCGACTGCGCCTGGGTGGACATGACGACCCGTTCGGCGACGGGGCGACGTTCGCTGTCGTACGTGTCGAGCAGACCCTGCGGTGCCCAGCCGCGTACCGTTGCGGCGAGCTTCCAACCCAGGTTGACCGCGTCCTGCAGGCCCAGGTTGAGGCCGGGGCCGCCCATCGCGGGGTGCACGTGCGCGGCGTCGCCAACCAGCAGCACCCGGCCGGCGCGGTAGCGGGCGGCGATGCGGGTGTTGCGGCCGGTCAGCCGCCGCAGCAGGCCGGGGCCGTCAGGCGCGCCGAGGGGGATGTCGGCACCGAGCACCCGGGCGACGCTGGCGCGGAGCTCGGCCAGGTTCATCGGGGTCTCGTCGTTCGGTGGCGTGTCGGGCCACTCCGTCGTGCTCAGGATCGCCGGGCGGCCGGGGAACGGGGCCCAGGCGATCAGGCCACGCGCCGTGCGGGTGTGCTGGAAAGGCGGGACGACACCGTAGCCGGGGACGCGCAGGCCGCCCGTCTCAGGGTCGAGGGACGACGCAGGCACGGTCACCGTGGCGGTGCGGGAGATCGACCGGTCGTTGGTGACACCGGGGAAGTCGATACCGGCGAGGCGGCGCACCACGCTGCGGCCGCCGTCGGCACCAACGACGAAACGACTGGTGAGCTGCGTACCGTCGGCGAGGTGGACCTCGACCGCGTCGGGGCGTTGGCGGAGGTCGACGACCTCGTGGCCGCGGCGCAGGTCGACTCCGAGCTCGGCGGCTCGGACGGCGAGACCGGCCTCGAGCTGGGCTTGCGGCACTCCGAGCACGTAGTGCGGGTTCTCCGCGAGCATCGTGAGATCCAGCGAGAACGCGCCGAAGGTGAAGGCGGGTTGAGGGGCCGGCGGGGTGCTCTCACCGCTGAGCCGCGCGTAGAGGCCGCGCCGGTCGAGCAGGCGGACGACCTGTCCCACGAGGCCGTTGGCGCGAGGCTCGCCGGTGGGCGCGGCGTGGCGTTCGAGGACGACGGGGTGCACGCCGGCGAGGGCCAGTTCGCAGGCGAGCATGAGGCCGTTGGGGCCGGCTCCGACGATGACGACATCGATCATGATCGTGATCCCTTCGGGGTGCGCGTCATCGCCACGGCAGGCGCGGCACGTGGCCGGCCCGCCGCGGGAGTGTGATGCGGCTGGAGACGTGGGTGAGGTGGTGTCCGGCGTGAGGGCGGAGCTTCAGCGGGGTGGGGCCGGGAGGCCGGCGGCGACCTGGGTGAAGGCGTCGGTGATGAGGCGTTCGATCGGGGCGGGTGGGTCGGCGCTGTCGAGATAGTGCTGCATGGCGACGACGACGGCGGCGCTGGCGGCGGCCGCGACGAGCCTCGGGTACATGTCGGTGGCGAGGTCGGTGCCGGTGCGCTCGGCGACCGCGGCGGCAAGCTCGGCCTCGGCGAGGGCGGTGGCGCGCAGCCGCTCGCCCTGTAGCGCGGGCTCGGCGAGCATGGTGCGTACGCCGGCAACCCACCGGGCGTGGTCGGGGGAGGGCATCGCCTCGACCTCGGGGCCGCGCGTGAACTGATCCAGCGCGGCCTGGGTGAGCGCCACCCAGAGCGGCTCGTCGGCGGGACGCTCGCGCAGCGCGGCTGCGGTGCGCAGGCTGCGGTCGAGGTGGCGGGAGGCGATCGCCTCGGCCTTGCTGGAGAAGTAGTTGTTGAAGGTACGCGGGGAGACGCCGGCAGCCTCGGCGATGTCCTCGACGCGGACGTTGTCGTAGCCACGCTCCGCGGTGAGGTGGATCGCAGCCCAACCGAGCGCCGCCCGCGTCTCGGCCTTCTTGCGCTCCCGCAGTCCCGTCATGCCACCACGCTAGCACTAATTGCGTGACACGCAAATATGCGCGCCACGCAATTAATGCCGGCGGCCGCGTGAGGTAATCGCGTCGACAGGCGGGAGGGCCGACCCGCGCCGACAATGGGGGAGTGGCACCCGCCTTCGTCCTGCACCACCACCGCAAACCACGACCGCACTTCGACCTGCGGCTCGAAGAAGATGGTGTGCTGCGCTCGTGGGCGGTGCCTCGCGGTCTGCCGGACAGTCCCAGCGACAACCGGCTCGCGATCGCCGTCCCCGACCACGACCTCGCTCACCTCACCTACGAGGACGTCGACAAGTCGATCGCCGACATCGGCACCTGGGAGGAGCATGATCGCAGCGACCGCCGGATGCTGTTCACGTTGCACGGTCGCACCGGGCGCCGGCGATACGCGCTCATCCGTACCGGCGAGGGATGGCTGTTGCACCTGACGAAGGAGCAGCATCCGGACGAGCGCGGACGGTAGTGCGGTAGGCGGCGATGGCGGTCAGCGAGACGTCGACGCAGGCCCTAGCATCGCCGGCATGGCGACACGTCTTGTTCAGATCAACATGAAGGCTCGGGACGACTCCGCGCTGGGCGGTTTCTGGGCGCAGGCGCTCGGTTGGGAAATCTCCAGTGAGGGACCCGGCGTGACCAACCTCGAACCCGAGGGCTTCGTCTACCCCGACCCCGTCGCTGTCTGCATCGACCTCATCGTCTCCTCGGAGCCCAAGACGGCGAAGAACCGGGTGCACGTGGACCTCGCCACCACCTCGGCGGCCCACCAGGCGCAGGTGGTCGCTCGCCTGACGGATCTCGGCGCAACGACCGCCGACGTGGGCCAGGGCGACGTGCCGTGGACGGTCATGGCCGACCCGGAGGGCAACGAGTTCTGCGTGCTGGACCCCCGACCGCTCTACCGGGACACCGGACCGATCGCCGCCGTGGTGGTCGACTGCGCCGATCCGCGAGCCATGGCCCGGTTCTGGAGCGAGGCCACGGACTGGACCCTGCACGAGGTGACCGACCAGATTGCGCGACTGCGCTCCGCGAAGGGCGTCGGCCCCTATCTGGAGTTCGTCCGTACCCCGGACGTGAAGAGCGGATGGAACCGCGTCCACCTCGACGTCCGCCCGTACCCCGGTGACGACCCGGAGGCCGAGGCGGCCCGGCTGCGGAGTCTCGGCGCGACCCCCATCGACCTGGGCCAGGACGTCCCGTGGAGGGTGCTCGCCGACCCGGAGGGCAACGAGTTCTGCCTCCTCACCCCGAGCTGACCAACCGGCGACACCGTGCCGGCGGAGAACCGGACGGCGTCGACCGATCGGAGCAACGGTCCTAATCGCGGCCAAAAGTGGCAGTTCGTGGCCGGAACGAGGCCCCGCCGCGAACGTTGGCATTAGGGCAACGCCACTCTATGGTGGGGGGCATGCCGCCGGTGACCTTCCGCTCGCCCGCCGCCACCGAGGTGGCGGTGTGCGGTGCTGTCCGCGTGCCGACGGCGACCCGCCCCAAGGCCGACATGCGGGTGCCGGTTGTCCGCGCACCGCACACCGTGCCCACGCACACAGTGTCGAGCCCGATGCGAACCGGCCGAGGCCCACCTGCGGAGTCGTTGCATACCCAGAACGACCGCCAGGGCGAAG
Organism: Micromonospora sp. CNZ322; assembly: GCF_007827755.1. Lineage (NCBI taxonomy): Bacteria > Bacillati > Actinomycetota > Actinomycetes > Micromonosporales > Micromonosporaceae > Micromonospora > Micromonospora sp. CNZ322. The sequence goes on from NZ_VITD01000012.1 coordinate 73,837, forward strand.
CTATCAAGCTTCGGCCCTTTTTGTTTTTCCCGCCCATCTCCCTTGAAAGGCAGATCATGAGCGTCGATCATCGTCCTACTCCCGACCAGAGTTGGCTGGCTGACCTGCGAGCGTCCCTGGCGGACGACTTCGCCACCCAGACGGCTCGGCTGCGGGAACTGACCGAGCTCAACGCGGACACCGGCGACCCCGGCGAGGCCCACAACCAGGCTGCGCTGCTGCTGGCCACCCGCCAGAACATCGAGCAGATCACCGGTGCGCTGAACCGGATCAGCGACGGCACCTACGGTGCCTGCCAGAGGTGCGGCCGGAGCATCCCGGCCGAGCGGCTCGAAATTCTCCCGCACGCTCGCTTCTGCGTGCCGTGCCAGGAGAAGCGGAACAGGTGACGCTTCGGTGTGGCTGCCGTACCGCCGGCACGGCAGCCACACCGTCAGGTGCGAGAGGGGTGACGACCCTCAGCCCTTCTGCCGCTCGGGCTCCGCTCGGCGCACTGCCGCCGCGGCGACGGCCGGAGCTGGACGCCGCAGGTACCACTCGGCCACGGCAAGGTTGATCAACCATCCGGCGACCACCAGGCCGGCCCGGAGGTTCCCGTCGGGCTGGTCGCCGGTCGCAATGAGGTACGGCGCGTGGGTGAACGCCTGGGTGCCGGCACCGAGGCCGATCGCGTAGCCGCGCACCATCCACCTGCGGTGCTGGGCGATGTCCCGGCGGAGCACGGCGGCGAGGCCGAGCAGGATCGAGCCGGCCATGGCCGAACCGAAGACGAGTCGCATGCCGGCGAGCACGTCGTTGTCATGGGCGGGCAGGTCGTACGCGACGGCCATCCACAGGCCGGTGAACGCGACCGTCAGCCCACAGGGGACGAGCAGCCGGCCGGCCCTGCGGTGCCAAGAGTGGCGGCGCAGACGGGGCACGAACTGGAACGCGCCGAGGATCGTGTAGACCACCGCGCCGACGATGTGCAGCACCACCGGCAGCGGATCGGCGACGAAGCGGGCGTTGGCCGGGGTGATCTCCGGTCCGCTGCTCAACTCGGTGAGGCGTCCCGCGCCGGCGAGCATCGGTATCAGGCCCAGCAGGATCAACGCGGCCGGTAGCCGCCACTCGCGCATCGTCATGCCACCGATGGTGGTCGCCGCACCCGCCCCCGCTCATCGGCACAAGGGCCGCGATCGGGTCGGCCCATGGTCGGACGCCGTCGTCGTACTTCCGCCGGTCACCAGTGCCGTCGGCGGCGGTTGGTCTCGTACGCCCACATCGCCACCTCGACCCGGTTACGCACCCCCAGCTTCATCATCAGGCTGGTGACGTGCGACTTGACAGTGCTCAACGTGATGTAGAGCTCGTCGGCGATCTCCTGGTTGGTGCGTCCCCGCGCGACTGCGACCAGGACCTGCTCCTCCCGGCTGGTGAGCGCCTCGATGGGCTGCGTGCGCGGTGCGGCCGGATCCGTGTCGGCGAACGCCTTCAGCAGCCGCGTGGTGACGCTCGGCGCGATCAGCGCGTCCCCGTTGGCGGCGGCGTGCACGGCCTGGCTGAGCAGGTCAGGGCCGGCCTCTTTCAGCAGGAAGCCGCGGGCGCCGGCCCGCAGCGCCGCGTACACGTACTCGTCGAGGTCGAAGGTCGTGATGACGACCACCGCGAGCGGCTCCGGGACCGTTGGCCCGGCGAGCGCCCGGGTGGCCTCGATGCCGTCCATGCCCGGCATCCGAATGTCGAACAGACACACGTCGGGGCGGAGCCGCCGGGCGAGTTCGACGGCCTGGCGGCCGTCGCCGGCACCACCGACGACCTCGATGCCAGGTTGAGTGTTCAGGATGATGGTGAGGCCGGTACGAACGATCTCCTGGTCGTCCGCCACGAGCACGCGAACCGTCACGCGCCGACCCCTTCGCGCGGAAGCACGGCCGTGACGGTCCATCCGCGGTCGGGATCGGGGCCGGCCTCGCAGGTGCCGCCGAGCAGGTCGGCGCGCTCCTTCATTCCGACCAGCCCGAAACCGGGCGAACCTGTCGGACGGGCGCCGCCGGCCTCGCCGTCGTCGCTGACCCGCAGGCACACCGACGTGTCGTCGGCCGCCACGCTGACCTCGATGCGGGTGGCGTGGCGCGCGTGCCGACGGGCATTGGTGACCGACTCCTGAGCCAGGCGGTAGAGCGCGGAGCCGACAGTGGGCGGAAGGCCGCCGAGGTCGCCTCGCAGATCCACGTCGACGGTCGGCCCGGTGCGGAACTGGCCGGCGAGCCGTCCGATGTCGGCGACCTGCGGGTTGGGCCCCAGGTCGGCGGGCTCGTTACGGCGCAGGACGCGGACCATCGCGCGCATCTCGGCCAGCGCACGGGACGCCTCGGCCTCGATGGTGTGCAGCGCCTCGACGGCGGCATCCGGCTGACTCGTCGACGCGGCGATGCCGGCCTGGGCGCGGATCGCCATCGCCGACACGTGGTGGGCCACCGTGTCGTGCAGGTCGCGGGCGAGCCGCTCACGCTCCAACAGCTTCACCTGATCGAGCTCGCGCTGCCGGGCGGCAGCGCCGAAACGGATCGCAACACCCAGCGTGGCGGCGGCGAACATCACCGCGAAACCGGCGACCAGCTCACCGCCGTCGACCGAGTCGACCAGGCCGGCGGCGGTCACCTTGGCCACCACGAAGAATGAACCGAGCACCGCATCCCGGCCGGAGCCCCAACGGAACAGCGCGTACACCAGGAGGACCAGGAAGCTGGCCGTGAACAACTGGCAGGGATCGCCGGGCAGCACGAACGGGGCGACCGTCGTGCAGCCGAACGCGATCACCACCATCGCCAGCGGCGCCGTACGCCGCCACAGGAGCGTGGGCAGCAGCGCGAGCACGACGACGACGCAGCCCACCCGCCAGGGCAGATCGGGTCGGAAGACCCCTTCCACCAGGATCGCCGGCGCGAGGACTGCGATCAGCGCCCAGTCACGCCACACCCTCGACAGGGCGGGGGAGACACGCGGCTCGGCCAACACCGCGTGCAGGCGAGGGTGCATGGACCCATCGTACGAACGGTGGTGCGACTTCAGATCGTCCCAAAGTACGACCCGGGTGGCCGGTCGCTGGGCGATGGTCTCGATTACGGCAGCTGGAGTTTGGCGCGGACGGCGGCGGCGTCCGGGTGGTTGAGGGCCGTGAAGATGTCCAGTGCCCGCTGCCAGTCGGCCTGACCGGAGGTGGGGTCGCCAAGGGCGTGCCAGGTGTCACCGAGCCGGCTGAGGGTGTCCGCCTCACCCCAGAGGTCGCCGAGGTCACGGGTCAGCTCGAGCGTGCGCTCGTAGCACTCCACGGCCCGGCCGTACTGGCCGAGGTGATGGTGTGCGAAGCCGAGGCTGTCCCAGGTCGCGGCCTCACCGGCGCGGTCGTCGAGCTGTTGGAGGAGTGCGAGGGCCTGCTCGCAGTACGCCAACGCCCCGAGGTGCTCGCCGAGCTGGGCAAGGCACCAGCCGACCGCGTTGAGCGCGTCGGCCTGGGCCCTGCGGTGACCCGCGGCCCGGGCCAGCACGAGGGTCCGCTCCGAGTGCTCAAGGGCCTTCCGCGGCTCACTCCGCCGGTCCCACAGCGAGGCGAGGTTCTGGTGCGTACGCGCCTCGCCCTCGGTGTCTCCAGCGCGGACGTACAGGTCGAGGGCCTGATCGAGGTGGCCCAGCGCGTCAGCGTACTGGTTGACCACGGTGTGGGCGCCGGCGAGGAACCGGTGCGCGACCGCCTGTGCGACCGGGTCGCCGAGGCGCTCGGCGGCGAGCAGGGCCGCCCGGCAGGTCTCGACGCGGTCGTGCCAGTGCCCCTGCCGGTCCAGGAACGTGTCGAGGGCCCGCCCCAGCCGCCAGGTGTGCGCGTCGAATCCGGCACCGGCGGCCTGCCGGAGCGCGGCGAGCAGGACCGGGTGTTCCGCGGTCAACCAGGCCATCGCCTCCGCGTGGGTGGTGGGCCGCTCAGGATGCACACCGGCCGCGGGTGGGGTCACGAGGTGGTCGACCGGGTCGCTGTGCGGGCGCAGCAGGGCGTCGGCCGTGTGGGTGGTGTGGGTGTAGTGGTCGAGAAGCCGAGTGGTGGCGGCCCGGCGGTCCGGCTCGGGATCGGTGCCGTCGCTGAGTTCGGCGGCGTACGCCCGCAACAGGTCGTGCGCCGTGAACCGGCCGGGCCGGTACTCGGCGAGCAGGTTCGCGCGGGTCAGCTCGGTCAGCGACCGGTGGGTTCCTTCCGCCGGAAGACCGGCCAGGCTCGCCGCCGCGGCCACCGTGATGTCCGGACCGGGGTGCAGGCCCAGCAGCCGGAACAGCCCGGCCGCCGGCGGGGCGAGCGCGGTGTACGACCAGGAGAACACCGCCCGTACCTCCCCGACGGCGTCGCCCGCGTCCAGTACGCCGAACCGCCGACCAGCCGTCCCCAGCTCGGTCGCGAGGGTGCCCAGCGGAAAGCCGGACTGCTGGACTCTCGCGGCGGCGATGCTCAACGCCAGCGGTAGCCGTGCGCAGGCGGCGATGATCGCCTCGGCGGCCTCCGGCTCGGCGGCCACCCGTTCGGCGCCGAGCCGATTGGTGAGTAGACGACTGGCCGCGTCGTGGCTGAGCAGGCCGAGCGGGATCGGGTGCGCGCAGTCCAGGCTGACCAGAGAGGTGAGCTGGTTGCGGCTCGTCACCAGGACCACGGTGGTGGATGTGCCGGGCAGCAGCGGACGGACCTGTTCGGCGTCGCGGGCGTTGTCCAGCACGATGAGGACCCGTTTGCCGGCCAGCGCGCTGCGGTACAGCGCGGCCTGGGCGTCGAGGTCGGCGGGCACCCGGGCGGCCGGCACCCCGAGAGCGTCCAGGAAGCCGTGCAGCACCTTCGCCGCGCTCAGCGCCTGCCCGCGCGGGTCGAAGCCGCGTAGGTTCACGTAGAGCTGACCGTCGTCGAACTGGTGCGCGACGCGATGCGCCCAGTGCACGGCCAGGGCGGTCTTGCCTACCCCGGCGGTGCCCGAGATGGCGGCGACCACGACGGCGGTGGGCGCGGCGACGAGCTTGTCGAGAAGGGCCAACTCGTCGTCACGGCCGGCGAGGCTGGCCACGTCGGCGGGCAACTGCCGAGGCACAAGCCGGTCGGGCGTGCGCGGCGCGCGGCGGCGGCTCTCCTCGATCCGGTCCCGGGCGGTGGCCAGCGCACCCTGCTCGGCCGGCGTGGCACCGAGGAGCCGGACCAGAGCGTCGAGCCGGTCGGTCGGCGGCAGCGTCTTCCCGGTGAGGTACTCCGCGATCGCGGTGTGCGACCAGCCGGTGCGGGCGGCCAACTCGCGATAGGTCAGCTCGCCGTCACCCTGCTGGCGTGCGTGCCTGCGTCGCAACGCCCGCAACAACCCGGCAAGGTCGTCGGACGTTCGCACCCCCGCAGCGTCCAGTGTCCCGCCCCCCGTCGGCAATCGACGTTCGTCAGTGTACGGCGGTGTACGGAATCCCGGCCAGAGGCTCGGCCCGTTCGGCGATCCTGCTCGGGTGCAGAGCGCACTGATCGAACCATTGGAGGTCATGTGTCCGTACATCTCAAGTCTCTGGTCCTGGCCCTGACCGTGCTCGCGGCGACGCTCACCGTCCCGGCGGCCGCCGCGTCGGCGGCGCCCGACGTGGCCATCTGCAGGACGAAGGCCGCCTGCGCCGACGGTGGCCTGCGCGCTACCCCGTCGGGCAGTTCGGCCCGCACCACCGGCGACATCACGACCAACGCGATCCCGGTGCCCACGCCGCCCGCGTTCCCTCCGGGCACCCCCTGCTACCGCGAGGAGGTCTCCGAGGCGGTCTACGAGACAGCCACCTACACCACCATCTACGAGTTGTACTTCCAGGCGAGCGTCTGCCTGTTCTCCAACGAGATCGTGCTGTACGGCCTGGACACGTCCCTCTCCTTCCCCAACGACGTGCAGGACCCCCGACTGACCTCGATGCGGTTCGTCGTGCGCGACCAGATCGTCAACTACAGCCCGACCGAGAAGGACGGCTACTCCGAGTTGTGGGTGACCTTCTGCCCCGACCCGGCGCAGCCGAGCGCCTGCCAGCGGTACCTGCACCGGCTGGGCCTGATGTTCAACCCCGCCTGGGTCTACCCGTTCTCCGTGTTCGAGCGCCTGAGCTGACCGTGCGGGCGATCCTCCTGCCGTGACTGATCAGGGCGTCTTCCGCGTAGCTCCATGACGTGGGGCGCCCTGATCACTCGTGCTCACACCGGTTGCCAGCGGATCTCCGCGGCGTTACGTTGAGATTCCATCGATGACCTTCTACATCACAAGGTACGGGGGACCGCATGTCCACGTCTGTCACTCGTCGCACCGTTCTGGCCGGTGGGGCCGGTGCCGCCATTGGCCTGGCCCTGCCCGGCACCGCCGCCCACGCCGGTGGACACCATCCCACCAGCGTGAGTTTCACCCTCGACGCGACAACGCTCGACGGCGGCGAGCAGGTCACCTCGGTCACCCTCGACACCCGCCGGCTCGGGCCGATCGACCCGGCCGGGCTGACCCCCGGCACGTTCAGCGTGCACGCCAAGGCCACCAGCCCGATCCCGATCGCTCCCGGGGACCAGATCTTCAGCGAGTACGACCTGGACCGTACGGTCACCGCGGCCCGTCTCGACCGGCACGGGAACATCGTGCTGGAGCTGAGCCACGCCGAGGGTCAACCCGGAGGTGGCACCCTCGGCTACATCCTGAGCAGGGGCCGCAACGTCCGGCTGGACCTCGTCTACACCATCACCCAGAACACCCCGATCGTCCGGCGCCGCGGCGCGCCGATCACCATCACACGCTTCGTGCCGGCAGGGCTGTCGAACCCCGAGGTGGACGCCTTCACCTACCACGTCTCGGGCTCGGGCCTGAAGTACCGGCTGTACTCGCCCGACCACTCGCCCCGGCACGGCCGGCGACCGCTGATCGTCTGGCTGCACGGTGGCGGCGAGGGGGCCTCGCTGCCGGACGACTACTACGACAACGAGACCACACTGCGCGCCAACCGGGGCGCGCTCGGCTTCGCCACCCCACAGGCTCAGCGGATCTTCTCCGGCGCGTACGTCGTCGCGCCGCAGAGCACCTCCTACTGGATGGAGGACGGCCCCCGGTTCGCCCCGCTGATCCGCGAGATCATTCAGGACCTCGTACGTCGCAAGCGTGTCGACCCCGACCGGATCTACGTGGTCGGTTGCAGCAACGGCGGCTACATGTCCCTGGAGATGACCACCACCTACCCCGACCTGTTCGCCGCGTCGGTGCCGATCTGCGGGGTCGTCCAGCCGCTCAGCGGCGAAGGCCCGCCGCTGATCACCGACGCCGAGTTGGCGGGGATTCGGACGCCGACCTGGCTGGTCACCTCACGCGACGACGACACGGTGCCACCTGAGACCAACACGATCCACGCCCACGACCTGATCCCGGGATCCCTGATCACTCTGTACGACCACGTCGTCTGGAACGGCTACCAGTTCCCCGGCCACTGGTCCTGGATCTATGTGGCCCGCAACGACCCGAGTCTCAACGGCACCCACATCTGGCAGTGGATGGCCCGCCGCCGTCGGTGATCTGCCGGCCGGGCTCGTGCCCGCGTGCGGCACCGATCGGATCGGCTCGCGTGGATCACTACTTGCGGCGTAGTTCCCGCAACACACCATGCCGGCGCAGGGCCCAGGCGAGGCGCCGGACGCTCGGGTGCCGCACGAACAGCACCGCCGTCCGGCGGATCAGGCCCAACCGGTCGTCGCTCAGCTGGTTCTCGATCGCCTGCCAGATCAGCTCGCGCACCTTGGCGCTGGCCAGCACCGCCCGCACCTCACGCCGCACCACAGGGTCCTCGGCCGCCGACGCGATGGCGGCAGCCTGACCCGGCCGGTCCGCCAGCGGCTCCACCGCGGCCGCGACGAGCGGCCTGCGTACCTCGTCCTGCTCCAGCAGCAGCAACACCGCTTCCCGGATCTCGACAGTGTCCAGGGCGGACCGCAGCAGGCTCAGCAGGCTGCGCTCCACCTCGTGGTCATGGTCCGGAACGGACAGGGTGGCCAGCAGCACCGCGACCTCATCAAGATCGACGACGTGTCGCACCCCGGAACGGAACTCCGGCAGCTCCCACGCGACCTGTAGAGCCTTGACGAGATTGCGGTTCATGGGCCATCGCTACCCGGAAGCGCCAGCCGGCGAAACCCCGACCTGGCGCCGGACGACCTGGATACCGGCGGTCGAGGTGGCCACCAGCGTCGCAGCTGCGGCGACCAGCAGCAGTGTGGTCTCCGCCAGGACACTGTGCATGTATTCGCCTCCGTTCGCGGTGGCCCGCAGGTACTGCACGGCTGCGATCAGGTTGAGGGGTGCGGCGATGAGCGCGCTAACCCACCACCTCGTCCTTGGCGCTGTGGGTGCGCCCGCTGGTCGCGCGCGGCGGGCCTGGATGACCCAGTTGGCGACGCTGGCCCAGGCGGTGAGCAGCGTCAGGAGCAGCAGACAGAATGTCGCTGTGGACAACTCACGAAGCGGCACGACGCTGTCGAAGATCTCCACTATGGCGGACCCGTCGTGGGTCACCACGCCGACGCGGCGCTCGTATGCCCCAAGAGCGACGAGGGTGTGGGTGACGTCGACGACCGTGAGTGCGACCAGGGCGGCCACGGCCGTGCGGGAGTTCGGCATCTGGCGACGATAGCCCTCGGGCGTGGCTTCTTGAGTCCCTCTGCCGATCGCCTCTCAGCACCACGTCAGGGTCGAGTTGACCCGGGTGACGTTGCTGATCGTGTTGTTCGCCCCACCGCAGGGGCTCTGGGTGATGTTGGTGCCGCTGACGGTCAGATTCTGGAACCGGATGCCGGAGGAGATCGGGAACTCGCTCCGGGCCGCGATCCTCACCTCACCACCGCCCGTCACCGTCCCGGACGCCCCGGCGATGGTGACGTTGTAGCAGTTCTCCACCAGGATCGCGTTGTTCCCCGTGTTAGAGATCGTCACCCGATCGATGACCGCGCCACCGGACTCGGACACGCAGAAGATCCCCCGACCACCGCCGGACGCGAGCACGGTTCCGACCCGGATGTTGGTCGGGTACGAGTTGCCCACCCGGCCGTTGCGGTTGGCCATCCGGAACGCCGCGTACCCGGTTCCGGTCCCGGCGCCCTGCGCGTCGACAGTGCCGATCGTGGCGTTGATCGTGTCGTTGAGCAGCAGGCCGGAGTCCCGGGTGTTGCGCGCCGTGACCGTGCCGATCGTCAGACCGTCCACGCCGTACGTCTCCACCCCGTGGCTGCCGGTTCCTGACACGTACACGGTGTCGATGCGAATGTTGCGCACCTTGACCGCTCGATCCCCACCGTGGTTGTCGATGCGCACGCCCAGACCGGCCGAGAGTCGCATGTCGATCTGCCCGAGGGTCAGGTTGTTCACGTTGCGCATGAAGATCCCGTACAACGGCGAACCGGTCAGCGTGAGGTTCTGCACCTCGACGTCAGTGGTTCCCCGCGAGTACACCGGTGCCTGGTCACCCGAGCCGGACCCGGTCACGTTGATCGTGCCGCAGACGGCCAGGGCCGTGTACGACGGCAGCGACAACCGCGAGCCCGCGCTCATCGAGCCGGAGCCGCGAACCACCACCCGCTGCTTCGACGTACGACCCGCCGAGAGCGAGTTGACCGCCGCCTGCATCGCCGACAGCATGTCCGAACCCGAGTAGACAGTCGACGAGCCGTTGCGGGCCGTCCAGGTGCTCCCGCTCAGTACGGCCTCGGCGTTGGTCGACCCGCTGCCACAGCCGGTGGTCGGTGGCGTGCTGCCGCCGCCGACCGCGACCAGCTGCCACTGCTGGTTCGGGCCGTTGAGGTCGGCGTACTGACTGATCCGGCCGCCGTCGGCCGTGGACCGCTCCCAGACCTCAAGTGCCTTCGCGGAGTGGCGGTTGATCAGCCGGACGTAGCCGCCGTCGGAGTCGAGAACCTGGAACTGCTGGTTGGTGCCGTTGACATCGGACCACTGGCGGTACTCGGCGCCGTCGGCGGTGTTCCACTCCCAGAGGTCGACGACCTTGCCGCTGTGCCGGGCCTTGAGGCGGTAGTAGCCGCTGCCGGAGGAAACGAACTGGAACTGTTGCCACGCGCCGTCGTTACGGGACCACTGCTGGATCACCGCGCCGTCTGCCGTCGAGGTGTCCCGGACGTCGAGGACCTTGCCGCTGTTGCGGTTGACCAGGACGTAGTAGGCGTTGGTGTCGATGCTCGCCGCCGCTGCGGGCGGTGCGCCGACCAGAGCGGCACCGGCCGCGCCGACCAGCGTGGTGATCATGGCGAACACCAGGCCCGTACGCCGGCCGCGACGGATCGACCCGCCGCCGGACGGTCTTCTGGTGATGCTGAAGGGCATCGCTCCTCCTGGCTGGAATGGGCTCCGGACGAACCTGGACGGGTATCGACGACCGCGGGCACCTACTCGAGGTGGAAGGTGGCCGAAGCGCGCTCGGCGCTCGAACTGACCGCCTCGATGTAGAGCAGTCCGTCGCGGTGGCGCACGTGGCGGCCCGGGAAGTTGTGCGACTCCAGTGAGATCCCGGCGCTGTCGGCGAGGCCGGCTTGACGACGGAAGCTCGCGTCGCCGCCAAACAGCGCCGAGCCGTCGTTCTTCTCCACGTACAGGGCGTAGCCCCGGTGGCGTAGGTAGTAACCGGGGAAGTTGGTCGACTCCAGCGACACCGATCCGCCGCCGGCGAGGCCGGTGACGATGCGGAACTGGGAGTCGGCCAGGTTGGTCACGTTCGGCTCGATCCGTGCCCGGTAGTCGTAGTGCCGGATGAAGCTGCTGGCCTGGTCATGGGACCGCAGCCGCACCGGTGTGGCCCCATCGGGCACCGGGATGCCGAAGTTCGGGGTGCCGTCGGCGTTCCAGTACACCTTCTGTAGCCGGGTGCGTCGGTTCGGGTCGTTGAGCGGATCGCCGGTGATGTCGCGGTAGTTCCGGTCGTGGTAGACGAGGATGTCGCTCTGCCCGTCCTCAGAGACGGTGAACGAGTTGTGGCCGGGGCCGTACTGGCCGGTGGCCGCGTTGCTGGCGAACACCGGGCTGGGGCTCTTGCTCCAGGAGGCGGCGTCGAGCAGGTTCGCGCTGGCGGAGGCGCTCAGCATCCCGAGGCAGTAGTTGGCGTCCGTGGCGCTGGCCGAATAGGTCAGGAAGATCCGGCCGTTTCGTTGGATCACCGCCGGTCCCTCGGCAACCCGGTAACCGCGGGTTTCCCAGTCGTACGTCGGCACGACGAGCCGGGTCACGGTCCCCGTGATCTGCCACGGGTTGACACCCATCCGGGCGAGGTAGACGTTGGAGTTGTTTCCGATCGACGGCTCCTGCTGTGCCCAGGTCAGATAGCGCACCCCGTTGGCGACGAAGGTCGAGGCGTCCAGGCTGAAGGTGTCCCAGGGTGTGGTGATCCGGCCGCGTTCCGTCCACGAACCCGTCAGCGGATTCGCGTTGGCGTTCTCCAACACGTACATCCGGATCCGCCACACGTCGTCGGTGCGGCCCGCGGCGAAATAGACGTACCACCTGTTGTTTATGAAGTGGATCTCCGGCGCCCAGATGTGGGCGCCCATCTCTCCGCTGGTATGGCGGCTCCAGATCGTCGTCTCCGCGGCCGTGGCCAACCCTTGCAGGGTGGTCGCCCGGCGCAGCACGATCCGGTCGTACTGCGGCACCGTCGCGGTCAGGTAGTAGTAGCCGTCGGTGTGCCGGAAGATGTGCGGGTCGGCCCGCTGGTTCACCAACGGGTTGGTGTAGTTGACGGCCGGTGCGGCGTGCGCCGGCGCGGCCATGGGCAGGCCGGCCGAGACGGCCAGCACCACCAGCACCGCGGCCAGCGTCGACCGCAGACGCCGAGGGACATCGTGGCCGGCAGGCCCCCGGCGGACGGCCCGACGGGTGTTCGGGTCGGTTCGAGGGAATGGCAGCGGCATGTGTCCTCCGCGAGATTGGAAACGGCCATTGACCAGGACCTTTAGCGCCGCGGCGGTGCCGTGGCCGGTCCGGTCGACGCCCCGCGGCGACGTCGGGCAGGACCGGGGGAGAGGCGTGAAGGGCTGGGAATGTGACGGTGGCGTTGCTGCCAGGTGGCGGAGTTCATGTTGGCGTTAACATCGACACATGTCAAGGTGTGAGGGCCGCCGACCTGGCCGGAACAGCGGCCATCGCGTACCTGGAGGTAGGGTCCTCGGCGTGCTGCGACGGTGGGTTCTGGCGGTCCTGATGGCGACGTGCGGCGTGCTGGTGGCGGTGACGCAACTGGCCGCCGGTCTGCCCGTCGTCGGCGGCGTCGAGTTGGTGGTCTTCCTGGCGTTGGCGCTGCTGCTGTCGCCGTTGGCCTTTCCCCGCTCGATGGGCGCCGCCGAGGCGCAGCGGGCCAGCGCGGTGGACGGCCGGCCGATCGTGTACTGGCGTCCCGGCTGTCATTACTGCCTGAGGCTCCGGTTCTCCCTCGGCCGGCTCGCCCGGCGGGCGCACTGGGTGGACATCTGGCGCGACCCGGCCGCTGCCGCCGCCGTCCGGGCGGTGGCCGGCGGCAACGAGACAGTGCCCACCGTCGTGCTCGGCGATCAGGCTGTCGTGAACCCCGACCGTGCCTGGTTCCGTGAGCAGCTCCGCTCGTCCTGACCCTGCGACACCCTTATCTCACGAGGTCACCGGCGAGGTATACCGCGAGCGGGCGGTGCAGCACCCTGATGTCGCTCGTCGGGTCGCCGTCCACGATCAACAGGTCGGCCTCGAACCCGGGGCGGACCCGACCCTTGCGTCGCCCCAGGCCACACACCTCGGCGCCGACCGACGTGGCCGCGGCGAGGGCGACGGTGGCGGAAATGCCGCAGACCACGTACTCGACGAGTGTCTCGGGCAGGATCCCGTGCGGCTTCGCGGGGCCGAGGCCCGCGTCCGAACCGGCCACCAGGCGGACCCCGGCCCGGTGCAGGGTGGCAACGCCGTCGCGCAGCGCGGCCTCGCTGAGCCCGGCCCGCGCCGCCATCTTCACCACCTCGGGTGGCGTGACCACGGCCGGGTCGGTGCCGAGCGTGGCACAAACCGCCACCCCCGACGCGGCCAGTCGGTCCGCGAGCTCAGCGGGAACACGGGCGCCGGCCGCGGTGACGCAGGTGCAGTGCTCGATGCCGTCCACACCGACGCGCAGCGCCTGCTCGACCGCGCTGAGCGCGTGCGCGTGCGCAGTCACCGGCAGGCCCAGATCGTGGGCCTGCGTCAGTGCGGCGGTCAGTTCCTCGTCGGTGAACTGCGGCCTCGTGGTGTCGGTGCCCGGGGTGAACACCCCGCCGCTGGCCATGACCTTCACCAGATCGGCACCGGCCGCCACCCGCAGACGTACGGCCTCGCGGATCCCGTCGACACCGCTCGCCTCACCCCCCAACGACCAGCAGTGCCCGCCGACGCTGGTGAGGGGTGCGCCCGACCCCACCACCGTCGGAAGGTCGTTCGGTACCCGCCGATCCCGCCAACGAAGCACCGCGTCGCGCCGGTCGCCCAGGTCCCGGACCATCGTGACGCCGGCCGCCAGGTGCGTACGTAGCGACGCCTCGACGACCGCGTCGAGGTCCGACTCGGGACGATCGGCGAGCCGGCCGAGCGCGTCGGGCCCGGCGTCGGCGCACAGGTGCACGTGCGCGTCGACCAGGCCGGGCAGCAGCGTGCCGTTCGGCTCCTCGCGCACCGGCCAGCCTTCCGGCGCCTCGGCGCTACCCCGGTGCACCTCGGCGATGCGCCCCTCGTCGAGCAGGACCAGCACCCCGCCGTCCACGCGCCGTTCGCCGTCGAACATCCCGGCCACCCGGACAGCATGCTTCGTCATCGTCACCCCAACCCCGCCCCGCTCGGCCAGTGCTGTCACGACCAACGCCCGCGATGCCCTCGTCCGCTGGCGGCCACCGGTCACGGTCTGACCATCGCACCACCGCAGGGTGCACAGCCTCCCTCGGCAGAGCGATGTCTCTTCCCCCTGCCGGGTTAGCGGCCCGCTGACACATTCCTGCCCGAGGACGGGATGTTCCTCGCAACAATGCCGACAGGGCGAGCCGTCCGGCCGCCCGGTGTTCTCGCGTCGTACCTCGATGGCATCATGCGGGGCCATGGATCATCAAGGGCAGCTTCGCCGTGCCGCGCTCGCGCTGGGCATTCCGGACGACGAGATCAACAGGTTCACCGACCACCTGCGTCTGTCCGTCCGGTTGGGCGGGGGGTCCGGCGGTGCCCCGGTCGGGCAGTTCGGTGGGTTGCCGCGACTGCCGGTGGGCACCGACTGGCCGACCGCCGGAGCCAGTCCGTTGCCGTTCATCTTCTCCGTCGACTGTGCGGCGCTGCCGAGAGTCGACGGCTTCGGCCTGCCGGCAGATGGCTCGCTGCTCTTCTTCCTGGCCCACGAGGAGGACCACCTGGCCGGTGGCACTGGAGACCGGAGATACGCGCGGGTCGTGTACGTACCGGCCCACACCGATACCGAGGTAGCGGAAGAACCCGGCATCCCCAATGTCGTCGGCGAGCAGTACGACCTCCACGCCAGGCTCGGCGCGGAGCTGCACCCTTGGATCGCGACGCACGACGACGATGAGGACGACGAGGACGAGGACGACCTGTCGCCGTTCCAGCAGCAGTTGGCCCGTGACCTGGAGCGCGACCTGCCGCATCTGGAGGAGCTCCGGGCGCTGGCCGACGACCTCTGGCCGCCCGATGAAGGGCTTGCCAGCGCCGATATCGGCGGGTATGCCGACGACGAGGTGCTCAGGAGTATCGCGGAGCAGACCCTGGCCTGGCGGGAGAAGGCTGGCGAGATCGTCGTCCCGGTGGCGCAGTGGTATTCCCAGCTGGAAAAGGAGAAGCACCGGCTGACGAGCGAGTGGGTCTCGCTCGCCCGTTTTTCCCTCGCCGACGAGTTCTACTACGGCAGCTTCGTCATCCGCCACGACGACCTCGCCGCCGGTCGGCTGGACGAGGCGCTCTCCGTGACCGAGTTCAGTGAGTAGAACAGCCGCGGCCGCGCTGCCTGCGGTCGTCCGTCGATCAAGCGGCGGACTACCCTGACCTGCGGTGCCTCGAACCGCGTGACCAGAGGAGTCGATGCTGACATGACGGCAGGACGACCGGTGCCGACCCAGAACGAGGTGCTCGGGTACTTCGACACTCTGTCCAACTGGGGGCGGTGGGGCGACGACGACGAGCGCGGAACGCTGAACCACATCACCGACGCCGTCCGGCTCGCGGCGGCGGGGGCGGTGCGGCACGGCAGGAGCGTGTCCTGCGCGTGGGAGGTCTCCGTACCGGCAGACATGGAGCGGTCGACGACGACGTGCCCGTGCACCGCCGACATGCCGGGCGCGGAGAACATGCCGCCCGCCTTCCACGCCGACCGGCGCTGGGGCTTCTCGTCCGAACGGCTTGGCATCTCGTTCCACGGCAACACCGTCACCCACCTCGACTCGCCGTGTCACATCTACTGGGACGGCACGATGTACAACGGGCGGTCACACTCGTTGGTCGACGCCGCGACGGGCTCGGCGTGGGCGGCCGTCACGGCGGCCGCGAACGGGATCATCACCCGTGGTGTATTGCTGGACGTCGCCGCGGCCCGCGGTGTGCAGTGGCTGGAGCCGGGGGAGGGCGTGTACCCCGACGATCTCGAGGAGGCCGAGCGTCGCCAGGGTGTGCAGGTGCGACCCGGCGACGCGGTACTCCTGCGAACCGGCTATGGCCGCTTCCGGCACGAGAACGGTGCGGACAGCGGCTTCACGCAGGCCGGCTGGCACGCGTCCTGCCTTCCCTGGCTGCACGAACGGGGGGTGGCGCTGATCGGGGCTGACACCCCACAGGACGTTCAGCCGTCGGGGTACGACGACGTGTTGATGCCGGTCCACGCCGTGAGTCTCGTTGCGATGGGTCTGTGGATGCTCGACAACTGCGACCTGGAGGCCTGCGCGACGACGGCTGCCGAACTCGGCCAGTGGGACTTTCACCTGGCGGTCGCACCGGTCCGCTTCGCCGGCACGTCCGGCAGCCCGGTCAACCCGATCGCCACGTTCTGACCGGGGGCGCTGCCTCTGCCGGCGCATTGTTGCCAGACCATCGTGTGATGATCGAAGCGGTGATGTAGTAGCCGCCTTGGCTGTTCATGGTCGCCACGTGGAGACCCACCGAGGTCAGCGTGATTTGCAGCAGGTGAGCCTCCCAGTGCTGGTAGCGGAGGTCCCGCAGCCACACTTCTTCGAGTTCCGCTGCGACCTGGTGCGGCGATGCGGCTTGTTCGGCGAGGCAGTGGGCGGTCAGTTGACGGGCAGGGTCCGCGCTGCTGGACACGGTCACCTGCCGGATCGATCGGCAGCGCCAGAGGTAGTGGTCGAAGTCGACCGCCATGCCGGAGAGGTTGTCAGGGTCGGCAGGCGGCGTCGCGTCGGCGACAGCACGCACGGCAGCGACGAACTCGGTGACCCGACTGTCGCCGTCGTCGCCGTAGGTGAGGGCACTGGGTGTGACGTCCTCCCACCAGGCTCTCGCGGTGCGGCGCCGCCACCAGTACAGGACCGTCCGATCGGCGGGCCAAGGGGCCAGGCTCCCGCCGCGTGGCTCAAACCGGTCGCGGCGATCATCGATGCGCCGCCAGAGGGGCTCCCGCTCGAAATCGGCTACGTCGGCGCGGGTCTGCGTACCGGCATCGGGGCTGGACACGGACGGAGTGACGCTCCGCTGGGCATCGACCAGTGAGCGTTCGTTCATGCCGCCCGCCCGATACGGCCAGCGGAGTTGGTAGACGTCGTCCTCCCACCCGCACACGGGACAGATCTCATGAGATCCCGGTGGGTCCGAGAGGGTGCGATATCCGCAGCACACACAGGGGTACGCGGGCTCCATGCCGCTGATCGTGCACCAGGAATACCGTCGAGTCCTGCGCTTTTTGGGGTGCCGGCCGGGCGGAACTGCCGCTGCGAAGCGGCCAGCCGCTGTGGGCTCAGCTCAGCTCCAGGACGGGCCGGGTCAGGATCTCTTCGGCGTACCCGTCGTCAGAGGCGAGCCACTCGCCGAAATCCTTGTCCCGGTAGGCGGTCGCGAGGGCGAGCCACCCCAGGAAAAAACCGCTGCCTCCGCAGGTGGTGCCGCCGCCATCGCCGCCGCACACGATGGTGCGCTCGGTGGTCACCTCGTGCTTGTACGGATCTTGCCCGATCGCCAACCCCCACAGGTTGGTGTCGTTGTGCATTCCGGTTTTGTAGTCGTACGGGTAACCGTCGACGGGGCAGTCATCACCCCAGCGGAACAGAGTCGTCGCCCCCGCGCCGCATGCCCACTCCCACTCATCCGCAGTCGCCGTCCGCAGGCCGACGCTCGCGAGCTGGGCCATCGCCTCGTCGTAGGAGACGTCCGTAATCGCTCGGGCCTTCGCCACCTGCCCGGTCCGGTCGAACTCGACGGTCAGCCCACCGGCAGACCGGAACGTGCTCACCCCGTCGAGCTGGGCTCCCTGCGACGCGATGAGTTTGAGCACCCGGGGGTCGTCCGGCGCCAGCGAGACCTCGCAGGGGTCGAACGCGTCGACAGCGACCAGCATCGCTGGCAACTCCACGGTGCGCATCGGCGAGGTCATCGCGTCGACGTACTCGGCCAACGGTGGAAGGCCGTACTCGTCAGCGCTGTCGGCGTAGCTGGCCAGCTGGTCCGACGTGGGCTGGAAACGGGTCGCGTCGTGGCCGAGCGTCGGTCGGCCGCCGGGCACCAGAGCGAACCGCATCCCGTCCCGCTCGAACAGCGCCACCCGGTGCGACCGCCCCGCGTACACGATGTCCCGGAGGCCGACCGGCACGGCCAGACCGTACCGGTCGGCGATCTCCTCGACGAGCCGGTGGGCAGCGCCAGCGGAGAGGTCGTTCCACTGCGCACAAGTGAGATCGGCGTACGGCACCACGCAAGGATAGGACCGGACGTTCTGCTCCCGCAGGCGCGAAAACGTCACGTGCCAAACGCGTAGCCGCCGGGTCGGACCGGGTAGCGGGAGAGGTTGTACGGGGCGGTGTCGATGCAGTACCGCTTGGCGGGTCTGGTCGGATCGCCGCCGGCCTGGAGCGTCTCGATCTGGTCGGCTCGACCCGGACCACCCTCAATGATCTTGATGACGAAGACGTGGTTGACCATCGGGCTGCCGCCCTCCGGGACGACAGCGGTTACCAGTGCGGTGTCGCCCACCACGCTGACGCACGTCACCTCGGCGTGTCCCTCGCTCACCACGCTTCCGCCGGGCAGCGCATGCCGGAAACGGAACACGCCGTGGCCTGTTCCGTCGCGGTCGACCCAACCCAGGACACCGAACCGGATCTGATGACCGACTGTCCCGGGCTCGTCGTAGACGAAACCGCCAACGCCGGCGATCCACGCACCCGGCGTGGCGGGCACCTCCGGTGGGTCCTGGTCGTCGGCCCGCGCCGACAGCGGGGCACCGACGACCATCACGGCCCCGGCGAGCATGGCGACAAGCAGTTTGCGGGTTTTCATGGCTTCTCCATTCTGTGATTCATGGCTGCGCGCCGGCGGTAGTCGGCCGCCACCGCGATGACCAGAGGTCCCCAAGCGAGCATTGGGGCGTAGTAGCGGAGCACCTCCCAACCGGGAGTCGGGTGCACCGGTTCGTCGTCGCCGATGCCTACCCAGGTGCTCTGCACAAAGTGGAACCTCTGATTCAGGAGGAAGTAGACGCAGATGGCGACGAGCGACAAGCCGCCGATCAGTGCGACGCGCACGACCGGACGCGCCGGGATCCGACGGCCGCCGATGCGGGGCACCCAGTGCGGGACTCGTTGTCCCCACCCGTGCACCAGCCCGAGTGTCAACAGGGCCAGCCCCATCGACAGGGCGGACAGGAAGATCATGTACCACTGGGTGACGGCATCGTCGGTGAACACCAACGACAGTCGCCAGGCCGCGGACGGCAGGACGCAGAGCGGGACGGCGTAGGCGGCCCAGACCGCCCAGGGCGGCGGGGCGGCGGTCGAGACGCGGGCAGAGTCAGTGGGGTTCATGGACGCTCCGATCCTGGGGAGGCGGTCATGGCGACGTGGGTCGAGGTGGTGAGGGCGTAGCCGGCGGTGGTGACGGCCAACGACACTCCCCAGCCGAGGAACACCAGCAGCGTGGCGGTGACGGCCCACCCGTCCGACACGTCGGACCAGCGCGTGTCACCGGTGAGCAGCCGCCCGACGAGCACCGCGATGCTCAGCACGCCGTAGGTGACCAGCGTGAGCGCGACCACGCCGGCCGGGATCACGGCCAGCCGTCGGGGGACCTGTCGACCGTGTAGTCCCGGGACCCAGCGCGGAAACTGCTGCCCCCACCGCTGTACCAGCCCGAGAACGAGCAGGCCGGCGAGCGGCGGGACGACCGTGATCGCCACCCCCGTCGGCGTGGAGAGGTTCCGCTCGATGTCGTTCAGTTCGCGCTCGGAGATGCCGATCGGAACGCCGAGCACCCACAGCGCGTGGGGCACTGCCCAGCCGACCACTGGCAGCGCGACGGCGACGTACGCCCAGCGGCGCGTCCACAGCGGCACCGGCCGGTAGCCGACGGCGGCCGGTCCGCGCCGGGGCCCGGATGCGTTCGCGAGCCCGGCGAACAGGACGCCACCGGCCACCAGTACGAGCCGGGCCCCGAGGTCACGCCAGTCCGAGGGCCGCCCCGCCAGCGCTGCCGGGATCTCGAAGACCAGGTGCAGCGGGAACGCGACCACCAGGAGCAGCGCGGCCGCGGCCCAGCTGCAGGCGGTCGCCCAGGTGCCGGCAAACCGGACCGTGCACCCGAGCACCACCGCGAGGGCGACGCCGACTCCCACCGCGCCCCACCCCGACCAGAACGGCAACGCCACGACCTGGTCCGCACCGCACCCGCCCGCCGGATCGACCAGATCGGTGCGGTCGCAGGCGGTGTACCCCCACCGGCCACCGGCGATCCAGTACAGCCGCTGAGCGACCGCAGCGACGACGAACACGGCACACGCCAGCGCCCACGCTCTGGCGCGGTTCGGTACCTCAACGACAGCCATGGACCTACGATCGTCGGCTGCGTATCAGCTCTCCTCCCCGACAGATGGGGAAGCGTTCCCTCTGCCGGGGGACCTGGTGTCCGGGGTACCGGCGCGGGCGTACGGGGCCGGCGACGGTCGCCTCAAGGAATGCTCAAATTCGATCGACGTGAGCCGCTGGAGCCGCGAACGCACATACGCTCACCGGACCGGTCCGCCGGCAATCACCCGTCGTAGGCAGAAGGAGGGGGAATGCGGCGATCACAACGGCGCATCGCGCTACTCGCGCTGTCCACCCTGGTGGGTAGCATCCTCGTGACGACCGGCCCTGCGGGCGCGGATCCCACGGGGCCGTCAGCCGCCACCAGCCAATCCCAGCCTGAGGATCGTGAGTCGGTACGCCTCGTACACATCAGGCTGACCGGTGCCGACATGCTGGACAAGGTGGCCGCGGCGGGCTTCGACCTCGAACACGGCCTCCGGCGCGTGCCGAACGGCATCGAGGGCGAAGCGGTGGTGACCGCCGAGCAGGTCACCGAACTCACGGCGATGGGCGTCGAGCTGCTCGGCGACGACGCGGGCTTCGCCTGGAGCAACGAGGCCGACGGTGGCATTGGCGTCGGCGCGGCCAGCGCGCGGGCGGCCCAGCCGGCGAACCACGACGCGACGGTACGCGTGGTCCGCGCCGACTGGTTCACCACAAAGGGTCAGGGCTTCCTCTACGTCGAGGCGCGGACCACCGAGGGGCAGCAGGCGGACCCCATCGTCGGGATGCAGCTGGAGAACGACTCGGGGAAGGGCACGCCGTTCGGCTTCGCCCGGACGATGAGCCGGTTCGTCGACTCGGGGCAGTACATGTTCCACCGGAACCTGTTCAAGCTCGACGTACGCCCTAACAAGATCAAGCTGACGAGTTCCACCGGTGGCGTCGCGACCGGTGCCGTCTCCAACTGGCTCGAGGACGCCCCGCCGCCGCTGACGGCGAACCCGTCCTACAAGTCGGACTTCGTGGACGGCTACCGGCACCCGCAGCAGCTCTACAGCCGTGCCAAGGAGATCGCCCGTCAGTACCCGGACATCGCCGAGATCGTCTACCTGCCGAACCAGACGAACGGGTACCAACGCAAGGCGCAGGCCCAGATCGGCGGTACGGGGCAGGCGGCGGTCGTCGTCACCTCGGCGGCGTGGGGTCACCAGGGCGGCAACGACATCACGGTGGACTTCGTGGACCGACCCGACGCGAACCTTCCGCTCGCGGTGGAGGTCACCGGCAAGGCGGTTCGTGTCCTGCTCGCCACGGACGCCTCGGGTGCGCCGACGAGCACGGCCGCCGAGGTGGCCGAATCGCTGCGGACCCGCTCTGCGGGGCTCATCGACAGGGCGCACCCGTACCGCACCAACGAGGGCACCGGCATCGTCGCTCCGACGGCCGGCCCGGTCGCGCTGACCGACTTCCTCGACCAGAAGCGCGTCGGAGCACCGGAGGGCGAGGTGCCGCGCGGCCCGGCGACGATCCCGGTCCTGCGGATCGGCAAGCACCGTGACGGTACGAAGCCTGGTGTCCTCATCCAGGCGCAGGACCACGCCCGGGAGTGGGTGCCGGCGACGACCAGCCTGGAGTCGGCCGAACGTCTGGTGCACAACTACCGGTCCGACCGGGAGACGAAGAAGATCGTCGAGAACACGGACGTCTTCTTCATCCTGTCCAACAACCCCGACGGGGCGAACTACAGCTTCTACAACTTCGCCTCGCAGCGTAAGAACATGACGAACCACTGCCCGGACGCGAGCGCCGATCCGGCGCAGCGGAACTCCTGGGGCGTCGACCTGAACCGGAACTACCGGGTCGGGTCGGGCCACGACGGCTACGCGGGAGGGTCGACCAACTGCGTCAGTGGCACCTACCAGGGGCCGGGGGAGCTGTCCGAGCCCGAGTCGAAGAACATCATCTGGCTGGTCGAGAAGTACAAGAACATCAAGTTCATGATGTCGGTGCACTCCAACGGCGGCCAGCTCTTCTGGCAGCCCGGCGCCTACATCGCGGACGGCCGGATCACCACGCCGCGTCCGCCACTGGGTGACGAGGCGTTCTACTGGCAGTCCGCCGCCCGGATCCTGTCGCAGGTCAAGGCGCACCGGGAAACTGTCGTCACGCCGGAGAACGTCGGCGGCTCATCCGACGTCCTCTACTCCTCGGCGGGCAACGTACGCGAGGACCTGTACCACACCTACGGCATCTACGCGTTCGGCTGGGAGGTCGGGGGCTCCGTCTACAACCCGGCCACCGGCGACTGGCAGGGCGGTTCGTTCCAGCCGGAGTGGGACGGAAACCCCGAGCTCGTCAGTGGCCACGCCGAGACGATGGAGTACGCCAACGGGATCATGGAGATGTTCCGGGTCGCGGCCGACTGGGGCAGGGACAAGAAGGACCCGACGTCCCAGCTGGTTCCGGGCGCTGGGCGCTACTCCGGGCCTGTCGACGTGCGCTTCGAGACCAGCGAGCCGGCCACCATCTACTACACGACCGACGGCAGCCGGCCCACGCTCGAGTCGCCCCGCTACGCGGCGACCGAGTTCCGTGAGCCGGGGCAGGTGTTCCACGTGACCGAGACGACGACGTTCCGTTGGTTCTCGGTCGACAGCGCCGGCAACATCGAGAAGAACTACGACCCGACGAAGAACGACAGGCGCAACAACTACCGCACCGCGACGATCAGGATCGCCAAGAGGTAGCCCTCACGACGATCGTTGCCCCGTCGGTGCGGACCACCCGCGCCGGCGGGGCAACTTCTGCATGTGGAGGTCGCGTCGGTCAGCCTCGTCGGCCGGCCCACAACGGGCTGTCCACGTAGTGGTTGTCGTAACGGTCCTGGGTCTCGGCGACGTCCTGCCAGGTGGCTTCGCCCTGGTGCACCTTGTCGAGCAGTCGGTAGTAGTCGAACCGGGGCCTGCCGGGGGTGATCACGACGAGGAAGTCGGCGTCCTGGCCGTCGGCGGGGGCGAAGGCGTGCGGGGTGTTCGGCGGGACGAAGAGCGCGTCTCCCTTGTGCAGGGTGTGCACCTCGTCGTCGACGAGCATGTCAAGGGCGCCGTCGAGCATGAAGAACAGCTCACCGGAGTGGGTGTGGAGGTGTGGCGGGGCACCGTCGGTGCCGTGCTTGAGCACTGTGCGGTTGCTGGTCAGGGCGCCGCCGGTGTGCTCGGGGTCGAGGAGCAGCGTGATCACGCTGGCCGGATCGCTGTCGAGAACCTCGGCCTGGGCTGCGCGTACCAAAGTCATTGTCGACTCCTTCGTCGTCCGTCGATTCCTAGACACTAGATGTCCAGAATCAGTCGACGCCAGCGATCATGGCGTGCGTCACAAATTCTGGACAGGTAGAGTCCAGGATTATGCGGATGAGTCAGGGCGTCGAATGGGCCCTCCACACGTGCCTCAACCTGAGCTGGCTGGACGCCCCGGTGCCGACCAGCACCCTCGCCGCCTTCTACGAGCTGCCACCGGCGTACCTGAACAAGCAGCTCCAGGCCCTGGCCCGGGCCGGGATCCTCACCTCGACCTCGGGGCCGCGCGGCGGCTTCCAACTGGCCCGGACCCCGGCGGCGATCTCCCTGCTGGACATCGTGGCCGCGATCGAGGGCCCGGAGGAGCTGTTCCAGTGCGACCAGATCCTCCGCAAGGGTCCGGGCGAGCACGTGGGCGTCGACTATCGACAGTCCTGCGCGTTCGCCCAGGCCATGCGCGGCGCGGACCTGGCCTGGCGGCGGGAGCTGGCCGGCAAGACCGTTGCCGACGTCCGGGCCGACGTCGAGCGCGGTCACCCCGACGCACCAGCCAACACCCGGGCCAGGATCATGGAACTGCGCTAGGGGGTGGTCCGGCCCGCGGTCAGCGGCCGTGCACCTCCAGCTCCCACAGCGAGTAGCCGTACGCGGGCAGCGCCCGCTGGGTGCCCTGGACGCGCAGGTAGCGACCGGTGGCCGAGATCGCGATGTCGTCTACACCGCCGTCGCCCGTGGTCGTGGTGTGCACCGGCGACCAGGTGACGTTGTCCGGGGAGACCTGGATCTGGTACGACCGCGCGTACGCCGCCTCCCAGGTCAGCCGGACCCGATCGAGGGTGCGGGACGCGCCGAGGTCCACCGAGATCCACTGCGGGTCGGCGTACGCGCTGCCCCAGCGGGTCGTCGTGTTGCCGTCCACGGCGTTGCCCGCCGTGTGCGCGCTGCCCGGCTCCACGCTGGACGTGGTGACCGGCCGGCCCCGGGAGAGCAGGGTGCCGCTGGCGGCGGTGCCGTAGACATTCAGGTCCCACAACGAGTAGCCCCACTGGGTGGCGCGTTGGGTGCCGTATACCCGCAGGTAACGGCCGGTGCCGGTGACCGTGAGGTCGTCGACGCCACCGTCTCCGGTGGTCGTGGTGTGCACCGTCGACCAGGTGGCGTTGTCCGGCGACACCTGGACCTGGTACGCCCGCGCGTGGGCCGTCTCCCAGGCCAACCGCACCCGGTTGATCGCGTACGTGGCACCCAGGTCGACGGTGATCCACTGCGGGTCGGCGTACGCGCTGCCCCAGCGGGTGGTCGTGTTGCCGTCCACGGCGTTGGCCGCCGCGTGGGCGCTGCCCTGCTCGACGCTGGACGCCGTCACCGGCCGGCCCTGGGCCAGGTCGGTGGCGGGTGGCTCACTCGGACCGTCGGTCCTGATCCGCACGTTGCGGTAGTTGATGTCCATCCCGGCGCCGTCGTTCTGCAACCCGATGTAGCCGTTGGCGATGGCCCGGCTGCTGACGTAATCGTTGATCTTGACGCCGTTGAGCCATATCTCGACCCGCTGGCCGTGCACGCCGATCTCGTAGGTGTTCCAGGAGCCGGGTGGGTTCAGCGCCGCCGCGCGGGCGGCCTGGTTGGGTGCCTGGAAGCTGTAGACGCTGCCGGTGGTGCGCGTCGCGTCGCCGTCGGTGGCGTCAATCTGGATCTCGTGACCGGCGGCGACCGGGCCCCACGGGTCGCCCTGCGGATCGGGGAACCCGATGAAGACCCCGCCGTTGTCGTCGCCCGGCATCATCCAGTCGACCTTGAGCGAGTAGTTGGCGAAGGTGCGCACCGGGTACCAGAGCAACCCCATGCCACCGTTGGACGTGAGGGTGCCGTCGGCCACTGTGAAGCCGCCCGGCCCCGCCTGCCGCCACTGCCCGAGGGTGGCCTGGGTGCCGTCGAACAGCGGGGTGTAGCCGGGCTCCGGCCGGCAGTCGGCCGCCACCGCCCCGGCCGCCACCTGGATGCCGCCCAGCAGCATGCGGGTGAAGTTCGGGTCGGCGTAGCTCTGCTCGGTGTGGCCGAGGCCGGTGTACCAGGAGCGTCCGCCGCCATAGTTGTGGCACCAGGTGATCGGGTGGTCAC
Organism: Micromonospora sp. CNZ322; assembly: GCF_007827755.1. Taxonomy (NCBI): domain Bacteria; kingdom Bacillati; phylum Actinomycetota; class Actinomycetes; order Micromonosporales; family Micromonosporaceae; genus Micromonospora; species Micromonospora sp. CNZ322. The sequence continues at coordinate 99,286 of NZ_VITD01000012.1, forward strand.
CACCCATCGACCCACCCGTGTACGACGACTCGTCGAGGTTGGCCAGCACCTTGACCGCCGAGCGGGGGTTGGTCCGGTAGTTGTACCACTCGTCGGTGCGGGTCCAGGTCGACGGCAGGTGCGCGGTCGAGGCGTTGGCCCGGTCCTCGACCCGCACTGTCGCCTGCTGGGTGGCCGGGTGCGAGGCGAAGTACCCGCCGACCAGCCCGCCGTACCACTGCCAGTCGTACTCGGTGTCGGCGGCGGCGTGCACTCCGACGAAGCCGCCGCCGGCGGCCAGGTACGCCTCGAACGCGCCCTGCTGGCCGGCGTTGAGCACGTCGCCGGTGGTGCTGAGGAAGACCACCGCCTGGTACTGGGCGAGGTTGGCAGTGGTGAAGGTCGCCGCGTCCTCGGTGGCGGTGACGGTGAAGCCGTTCGCCGCGCCGAGCTGCTGGATGGCGGCGATGCCGTTGGGGATGGAGGAGTGCCGGAAGCCGGCGGTCTTGGAGAAGACCAGGACCTTGCCCAACGGTGCGGCCTCGGCTGGGGACGAGGTGACCGCCGCCGCACCGGCGGCGAGGGTGAGTGCGGTGACGACGGCGGCGGCGAGCGTGCTGATGGCGCGTCTACGCATGCGGGGCTCCTTGTGGGGAAGTGCCCGGTGTGCCCACGTCCGCCGAAACGAGGGCGATGTCGAGACGACGCGGAGCGGTGCCACCGTGCCGGGTTGACGGCAACCGGGTGAACATCGATCCACATCGTTGATGTGCAGTTAACATCGGGCGTCTGTGAGGGTCAATCCCTCGGGATTGCCGGCACCGTCTCAGGAGCGGTGAGCCGCCACATTGATGACGTTGCCGTCCGGGGCGCGGACGAAGAACCTGCGCACGCCCCACGGCTCGGTGGTCAACGGATGCACGATCTCGTAGCCGAGCCGCTGTGCCTCGGCATAGGCGCCGTCCACGTCATCCACCTGCACGCTGATGACCGAGTCCTCGGGTGCGGTCGCGTCGCCGGAGACGAGCTGCACGGCCACGTCGGGGTCGGGCGAGGTGTAGCGGGCCACCCAACCCAGGTTGAATGCCTCGGTGCTCAAACCGAGAAAGTCGGTGTAGAAGCCCTTCGCGGCGCCGACGTCAGCCACCGGAAGGTTGGGCAGAATGCGGACGACGCGCATGGGGACCTCCAGCTCAGGCGATTGAGACTCCTGATTATTCGGGTGCGAGGGAGGGCGGTGGGGCCCGCCTGGCTGTTCGGGACAGCACGCGAGCCCAGCGTTGACATTGTCGCACGCTATGACTCATCCTGTTGAGACAATGCTTGCGACATTCGGGGGTGGTGGCATGCGCGAGGCGGATCTCACGGAGGCTGGGCGGTGGCTGGCCCGGCACGGCCTGACCGACGCCGAGCCGACCCCGCTGATCGCGGCGCGGCTGGCGGCGCGCGGGCGTGCCAAGGCTGCCGGCAGCCTCCTGCTGGCCGCATTCCTGCTTGGTGCGGCACTGACGCACGTGCTGGGGCGGCTCGCCGACGGCGCGTTCTCCTGGCTGCCGGTGCTGGTGCTGGCGGCGTTGGTGGTCGGGTTGCTGGTGGGGCAGTGGCTGCTCGGCTGGTGGGTGCGGCGCGTCGACCTGCGGGCCGGCGCGCAACTGTCCCGGCGGGTGGCCCACCCGGTCGAGCTCGGCTGGCCGGCGGTGCTCGGCCGGCCGCACGCCGTCTTCACGGTTGCCACGTTCACCGGCGCGGTGCTCCTCGCGGTGAGCGTGCTGCCGGTCGCGGACTCCAGCCTGCGGTACGGGGCGATCGTCGTGCTGATCAGCCTCGCCGGCGCCGGCGCCGGCATCATCATGCAGCTGCGCCAGATCCTGGCGAGCCCGGCCGTGGCCGAGGACGAGGTGTCGCTCACGGCCGATGTCATCATGCGGGTCGAGGACACCCGCGCCCTCGTCACACCGAGCCTGGTGTGGTCGCTGCCGGCCATCCTCCTGTCCGGCGAATCGCTCGGCTGGTGGAACGCCGTTGCGGTGGGGCTCGTCGTGGCGGGCGTCAGCGCGCTCTACCTCATCCAGGTCCGGACTGCGGATGTCGGGACGGCGGCACGGCGGGCCATGGCCATCCAATGATCGTCATCGACGCGGCCTCGCCGACACCGCCGTACGAGCAGCTCCGAGCCCAGCTCGCGAGGCAGGTCCAGGACCGCTCGCTCGCCGTCGGCACGAGACTGCCGACGATCCGCCGGCTCGCCGCCGACCTCGGTCTCGCCGTGAACACCGTCGGTCGGGCGTACCGGGAGCTGGAGGAAGCCGGACTGATCGAAACCCATGGGCGGGCCGGTTCGTTCGTCTCGGCCGCAGGCGAGCACTCCCTTGAACAGGCCCGCCGCGCCGCCCGCGCCTACGCGGCGGTCATCGCCAGCGTCGGAATCGACTCCACCGAGGCGATCCGGATCGTCGCGGCGGCGCTGGGCGACGCTTCGGCCGTCAGGCCCTGATCCGCTCGGCAATCACCACCGCGACGGCCCTGAGCTGCCCGCCGGAGAGCGGTGGCTCTGGCGACACTGACCCGCCGACCGCCAACGTCAGGACAGCGGCCACCAGGCCGCCGACCAGCCGGGCGCGACTCGGTTCACAGCCCGCGTACCGACTGACTCTTGACGGTTCTGAGGAGTCAGCTCAGGCCGGCCGCCTTGCGCAGCAGCACCGCGCGTTCGCGCTGATTGGCGCAGAGCCGGGCGGCCAGCTCCAGCTCGGCGCGCGCCTCCGGAAGCCGGCCGAGGCGGGTCAGCAGCTCGCCGCGTACGGTCGGGACGAGGTGCGACCCGGGGAGCCGGTTGGAGGCGATCAGCTCGTCCACGATGGCCAGGGCTGGCGCCGGACCCGAGGCCATGGCGACGGCGACGGCCCGGTTGAGTTCGACCACCGGCGAGGGCGCGACCCGGCCGAGCGTCTCGTAGAGCCGGACGATCCGGGCCCAGTCGGTCTCCTCGACCGAGGCTGCCGACGCGTGCGTGGCCGCGATGGCGGCCTGTAGACCGTAGGGGCCGAGGCCGCGCTGCGATGCCCTGGCCAGCGCGGCCAGCCCACGGCGGATCGCCGGGAAGTCCCACAACCGGCGGTCCTGGTCCTCAAGGAGGATCGGGGTGCCGTCCGGGCCGGTCCGGGCCGGGAAGCGCGCGGCCGTCAGCTCGCACAGGGCGAGCAGGCCGTGCACCTCCGGCTCGTCCGGCTGTAGCGCGGCGAGTGTGTGGGCCAGCCGGATCGCCTCGTACGCCATGTCGGTGCGCAGCAGCCTGTCGCCCGACGTGGCCGTCGACCCCTCCGTGAAGATCACGTAGAGGACGCTGAGCACACCGCCCAGCCGCTCCCGGCGCTCGCCGGCCGGCGGCAGTTCGAACGGCACCCCGGCCGCCGCGATCGCCTTCTTGCCCCGGGTGATGCGGGCCTGCACGGTCGGCACCGACACCAGGAACGCGCGGGCGATCTCCTCGGTGGACAGCCCGCCGACCACCCGCAGGGTCAACGCCACCCGCGCCTCGCGGGAGAGCAGCGGGTGGCAGCTGACGAACATCAGCGCCAGCACATCGTCGTCGATCCGGTCGGGGTCGATCTCCTGAGCGAGCGCGGGATCGGCCGCCAACAGTGCGTATCGCTCCTGGAGGGCGACCCGGCGGCGGATGGCGTCGATCGCCCGCCGCCGGGCCGTGGCCATCAGCCACCCGGCCGGATTGGCCGGAGAGGCACGCTGCCAGGACACCAGCGCCTCGGCCACCGCCTCCTGGGCGGCGTCCTCGGCCAGCCCGAAGTCACCGGTGAACCGGGTCAGCGCGGCCACGATCCGCGCCGACTCGATCCGCCAGACGGCCTCGACGTCGGCCGTACCCATCAGACCTGGCCGTTGCTCTCGCCGCCCCGCGGGACCTCGTCGGCCTCGGCCACCCGCCGGACCTCGATCTTGGACCCGCGGACCGCCGGGACCCGCCTGGCCCACTCGACCGCCTCCTGTTTCGTGGCGACGTCGAGCAGGAAGTAGCCTCCGAACAACTCCCTGGTCTCGCCGTACGGACCGTCGGTGACCACCGGTGCCTCGCCACCGAAGTCGACAACGACGCCCTGGCGCGGATCGTCCAGCCCTTCGGCCGCGACGAGAACGTCGGCCTTCATCATGTCCTCGATGAACTGGCGGGTGGTGGCCATCATCTCGTCGATGTTGGCCATCATGGCCGCGTTCGTCTCATCGGTGCCCCGCATGATCAACATGTATTTCGACATCGCGTTCTCCTCATCCGACGGGGCCGTCTCCCGGCCCCAGCATCCCCACGTCGAACGAGCGGCCGACGGATCGACACGGGCCGGGGCATTCTTTTCCTGTCCTTTGCTCGTCGATCTTGCACTTGCTGTCCCGACATAAGGGGCATTCAATCTATGTCGACAACTGAAACTGCATGATCGACGCCGCGGGAGAGCGCCGCCGACGCTTGATTAGATAGTCGGATATCAATAGATTGAGGGTGGGCGCCGCCGGGGTCCGGGGGACCGGGCCGTCGGCGGCTGACAGGTCCACCCCCGAGCCGGGCATTTCGGTCGTACGCGCGACCGGTCGCTGTGGCGCACCGCCGCGCCGCATCCAGGGCACGTTGTCGCGCCGCGTCCCGTCCAGGACGCGCCGCCGTGCCGCCTCCGCTCAGCTCGATGGCAGAAGGACCCTTCATGACGATTCTCCGTGCCCGCCCCGCCGCGACCCTGGTGGTCGTAGCCGCGCTGGCCGCCGCCGCGACCACAACCGGAGCGGCAGTGCTCAGCGGCCCCGCCGCAGCCGCCCAGGGTTGCCGGGTCGACTACACGCCCAATCAGTGGCCCGGCGGATTCACCGCCACCGTCAAGGTCTCCCCGGGGGACGCGGCCGTCTCCAGTTGGACCGTCACCTGGACGTACGCCGGGGACGAGCGGGTCACCAGCGGCTGGAACGCCACGGTCAGCCAGTCCGGATCGACGGTGACCGCCCGCAACGCGTCGTACAACGGCAGCATCCCGGCCGGCGGCTCCACCGAGTTCGGGTTGCAGGGCACGTACGGCTCCAGCGGTGGTGCGCCGACCGGGTTCAGCCTGAACGGCGTGCCGTGCAACGGCGCCACCCCGCCGCCGACGACCCCGCCGCCGACGACGCCGCCGCCGACCACGCCTCCGCCGACCACGCCTCCGCCAACGACGCCTCCGCCGACCACCCCGCCGCCCACCACCGAACCGCCGACCGGGTGCGCCGGCGCGGTGCTCTGCGACGGCTTCGAGGGCCAGACCGGTTCGACGCCGTCCGGTGACTGGGCCGTGGTGAGCCCGGACTGTTCCGGCGCCGGTACCGCCACCATCGACACGGCGACCACGCACAGCGGCAGCCGGTCGGTCCGGATCAACGGCGCCGCCGGGTACTGCAACCACGTCTTCATCAGATCCACGAAGAACCTCGGCAGCGTGGGCAACGTGCGGTACGGCCGGATCTGGGTCCGGCACACCACGGCCCAGCCCACCGAACACACCACGATGATGGCGATGGCCGACGCCGCCGACGGCAACAAGGACCTGCGGTTGGGTGGCCAGAACGGCGCCCTGCAGTGGAACCGCGCCTCCGACGACGCGACCCTGCCCGAGCAGAGCCCGGCCGGGGTGGCGCAGAGCCTGTCGTTACCCACCAACCGGTGGACCTGCGTCGAGTTCATGGTGGACGGCGCGGCCGGTCAGCTGCGTACCTGGGTGGACGGCACCGCCATCCCCGGGCTGACCGCGGACGGCGCACCGACGCACGACATCGACGGCCAGTGGTACAACCGCACCTGGCGGCCGCAGCTCACCGACCTGAAGCTGGGCTGGGAGAGCTACGGCGGCGGAGCCGACACCCTCTGGTACGACGACGTCGCGCTGGGGTCCAGCCGGATCGGCTGCTGACCCTTCGGGGTCGTGGACGGGCCCGTCAGCGGTGCCCGCAATGGTGATGAATGCGTCGAGGGTGTGACCCGGAACCTGGGTCACACCCTCGACTGCGTCGGCGTGAGTGGGCGGCCGGAACGTGGGCCGGCGTCCACCGCCGGGTGGCGTACCGCACCCCCGCCTGCCAGGCCGCGGAGGCGCTGTTGATATGTTCGCGGCCATGAAAACCGTTTTCATTAAGGCGGGCATGTGCCTGGTGCTGGCCGCGGCCGGCTGCTCCGATGGCGGAGCAGCCGAGCCGGCCGCGCAGAGCCACCTGGCCACTCCGGTCCACCTGACCAACTGCGGACTGCCGGTCAGCGTCACCGCGCCACCCCAGCGAGCGATCGCACTGGAACAGAACGCCACCGAGATCATGCTCAGCCTCGGTCTCGCCGATCGGATGGTCGGCACCAGCTACCAGACCGACCCGGTGCTGCCCGACCTGCGCCCCGCGTACGAGAAGGTGCCGGTGCTGGCCAAGCTCTACCCCTCACGAGAGGCGGTCCGGGCGGCAGCCCCGGACTTCGTCTACTCGACCTACACCTCCGCGTACTCGCCGGACGCCGCGGGCTCGCGCGCTGACCTGGCCACGCTCGGCGTACCGGCGTACCTCTCCGAGTTCGCCTGCGAGAAGCCGGCGGACGCGACCCAGAGGGTCACCTTCGATGGGATCTTCGACGAGATCCGCGACATCGCCGGCGTCTTCGGCGTCCCGGAGCGGGCCGACAAGCTGATCCGCGACCAGCAGAGTCGGTTGGACGCTGCCCGAGGTGCGGCGCCGACGACCGCGTCGAGCGCGGGCCCGTCACTCCTCTGGTACTACTCCGGAACGAGCACCCCGTACGTGGCCGGCCACGGCGGGGTTCCGGATGCGATCAGCTCGCTGCTGGGCGCGCGCAACACGTTCACCGATGCCAGCCAGAAGTGGCCGGCCGGCAACTGGGAGGAGATCGCCAAACGCAACCCGGAGGTGATCGTGTTGGCCGATCTGACCCGGGGTGGCGACGGCGACAGCGCCCAATCGAAGATCGACTTCCTGCGCCGCAACCCGGTGACGTCGAAGTTGGACGCGGTGGTCGCCGGGCGGTTCGTCACAGTGCCCGGCTCGTCGATGGATCCGTCGATCCGCAGCGTTCAGGCGGCGGAACTGGTCGGTGCCAACCTGCACGGGACCGCCCGATGACCCCGCCGGCCGGCGCCGAGGTCGCCGCGCTGGACCAGGCGGCCGCCCGCCGCCTGCTCGAACTCTGGAACGACCAGCAGTCCGCCTATGTCGCCCACCGCGACCTGCGCTTCGACGCGATGGCCGACGTGCTGCGACTGCACTGCCCGGACGACCCCGCGATCCTCGATCTGGCCTGCGGTCCCGGTGCGATCAGCGACCGGTTGCTGGCCCAATTCCCCCGCGCCACCGCCGTCGCGGTCGACTACGACCCGATCCTGCTGGAGGTCGCGCGGCGCGCCCTGGACCGGTACACCGCACGGGTCGAGGTCCACGACGTCGACCTGGTGGCCGACGGCTGGGAGGAGGTGCTGACCGGACGGCGGGTCGACGCCGTGCTCTCCTCGACGGCACTGCACTGGCTCGCGCCGGAGCAACTGCTGCGGGTCTACACCACCGCGGCGCGGTTGCTGCCCGCCGGTGGTGTGCTGCTCAACGCCGACCACCTCCGCTACGACGAGTCGGCGCCCACCCTCCGCGACATCGCCGGTCGGCACGACGCACAGGTGCAGCAGCAGACATTCGCTGCCGGAGCGCTCACCTACTCCGCCTGGTACGCCGAGGCAGCCCGACACCCGGAACTGGCCGGCCTGGCACCCCAGCGGGAACGGCGGTTCGCCGACCGACCGCCGCAGGCCCCAGCGTCACTGGAGTTCCACCTGGCTGCCCTTCGCGCGGCCGGTTTCGCCGAGGTCGGCACCGTCTGGCAGTACCTGGACGACTACGTGGTGTTCGCCCGCCGATGAACCCGCGAGTCGCACGATCCCTCGTCTCGGCGAGCGGCCCGCCCGGGTCGACGCGACGGGACTCGCCACCTGTTACCGGCATCTCGAGGAACGGCCGGTACGTCCTTCCGTTGGCCCTGCTCCTGCTGCTGGTCACCATCGCGGCGGCGGTCAGCGTGGGCTCGGCCGACCTGCCGGTCGACAGCGTTCTGCGCGCGGTGGCCAGCCATGTGGGCCTCCCGGTCCAGCCCCTACCGGCGTTGCCGGACAGCATCGTGTGGGATCTCCGGTTGCCCCGGGTGCTGTTGGCCGCGTTGGTCGGTGCCGGTCTGGCGGTGTGCGGGGCGGTGTTACAGGCGCTCACGCGTAACCCGCTGGCCGACCCGTTCCTGCTCGGTGTCTCGTCCGGCGCCTCAACCGGAGCGGTGGCGGTGCTGGTACTCGGCATTCGGATCGGCGCCGGCCCGGTCGACCTGACCACCGGCGCGTTCGTCGGCAGCATGGCCGCGTTCGGCGCGGTGCTGTTGCTGGCCGGCCGGCGGGCCGGCGGGCCGACCCGGATCGTTCTCGCCGGGGTGGCCGTCTCGCAGCTCTTCAGCGCGGTGACCAGCCTGATCGTGATCTCCGACGCGCACAGCCAGGACACCCGTAGCGTGACGTTCTGGCTGCTCGGTTCGCTGACGGCGGCCTCCTGGCCGTCGGTGACGCTGAGCGCCGTGGTTGTCGGCGTCGGCCTGCTGGTCTGTTGGGCCAGTGCGTCGGCGCTGGACGCGTTTGCGTTCGGCACCGATACCGCCCGCTCGCTCGGCTTCTCTCCCGGGCGCACCCGGGTGCTGCTGTTCACCGTCACCGCGCTGATGGCAGCCGCGCTGGTCGCGGCGAGCGGTGCCATCGGTTTCGTCGGGTTGACCGTGCCACACGCCGTACGGTTCCTGTTCGGCTCCGGGCATCGCATGTTGCTGCCCGCCTGCGCGGTGATCGGCGCGATCTTCCTGATCTGGGCGGACACCGTGGCGCGGACCGTCTTCTCGCCACAGGAGCTGCCGGTGGGCGTGCTCACCGCGCTGCTCGGGGTGCCGGTGTTCGCGCTGGTCATGCGACGCCGGACGGGTACGCCGTGATCGCGCCGGACACCGCCGGCCGGGGAGTGGGCGGTGACCCTTTCCCGGCGGGAGCGTTGCCGGCGCGGCTGGACGCGGACGGGATCGGGTGGGGCGTGGCCGGCGTACGGATCCTGGCCGGGGTGGCGCTCACCGCCGAACCGGGTGCCACGGTCGGGCTGCTCGGGCCGAACGGGTCCGGCAAGTCGAGCCTGCTGCGGCTGCTGGCCGGGCTGGCGCGGCCGGAGTCCGGGCGGGTGCTGCTCGACGACGTCGCGGTGGACGCCATACCCCGGCGTGCGCTGGCGCGGCGGGTCGCAGTTGTCACCCAACAGGTGGCCACCGACGTGGAGATGTCCGCACTGGAGGTGGTTCTGCTGGGCCGGACCCCGTACCGGCCACGCCTTGCCGGGGTCGGTGCCGCGGATCTGGACCTGGCGCGGCGCGCGCTCGCCGAGGCCGGCCTGGCCGGGTTCGAGCAGCGGCGCTGGTCCAGCCTCTCCGGTGGTGAGCGGCAGCGGGTGGACCTGGCCCGCGCTCTGGTGCAGGAACCGGATCTGCTGCTGCTCGACGAGCCGACCAACCACCTGGACATCCGGCATCAGCTGGATTTGCTGCGGTTCCTCGCCGAGTCGGCCAGCACCGTCGTGGTGACCCTGCACGATCTCAATCTGGCCGCGCAGTACTGCGACCGGCTGGTGCTTCTGTACGGCGGGCGGGTGGTCGCGGCGGGTACGCCCGTCGAGGTTCTCACCACCAGCCGGATCGAGCAGGTCTACCAGGTGCGTACGGACGTCGACGTCGCCGCTGACGGCCGGCCCCGGATCTGGTACCGCCACGCCGTAGGTGCCGACGGAGCTGACGAAGCGCGGGCCGAGACACCGCGGCACCCGGTTGCGTACTCCGTGCGGGAGGATGTCTGAACACTGTTGGGTCCGCGCGGTGGCAAGGGGCGGGAGCGCATTGCCGCGTCCGCCCTCGGCAGCCGCGCGGTCGGGGGACCGGGGGAGAGGCGACCATGGACCGCACGTTGGCCGACATCCTGGACGCGGCGGCGCACGAGCGCTTTCCGCCACCGGACGGCGGGACCACAGTGGTGCCACAACCGAGTCTCCGTGACGCCGGAGTCATCGCCTTCACCGGGCACTCGGTGGTGTTCACCGACGAAGACCCCCAGTGGGTACGCCGTACGCTGGCAAACCTCGACTGCGACTCCCTGGCGGCCACGATGAATCCGCGTTTCCTGGGTGCGCTGCTCGACCGCACCCGGCGCTCCATGGACACGATCGACCTGCTGACCGTGGCGAGTTGCCTTGACGGGCCACCTCCATTGCAGCTGACTGAGCTGGCGGACGCCGACCATCCTCGCGAGGTCAGGTCGCGTCGGCGTCGTGACGACATCCGCGTCTGGGCCGCCGAGGGTGGGGTGGTCGTGCTCGGCCGAGGGGTGGCCGGCCGTTGGGAGGCGGCGATAGAGGTCGACGACGAGCGTCGCCACCGAGGTCTGGGGCGGGCGTTGGCGACGGCCGCCCGCCATCTGGTGCCCGACGGCCAGCCGATCTGGGCCCAGCAGGCCGCCGGCAACGCGCGCAGCGTGCGCGCCTTCCAGGCGGCGGGTTTCCGACCGGTGGGTGCCGAAGCGCTTCTTCTCCACACGTAGGCCCTCCACCGTGGCAGCCGCACGTGCCACTGTGGGCCGAACCGTGATCGGCAAGAGGGTTTCCGAGATCACGCCCGGGGGCATCCCGCGGATGACGTCAGCCGCCCGCTACCCCTGATCGAGGAGAGCACCCATGTCGGTCCAGGCATTTCTCTACATCGTCGCCGTCATCCTGATCGTGCTCGCTGCTCTGCCGCTGCCCACGAGGGGTGTCTCGCTCGCGCTTCTGGGTGCCGCCTGCGCCCTGCTCGCCTACGCCTGGCCGGTGATCACCGACTGACCTTTCCGTGAGTCGTCGTCATTGCGGCCGGTGGCCGGCAGCCAGAGTGTGATCGGCTGCCAGCCACCGGCCGCGAGTCTGTTGCCCTCACGAGGTCGGGGTGCGCTTGCTGAGCTTCTTTCACAAGCGTAGGAAGAACACCACCCATCGATCCGCCGTCCAGCGTCGAAGGAAATGCGTGTGACCACCTCCAGAGGGCTCCGTCTGGCCGTGTCCGTGCTGGTGACAGCAGGCGCTGTCCTGCTCGGCACGGCGGCGCCTGCCGCACCGCCGACGACTCCCGCACCGACCGGGCACCCGTCCTGCGACCCGATCGACCCGACCGCCTGCCTGCTGCCGTTCCCGAACGACCACTTCACCGTGCCGGACCGGAGCAGCCCCACCGGCAAGCGGGTGCGGTTCGCCGCCGCCGCGATGCCCGCCAACGTGCAGGGAACCCCGATCGACCCGACGGAGTGGAACCGGCAGGACGGGTTCAGTCCGGGCTCACCGATCCTGGTGCGCGTACCCGGCCTCGACGCCGCGGCGAGCGGGATCGCGCCGGTCACCGACATCGGCCGCTCGCTGGCGCCGAACGCGCCGATCGTGCTGCTCAACACCCGGACCGGTGAGCGCACGCCGTACTGGGCCGAGTTGGACGCGCACGCCGCCGGCCAGCCCGACCGGCAGCTGCTGATCATCCGGCCGGCGGTGGCGCTTGCCGAGGGCACCCGCTACGTCGTCGGGTTGCGCGGTCTGCGGGACGGCAACGGGGCGTTGATTCCGGCGCCGAAGGCGTTCACGGCGTACCTGACCGGTGCCGGCCTCAAGCAGCGGGACGCTCGGGGGCCGCAACTGAGGCGGATCGTCGCCGAGCTGAGCCGGACCGGCGTCAAGCGGCACAGCCTCTACCTGGCCTGGGACTTCACAGTGGCCAGCCGGCACGGGCTGACCGGGCGGATGTTGGCGGTCCGGGACGACGCGTTCGCCGACCTCGGCCCGGCCGCGCCGCCGGTCACCGTCACCCAGGTGACGGACTATTCACCGGAGCAGGACGCGCTGATCGCCCGGCAGGTCACCGGCACCATCGGCGTACCGTCCTATCTGACCGGCGACGGCGGGCCCGGCTCCCGCCTGCACTACGGGCCGGCCGGCGGCGCCGGGACGCCGCCCACGCCGAACGCTCTGCCCACGCCGTCCGGCGCGACGGTGGCAGCGGACTTCGTCTGCAACATCCCGCGCAGCGCCTCGGCCGCGCGCCCGGCCCACCTCTCGCTCTACGGCCACGGACTGCTCGGTCGACCGACCGAGATCAACGCCGGCAACGTCAGGACGATGTCGAACACCCACAACTTCACCTTCTGCGCGACCAGCTGGATCGGCATGGCCGCCGCCGACGTTCCCTTTGTGGCCAACGCTTTCACCGACCTCAGTGTCTTCCCCGCGGTGGCGGACCGGCTGCAGCAGAGCTTCCTGAACTTCCTCTTCCTGGGTCGCGCGATGATCCACCCGGCTGGGTTCGCCGCCCACCCGGCGTTCCGGGACGCCACCGCCCGGCCGCTGATCAATCGCGTCGGCGGGCTGCACTACGACGGCAACAGCCAGGGCGGCATCAACGGAGGTGCCCTCACCGCCATCGCCCAGGACTGGACCCGGTCGGTGCTCGGCGTACCGGCGATGAACTACTCCACACTGCTGCAACGCAGCGTGGACTTCGCACCGTTCCAGACCGTGCTCGACGGCTGGTACCCGGACAAGATCGACCAACAACTGGTCCTCGCGCTGCTGCAGATGTTGTGGGACCGGTCCGAGGCCAACGGGTACGCCCAGCACATGACCGACCGGCCACTACCGCGCACCCCGGCGCACCAGGTGCTGATGCACGTGGCCTTCGGCGACCAACAGGTCTCGCCGGCCGCGGCGGAGGTGCAGGCGCGCACCATCGGCGCGCGCCTGCACACCCCCGCGCTCGCCGACGGCTGGTCACTGGACGTGCGGCCGTACTGGGGCATCACGCCGATCCGCCGCTACCCGTACACCGGCTCGGCGATCGTGATCTGGAACAGCGGCGCGGCCTACGCGCCGCCGCCGACGAACCTCGCTCCGGCCGGACCGGAGTACGGCGACGATCCGCACGAGTTCCCCCGCGCCCAGGCCGGAGCCCAGAAACAGAAAGCGGTCTTCCTGCTCACCGGCAAGGTCGTCGACGTTTGCGCGCGGACACCCTGCCCCTGACGCGAGAATCGGAACGAAGCGGGGCGCTGGCCGTGCCAGCGCCCCGCCTGGGAAAACGTCGACCCTGTCGGGTCAGCAGCGCACCTCGGTCTCCTTCTGCGCCACGTCCGAGATGCCGCCGAGGGCCCGGGTGCACACCGACAGCGTGTTGGCGCCCAGGGACCAGACCTCCGGACCACTGGAACACTGCAGGTCGCGCAGCGTGCTTCCGGTCACGATGGAGGTGCAGACCTGGTACGAACCGTGGCTTGCCCGGTACTGCTGCCACACGTACGTGTAGGCGTAGTTCTTGCCGCAGCCCTTGTACTGCTTGACCGATGCCGCGGTCTGACCGCCGACGGTGACGTACGCGGTGGCGCCGATCTGCACCGAGTCGAGGCAGCGCGGGTTGGTCTCGGCGTGCGCGGGTCCGGCGATCGCCAGCGTCGCCGGCACAGCCAGACCGGCGGCCGCGAGGATGCGTACGCCACGGCGGGAAAGGTTCTTCATCGGTGACCTCCTTCAATGCACAGGAATTGTGGGGCCCGGTGTCGTCGATGCACCACATTGATGGCGACCGAGCCCGTTCGGTACCCTCTGACACGCTCTGACAACGCCTGACAACGTCGTCTGACATGGGGGAGTGATGAAGGACCAGCGTGCCGCCGCTCAGTCGACTATGGACAGACAGGCCGCCGAGAGGTTCGCCGAACAGCTACGCGCCCTGCGGACCGCCGCCGGTGACCCGTCGTTCCGCAAGATGGCTGGGCGGTCGGGTCGGATCTCGCACACCACGCTGCACGAGGCCGCCGCCGGGACCAGGTTCCCTTCCTGGGAGACCGTGCGGGAGTTCGTCCGAGCCTGCGAGGCGGACGAGGTCCAGTGGCGGCGTCGCTGGGAGGACGCGCAGCGCCCCGGGACGGGCCACGGCATCGCGGATGGCGATGCCGCGCCGGTCAGTACCGATTCCCCGACCGGCGCCGACATCCCGATCACCACGGGTGGAATGGAACCCGACACCGGGACCGACGCCCCGGAGACCCACGGGCCCGTCGTGTCCGTCGTCCCCCTGCCGTCCCCGGAGGAGCGGAACGCGCTGCGGAGCACTGACTATCCGCCGACCGACGAGGACGTCGCGGGCGCACGGCGGCCCCGGCTGCCATGGCTCGCCGCAGCCGCGGTGCTCCTGGTGGTGGCGATGGTCGCCGTCCTGGGCGTCGTCGTCCGCGGCCGGTCGTCACGGGACGACTCCGGCGCGGTGGCGGCGTCGTCCGCACCGTCGGTGTCGCCGTCGGCCTCAGCGTTCTCGGATTCGCTGATCCCCGGCGACTCCAGCAAGTTCATCTCCGACGTCACCATCCCCGACGGCACCCGGGTGCGGGTGAACTCCCAGTTCGTCAAGGTGTGGGCCCTCAAGAACGTGGGGAAGGTCGCCTGGCACAACCGCTTCCTCGCCCGCACCACCCCCACCGCCGATGCCGACGGCTGCCGGGTGCCGGACCGGGTGGCGATCGGTGACACACCGCCCGACGAGCAGGTGATGATCAGTGTCGAGGTCACCGCGCCGAGCCGTCCCGGGAAGTGCTGGGTGAGCTGGAAGATGGTCGACGAGAACGGGCAGGAGTTCTTTCCCACCCGCCGGCCGGTGTACTTCATGGTCACCGTCACCGCCTGAGTGCGCCCCCCCGGTCGCCCTGGCCGGTGTAAGAGCGGCGATCGCTCGATGTCAGTCCCGGGTGCCATCAAAGTTGACAACAGCACATCGATCGAGGTCAGTGACGGCCTGACGGATCTGACAGGACAGTAGGGGTACCGAACAGCAGGCCGTTTCTCGCAAGGTGATGTCCGTTCCGAACGACTCACCAACTGCGAGGAGGATCGACAGTGCGCCGTCCCTGGTTATCCGTCGGGCTCGCCGCGCTCTGCGTGGCCGTCGGGGTTCCGGCCCACGCGTGGGCCGCGACATCCGGCGCCACAGCGCAGCGAACCGTCACCACGGCCGCGCGGCCGGTCGTGGACATGGAGGCCACCGTCCTGGCCGCCCAGATCGACCCCCGCCGGGCCGACAACACCCTGACACCGGGCGCGAAGACCTCCGTCCTCGCCGTCGAGCAGGCGCTCCAGGCCCAGAACCTGCTCAACGCGCAGTGGGTCGACGGCTACTTCGGCACCCAGACGGTCTCGGCGTACGCGGCGTACCAACGCTCGCTCGGTTACACCGGGCTTGCCGCGAACGGGCTGCCCGGCACGACGTCGCTGACGAGGCTCGGGCAGAACCGGTACACGGTCGGCAACCCGATCGGCCCGGGCGCGAAGGTTTCGCGTGACGGGTACGTCGTCAACGCCCGTACGCAGGCCATGTTGGCCGAGGCGCAGCGTCTGCTCGGCTACACCCTGGTGCTCGACCAGGGCTCGTACAACCCGGGCGGCGACCCCACCTCGGCCGGTACGCACGACGGCGGGGGTGTGGTGGACATCGCCGTCACCGGCATGACCGCTGCCAAGCGCACCGCCGTCGCCCGGGCCCTGCGCCAGGTCGGCTTCGCGGCCTGGGTCCGTAACCCGAATCAGGGCGACTGGCCGTGGCACATCCACGCCACGGCGATCAACGACACGGATCTGTCCAGCCAGGCGCAGCACCAGGTCGGCGACTACTACCTCGGCATGAACGGCCTGGCCAACCAGGGACCGGACGACGGCCCCCGGGTCCCGATCAAGACCTGGGAGCAGTACCAGCGCGGGCAGTGACCCGCACCCCTTCACCGTTTCTGAAAGGACACCATGAACATCCGTAAGAGCCTCGCCGCCGTCGGCGTCGCGCTGGCCGCGACCACCTCGATCCTCAGCGTCGCATCACCCGCGTCGGCGGCGGCCCGAGACGGGGTCTGCGACAGCGGCGAATTCTGCTACTACTACAACAGCGACAACGCCGGATCGATCTCGGACTTCACCGGTTCGCTCGACGACTACGGCACCGAGCAGCCCTCGTGCTACGACTTCAAGGGCGCTGGCGCTGGCAAGGGCCTGTGCATCAAGAACGAGGCCGCCTCGGTCTGGAACCGCAGCACCAAGACCGTACGCGTCTACTACAACAGCGGCTACGCCGGTTCTTACCAGGACTTCGCGGCCGGCGCCATGGCAAACCTCAACGCCACGCTGAAGAACAACAACGCCTCGCACCAGTTCTCGCCGTCAACCCGCACGAACCTGTCGTACGCCCTGTACCAGGCCAGCGGCGGCACTGTCACGTGCGCCTTCGACGGTTACACCACGACGCCCGGCCGGCACGAGGGCATCGACATCGCCCGCAGCGTCGGCTCGGACGTGCGCGCCCTGGTCTCCGGAACGGTCATCTACGTCGCGCGGGGCAGCACCGGCAGCGGCGGCCTGTCCACGATCTCCGTCTACAACTCCTCACTCAACAAGTCGGTGATCTACCTGCACACCGCGCCGAGGTCCGGGGTGAGCGTGGGCGACGCCATCAGCAAGGGCGAGATCATCGGCGATGAGTCGTGGCACGGGGTGTCCTCCAGCTCGGGCGCGCACACCCACGTCGAGGTCCGGGCCGGCCGGCAGACCCACGCGGCCGTGAGCGTCGGCGACCCCACCCTGGACAACGCCGACCCGACCGCGTTCTGGAATTCCCAGGGCTACAACGAGAAGTAGGACGCCATGAATATCCGCAAGGGCCTCGCCATCGTCGGCGCCGTCCTCGCCATGTCCACCTCCATCCTGAGTGTTGCCTCGCCGGCAGCGGCGGCCACACGGGACGGAACCTGCGACAGCGGCGAGTTCTGCTACTACTACAACAGCAACCAGGCCGGCTCGGTCTCCGACTTCACCGACTCACTGGACGACTACGGTACGACCCAACCGACCTGCTATGACTTCAAGGGCGCGGGTAGCGGCAAGGGCCTGTGCGTGAAGAACAACGCGGCGTCGGTGTGGAACCGGACCGGCAAGACCGTGCGGGTCTGGTTCAACAGCAACTTCGCCGGTGCCAGCCAGGACTTCGCGGCCGGGGCAATGGCAAACCTCAACGCCACGCTGAAGAACAACAACGCCTCGCACGAGTTGGTGAGCGGGCCGACGGGCTGTAGCACCGACGGCACCAACAGCAAGCTGCCGAGCACCATCCTCGTCTACCGGGTCAGTCTCGGGCGCGTCGACCGGGTCGACTTCAAGACGTACGTCAAGAACGTCCTCCCGAACGAGTGGGTGACGAGCTGGCCGGCCGCCTCGCTGGACGCCGGTGCGATGGCCGTCAAGAGCTACGGCTGGTACTGGGCGCTGCACTCGACCCGGAAGACGTCCGCCGGACAGTGCTACGACGTTCGGGACGACACCGGCGACCAGGTCTACCGGCCGTCGTCGGCACAGACGTCGACGTCCGCCGCGGTGGACCGGACCTGGTCGGCCCGGATGACCCGCAGCGGCAACATCCTGCGGGCGCACTACTGCGCGACGACGACCGCATGTGGTGGTTGGGTGGACGGGGACTGGCTGTCGCAGTACGGCTCGCGTGACCTCGCCAACGAGGGCAAGAACTACCAGGCGATCCTGCGCTACTACTACCGCGACATCGCGCTCTCCTGAGGTACCGCACCAACCGCACCAACCGCGCCGCCCGCCGCAGCTCTGCGGCGGGCGGCGCGCTCATGGGTACGGCACCGGCTACGCCGGCGGCTCGACCGCCTCGACGAGCACCTCGAGCACGTGCCGGTACGGCTGGCCGGTGGCCCGGCTCATGCCCATCTCGCAGGTGCGGTTGCAGGAGGCGTACGCGTCGTGGTCGCGCTGATTGATCTCGGCGGCCTGCGCCGCGGTGGCGCCGGCCGTGACCTCGGGGTGCAGCAGCCCCCGGTCACCGGCGAAGGCGCAGCACCCCCAACTGTCCGGCACTGTGACGGTGTCGGCGACCGCCCCGGCCACCGCGCGCAGGTCGTCGATGCCGCCCAGGTGCACTGTGGAGCAGGTGGGGTGCAGCGCCAGCGAGCCCAGTCGCCGGGGCTGCGGCAGCGCCGGCAGGAGGTGCTCGGCGGTGAAGGTCACGCTGTCCACGAAGCGCAGCGCGCCGTACCGCGCCCGGTCCTCCTCGGCCAGCGCGGCGGTCAGCTGCGTCAGCCCGTGCGTGCACGATGACGCGTCGCACACGACGGGCAGGCGACCCTCGTCGCTGGCCACCCAGAGCGCGGCCAGCGTCCGCTCGGCCATCTCACGGTGACCGGCGGGGTAACCCTTGGACTGCCACGGGGTGCCGCAGCACAGGCCCGCCGTGCCGGTCGGTACGACGAGCGGCACCCCCGCCAGTTCGCAGAGGCGCAGGAACGCCGCCGCCGAACCGCCGGACGAGCCGTCCTCGGGTGCGAAGAGGCTGCCGACGCAGGCCGCGAAGAACACCGCCCGGGCGTCCGGCGCGCTGCGCGGGGTGGGGCGGGGCGCGCCGGCGCGCGGCATGTCGTCGCTCCACAGCGGCACGAGTTCGGTGGCGCCGAGCCCACGGATCATCCCGGTGGCGGCGCGGGTCACCGGCGTCGGCACGGCGTGTGCGGCGGTGAGCCCCACCCGGACACCCGTCACGGCGGCCTTCCAGTGCCGCGCGGCAGTGCGGGCGGTGCGCTGGGCGCGAGGGCTGTGCCGATCGGCGCGCAGCCGTTTCATCGCCGCCCCGGTGTCGATGCCGACCGGGCAGGCGGTGACGCAGAGACTGTCCGCGGCGCAACTGTCCACCGCGGCGTACTCGTAGTCGGCGGTCAGTTCCCGGCGGCGCTCCTCGTCGCCGGCGGCGGTGGCGAGGGCGATCTGCCGTTGCAGCACGATGCGCTGCCGGGGCGTGGTGGTGACGTCGGCGGTGGGGCAGACCGGCTCGCAGTAGCCACACTCGACGCAGGCGTCCAGCTCGGGGTCGACCGTCGGGACGGCCTTGAGCTGCCGCAGGTGCACTGTCGGGTCGTCGTTGAGCAGCACACCAGGGTTGAGCAGGCCGCTCGGGTCGCACAACCGCTTGAGTTCGCGCATCACGTCGTACAGTTCGTCGCCGTACTGCCGGCGGACGAAGGGCGCCATGGCCCGACCGGTGCCGTGCTCCGCCTTGAGTGTCCCGCCCTCGGCCAGCACCAGGTCGACCATGTCGTCGGTGAACCGGGCGTAGCGGTCGATCTCGGCCGGGGTGTCGAAGGACTGGGTCAGCATGAAGTGCAGGTTGCCGTCCCGGGCGTGTCCGAAGATCACCGCGTCCGGGTAGCCGTGCCGGTCGAACAGGCGGATCAGCCCGTCGCAGGTGCCGGTCAGGCGCGGCATCGGCACCGCGACGTCCTCCAGCAGGGCCGTGGTGCCGGGCGGGCGGGCCCCGGCGACGGCGGTGTAGAGGCCCTTGCGCAAATGCCAGAGGTTGGCCCGTTCGCGCGGGTCGCGGGTCAGCTCGGTGCCGGCGACGGCCCGCAGCCGGTCGAGTACGGGCCGGGCGTCGGCCAGCGTCGCGGCCAACTGCTCCGCGCTGTCCTCGGCGAACTCCACCAGCAGCGCGGCGTGGCCGGTGACAGTCAGCCCGCGCAGGGCCGGGCTCGCACCCGGGTCGCGCTGACTGACCCGCAGCGCGGCCGCGTCGAGCAGTTCGGCGGTACGGGCGCCAGCGGCCAGCAGAGCCGGCAGCGCGTCGGTGGCGTCGGTGAGACCGGGCAGGATCAGCAGGCCGGTGGCGGCGTGGTCGTGGATCTCGACGGTACGGAAGACCGCCTCGGCCACGAAGCCGAGCGTGCCCTCGCTGCCGATCATCAGGTGGGCGAGCATCTCGACCGGGGTGGTGTGGTCCAGCAGCGAGTTCAGCCCGTACCCCATGGTGTTCTTCATCGCGAACAGCCGCTCGATGGTGGCGCGCGAACCCGGCGTCGATCGCACCCGGTCGCGCAGGCGCAGCAGCCCGGCGTGCAGCTCGGGCTCGTCGGCCCGCAGCCGGTCGTCGGCGTCGCGGGTGCCGGAGTCGACGACGGTGCCGGACGGGAGCACGAAGCGCAGCGACTCCATGGTCCGGTACGCGTTGTCGGTGGTGCCGCAGGTCATCCCGCTGGAATTGTTGGCCACCATGCCGCCCACCGTGCAGGCGGCCTCGCTGGCCGGGTCCGGGCCGAGCCGGCGTCGGTAGCGGGCCAGCCGGGCGTTGGCCTGCCGGATCGTCAGGCCCGGCTGGAGCCGGATGCGGCGGCCGTCGTCGAGGACCTCGGCGTGCCGCCAGTCGGTGCGGACGTCGACCAGCGCGCCCGCGCCGCCGGCCTGCCCGGCGAGGCTGGTGCCGCCGCCGCGCAGTGTCAGCGGCACACCGGCCTCGCGGGCGCCGGCCATCAACGCCCCCACCTCGGCCGTCGAGGCGGCGCGAACCACGGCCTGCGGCTCGAACAGGTACGGCGAGGCGTCGTGTGCCGCCGCCAGCCTTCGGGGCAGCTCGGCGCTGGCCCGGCTCGGATCATCGAGGCGCGAGCGCAGCAGGTCGGCGATCGCGCGGGCGCGAGCGCCGGACGCGGTCGGCGGCGGCACGGGTACGAGGGGTCTCATCGGCGGATCCTCCCGGGAGCGGGGTCAGTCGGCCACCGGCGGCACGGCGGGACGGCCGGCGATCAGCAGTCGGCGGGGAGCGGTGTTGGCCGGAGCCGGCAGCCGCAGCGGCTGCCGGCCGGGGGTGATGCTGCCGAGCACGGAGGCGTGCCGCGCACCGGTGCCGGAGCGCAGGGTGCCCGGCAGCGCGTGCACTGTCAGGTAGCCCAGCAGTGCGAAGGCCAGCGCCTCCTTGGCGTCCGACGCGATGCCCAGGTCGTCGCTGGAGGACAGCTCGACACCGGGTAGCTCGTCGGCGATCATGCGCATCAGCGTCGGGTTGTGTGCGCCGCCGCCGGAGACGACGAGCCGGGTGACGCCGTGGTCGCGGCAGGCGCCGGCCACAGTGACCGCCGTCAGCCGGGTGAGCGTGGCCAACACGTCCTGCGGGTCCTGCGTGGGCGCGTCGGCGAGGGCGGCGAGCAGGTAGGGCAGATGGAACAGCTCCTTCCCGGTGCTCTTCGGGCCGGGCAGCCGGTAGTAAGGCTCGTCGAGCAGCCGCCGCAGCAGCTCCGGGTTCACCTGCCCGGCGGCCGCCCCGCGCCCGTCCCGGTCGTACTCCTCGGTGCCCCCGCTGAAGTGGCGCGCGGCGGCGTCGAGGAGCGCGTTCGCCGGACCGGTGTCGAAGGCGAGCGGGTCCACGTCGGGAGCGACGACGGTGATGTTGGCGATGCCGCCCAGGTTCAGCGCGGCCGGGACGCCGGGCAGGCCACCCAGCAGCAGCGCGTCGAAGAGGGCGACCAGGGGAGCGCCCTGGCCGCCGGCGGCCACGTCGCGGCTGCGCAGGTCGGACACGACCGGGAGGCCGGTGGCCTCCGCGATCCAGGCCGGCTGACCCAGCTGGAGAGTGCCCCGAACCGTGCCAGCCTCGACCCAGTGGTGCATGGTCTGCCCGTGCGAGACCACCAGGTCGGCCTCGCCGTCGCACAGCTGGGCGAGGGCCCGCACGCCGGCCTCGGCGAAGGCCTGGCCGACGCCGGTGTCCAGCACGCAGATCGCCTCGGTGGTGGTTGCCGCGGGCGGCAGGGCCGCGGCGATCTGCGTGCGCAACTCGTCGGAGTACGGGTGGCTGAGCCGGCCCAGCGGTCGCATCCGCACTGTGTCGCCGCTCAGCTCGAACTCGGTCGCGGCGGCTTCGATGCCGTCGTAGGAGGTTCCGGACATCAGGCCGATCACGCGCATCACGTCCTCCTTCACGCCCGGCCGGCGGGCGCCGCCGCCGCGTCGTCGTCGACCTCGTCGGTACGTCCATGGTCATACGGAGTCTCCGGGGCCGGGTGGAACCGGCTGGACACCGCGCCGACGACCAGGGTGATCAGGACGCCGATCGGGACCAGCCACTGCGCGGCGATGGCGGTGGCGGTGGTCGTCCCGGCCGTCGTCACATCGATCTTGACGTAGCGGACGATGTAGGTCATCACCGCCACGGTGACCAGGAAGGCGATCACCGCGTCGACCTGGTTGGCCCGCTTGACGAGACGGCCGAGCAGGAAGGCACCGAGCAACGCCCCGTAGGTGTAGCCGGCGATGGTCAAACCGGTCAGGTAGACGTTTCCGGTGCTGGAGCTGAACGCGCAGGCGAAGACCGCCATCAGCACCGCCCAGACCAGGGTCATCACCCGGGCGAGCCGCAGCATCGCGTCGTCCGACGGGACCTTGCGGAAGAAGCTGTGGATGAAGTCGGCGACTGTGGAGTTCGACATCGAGTTCAGCGCCGAGGACAACGAACCCATCGCGGCGCCGAGGATGCCGGCCACCAGCAGACCCGAGATGCCCACCGGCAGGGCGTGAAGGATGAAGCTCGGGTAGAGGTTGTCGCTGCTGGCCAGGCCGAGTTCCTTGAAGGTCTGACCCTTGTTGTACGACCACAGCAGCGCCCCGACCAGCGAGAACGCGGCGAACTGGATCACCACGAAGATGCCCGAGGAGATCATCGCCTTCTGCCCCTCGCGCAGCGTGCGGGTGGACAGGATGCGCTGGACGATCAGCTGGTCCGACCCGTGGCTGGCCATCGCGAAGATCGCGCCGCCGATGATCGCGGTCGGAAGGGCAAACGGGCTGGTGAGCACGTGCGAGAGGGCGAAGTTGGTGTCGAAGAGCTGGAACTTGCCGGCGTCCAGCGCCTGCGAGTAGCCGTCGAAGCCGACGGCGTGGCTGAGCACCGCGATGGCCAGGATCGCCCCGCCCAGGTACAGCCCCATCTGGATGGCGTCGGTCCAGATGACCGCCTTGATGCCACCGAGGTAGGTGTAGACCACAGTGATGAGCGTCAGCACGATGATGATGGCCTGGTAGCCCACATTCAGCCCGAACTCGTCGAGAAGGAGCTTGATGGGGATGGCCGAGGCGAACAGCCGTACGCCCTCGGCGAGCAGCCGGGTGAAGACGAACGTCACCGACGCCAGACCCTGTACTTTCAGGCCAAACCGCTCACCGAGGTACTGGTAGGCGCTGACGAACCCACCCCGCTTGTAGAGCGGGATGAGCACCGCGGCCACGACGACCCGACCGATGACGTAGCCCAGGGCCAGCTCGACGTTGCCGAAGCCCTGACCGCTGTAGGCGCCGCCGGGAACACTGATCACGGTCAGGACGCTGGTCTCGGTGGCGACCACGGAGAACGAGACGGTCCACCAGGGCAGTCGACCCTCGCCCACGAAGTAGTCCTTGGCGGACTTCTGTTTACCGGACAGACGTAGTCCGACGTAGGCGATCACCACGAGGTACAGCACGATCACAACGAGGTCGAGTTGACGCACGGCTCGCTCCCTACCAGCGGTTGTCAATAAGTGACGTTAGCCGAGAGTAACGCGAAACTTTTTGCCACCGCCCGTCCGGGCTGGCTACGCTGTGGTTTCAGCCTGCTGATACGGGGACTGTTCGCAGCTGCGCCCTCGGCCTGGCCTCTCCCCGCTGGCCGGCGACTGCACACCAGCGAGAGGAACGAGCACCCCGTGGACCTCAGCACCCTCGGCACCGAGACCCGCAACGACAAGACCGGCGACCTCGACCGGATGTCTCCCACCGAGTTGCTTCTCGCGATGAACGACGAGGACCGGACCGTCGCCGACGCCGTCCGCCGGGCCGTGCCGGACATCGCCGCCGCCGTCGACGTCATCGTGGCGTCGCTCCGTCAGGGCGGACGGCTGATCTACCTCGGCGCCGGCACCAGCGGCCGGATCGGCATGCTCGACGCCGTCGAGATCCCACCCACCTTCGGTACGACGCCCGACCGGGTCGTCGGACTGCTCGCCGGCGGGGCACGAGCCTTCGGCGTCGCCGTCGAGGGCGCGGAGGACGACCCCACCCGCGCCGTCGCCGACCTCGACGCGGTCGGTCTGACCGCCCGCGACACGGTGGTCGGGCTCGCCGCCAGCGGCCGCACCCCGTACGTGGTCGGTGGGCTGGATCACGCCCGCGCGCTTGGCGCGGCGACCGTCTCCGTGGCCTGCAACACCGACGCGGTGACCAGCCGGCACGCCGACGTCGCCATCGAGGTGCCCACCGGACCCGAGGTGCTCACCGGCTCCACCCGGCTCAAGGCCGGCACCGCCGAGAAGCTGGTCTGCAACATGCTCTCGACCGCCACGATGGCCCGGCTCGGCAAGGTCTACGGCAATCTGATGGTGGACATGAACGCCACAAACGAGAAGCTCGTCGACCGGGCGCGGCGGATCGTCGCCGAGGCCGCCGACACCGACCTCGACACGGCCGCGCGGGCGCTCGCGGCGGCGCACGGGCACGCCAAGACGGCCATCGTGCTGCTGCTGGCGAACTGCACCGCCGAGGAGGCCGCGGCCCGGCTGAGCGCCGCCGACGACGACGTCCGGGCGGCCGTCGCTGCCTGACCCAGGGGGTCGCGGTGGCCACAGCCGGCGGTCGGCGGTGATCGTTGGTCACCTCGGCCGGAGCGGATGCCATATTGAGCGATATACCTAGGAGTCATACATATGCCTCTGAGGTATATCGCCCAACAGCACATCGACATGGCGATCCAGCCGTTGCGCACGCAGCCAGCCGGTCACCGGCGCGTGACCGAAGCGCCCCGTCCATAGCGGACGGGGCGCTTCGTGGTGTCAGTCGAGCTGCGTGTCCGGAACCGTTCGGTCCTCGTCCGCGTCGCCGTCGGAGGAGTCGGCCAGCTCGATCCGGGGGGACCGATCCGGCGGGAGGTGGGCGAAGTCGGCGATGACGACGACATCCACCTCTCCGTCGATCATCATCTGCTCGACGGTCTCCCACGAGGCCCGCATGATTCCTGCGAATCGGTAGGAGTGTCGGCGAAGGTGGCTGAGACACTTCGCGACAACGGGCTCTGATGGCTCGATGTGGGCGGGGACCCAGATTACTGCGATTTCCATGAACCTCTCCTGATCAACGTCGTGGACGCGAGTGGGTGATCAGGAGTTGTCGGGGCGGGGGAGGACCCCGCTCGACGGGACGGCTGGTAGCGAGCATGTCGACGGCGGTGACGGTGAGCCCTGGCCGCAGCGGCGAGGTGGGCGGCGATGCTGCGGCTGTCGACGTGGGTGAATCAGCGCCGCCGGTGCCGACGCCGGTCGGTGTCGACGCGAGCGCCAGCGCGAACGCCGATGGCCCCGGCGCGGGACGGGCGGGCGGGTTGGGCCGCTGTCCGGTGACGGCGGTCATCGTCGCCCGTGCCTGCTCCGACGCCCGGCCATCGGACGTGCCGCCAGCGCTGCCCCGGGACACCGTCGCCGGTACGCGCGTCGACGGTGCCGGCGATGGCGGTGAGGCCACCCGTGCTCCCGGGGAAGCCGAGGCGGATGGTGCCGGTGTGGTCTGCGGCAACGACGACGGGGTGCCGGCCGGCCGACTTGGCCGGGCGGTGGAGGGCTTGGCCGACGGCGTCGGCACCGCAACGGCCGACGGCAGCGGTAGCGGGTCCGTCGACGGCAGGGGTAGCGGGTCCGCCGACGGTAGAGGCACGGGCAGAGAGACGACAGCGGTCGGCAGGGGCAGGGGGACGGTCAGCTGCACCTCGACTACGTCGGCCACCGAAACCTTGATGGCCTCCGGCGATGTGGCGACCTCCACCAGCGGGAGCCGCGACGGCGATGGGGTGTCGGCGTGGGCGGGGTCGGCACCCAGAGCCGCGCCGAGCGCCACCGCGCCGAGCGCCACCGGGGGGAGGCTGTGCCTCAGCCGCATCAGACGGAGGCTGTCGGCAGAGGGGTCGCCAGGCCTGCCCGGTCCGGCTCACCGGTCCGGTGCCGCTGGCCGAGCAGTCGCCCCTCGCACCCTGCCGTTCCCTCCATGCGCGGGTTCTTGCCCCGGCAGATCGCGGGCTACACCTTCCGTCGATATCTCAACCGAGCAATGTGGACGGACCTGTAGCGCACCTGGTCGGTTCACACCCGAGCTTCGGTGGGTGTCGGCGTGGGGTCAAGTGGCAGGTCACGCAGCCGGCGGATCGGCGTCGACAGGTAGATGATCGGGGACAGTACGGTGAGTGCCCCGAAGATCAGCAGGGTGGTACGCGCGCCGAGTGGCCCGGCCAGGATGCCGGCGAGTAGACCACCGACCGGGATGGCGCCCCAGGAGACGAACTTGACAGTGGCGACCACCCGGGACAGCAGTTCCGGTGGGCTGGCGAGCATCCGGTAGGTGCGGGTGGTCACGCTGAGCACCACAGTGGAACTCGCGAAGATGACGTTTCCGACGGCGAAGGCCAGGAACGCGGCGGTGCCGGTGCCCAGCGGGATGATGAGCGCGCCGGCCACACCGACGAAGGCCGCGATGATCAGGCCGCGTGCGGTGCCGAACCGATCGGTGAAGCGGGTCGTCAACGCCGCGCCGATGAGCGCGCCGAGGCCGTCGGCGGCGATCAACAGCCCGACCATGAGCGGCGATGCGTGCAGCTCACGCATCAGGTAGAACGGGAACAGGGCGAGCATGGCGCCGTTGACGAAGTTCGTCGCGGTGGCGTCCCACATGGCCGGTCCGATGATCGGATGCCGGAGCACGAAGTGCCAGCCCTCGCGGATCATCGTGATCATCGGCGGCCGCTCGGCCGGTCGCTGCACCCGCCGGGCCGGCAGGGTGCGCAGCAACGTGGCGGAGAGCAGGTAGCTGACGGCGTCCACGAAAAGCGTCGGCACCGCGCCCAGCAACTGCACCGCGAGACCACCCAGGGATGGTCCGCCCAGCGCGTTGGCGGCGTGTGTGCCGGAGGTGAGGCTGTTGCGGGCCTGCAACTGCGCGGCCGGCACGATCTCCGGCAGGAAGGTCTGGTTCGCCACGTCGAACAGCACGTTGGCGAAGCTCACCACCAGGGCGACCGCGATCAACTGGGCCACCGTCAGCATGTCGAACCACCAGGCCAGCGGGACCGACGCGATGGCGAGGGCCCGGACCAGATCCAGGGCGACCTGCATGCCGCGCAGCGGGAGGCGCTGCACGATCACGCCAGCCGGCAGGCTGATCAGAAGGTACGCCAGATAGCTCGCCGCCGTGATCAGACCCATCTCGAAGGCCGACGCGTGGAGCACTGTCAACGCGGTCAGCGGTAGGGCCAGCGTGCCGACCGCCGAGCCGAGTTGGCTGGTCGTGCCGGCGACCCACCACCGCCAGAATGCAGTAAGTCTCATAATGGAACTCACTATAGGGGCGCACGGGAGACGACGTCGACCCCGCCGATGCGGGATCGACCGACAATTCGCTGCCTATCGCGCTCGGCGCACCATCTCGCTGATCCAGGTGGGAGCAAACGGAGACGTACAGCCCGGGGAGGTGGGGTAGCCCTTGAGCACCTCGAGGCGTTCGCCGATGTCGATCGCCCGGCCGCGGTGCTCGGCGTGCTCGATGCCGATCTGCGCCAGGCAGTGGTTCATCGCCCACTGCAGGCGATCCGGCGCGTCCTTCATCTCGGTCTCGATCACATCGAGCAGTCCCGGGAGGTCGAGACTCTCGGGCTTCTTCGTCACGCGTTCGCTGGTCAGCGCCCAGCCGGCACTCGCGACCACGGGATCCGGGTCGGCGAACCAGGCCAGCCGCAGCTCTTCGGAGTGCGGGCTCTTCTTCACCACGTAGTTCAGAAGCCAGTCGTGCACCTTCGGGGCGCGCGCCTCGCGCAACATGACGTCCAACTCGTCCCGCTCGAACGCCCTGGGACGGCAGATCAGGATTGCCAGCAGCCGCGCCGAGGCCCCGCCCGTCGCCCAGAGCTGGCGCGCGAGATCGTGCTGCGTCTTCAGTCGCTTCGCCAGCGCCCGAAGCGCGCCGAGATTCACACCATGATCGTCGCCGTGTCTGGCGTTCACCTCGCGTGTCTTCGGGTCCTCCAGCTCGCCCAGTTCGGCCGTCACCTCGGCCAGCGTCGTCGTAGCCATTGCAGTCTCCTGCCCATCGGGACCGGACGTTTCACACTCGCGTGACGGGTATCCAGGCGTACCAGTGCGACCGGCGGTGAAAAGCTTCACGGAGTGAGGGGGCACCTATCATGCCTGATCCACAGCCCACCATCGTGCTCGTGCACGGCGCGTTCGCCGAGTCGGCGAGCTGGAACGGTGTGCTCGAGCGGCTGGGCGCCGGGTACGACTCGGTGGCCGTCGCGAACCCGCTGCGGAGCGTCGCGGGCGACGCCGCGTACGTGCGGGATGTCGTCCGCTGGATCGGCGGTCCTGTCGTCCTCGTCGGCCACTCGTACGGTGGCATGGTGATCACGCAGGCCGCGGCCGGCGACACCTCGGTGCGGGCCCTCGTGTACGTCAACGCCTTCGCGCCGGACACCGGTGAGTCGGCGATGACGTTATCCGCGAAGTTCCCCGGCAGCACGCTCGCCGACACGCTGGTGCAGTACCCGGTGTCGACCGGCGGCAACGAGGTGGCGATCGGCCAGGAGCAGTACCACGCGCAGTTCTGCGCGGACTCGTCGGACGACGTGGCCGCGCTGATGGCCCGGACCCAGCGGCCGATCACCGAAGAGGGCCTGGGCGGCAAGCTCACCGGCGATCCCGCCTGGCGATCGCTGCCCAGCTGGTTCGTGTTCGGGGACGCTGACAAGAACATTCCCGCCGACGTGCACCGCTTCATGGCCGAGCGGGCCAACCCCCGGGGCCAGCGCGAGGTCGTCGGCGGTTCGCACGCGATGGCGGTGGCCCGGCCGAGCGAGGTCGCCGAGACGATCATCGAGGCGGTTCGGGGCGTGAGCTGACGGGCCGGACGGGCTGCTGACGGTGGGCCGACGACGAGAGGTCGCCGGCCCACCCCTGCTGGCTACCGAACCCGCAGCTGCTGGCGGACCGCCGCGGTGGGGGCGTGGACCCGGTCACCGGAGTAGGCGACGTGCACCGGGTGCACACCTGCGGGCAGCCCGTCGGTCGGCAGCTCGACGACGGCCGCGCCACCACGGAGCGGAACCACCTGCGTGGTGCCGCCGAAGGTGACGGCGACCTCGCCGGTCACCTTCGGAGCCTTCCGGTGCGGAGACTG
The DNA here is from genome assembly GCF_007827755.1 of Micromonospora sp. CNZ322. Classification (NCBI taxonomy): domain Bacteria; kingdom Bacillati; phylum Actinomycetota; class Actinomycetes; order Micromonosporales; family Micromonosporaceae; genus Micromonospora; species Micromonospora sp. CNZ322. Next base: position 128,449 of record NZ_VITD01000012.1, read on the forward strand.
TGCCCGTACGTCGACGGTCAGCGTGAACGTGTCACCGCGGACGACTGAGGCCGGCGTGGCCTTCGCCTTCACCGCGACCCGTGCCGGACCCGGAGGCGTCAGGGTGACCTGGGCCGAGCGTGACTTGGTCGGATCGACCGCCGACGTCGCCACGACGGTGAGCGACGACGCGGTCTCCGCGGCGGCGACCGAGAGCAGACCCTCCGCGGAGATGGTGGTGCCCGCAGAGGTCGCACCCTGGACCGACCACGTCACCGCCGGGCTCACACCCTCGTTGGTCGTCACCTGGGCGGTGAACCGCCTTTCCCAGTTCCAGCCCTTCGTCAGGTGCACCGTCGCCGGCGTCACCGACACGGAGTCGACCCCCGACCACAGGTGATCCCGGGCGAAGATCGTGAACAGCTGGCCCGCCGTCATTCCGTCGTGCGCGCCGGGGACCTGGGTCGTCGCGGCGGCGTACCCCCGGGCCCGGAAGTTGTCCGCGATGGCGTTCTGGGCGTTGAGGTTGCCCTCGAAGACGCCGTTGCCGAGGAAGACGGTGAGGTCGTCGTCCCCGACCGCGTTCGCGATGGTGTCGTAGTCCTGGGTGGTGAGCGACGGGTTGCCGGAGAAGTGTCCGTAGAACGCGAAGGTGCTCGGGTAGTTCCTGATGACGACGCCGCCCGTCATCCCGCCGTACGAGAACCCGGCGTAGGCCCGCCCGGAGCGCTCGGTCGAGACGTTGTAGCTGCTCTCGATGAGGGGCAGGATCGTCTGGACCAGGTTGTTTGCCGCGTTGGTCTGGTTGTAGGACGCGAAGCCGAGGCTGGTGCCCGTGAAGTGGTTGCCCATGGTGACGACCACCGTCGGCTCGATCTCGCCCCTGGCCGTCATGTTGTCCAGGATGTTCGGGACGTTCGCGGGGACCATGAAGTCGGTCTCGTCGCCGAAGATGCCGTGGGCGAGATACGCGACCTTGTACGGCTCCGCGCGGTTGGCGTCGTAGTTGGCCGGCAGGTAGACGCCGAGGTAGTGGCCGCTGTCGCCCAGGATCGTGGTGTACGGGACGTACTGGACAGTTCCTCGCTTCGCGCGGTCGGCCACCGGCAACTCGTAGTCCGCACGCGCCTTCAGCACCGGGTCGTTCTGCTTCTTGGCGTACGGCACGTGCACGGCATCGAGCACGTCGTTGTTCCTGACCCGGAACGAGGACTCGCCCGGCGGGCGAGGGTTCGTCGAGGCGGGGTCCCAGATGCGCTTGTTCTCCCAGCCCTGGGTCGGGTCCCAGACGCGGTACCAGGAGCTGAGACCTCCGGCGTGCAGCGGGACCGAAACCGACCAGTTCCCCTTCGGGTCCCGGGTCATGTCCCGGAGGAACTCGGTGCCGCCCGCGTGGTAGCGCCCCGGCTGCCACTCTTCCGGCTGGTAGCGCGTGGTGCCGGTGTCGACGTCGAGCAGTGTCAGGTCCCCGGCGAGGCGGACCTGAGTGGCATGGGGATTGCGGTAGACGAACGTGACTGTGTATCCGGTCGGTGACTTGCGGTCGGCCTTGACCGTCGCACCCGGCACGGGCGCGGGCCTGCCGGCGGCGGCAGCCGGCGCGGGGACGACGGCCCCCGCACCGAGTGCCGTGAACGCGAGAATCGAGATCGCAAGCCGGAGCCTGCGTCTTCCGGTCGTTTCCCTCATGCGCGAAGACTCCTTTGTGGTGGTCGCTCGTCGCGGTCTGGTCCGGTGCTGGGAGTTGAGGGCTCCGATGACAGCTAAATCGAATTAGCATCGGGAGTGTGGCTGGGTACCCCTTTCGATGTCAAGGGTGTCCAGGGCCGAGGCCCGCCAGCGCCTCGACGGCTGCGCCACCCGCGGCCTGCGGGTTTTCCCAGCTGACCGCCGCTCGGATGGCAAGGTGAGGGCCATGGACAGGAAGCACGTCGAGGATTGGCTTGCCACCTACGAGCGGCTCTGGCGGACCCCGGGCACGGACGCGCTGGTCACGCTCTTCACCGAGGACGCGAGCTATCAGCAGGGGCCGTACTGGACGCCCGTCGTCGGCCTGCCGGCCATCACTCGGATGTGGGAGAAGCAGCGCAAGGGTCCCGACGAGGTGTTCCAGCTGACCACGGAGATCGTCGCGGTCGAGGGTGACACCGCCGTGTCGCGCCAGGAGGTCCGCTACGGCGACCCGGTCGACCAGGAGTACCGCGACCTGTGGGTCATGCGGTTCGCCGACGACGGACGGTGCCGCTCATTCGAGGAGTGGCCGTTCTGGCCGGGGCAGCAGCCCGCCGAGCCGTCCGACGGCTCCTGACCTGAGACGGTTGCGGTGGCGACGCCCCAGCCACCGGGTAGGGGACCTGACCGACAGGCCGTCGGATGGGTCGCACTACCTACCGTGAGCTGGGGCGTCACCGTGACGATGTCGACCCGTCAGACCGGGGCGGCCGGGCAGCTCGCTCCGGTCGGCGGTGTGGTTCTGGTGATGAGGTACCGCTCCACCTGACGACGGGTGCACTCGGTCCGTGGGTAGCTGGCGTGGCCCGACCCCTCGTAGGTGACGAGGTGGCCCCGGCTGCCGAGCTGGCGCACCACCCGTTGCGCCCCGTCGTACGGGGTGGCCGGGTCGTACCGTCCGTTGAGCACCAGCAGCGGCGCGCTCGTCCGTACCCGCAGCTGATGTTGCGGGTTGGTCGCCGTCCAGCCCAGGCAGATCGCGCCGAAGCGGACGGCCAACGGGGAGGCCCGCAGGTGCGGTGCGGCGGCGCGGGACAGTTCCAGATACCGGTTCCAGTCGGCGAACCCGTCGATCGGCAGCGACCAGTCCTGGCAGAACGCCGGTAACGCGTACTCGGTCAGGTCCTTGTCGCCGTCGACCGGCACCATCGGGGACGCGAGTGAGGCGGGCTCGCCCCGTTCCAGCGCGAGCAGCATGTTCGCGAGATCGGCCCAGGTCGCGTCGAAGAAGTTGACGAAGGTCGCGAACCCAAGCTCGAACCAGGTCAGCGGGGTGCCGGTGGCCGCGTCGACAAGCGTGCCGGCATCGGCACGGCGCATCAGTTGGTCGTAGAGCGCCGGCACGTCACGTCCGTGCAGCGCGCAACCGGAGTTCCGCTCGCACCAGGTCACGAACTCGTGGAACAGCGCCTCGTTACTGGCCGCCCCGCTGCGGAAGTACTCCCGGACCCCCTGGCTGTGGTCCATCACGCTGTCCATGACCAGTGCGCGGACGCGGTCGGGGAACAGCTCGGCGTAGGACTGCCCGATCAGTGTGCCGTAGGACCACTGATAGAAGCTCAGCTGTCGCTCACCGAGTGCGGCCCGGATGGCGTCCGTGTCACGCGCGACGCTCACACTGTCCAGGTGGTCGAACAGTGGGCCACTGTGAGCGCGGCAGTCGTCGCGCAACTGGCGGTTGTAGGTACGGAGTCGCTCGAACTCCGCAGCGTTGACGGGTGCCAGGGAGGGGTGCTGGCCCAGCAGCTCCGATGAGCAGCGCACCGGTGCGCTACGGACCGTGCCCCGGGGGTCGAAGCCGACGATGTCGAAGCGGCGCAACACGTCCGGCCCGAGCTGGCTGGCGGCCGTCAACGCCACGTCCACCCCGGACAGGCCGGGACCGCCGGGGTTGAAGACCAGGACACCGATGCGGGCGGCCGGATCGGTGGCGGGTCGCCGGGCCAGGGCCAGCGGGAAGGTCTCCCCGCCCGGACGGGCCCAGTCGACCGGCAGGCGCAGGGTGCCGCACCGCGTACCCGGATCGTCGGGCTGTTCCGGGCACGCCCGCCAGTCGATCCGACCGTTCCAACCGCCGGTCGTGTCCGCGGCGACGGGTCCGGTGCCGCCGGCCGTCGGCGTGGTGCCCGCGAGCGACGGTGGGGCGTTGAGCGAGAGGGCGACGAGGACCGCGACGACGGCCGAGAGGCTACCGAGGAGCCGCCGGCGTCGACGGGCGACCCCGCGGGGATGCCGGAAGGTGGTTCTCTTCGTGGTCAACATTCGTCCAGCCTGCCGACGCCCGGTCCACGTCGGATCCATGCCGGTCCGCAGCCGCTCGGCGCAGGGCATTCACCGGTACGCCTCAAGCCGTTCGGACAGCACAGTGGCCTGCGGATGACCGACCCGGTCGAGGATCACCAACGCCTGCCGCCACAGGTCGACCGAGGTGTCGTGGTCGCCCACCGCCTGATGGGTGTCGCCGAGGCGGACGAGTGTGTCCGCCCGTCCGCAAGGGTCCTGGACGTCGGAATAGAGCGCCAGCGCGCGCCGGTAGCAGTCCGCAGCGGTCGGATGCTTCCCGAGGCCCTGATAGGCGAATCCGAGGCTGTCCCAGGTGTGGGCCGCGCCGAGCCGGTCCTCGGCCTCCTCGTAGAGCGCCAGCGCCTGCTCGCAGTAGGTGATGGCGCGGGCGTGCTCGTCCAGCCGCGCGTGGCTCCAGCCGAGAGCGTTGAGCGCCGCCGCCTCGCCGAGCCGGTCGTCGGTGCTGCTGGCCAACGCCAGTGCCTCCCTGGCATGCGGCAGTGCCGCCCCGGCGTCGCCCTCGATGTCGGAGAGCCAGGCGAGGTGCAGGTGTGCGCTGGCCTGCCCCGGGCGGTCGCCGGCCTGGTCGTACCGTGCCATCGCGCGCCGGAGGTGATGGTGGGCCGCATCGAACCGGCGGTGCTGGATGTGGGCCAGCGCGAGGTCCCGGTGGGCCAGCGCCTCGGCCCGTGGATCACCGCGGCGCTGCGCGACCGTTACCGCGATGGCCTGTACGGCGGCCAGGTCGTGCCACTGTGAGAGCCGGCTGAGCAGGGGAGTGAGGGCCTGGGCGAGGTGCCCGGCGTGGGCGTCGAAGCTGTGCGTGACCGCGTCGTCGACGGCGGCCAGCAGCACCCGCTGTTCGATGGTGAACCAGGCCAGCGCGGCCCGGTGGTCGGCGAACGCCGACGGTGACGCGTCGGCCGGCAGGGGCGGCGGATCGAGCGGCTGCCAACCAGCGTCGACCAGCCTTGCCGCGTCACGGGCGACACGCAGGTAGTGGTCAAGCAGGCGCCTGCGGACGGCGCTACGGTCGGCCGGGCGGTCGAGCGCGTGCGTCAGCTCCTCCCCGTAGGCGCGGAGCAGATCGTGACAGCGGAAGCGGGTGGGGGCCTGCTCGGCCAGCAGGTTCGCCCGGGTCAACTCGTCGAGCGCCGGCCGGATCAGGGGCGGTGGCGCTCCGGCGAGGCTGGCTGCTGCCGCCGCGCTGACGTCGGCGGCGGGGTGCAGGCTGATCTGCCGGAACAGTCGGGCCGCGTCCGCGCTGAGCAGTCGGTATGACCAGGAGAGCACGGTACGCACGTCGGTGGCGGCATCGTCGGTGGCCAGGGCGGCGAGCCCGCCCCGGCTCGCCGCGAGATCGTCGGCGATGGCCTGGAGCGGAAACGTGGGCCGGGCGGCGGCTCGCGCGGCCACGATGGACAGGGCCAGGGGCAACCGCGCGGTACGTCTGATCAGCTCGTCCACCGCTGCCGGCTGGGCGGCGGCCCGCTGCGCACCCAGTCGGCGGACGAGTAGTTGGCGCGCTTCGCCGTCGCTGGGCAGGTCCAGTGCGAGGGGATGGGCGCCATCGGTGGCGACCAGGCCGGGCAGGGTGTGGCGACTCGTCACGAGCACACCGCAGCCTGTCGATCCTGGAAGCAGCGGCCGCACCTGTTTCGCGTCGCGGGCGTTGTCGAGCAGCACGAGCAGCCGTCGGTCCGCGGTCAGGCTGCGGTACAGGGCGAACTGGGCCGCCGGCTCCGCGGGGATTTCCAGGGGTTTCACACCCAGGGCGGGCAGGAGCGAGCGTACGACGACGGCCGAGGGTGACGCCTCCTGCGTCGCGGTGCCGAATCCACCCAGGTCGACGTGGAGCTGCCCGTCGGGGAAATGATGCAGGTTGTCGTGCGCCCAGCGCAGCGCCAGCCAACTCTTTCCGACGCCGCCCGTACCGGTGATGACGACGGTGCTGGCCGAGCGGGAGTCACCGAGCAGCAGCGTGGTGAGCCGGGCCAGCTCCGCGGCCCGGCCGGTGAACAACGTCGGTGGGGCCGGCAGCTGCCGGGGGATGATTCGCGACGCGACTCTTTCCGGTGGCCGCGGATCGGATGTCAACAGCTCCCGCTCCGCCCGCAGGATGCGGGTGTGCAGGTGTTGGAGGTCGGGGCCGGGCTCGACTCCCACCTCCTCGGCGAGGAGGTGGCGGAGCTGCCGGTACGTCGCCAGCGCGTCGGCACGCCGGCCGGTCCGCGCCAGGGCCACCATCAGTTGCCCCCAGGGGCGCTCGCGCAGCGGATCGGCGTCGACCTGGCTCCGCAGCGGTTCGATCAGCTCGTGATGCCGTCCGGCGCGCAGCTGGAGGTCCGCCACCTCTTCCGCCAGGCTCGACCGCTGCTCCTGGAGCCGCGCTCGGACGGAGAGCAACACCCCCCAGCCCGGGAGGCCCGCGAACGGCTCCCCACGCCAGAGCGCCAACGCGGCCTCGAACGACTCCTGGGCGGCTGGCCAGTGACAGTGCCGCAGCGCGGAATACCCGCGCTGGGCTAGGTCGTCGAAGGCCACGCTGTCCACCGTCAGCCCGTCCAGGGCGAGGCGGTAGCCGGTAGGCCCGGCGAGGATGGCGGGGTCGGGGAAGCCGGGGGAGCGCAGCGCCCGGCGCAACGCCCAGACATAGGTCTTCACGTTGCCGGCTGCCGTCTTCGGTGGGCGCCCCTGCCACAGCTCGTCGACGAGTTGGTCGATGGACCACCCGGTGCCCGGCTGCGACATCAGCACGGCCAGGAGGCGTACCTGCATCGGCGTGCCGAGGGCCAGCCGTTCCCCACAGGCCGACCGCACCTCGACCGGTCCGAGCAGTTGGTACCGCGCCGCCGGTGGCGCCCCAGCGGGGTCCATCGCCTCATCGTAGGGGCCGAACCATTCCGCCTCATCGGCTGGACGGCCGCGGCCCGCGCCCGTCTCCTGGTGTGCTCCGTCACGCAGGTGGGCATGGTCAGGACGTTGGGGTGCCGCAGAGGTGGCTGCTACAGTCGAGATTGTTGCGGCCGCAAATTTATCAGCGGCAACTACTTTGGAAAGGATGCCTCCGATGACCAAGCTCTCTGTCATCTACTACTCGTCCACCGGTACCCTCCACGCCATGGCCAAGCGCCTCGCCGAGGCCGGCGAGAAGGCGGGCGCCGAGGTGCGGCTGCGTCAGGTTCCGGAGCTCGCCCCGGCGGAGGCCATCGCCTCCAACGCCGCCTGGAGCCAGCACTTCGACGCCACGAAGAACGAGCCGAAGGCGACCGCCGACGACGTCGTCTGGGCGGACGCGGTGCTGTTCGGCACGCCCACCCGTTACGGCAACGTGGCCAGCCAGCTCAAGCAGTTCATCGACACCCTCGGCCCGCAGTGGGCGCAGGGCCTGCTCGCCGACAAGGTGTACGCCGGCTTCACCGCATCCATGACCGCGCACGGCGGCCAGGAGTCGACCCTTCTGGCGCTCTACAACACCGTCCACCACTTCGGCGGTCTGGTCGTCGCCCCGGGTTACACCGACCCGCTGAAGTTCGCCGACGGCAACCCGTACGGCGTCTCGCACGTCACCGGCGGAAGCAACGACGCCCCGCTGGGCGATGCCCAGTTCGCTGCCCTCGACCACATGGCCGAGCGGGTCGTCAAGATCGCCGGGAAGCTCAGCGCCTGAGCGCGCTGGCACGTAACGCACGCCCGCGTCGACGCGGGTGCTCAGCTGGGCGAGGGCCGGTCTCCCACGATGGGAGACCGGCCCTCGGCGTCCTCACACCGCGACCGCCGCGATGGCGGCAAGCGGCCGATGCTCGTCGGTGCCGGGCCGCCGGAGACGTTCCACCTCCCGGAAACCGGCCCGGCCGAGTCGTTCGGAGACCTCGTCGACCGGCCAGCGGTAGGCGGTCAGGACCTTGTGGTCGAAGGCGCCGACCTCCTCGGCGTCGAAGACGCCCAGGACCAACCGCCCGGCCGGGACCAGCACCCGCCGGAACTCCTTGAGCATGCCGTCGAACTCCGGCGGCGGAAGATGAATCAACGAGTACCAGGCCAGGATGCCGTCGATGGAGCCCTCGGCGACGTCGAGGCGTTCCATCGAACCGAGATGGAACTCGACGCCCGGGTGGGATGCCCGCGCATGCGCGATGAACTCGGGGACGAGGTCGATCCCCATCACGTCGACGCCAAGCTCACGAAGGTAGCCGGTGAGGTGGCCAGGCCCGCACCCCAGATCGAGCACCCGGCCGGGCCGGCTGCCCAGGTGCCGTCTGATGAGGGCGAGGTCGTCGGCGGCCACCTGCTGGCTCGTGCCGAACAGCTCGATGTAGAGCTCCGCGACGGACGTGTAAGCCTGCCGTACCGTGTCCGTTTCCATCGCGGCACTATACGGGCCACCCGACCTTGCCCAGGCGGCCTACCGTGATGGCCATGACACGTCGAGCCACACTGGCCGGCATTTCTGCGGGCCTTCTCCTGCTGGGTTGCTCGGTTGGCGCGCCGACGAAGAGCGAACCCAAACCTGAATCCGCGCCGGTGTCGGCCGCCAGCGCCGATGCCACCACGACGGCCGAGGCGATCGGCCTGCTGCGTGGCGGCACGGCGTTCGTCAATCAGACGAGTTATCGCAGCGACGTCGACATCGCCAGTCAGATCACGTCGCTGTCGCACACCGACAACGTCCACAAGCGCTTGACCGCCAAGGTTACGGCGCCGGGTGGGGTCATCGAGATCCGGATGATCGACGACGAGGTCTACATGAAGACCAGTCTGTTCCGCGGTGTCGGCGACGGATGGACGGTCCTCGACCCGGCCCGGGTGCCGTCGGACTTCGCCCTGAGCTTCGCACCGGGCAAGAACGACTCCGGCGGCTCCGGCCGCCTGATCGACGCGATCGTCACCGCACGAGCGGACGGCCCGGAGATCTCCGGGACGATCGACGCGACCCGGATTGCCGCCGGTAACGGGATCAGCTTCCGCCCCGGTCCCGGTGGTGTCTTTCCGGACAGCGCGCGCAGGCACGCGTTCCGGGCATCGCTGGACACCGAGGGTCGGCTGGTCAGCTTCCTGATGCCGGAGGCCAGCGGGCTGCCGAACGCGTCCCTGCGCTACAGCGACTTCGGTACGACAGTCACTGTCGTTCGGCCGCCCGGAGCGATCGCCGCCCCCGACGCCCTCTATCCCCAACTCGGCCTGGGCGAAGGGAAGTAGCGGCGACCGGCGTTTGCCCTCTGCGGCTAATGCGATTAGCCTTTAGCTAATCGCGTTAGCTTCAGTGGAGGGCGTCATGATCGAATACCTGGACATTGCCGGCAACACCATCGCCTACGAGGTCACCGGGCAGGGCCCACTGGTCGTCCTGGCACACGGCATGGGCGACAGCCGGCACTCGTACCGGTTCGTCGCTCCGGCCCTGGCCGCGGCCGGATACCGGGTCGCCAACGTCGACATCCGTGGCTGCGGCGACTCCAGCCTCGGCTGGGGCGGCTACAGCCGCACCGACATCGCTGATGATCTCGTCGCCGTCGTGCGCCACCTGGGCGGACCGGCCGTGCTCATCGGCCAGTCGATCAGCGGCGGTGCCGCGACCATCGCGGCCGCCACCGCGCCCGAGCTGATCGTCGGCGCCATCGAGCTGGCGCCGTTCACCCGCGCACAGTCCTTCGACCTCGGCGGGTTGGTGCGGGTGAAGCGCTTCCGGGCCGGTTACCTCCAACTGGCGCAGGTACTCATGCGGGGCAGCCTGGCGAACTGGAAGAAGTACCTCGACGTGGCGTACCCCACCAAGCCCGCCGACTGGCACAGCGAGCTGGCGCGCATCGAGGCCAAGATGAGTGAGCCCGGCCGGATGAAGGTCCTCTAGGCCATGGCCAGGACCAGCCCGGCCGACGCCGGTCGGCAACTGCCCAACGTCACCTGCCCGGTCCTGGTGATCCAGGGCAGTGCCGACCCCGACTGGGCCGACCCGCGGGCCGAGGGCGAGCGCATCCTCGCCGACCTGCCGCGAGGGCTCGGCGAGCTGGCTGTCATCGAGGGCGCCGGCCACTACCCGCACGCCCAGACGCCCGACGAGGTCCTCGCCCTGGCCCTGCCCTTCCTCGCCCGGACGCTGACCAATGCCTAAGGCCCGGCTCACCCCGGCATCGGTCACCGAAGCCGCCGCCGCGCTGGTCGACGAGGTCGGCTTCGACAACCTCAGCATGGGCCTGCTCGCCGAACGGCTCGGGGTCAAGACCCCCTCGCTCTACAAGCACGTCACCAGCCAGGCCGAGCTGGCACACCGGATCGCCGTCCTGGCCATGACCGAGGCCGGCGATGCCATCCGCGACGCCATTCAGGGCCGGTCCGGCAGCGAGGCCCTCGCCGCGGGCGCGCAGGCGATGCGGACGTACGTGCGGGACCACCCCGGCCGGTACGCGGCCGCCAACGCCACCCGCCCGACCGGCCCCGACGACCCGTTCATCCCGGCCAGCGAGCGGGTGCTCGCCTCCTGGGCCGCCATGCTCAGCGGGTACGACCTGGATCCCGGCCAGGAGATCCACGCCATGCGGACACTGCGCAGCGTCCTGCACGGCTTCGCCACCCTGGAGGCGGCCGGTGGTTTCCAGATCGACGCGTCCGTCGACGAGAGCTTCACCTGGCTGATCAACTTCATCGATCAGGGCCTTCAAGCCGGCGCCGCCAGCGGCAGCGACGCCGCCCGCTGACACCGGGAGCCTCGACCCGTACCGGCTGCTCGCGGTCGCTCAATGCGCGTTCGGCATTCTGGAGCAGGAGCTGGGCGCACTGGATGACGCGGATCCGGTCGAGCGCCTGCGCACGATCTGCGCGGCCTACCTGACCTTCGCCGAACGCCGGCCCCATCAGTACCGGGTGATGTTCGGTGCCGTCTGGGACGCTGGGCAGGCCCTTGAGCGGGCCCCGGCCATGGCGGACGAGCTAGCCGTGCTCGGCATGGGAGCTTTCGAGGTCTTCACCGGGGCTGCGCGACTCCATCATCGACCGGATGGCGCTGCTGCGCTGAGCGGACGGCTCAGGCGTACGCGAGCAGGAAGTCGACGGTGCCCGTGCCGCCGGGCTGGCCGGCCGGGACGGGTAGGCCAGGCTCGCTGTTCAGGACGTAGAACCCGCCGCTGCCGATCAGGCGGGGCGTCACGGCCAGCATCTGCACGGCCATGGTCGCCCCGGTCGGTAGCACCACGCTGTCCAGCAGGGTTCGGAAGAGGTTCCCGTTCAGGTTCGCGACGTGCAGCACCCGGTACGAGCGTGGGGCGGGCAGGCCGGTGCTCGTCAGACCCCAGATCGGCACGATCTGGTTGCGCCAGCGCGACGGGTCGTTGCTGATCGCACTGTCGTGGTTGTTGAGCTGTGTCTGGATTCCCGAGTGGATTCCGGCCAGGTGGATGTGTAGCTGGTCCTGCATCCGGATCGTCGGGTCGGCGGAGTTGACGCCCAGCCCGATATGCGGGTAGACGACGTGCCCCGGCTGCCCCGGCTGCGCGTTGTTCCACGCCTCCAGCCAGTAGTTCGGCGCGTTGGCGGTGGTGATGAACGGGCACTCGATGCCGCTGATCCGGCAACTGGGCACGAGCAGAAAGTCGTGGTTCGACCCGGTTCCTCCATTGAGGACGACGTATGTGGGAGTCGTGCGCAGACACTGGGGGAACGGTGGGCCGGTTTTCGTGCCCTCGCAGACCTGGACCCGGTCCCACAGGTCGTACCTGCCACCGGTGTCGGTGGGGTGGCCGCACAGGGTCGAGGGTGTGGGGCAGGCCGCGGCGCCCGGGCCGCCGGGGGTCGATGGGGAGGGTTCGGGGGTCGGGCCGCCGTCGGCCAGCGCCCGGTCCGCGCCGGCCAGACCCAGCAGTCCCGTGGCGCCGGCGGTCCCGGAGAGCCTGACGAACTGACGTCGTGGCATTCCGCCCATCGTCATCCTCCGTGGTTGCCGTGCCGAGGCGAACATGAACGTGTCGAGATTAGGGCGAAAGCGGGCATTCGGCGCGTCGCCCGGCGAACGGGTCGCCTGATCGTGTCGCCGTCGTGCGACGATTTCCGGCGTGGCAGAGACTGCGGCGACGTTGACCGAGATCCGTGCTCGGATCGACGAGCTGGATCGAGAACTGGTCGGGCTGCTCGCCCGGCGGGAGGCACTGGTCCGGCAGGCCGCCCCGCTCAAGAGCGACGCTCAGGCGGTCCGTGCGCCGGACCGGGTGGCGCAGGTGGTGGCCCGGGTCCGCACGTTGGCCAGCGAGGCCGGTGCCGACCCGGATCTGATCGAGCGGATCTACCGGAGCATGATCCAGTCCTTCATCGACATGGAGACCGACGAGCACCACCGGGTCACCGGCGGGTCGGCGCCGACAACGCGGTGATCGTCCGGCACGTGCGCGCTCAGGTAGCGGAGCGGCTCTCACCGTCCGGGCTCGCCACGGCGGGCGGCGCGTAGCCGAGCTCGTACGAGATCTTGTTGGCGGTCTCCAGGAGCAGCGGAAGGTTGCTCTTGAGCTGGTCGAGGCTTGCGATGACCTCGATCGCCGTGATCGAGGCGGCGGCGATGACCTGCCCCCGCGAATCCCTGATCGGCGCGGCCACACACATCACGTACGCGTCGTGCTCGCCGTTGTCCACGGCCCAGCCACAGTCGTGGATGCGGGCGAGTTCGGCTTCCAGGGCGTCGTGGTCGGTGAAGGTGGTGTCGGTGAATTTCTCGAAGACAACGTGGGAGAGAAGACGGTCGCGTTCCTGCCGGGGAAGGTAGGCCAGGATGGTCTTGCCCACAGCGCTCGCGTAGATGGACACCGCGCGTCCCACCCGCGAGGGCAGCTTGACGGCGTCGAACGCCGGGCTGTCCACCTTGTCGATATAGATGATCTCGTCGCCGGTCAGTTGCGCCAGGTGTACGGTGTGGCCGGTCGCGCGTTGCAGCGCACGCAGGTGTGCGGCCGCGGGCTGGCGGAGGTCCATCGAGCCGAGCGCGAGCTCGGACAACTCGATCAGGCCACTGCCGAGCACGTAGGTGCCCGCGCCGGTGCGGCGGACGAAGCGCGCGGACTCCAGCGTCTGGAGGATGCGCAGGGCTGTGGACTTGTGGACGCCGAGCACGTCCGCAGCCTCCGTAAGGGACAGCGGGTGCTCCGCGGATCGACGGATGAGGTCGATCGCGCGACGGATTGATTGCGCCAAGGCTGTGTCTCCCCTCGCGCGACGGGCAGCGCCGCCGCTGTCATTGCACACTATGCAATATAGATGACGCGATGCGCAATCGCCACTTGACACCGTTGCGCATGGCGCTACGATCGTTGCAATTTAATCGGTTCGATGCCAACACGTAACAGTGGAGTAACGATGGGTAATAAGCGCGCTCATTTCGGCATCGCCAGGGCGACATGTGCCCTCGGCCTGGTCGCCGCCCTCCTGACCGGTTGCGGCTCGGACGGCGATTCCGGCGACGGCGTCACCAAACTGACCTTCGCCGCCTCGACCTTCGGCGACCCGGGTCGCGGGCCGCTGTTGACCAAGTGGCTCGACGAGTTCAACCAGAGCCAGACCAAGGTCCAGGTGTCCGCCGCCGCGGTGCCGTACCCGACCTTCGGCCAGACCGTGCTCACGCAGATGGGCAGCGGCAAGGGCCCCGACCTGGTCCGCTTCGACATGCCCGAGTTCGAGGCGGCCTCGGACGCCGGCCTCATCGCGCCGCTGGACAAGGTGATCGACGCCAGCAAGTACGACCTGCTCAAGCAGCCGGACCAGTTCATGGTCCACGACGGTGTCCGGCACGGCGTCATCTTCGAGGCGTCGAACTACGCGATGTTCTACAACGCGGACCTGATCCCGACGCCGCCGACCACCTACGAGCAGTTCACCTCCACCGCGAAGTCGCTGACCAAGGGTGACGTCTTCGGCCTGGCGTTCCGTCAGACGGAGGCCGAGGAGGCCGGTGTCTGGCAGGACATCTTCAACTACGTCTACGGCTTTGGCGGTGCGTGGTCGGACGGCAAGAACCTGACGATCAACTCGCCGGAGAACCTCAAGGGCCTGCAGGCGTTCAAGGACCTGTACGACGCGAACGTGATCCCGCGCGGAGCGGACGCGGCCACCTTCCGGCGGATGTTCGCCGAGGGCAAGGTCGGGATGGAACTCAACAACGGCGGCTACGTGACCGCCACCCGCGGCCAGAACGCCAAGCTGAACTTCAACGTCGCGCCCATCCCGTTCCCGGTCCGCAAGCAGGGCGCGATCCTCGCACCGATCGTGATCAACGAGGCGAGCGAGGGCAAGGACGAGGCCGGCACCTTCATCAAGTGGGCGCTGGAGCCGCAGAACCAGGTCAAGCTGCAGGAGATCCTCGGTGCGAGCAGCGTGGCCACCACCACGCAGCGCAGCGCGGAGGCGCTCAAGGCGACCCCGTTCCTCCCCGTCTTCGACGGACTCACCGAGACCAGCCTGCCGCAGATCGTGCTGGGGTTCGAGGCCAAGACGCCGGACATCCGCAAGGTGGTCGTGCAGAACGTGGTCGCGGCACTGCAGGGCAAGGCCGACCTCAAGTCGGCCCTGGATCGCGCCCAGCAGCAGGCGAGCGAACTGGTCCGCTGACCGCTCGACACGGCGACGCTGCCGGCGCAACGATCCGTGCGCCGGCAGCGTCCTTCCCCCAGAAGGATCGAATCCGATGACTGTGGTCGAGCAGACCGGAGCACCGAAGACACCAACCCCAGGCCGGCCCCGGCGTCGGCCCAGCCCGCTGGGCAGCAAGTGGACGCCGTACCTCTTCCTGGCACCCGCCGCCCTGTTCATCCTCGTCTTCCAGGCGGTACCCCTCGTTCAGGAGGTGTATCTCAGCTTCACCAGGACGAGGCTGCTCAACCCCACCCGCAGCGAGTGGGTCGGGCTCGACAACTTCAACCGGATCTTCGGCGACCCCGAGTTCCACCGCACCCTGCTGATCACCGTCGTCTACGTGATCACCTGTGTGGTCGTCGCGATCGGCGCCGGACTCGCCGTCGCGCTCCTGCTCAACAGGAAATTCCGCGGCCGGGGCGTGGCGCGGGCGCTGGTGACCGTCCCCTGGGCCGCTCCGGGCATCGCGGTCGCGCTCATCGCCACCTGGATGCTCAACGCGCAGTACGGCATCGTGAACCGGTTCCTCGACGCGGTCGGGCTCGGCGTGCCGGGTGGCGCCATCCTGGACAGCTCGCGCTACGCGCTCCCGGCGGTGCTCGCCACTACCATCTGGCAGCTGTTCCCGTTCACCTCAGTGGTGCTGCTCTCCGCCCTGCAGTCCGTTCCGCAGGACCTCAACGAGGCCGCGACAGTGGACGGCGCCGGGCGATGGGCCACCTTCCGCGCGGTCACCTGGCAGGTCATCAAGCCGACAGTGGGCCTGTTGGCCCTGCTGATGACGATCTGGTCGCTGCGGCGGTTCGAGCTGATCTGGCTGATGACCAAGGGCGGACCGGTCGGTGCCACCGAGACGCTCGTCATCGACCTCTACTCGCAGGCGTTCGACTCGAAGGAACTCGGATCGGCGGCGGCCATCGGAATGGTCGGCGTCGTCATCTCGCTCATCGTCATCATCGGCAGCCGACTGGTCGCCCGTGCCGTGGAGAAGGGGGAGGTCCGATGAGGCGCTTCCGATTCGGTGTCACCGCACGGATCGTCGCCGTGCTCGTCGTGCTGGGTGTCGCGGTGTTCCCGCTGTACTGGATGTTCGTCACGGCGCTGTCCAGCAACAGCGACCTCTTCGCCGACAAGCCCCGGCTCACGCCCGACCTCGGCCAGTTCGGGGTCTTCGTGGACGCGCTCGCCGAGGGCAAGGCGGCCGGCTGGCTGCTCAACAGCCTGATCATCGCCGTCGGCACGATGGTTCTCTCCGTCGGCCTGGGCATCCCGCTCGGCTACGCGCTGTCCCGGTTCTCGTTCTGGGGCAAGGCCGTGCTGACCGTCGTGCTGCTGTTCACGCAGATGCTTCCCGAGGCGCTCATGGTCGTCCCGCTGTTCGCGCTGTTCCGCCGCTTCGAACTGCTCGACTCGCTGACCGGCCTCGTCCTGGTGAACTCCGCGTTCGTCCTGCCGATCGTCGCGCTGATCCTCAAGGGCGCCATCGACGGCATCCCGAAGGAGCTGGAGGAGGCCGCGCGCGCCGACGGCGCCCGGCCCTTCACCACCCTGACCCGCATCAACGTGCCGCTCATCGCGCCGTCGATCGCGGCCACCGCTGTCATCGCCTTCTTTCACGCCTGGAACGAGTACGTGTTCGCGGTGACCTTCATCTTCAACCCCGATCTGCAGCCGGCCTCCGTCGGCATCGCGAACTTCATCGGCGAACTGGGTACACCGATCCAGACGGTGATGGCTGTCGCCTTCCTGTTCACGCTGCCCGCCGTCGCCTTCTACCTGTTGGTGCAGAAGTACGTGGTGTCCGGCATGACCGCTGGTGCGGTGAAGGGTTGAGCCGAAAGATGAAGATCGTCTCTGTCGACACACTGGTCGTCGACTTCTACCGTACGAACCTCGTCATCGTGCGGGTCCACACCGACGAGGGGATCGTCGGGCTCGGTGAGGCCACCCTGGAGGGCAAGGAACGTGCCGTCCAGGGGGCCATCGCCGAGCTGGCCGAGGCGGTGGTGGGCCTGGATCCCACAAGCATCTCGAAGATCCTCTACGAGACCGCGCGGGACTGGTACTGGCGCGGCGGGCCGGTGATCATGACGGCGTTGAGCTCGCTGGAGATGGCCCTCTGGGACATCTCGGCGCGCGAGCTCGGCGTACCGGTCTCCCGGCTTCTCGGCGGCGCGACCCGCGACCGGGTCCGCGCGTACGCCAATGGTTGGTTCTCCGGTGCCGTCACGCCGGAGGACTACGCGGCCGCCGCG
The DNA here is from genome assembly GCF_007827755.1 of Micromonospora sp. CNZ322. Classification (NCBI taxonomy): domain Bacteria; kingdom Bacillati; phylum Actinomycetota; class Actinomycetes; order Micromonosporales; family Micromonosporaceae; genus Micromonospora; species Micromonospora sp. CNZ322. Next base: position 145,302 of record NZ_VITD01000012.1, read on the forward strand.
CGACGGACTGTGGAGTCGGGCTTCCGGGGCCTCAAGTGGGACCCGTTCGAGAACTACGACCTGACCATCACCACCGCGCAGTTGGACCGGGTGCTGGCCCAGATCGACGCCGTTCGTCAGGCGGTGGGCCGCGAGGTGGAGCTGTTCGTCGAGGGGCACGGCCGCTTCGACGTCCGCCACGCCATCAAGGTCGCCAACGAGATCGCCCAGTTCGACCCGGTGTGGTTCGAGGAGCCCTGCCCACCGGACAACCTCGATGCGCTCGTCGACATCCGTCGCGCGTCGCCGGTGCCGATCGCCGCGGGGGAGCGGTGGTACGGGCGACAGGGCTTCGCGCCGGCGCTGGCCCGCCAGGCGGTCGATTTCGTCCAGCCCGACGTGACGCACGCCGGCGGGATCGCCGAGCTGGCCTTCATCTCCACGCTCGCCGCGACGAGCTACGTGGGCTTCGCGCCGCACAACCCGAGTGGTCCGCTCAGCACCGCCGCGACGCTGCAACTCGGGGCGACGTTGCCCAACTTCCGGTACCTGGAGATCATGGCGACCGACGTGCCCTGGCGTCCCGAGATCACCAACGAGCGGCTGGTGCTGACCGACGACGGCGACATCCTCATCCCGACCGGGATCGGCCTGGGCATCGAGGTGGATCTCACCGCGATCGAGCAGCATCCGTTCACACCGCACCCGCTGCGGATGTTCCAGGACGCCGTCTTCGACATCCGTCCCCGCGACGAGCGGTCCTTCTTCAACCTGGAGAGCGCCTCATGACGCTGCCACGGCCCCGGGGGTCGGCCGCGGCCGCGGACTGGGTCGGTACCGCCGCCGAAGCGTTGCCGGACGATGCCGACAGCGTCCTCATCGGCCGGATCTGGGACCCGTCCGGCGATGGACCCTCACCGGTGATCGTCCGCGACGGCGAGGTCATCGACATCAGCCACCGGTTCCCGACCGTCCGCGACATCTGCGAGCTGCCCGATCCCGCCGCGACGGTGGCCGGGCTCGACGGGCCGAGGGTGGGCGGCTTCGGGGAGATTCTGGCCAACACGGGGGCGGCGACCCGGGACCGTGGCCGGCCCTGGTTGCTCGCCCCGGTCGACCTCCAGGCGCTCAAGGCCGCGGGCGTGACCTTCCCGATCTCCATGATCGAGCGGGTGATCGAGGAACGGGCGCGGGGAGACCTTGCGCTGGCGGCGGACATCCGGCACCGCATGCTCGCCGACGTCGGTGTCGACCTGCACAGCCTGGAGCCGGGCTCGCCGGAGGCGGATCGGCTCAAGAGCCTGCTGGTCGCCGAGGGCATGTGGAGCCAGTACCTGGAGGTGGGCATCGGCCCGGACGCCGAGATCTTCACCAAGGGGCAGATCCTCTCCGCCGTCGGCACCGCCGTTCCCGTCGGCGTGCTCGCCGCGTCGACCTGGAACAACCCGGAACCCGAGGTCACGCTCATCGTCCAGTCCAGTGGCCGGATCGTGGGCGCCACCCTCGGCAACGACGTGAACCTGCGCGACATCGAGGGCCGCTCGGCGCTCCTGCTTCCCCTGGCGAAGGACAACAACGCCTCCTGCGCCCTCGGCCCCCTGATCCGGCTCTTCGACGACCGGTTCGGCATGGATCGGGTACGCGAACTCGAGGTGCGCCTGGAGGTTCGCGGCGAGGACGGTTTCCACCTCGAGGCGGTCTCGGAGATGACCCAGATGTCGCGTGATCCCGAGGAGCTGGTCCGGCAGCTGATCGGGCCGCACCACCACTATCCCGACGGCGCCGCACTGATGCTCGGCACCATGTTCGCGCCCATCCAGGACCGGGACCGCCCCGGTGAGGGCTTCACCCACAAGGTCGACGACGTGGTACGGATCAGCTGCCCGGCGCTCGGCACCCTGGTCAACCGGGTGCGGCACGCGGAGGAGTGCGAGCCCTGGCACTTCGGCGTCCGCGATCTCATGGGCAATCTGGTAAGGAGAGGACTGCTGTGAACGTGGTCAGCACTGTCGATCCGCGCGACGGTCAGCGTCGCGCGACGGAGCTCACCGAGACCGACGAGTCCCGGCTGGAGGTGATCGCCGGTCAGACGTCCCCGGCGGCGCAGTGGCTGGCCGCGCGCGGGAGGCTCGGCCGCGCGGAGTTGCTGGACGCGATCGCCGCGTCGCTGGAGTCCCGTCGGGTGGATCTGGTCGCTGCCGCCGAGGCGGAGACCGGGCTGAGCCACGCGCGACTCGACCAGGAACTCACCCGGGCGGCGCTGCAGTTCCGGATGTTCGGCGAGGTGCTGCGCGACGGAGCGTACGTCGAGGCCACCATCGACCACGCCGCCGACACACCGCTCGGCCGCGGCCCGGACCTGCGGCGGATGCTGGTACCCCTCGGACCGGTCGCGGTCTTCGGGGCCAGCAACTTCCCGTTCGCCTTCTCGGTCGCCGGCGGTGACACGGCCGCCGCGCTCGCCGCCGGGTGCCCGACGATCCTGAAGGCCCACCCGTCGCACCCGCTGACCTCACACGCCTCCGCCGCCGCGATCGAGTCGGCCGTCCGCGACCTCGGCGGGCCCGAGGGTGTCGTCGCGGCCGTGTACGGGGAGCAGGCCGGTCGCGCGCTGGTGCGTCACCCGGCGATCCGCGCGGCCGCCCTGACCGGCTCGGTCAACGCCGCCCGTGCCATCCAGGCGGCCATCGACGAACGACCCGACCCCATTCCCCTGTACGCCGAACTGAGCAGCGTGAACCCGATCGTCGTCCTGCCCGACGCGGCCGCCGCCCGAGCAGACCAGATCGCCGAGGGGTTGTTCGGCTCCTTCACGAACTCGGGCGGTCAGTTGTGCACCAAGCCCGGCCTGGCGTTCGTTCCGTCGGATCCGGGTGGTGACGGCCTGGTCGACGCGCTGCGGGCGAGAGTCGACGCGTCGGGCGGCACGGTCCTGCTCAACGAGCGCATCCGGGACGCGTACGAGAACCGCTCCACGGAGTTCGAGCGGGCCGGCGCCCGGGTGTCGGCGAGGCCGAAGGTCGAACCCGGCGCGGGCTTCACAGTGGCGCCGACCCTCCTGGAGGTCGACCTCGCCGGCCTGACCGCCGAGATCGCCGACGAGTGCTTCGGCCCGCTCCTGATCGTGGTCCGCTACGACGACGCCGCCGACCTCGACGCCGCGCTGGCCACCGTCCCGCCGTCGCTGACCGGTTCGCTCCACCGCGGACCGGGCGATGACGCCGACGTCGTACGCCGACTGGTCGACGTGCTCGCCGCCCGCGCGGGTCGCATCGTCTTCGACGGCTACCCCACCGGTGTCCGGGTGTCGTGGGCTCAGCACCACGGTGGACCGTGGCCGTCGACCAACGCCGTGCACACGTCGGTGGGCGCCACGTCGATCCGACGGTTCCTCCGCCCGCTGGCGTGGCAGGACGCCCCGGCCTGGGTCCTCCCAGAGGAGTTGCGCGACGAGTACACCGCCATCTCCCGCCGAGTCGACGGGAGGTTGCAGCCAGCGGTCGCATAACAGCGTCTGCTGGCCTCTTCCGGGCGCGTTTCCGGGCCACCTGCGACTGGCGCGCGAATTCCTTGACGAATTGACCCGACAGAGAATTCGCGCGCCAGTTGTCCTGGTGCCGCTGAAGCGCGCCCGAATTGTTTGGACGCGATTCTCCGCTCCGATTTCCGTCTTGACCGTCAATGCAATTCATGGTTCTGTTTTTGACAGGGAGCGATGTTAGCGCTCGCATGGCTGCATCGCTCGTTACTGGTATCCCTTCACCTCACCATCGAATGGTCGGTCGGCCGCTCGGTGCGGTCTGACCACACGCCGAAGAGGGAGCAGGAACATGCCCGTCGCACTTCCCCGTCCCCTGATGCCGGCACCGACACGCCGGCTGATGCTCGCATTGCTCGCCGCCGTCACAGTGACGGCCGGATCGGTCGCAGCCCCGGCGGCCTCGGCCGCACCGCCCGCGCCGCCGCTGGGCCCGACCGTCACCCGCACCGACAAGCCCCCGACCGGGTACACAGTCACCTTCCGGTACCGGGCGCCCGAGGACGTCCAGCAGGTCCACGTCTACGGCGACTGGTTCTACTCCCGACCGGAGAACATCGGATGTCAGGACTGCGGCGACGCGCGGCCGCCCGCCGAGTGGCAACCCGGCGACGTCGCGGCCACCCCGTGGCACACGCAGGCAATGCGGAAGGGCCCGGACGGGGTCTGGACCTTCACCACCCCACTGCCGGCGGGCACGTTCCGCTACGCGTTCACGCACGACTGCGCCAACGAACTCGCCACCGGCTGTGCCCTGCACGACGACCCCGCCAACCGGTGGCAGATCCAGCCGCAGTACCCGGGAGCGCCCGGCGCGGTACGCAGCACGATCTACGTCCCGGCCAGTAGGAAGTTCCCGACGTACGACACCGGTTACCAGGCGCCGGTCGCCAAGATCGGCCGGCTGGAGTCGCGGCGGTACACCTCGCCGCTGTCGACCAACCCGGCGGGAGTCCACGACATCGTCGTCTACCTGCCGCACGGCTACGACCCCAACCGGGCCACGCCGTACCCGACCCTCTACCTGAGCCACGGCAGCGGCGACCACTCGACCGCCTGGACGATGCAGGGCGTGGCCCACCTCATCCTGGAGAACGCCATCAAGGACCGGGCGGCGCAGCCCATGGTGATCGTGTCCACGGACTTCAACGGCCTCCCCGGTGGCAACGAGGGCTACGTCGACGAACTGCGGAACAACATCTTCCCGTTCGTCGAGCAGAACTACCGCGTCTCGACCCGGGCGCAGGACCGCGCGTTCGCCGGCTTCTCCGCAGGTGGCAGCCGGGCGTACACGATCATGTACAACCACACCGACCTGTTCGGCTACCACGCGGCCTGGAGCGCGGGCGGCCCGGCAGCCACCCAGGCCCAGGTCGACAGCATGAAGTCGGTGGCCGGCGGCATCATGATCGGCACCGGGCTGCAGGACCGGCTGGGCAACATCGCCGAGAACTCGCAGCGCAACGCCGCCGCCCTGCGGGCCGCCGGCGTCGAACTGGACGAGTACAACGTGCCGGGCGTGCACACCTGGCACGTGTGGCGTCCGCTGCTGAACCACTACCTGCGCACCCTGACGTTCCGGGCCACCACCACCGATCTCGACGTCACCACGTCACCGGCGGGCCTGTCGCACCTCACGAAGGTCACCGCCACCGCGACGGTCGGCACGGTCAGCACCAGCACGTCGGCACCCTCCGGCACCGTCGACTTCTACGCGGGTGACACGCACCTCGGGTCGGCCCCGGTGCACCACGGTGTCGCTCGGCTGAAGAAGACCGTCCACGGTGAGCTGAACGCGCCGGTGGTCGCCCGCTACCAGGGCGACAAGCTCTTCAACGACTCCCGGAGCGATCCGGTCGACGCCCGCTAGTCCCAGGCTGGACCCGTACTCCCTGTGGTGGGGAAGCCCCGGCCGCGCGCACCTGGTGAAGCCAGGGTGTGCGCGGCCGGGGCACGTCCGGGACCGTTCGTCAGCCGATCACGGGGTCGTGTCGGTGGCCCGCAGGCGCAGCATGGTCCAGGACGCCGGCGGAAGAGTGAGCTGGACGCTGGCGTCGGCGCCGCGTGCCGTGCCGTTGGGGCGTGGCGCGGCGTGGTCCGGACCGTCGGCCGTGTTTTTGGCGTGCAGGTCGGTGCCGCCGACGGTGACGCACTCGATGATGGCGCTGACCTGGGCGCCGGCGACGTCGATGGTCACCTCGGCCGGGGTCTCAAGGGCGCGGTTGACGAGGAAGACGGTCATCTCCCCGGTGTTGTCGTCCCAGGTGGAGACCGCGTCGACCGCGTCGATCTCACCGTAGCGGTCGGTGGTCGTCGTGCTCCCCTCGCGCAGCACGTCCAACACGGTGCCCTGAGCGTGCCGGGCGGTGCGGGCGAAGGGGTGGAAGATGGTCTGTCGCCAGGCCGAGCCGCCCACCTCGGTCATGATCGGTGCGATGACGTTGACCAGTTGGGCCTGGCAGGCCGCGCTCACCCGGTCGCTGTGCCGCAGCAGGCTGATGAGCAGGCCGCCGACGACGACCGCGTCGGCCACGCTGTAGTGGTCCTCCAGCAGCGGCGGCGCGACCGGCCAGTCCTCGCCGCTGGGCGGCGTGGACGGGGCGGCGGACTGGTACCAGACGTTCCACTCGTCGAACGCGATCATGATCTTCTTGGTGGACCGACGGATCGCTCCGACCGAGTCGGCGATGGCGGTGACGGCGTCGATGTACCTGTCCATGTCCTCGGCCGAGGCGAGGAAGCTGGCCAGGTCGTCGTCGACCGGCTGGTAGTACGCGTGCAGCGAGATCAGGTCCACGTCGTCGTACGCCTCGGTCAGCACGTCGCGCTCCCAGCTGCCGAAGGTCGGCATACCGAGGTGTGAGGAGCCGCAGGCGACGAGTTCGAGATCGGGATCGAAGCGGCGCATTGCCTTTGCGGTCTGCGCCGCGAGCCGCCCGTACTCGGTCGCGCTGCGCTGGCCCACCTGCCACGGGCCGTCCATCTCGTTGCCCAGGCACCACAGCTTGATCCTGTACGGATCGACAGCGCCGTTGTCGTGGCGCTGGTCGGCGAGGTGGCTCCCACCGCGGTGATTGGCGTACTCGAGCAGGTCGACGGCCTCGGCGGTGCCACGGGTGCCGAGGTTGACCGCCATGATCGGATCCACACCGGCCTTGCCGACCCACCGCATGAACTCGTCGAGCCCGAACGCGTTGGTCTCCAGGCTGTGCCAGGCGAGGTCGAGCCTGGCCGGTCGTTTGTCGACCGGGCCAACGCCGTCCTCCCAGCGGTAGGAGGAGACGAAGTTGCCGCCGGGATAGCGGACCGTGGTGACGCCCAACTCGCGCACCAGCGCGAGGACGTCGCCCCGGAAGCCGTCGGCGTCGGCGGTCGGGTGCCCCGGCTCGTAGATTCCGGTGTAGACGCAGCGACCCAGGTGCTCGACGAACGAGCCGAAGAGTCGACGTGGCACCGGTGCGACGCGTCGGCGGGGGTCCACTGTCAGGCGGGCCGTGTGCACGCCGTTCTCCGGAGTGCTGTCGGGGTGGGTGTTCAGGGCTGGCTCCCTTCGTGCAGGTCCGACGCCGGCGGCACTGCCCGAACGCCAGGACCGAGGGGGTGGTGGAGGCACTGTGAGCTCTGGACAAGGTGATCGTCTTCGATTACGTTCTCGATCTATGTAAACGTTACCGATTACGTTTACGTAAGGGAACACGACGCCTGGATCAATGTCTGGCCGGCATCCCCTTCGGGTCCTGCCGCCCCGGCCGAAAGACCAGCTTGTCGCGGTGATTGGGGTGACCGGGTGACCACTGTTGAGCCGGAGACCGAGGCGACCTACGCGGACGCGACAGCGCCCGTCGACCAACGGGTGGCGGATCTGCTGGCCCGGATGACCCGCGAGGAGAAGCTCGCGCAACTGGGCAGCACGTGGGCGTTCACACTGCTGGAGGGCGGGCGGTTCGCGGCGGAGCGGGCCCGGCCGATCCTGCGACACGGCCTGGGGCACGTGACCCGCGTCGCGGGCGCGACCAGCCTGAAGGCAGCGCAGGTGGCACGGGCCGCCAACGCGATCCAGCGTTTCCTGGTCAGCGAGACCCGGCTGGGGATCCCGGCGATCGTGCACGAGGAGGTCTGCTCGGGGGTGATGGCCCGCGAGGCGACCATCTTTCCGCAGGCGATCGGCGTCGCGAGCACCTGGGCGCCGGAGCTGAATCGGCAGCTGGCGGACGCCGTTCGCGCACAGATGCGCGCCATGGGAAGCCACCAGGGGCTCTCGCCGGTGCTGGACGTGGTGCGCGACCCACGGTGGGGCCGGACCGAGGAGACCTACGGCGAGGACCCGTACCTGGTGTCCCGGATGGGGGTGGCGTTCGTCCGGGGCCTGCAGGGCGCAGACCTGAACGACGGCGTCCTCGCCACCGCCAAGCACTTCGTCGGCTACGGGGCGTCCGAGGGTGGGCTGAACTGGGCGCCGGCCCACCTGCCGCCGCGTCTGCTACGCGAGGTGTACCTGTATCCGTTCGAGGCGGCGGTCCGCGACGGCGGGCTCCAGTCGGTGATGGCCGGCTACCACGAGCTCGACGGCGTCCCGTGCCATGCCAACCGCGAACTCCTTGACGACGTCCTGCGTGGGCAGTGGGGCTTCACGGGCAGCGTGGTCTCCGACTACTTCGCCGTCAACGATCTCCACTCGTACCATCACTTCGCGCAGGACAAGCAGCAGGCCGCGACGGTGGGCCTCGACGCGGGCGTGGACGTCGAGCTTCCGGCGACGGACGCGTACGCGGACGCCCTCACCCACGCCCTGGACGCCGGCGAGGTCAGCGAGGCCCGGCTCGACGAGGCGGTCGCACGGGTCCTTCGGCACAAGGTTGAACTCGGGCTCTTCGAGAACCCGTACGTCGACGAGGACGCGGCCGCGACGTCGGCGAACGCCGAGCGGCACCGGAACGTGGCGCTGGAGATCGCCCGCCGCAGCCTCGTCCTGCTCAAGAACGACGGCGTCCTGCCGCTGCTCGCGGGAACCGGAACTGTCGCTCTCATCGGCCCGAACGCCGACGACGCCCGACACCTGCTCGGTGACTACTCGTTCGCGGCCCACATCGAGGCGTTGGTCGAGGCGCGCAAGCGGCGCGGCCTGCTCGGCGAGATGATGACGATCCCCGACGATCTGGAGATTGACGAGAGCACCGACGGTGTGCCGACGGTGCGGGACGAACTCGCGGCGCGGCTGGGCGACCGGCTGCGCTTCGCCCCGGGCTGTGACGTGCTCGACCCGTCGACCGAGGGGTTCGCCGAGGCGGTCGCGGCCGCCGCGGCCGCCGATGTCGCGGTGCTGGTCCTGGGGGACCGCTCGGGGCTGACGCCCGGGGCCACCACGGGCGAGTCGCGGGACCGGTCCAGTCTGGACCTGCCGGGCGTGCAGGAAGAGCTGGTCCGTGCCGTCGTCGCCACCGGCACACCCGTCGTGGCGGTGCTCGTCGCCGGCCGACCGGTGGGCAGTGACTTCCTGCACGAGGAGTGCGCCGCGGTGCTGATGGCCTGGTTGCCGGGGGAGACCGGGGCGCAGGCGATCGCCGAGGTGCTCCTCGGTGAGGTCAACCCGAGCGGAAAGCTGCCGATCTCGTACCCCCGCGGAGTGGGCCAGATCCCCGTCTTCTACGGCCACAAGGTGTCCGGCGGGCGGTCACACTGGCACGGCGACTACGTGGACTCGCCGGTCGCGCCGCGATACGTCTTCGGCCACGGCCTCGGGTACACCTCGTTCGCGATCGAGGACGCCACGGTGGAGAGCGCCGAGGTCCGCGCCGGGGACAGCGTCGGTGTCGAGGTCACGCTCACCAACACCGGACACCGGGCGGGGGAGCAGGTCGTGCAGCTCTACGTCCGCGACCCGCAGGCCACGATCACCCGGCCGGTGCTGGAGCTGAAGGCCTTCGCCCGCGTCGAGGCCGCCGCCGGCCAGCGGGTGGCGGTGCGGTTCGCGCTCCCCACCGGCCAGCTCGGTTTCTACGACCGGAGCATGGCCTACGCGGTGGAGGCCGGGCAGATCGAGGTGTACGTCGGCTTCTCGGCTGCCGACCACACCCACGCCGGCGCTTTCGTCATCAGTGCGGACCCGGACCGGCCGACCTCGAAGGTCTTTACCGGGACCACCGAAGTCCGGCAGGTGTGAGCGTTCACCCGGGTCAGGGAATGGTTCTCGACGGAGCGTGCCGTCCTGTTGTCAACGGGTGGCGCCGGCGCGGAAACGGGGCCCCACTTCGACCCTCGGCCGAGGATGCCGATTGCGTTATTCGCAACGGCGTCCGAGGGTCAATCGCGCGCTTGTGATCGTCCAGATAGGACGTCCTGTCGGGCAGTCGCGTAAGGACCAAGAGGTCTTGTGTTCGTAATCGTTCTCAGTTACGTTGGCAACATCCTGGAAACGTAACCGATAACGATTGCAGTCCAGAGAGAGCGGCATGATTGAAGTCAATGCGCCGGTAACAATGAGTGATGTCGCCCGAGCTGCTGGCGTTTCCACAGCCACCGTCTCGCGCGTCGTCAACGGGCATTACGGCGTCAGCGCTCGCACAGTCGCTCAGGTGCGCTCCGCCATCGAGCAGCTCGGCTACGAGTCGAGCCTGGTGGCCACCAGCCTTCGGCGCAGCCGCACCAACGTTCTGGGCCTCGTGGCGCACAGCTTCCAGTCGTACACGGCGGAAGTACTCAAGGGCGTGATGAAGGCGCTGAGCCGCTCGGGCTTCGATCTGATCATCTACGCCAACAGCGACCTCTACGGGTCGTATTCGGAGGGTTGGGAGCAGCGGCACCTGACCCGCCTGTCGGGCACCCTCACCGACGGGTGCATCGTCGTCACGCCCTGGGGCGAGGTCCGGAGCCGGACGCCGGTCGTGGCCATCGACCCGGTGCGGGGCTCGACGGGGCCCTCGGTGATTTCCGACAACCTCACGGGCGCCACCACCGCTGTCGAGCACCTGCTCGGCCTGGGCCATCGGCGCATCGGGTTCATCGCCGGCCGCGACAGCCTGGCCTCGGCCTGGTCGCGGGAGGAGGGCTACCGGGCCGCGCTGACCGCCGCCGGGGTTCCGGTCGACCCGACGCTGATCGGCCGGGGAGATTTCAACCCCGAGTCGGCAACTCCGCTCGCGCGCGTCCTGCTGCAACGACCGGACCCGCCATCGGCGATCTTCGCGGCGAGCGACGGGATGGCCCTCAAGGTTCTGGAGGTCGCCAGGGAGCTGGGGTTCTCGGTGCCGGGGGACCTGTCCGTCGTGGGGTTCGACAACATCCCCGAATCGGCGCTGACCCAGCCGGGTCTGACCACTGTGGACCAGTCGATGTATCAGCTCGGGTACGAAGCCGCGCGGATGCTGAAGTCACTGGTGACCGGCGAGTGGGACGAGCCGAGCCAGATCGTGCTTCCGACCAGCCTCGTCGTGCGCGACTCGACCGCACCACCGAAGAGCGCGGCACGACCATGACATCAGCCCATGGGCACGCAGGCCTGATCGCTCCGGACAGAGCGATCAGGTCGGGTGTGGCCGTGGCAGCAGCCTGAAGGAGGTGCACGCACCACACGGCAGATCCACAGTTGATTTGCGCCGGTCAGTCGGGTCGCGTCCGCTGCCGGCACGTGAAAGGAGTGGAGTGTGACTACCGAACAGTATCACGGGCGCTTACGCCGTCTGGGCGTACGCCGGCGGCTCTCGGCGGCGTTCACCGCCGGGGTCATCGCCACCGCGGCGGTGCTCATCGCGCCGCAACCAGCCGCGGCGGACACGCCGTGGCTGAACGTCTCCGCGGACCGCTACGCCACGTTCGCCGTCCCGGCGGCGTACGTCCAGGAGAACCTGGGCACCGTCGCGCAGGTCGTCGTCGAGGGAAACTTCGGTCCGTCGGCCAGCTGGGCGGAGTTCGGTCTGACCCGTCGGGGTGACGTGTGGTCGGGTGTTCTCGGCGCGTTGGAGCCCGGGCTGTACAACTACCAGCTCACCGCCGACGACACCAAAACCATCAAGGACCCGACGAACAGCACCAGTGTCGCGTCCAACCCGCTCCTGAGCACCTTCCTCGTCGCGGGGGACTCGGCGCGGTGGCTGCTCGACGCGCCAGCCGGCACCGGCGGAAAGATCGAGACGCTGAGCTATCGGACCAGGAACGCGCAGCGCTCCGCCCTGGTCTGGACGCCACCGGGTTACGCGGCCAAGGGCTCGAAGGGATACCCGGCGCTCTTCCTGCAGTCGGGCGACGGTGTGGCCGCCACCGACTGGCTCGACCTCGGCCGATCCAAGCAGATCCTCGACAACCTCTCCGCCGCTGGCGCCATGAGCCCGATGGTGGTGGTGATCAACAACGCCGACGCCTCGGACGACAGGGAGTTGAAGGACCTCCGGAAGGCGGTCACCGACAACTACCGGGTCCTTCGCGATCCGGCGCACCAGGCGATCGCGGGTGTGTCCGACGGCGGCACGCAGGCGCTACGGGCCACGCTCACCAAGCCGGGTCAGTTCGGTCACGTCGGTTCGTTCTCGGGCACGTCGGCTCCGGAGATCGACCGCAAGGACGCTAAATCGATCAACCACAGCGTCAAGCTGCTGCGCCTGTACACCGGTAACGTCACCGATCCCGCGTACAACACCACCTACCGCCTGACGAAGGCGTTGGGTCGAGCCGACGTCCGGTTCGAGTTCGACGGGGTCAACCCCGACGGTGGCGCGACCTGGACCACCTGGCAGGAGAACCTCGTCGACTTCGTGCCGCGGTTGTTCCGGCACGTGGCCGACCACGGGCCGAGCCCCGGTCACCAGCCGCTCAAGCGGGAGTTCACCCCGCCGCCGGCCGGCACCACCCCGACGCCCTTCGTCAGCGAGGACGGGTTCGTCACCTTCGAGACCACCACGGACTTCACTGACGCTCAGCACGTCACGGTCTGGGCGAACGTTGCGCCGGGCGGCAGTTGGTTGCGACTGCCGCTGACCCGCGACGGCGACCGGTGGCGGGCGACCGTGGGCCCCCTGAAGCCCTGGTTCTACTACTACCGGCTGATCGTGGACCGGGTCGCGGTCAAGGACACCTCCAACCCGACGACTGTCACCACCGAACCGATGTGGAGCACCTTCTTCATCCCCGGGCCGGGTGCCCGACTGCTGTCGGACGTACCCGCCGGTCGTGGCGGGAAGGTCGAGAGCATGACCTACACCAGTACGGTGGCCGGCCAGGACCGGACCGCGCTGGTCTGGACCCCGCCGGGGTACGACCCTGGCCGTGCACAGCCGTACCCCGTCCTCTACCTCCAGCACGGCGGCGGCCAGAACTACACGGACTGGGTCGAGATGGGCCGTGCCAAGCAGATCCTCGACCATCAGTTCCTCGACGGCGACCTCACGCCGATGGTCGTCGTGATGGGCAACGGCAACTCGTCGAACTTCAACAGCGAGTTGCGGGAGAACATCGTTCCGACGGCCCGTGCCCGCTACAACATCTCCAGCGATCCGTCGCAGCAGGCCCTCGCCGGCCTGTCGATGGGCGGCGGGCAGGCGTTCGGGGTGCTGCGGGCCTACCCGGGCGAGTTCGCCTACGTCGCCGCGTTCTCGGCCGGTTTCGGCAGCGGCACCGGCGTCGACGTGGCGGCGATCAACAACGGCACCAAGATGCTGCGCCTCTACGTCGGTGACCAGACCGACTTCGTGTACCCGAGCTTCATGGCATCGCTGACCACGTTGAACAACCTCGGTATCCGCTACGAGTTCGACGGGGTCACCCCCGGGCCGCACGGCTGGGACGTGTGGCAGAAGAACCTCATCGACCTGGCGCCCCGTCTGTTCAAGCGCTAGGAGCCTTCGCCGGCGACGCCACCGGGAGCAGGGCTTCCTGCCCCCGGTGGCGCCCGCCAGCGCATGGATGCAGTGCACCGCCATCGCCGAAGGGAACCATCTCAATGAAGAGAAGACGAATACTCGCCACGGTAGCCATGCTCGCGGCGGGGACCGGCCTCGTCGCCTGCTCCTCCGACGAGGGCGGCAGCGACGCGAGCAATTGCACGAACACCATCACCAAGCAGAACGTGCCGGTCGTGACGATGTGGGGCTGGTACCCCAACACCCAGCTCGTCGTCGACAACTTCAACAAGCAGCACGACGATGTGCAGGTCTGCTGGACGAACGTCGGCCAGGGCAGCGACGAGTACGACAAGTTCCAGACCGCCATCTCGGCGGGCACCGGCGCGCCCGACGTGATCATGGTCGAGGCGGACCGGATCCCGACGTTCCAGATCCAGGGCGCGCTCGTCGACATCAAGCAGTACGGCTTCGACGCGGTCAAGGCCAACTACGGCGAGGGCGCCTGGAAGGACGTGTCGGTCGGCGACAAGGTCTACGGCGTCCCGGTCGACGGCGGTCCGGTGGCGATGATCTACCGCAAGGACATCTTCGACAAGTACAAGATCACGCCGCCGAAGACCTGGGCCGAGTACGAGCAGGCCGCCCAGAAGGTCAAGGACGCCGGCGGCCCGCTCTTCGGTGACCTCGGCGCGAACGTCTCGGCGCTCACCATGGCGCTACAGATCCAGAAGGGCGCCTCGCCCTTCACCTACGACCCGGCGCAGCCGAAGGCGATCGGGGTGAAACTCAACGACCAGGCGTCCAAGGACGTGCTGGACTACTGGGGCGGCCTCGCCAAGAAGGGCCTGGTCGGTACGCAGGACCAGTTCACCCCGGAGTACATCTCCGGCGTCATCAACGGCAACTACGCGACGTACATCTCGGCGGCCTGGGCGCCCGGCTACCTCACCGGCGCCGGCGTCGGTAAGGGGCAGGACACCGGTAAGTTCGCGGTGGCGCCGCTGCCGCAGTGGGATCCGGCCAACCCGGTGCAGATCAACTGGGGTGGGTCGGCCTTCTCGGTGACCAAGCAGGCGAAGAAGCCGGAATTGGCCGCGAAGGTCGCCTACGGGCTCTACGCCGACAAGGAGTCACTCACCGACGGCTGGACCAACCAGATCATCTTCCCGCTGAACCTCACGGCGCTCAAGGACCCCGCGTTCGTCGACCTGAAGGTGGCGTTCTTCAACGGCCAGCAGGCGAACAAGGAGGTCTACCTTCCCGCGGCCGAGGCATACAAGGGCGTCGCGTACGCCCCCTTCGGTCAGTACTACCTCGACGCCATGACGAAACAGGTCAGCGAGATCATCAAGGGCTCCGTAACCGGTTCGCAGGCTGCCGACCGGCTCCAGGAGGACGTGGCGAAGTACGCCAAGGAACAAGGCTTCACCGTTCAGTGACCGGATGGGTGGGCCGCGCCGACACTGGCCGGCCGGCCCACCCGCCCCCCTCAGCGTCCACGTCCCGGAGACCAAGATGACATCCCTGACCGAGAAGCGCGCATCGCGTACTCAGCCTGAGAAGCGCAAGATCCGTGGCAAGGTGCACCTCCGCGAACACCTGATGGGGTGGCTCTTCGTCGGGCCGTTCGGGATCGTGTTCCTGGCGTTCCTCATCGCACCGTTGGGGTACGCGCTGTACCTCAGTCTCTTTCAGAAGAAGCTGATCGGCGGCACCAGCTTCGTTCTCTTCGACAACTACGTGAAGGCGTTCACCGATCCGAGCTTCCTGTCCGGGGCGTGGTTCGTCATCCGCTTCTCGCTGGTCTCGATCCCGCTGCAGATCGTCATCGCGCTCGCGCTGGCCCTCATTTTGGACTCGGTGACCACACTGTTCGCTCGCTTCTCCCGCCTCATGATCTTTCTTCCGTACGCGATCCCCACGGTCATCGGGGCCGTGATGTGGGGGTTCCTCTACAGCCGGGGTTTCGGCCCGCTGACCGACATCTTCGGGCTGTTCGGCGCCACCGCGCCCGACTTCCTGAGCAGCGACCTGATCTTCTACGGGCTGCTCAACGTCGTCACCTGGCAGTGGGCCGGCTACTACATGATCATCTTGTACGCGGCGTTGCAGGGCGTCGACCCGACGCTCTACGAGGCGGCCCGGATGGACGGCGCCGGGCGGTGGCAGATCGCGACGCGCATCAAGATCCCGCTGATCGCGCCCGCCCTGATCCTCATCCTGGTCTTCTCGCTCATCGGCACCCTGCAGTTCTTCAACGAACCGCAGATCCTGCGATACCTCGCCGCGGGCACGATCGGCTCGGACTTCACCCCGAACATGTACGCGTACCAACAGGCGTTCTCGCTCGCCAACTTCAACTACGGGTCGGCGATCTCCTTCGCCCTCGGCGGGCTCGTGTTCATCTGCGTGTACGCCTTCCTGTTCTTCACCCGCAAGCGGAGGAGCTTCCTGTAGATGACCGAGCACACCAGCGTCCGCGCCGGCGCCCGCCGACCGCAGCGCTATCTCCCCCTTCAGATCCTCCTCGGCTTCCTGGTGATCTACTTCCTCGTACCGTTCTGGTGGGTCATCGTCAACAGCTCCAAGGACGCACCGGGCCTGTTCGGCGGCGGCAACACCCTCTGGTTCACCGACCAGATCGACTACCTCGGGAACCTCCGGCAGCTCTTCACCTACGACGGTGGCATCTACCTGCGGTGGATGCTCAACTCGACGCTCTACGCCATCGCCGGCGGCATCGGCGCCACCGTCCTGGCGGTCATGGCCGGCTACGGTTTCGCCAAGTACCGGTTCGCCGCCCGACGCTTCAGCTTCGCCGTCGTGCTCGGCGCGCTGATGGTGCCCGCCACCGCTCTGGTCATCCCGACGTTCATCATGTTCTCCCGGCTCGGCCTGACGAACACGGTCTGGGCGGTGATCCTGCCGTCGCTGCTCAACCCGTTCGGCGTCTACCTGATGCACGTGTACGCGCGCGACGCGGTGCCCGACGAACTCCTGGACGCGGCGCGGGTCGACGGCGCGGGAGAGATACGGACGTTCATTCAGATCGCCCTTCCGCTGATGCGTCCCGCGGTGGTCACCGTGCTGCTCCTGTCGGCCGTGGCGTCCTGGAACAACTACTTCCTGCCGCTGGCCATGCTCTCCGACAACCGGCTGTTCCCGGTCACCGTCGGCCTTGGCCTCTGGCAGGGAATCGCGTCCGCGAACAACGCGGGAACCACCTCACTGTGGAGCCTCATCATCCTGGGCTCCCTGGTGTCCGTGATCCCGCTGATCATCGCGTTCTTCAGCCTGCAACGACACTGGCGCGGCGGCCTGTCCGTCGGAGGTCTGCGGTAGGCCGCGCCGACGCCGCCAGCCAATCCACCAGACGCGCATTGATCGCCGCGCAGGACGCGGCCGGACGGATGACAGAGAGGTGTGCTGATGTCGACGACGAATCGACCGCTGCGCAGCGGGGAGTGGTTCGGTGCGGAAGGCCGCAACGGGTTCATCCATCGGTCCTGGATGCGCAACCAGGGGTTCGCGGACGACGTCTTTGACGGGCGCCCGGTGATCGGCATCGCCACCACCTGGTCGGAGTTGACACCCTGCAACGCTCACCTGCGCGACCTCGCCGAGTCGGTGAAGCGGGGCGTGTGGGAGAGCGGGGGCCTGCCGCTGGAGTTCCCGGCGATGAGCCTGGGCGAGCCGCTGATGCGACCCACGACAATGCTCTACCGCAACCTGCTGGCGATGGAGCTGGAGGAGTCGGTCCGCGCGAACCCGCTCGACGGGGTGGTCCTGCTCTCCGGCTGTGACAAGACCACTCCCGGCCTG
Source organism: Micromonospora sp. CNZ322 (assembly GCF_007827755.1). Taxonomy (NCBI): domain Bacteria; kingdom Bacillati; phylum Actinomycetota; class Actinomycetes; order Micromonosporales; family Micromonosporaceae; genus Micromonospora; species Micromonospora sp. CNZ322. The sequence goes on from NZ_VITD01000012.1 coordinate 162,471, forward strand.
CTGATGGGAGCGGCGAGCGTCGACCTGCCGACAGTGATGCTGACCGGCGGCCCGATGCTCAACGGCAAGTTCCGCGGCCAGGACATCGGCTCGGGCACCGTCGTCTGGCGCTTCACCGAGGAGATGCGGGCCGGTCGGATGACCGCGGCCGACTGCTCCGAGGCGGAGGTCGGCATGTCCCGCAGCCGAGGCCACTGCATGACAATGGGTACCGCCTCCACGATGGCCTGTGTGACCGAGGCGCTGGGCGTGCAGCTGCCGGGGGCGGCCGCCGTGCCGGCGGTCGACTCTCGGCGGTACGCGCTCGCGCACGCCGCCGGACGCCGGATCGTCGCCATGGTCGAACAGGACCAACGGCTGTCCTCTGTGCTCACCAGGCAGGCGTTCGAGAACGCCGTCCGGGTCAACGCCGCCATCGGCGGCTCCACCAACGCGGTCGTACACCTGCTCGCGATCGCCGGACGCCTCGGCGTCCCCCTCTCGCTGGAGGACTTCGACACCTTCACCGCCGACGTGCCCATGCTCGTCAACCTCATGCCGTCGGGAAAGTACCTGATGGAGGACTTCGCCTACGCGGGCGGCCTTCCGGTGGTGATGAAGGAACTCGCCCCGCTGCTGCACATGGACCACATCACCGTCAGCGGCAGGAGCGTGGCGGAGAACGTCGACGGCGCCCAGTGCTGGAACCGGGACGTCATCGGCACCCTGGAGGAGCCGTTCCAGCCCGCCGGCTCGGGCACCGTGGTGCTACGCGGCTCGCTCGCGCCGTCCGGGGCGGTGCTGAAGGTCTCCGCCGCCTCCGCCCACCTCCTCACGCACACCGGCCCGGCGCTCGTCTTCGACCGGATCGAGGAGTACGTCGTCGCCGCCGACGACCCGGACCTCGACGTCACCCCCGACACGGTGATCGTCGTCCGCAACGCCGGACCACGGGGCTACCCCGGCTTCCCGGAGGTGGGCAACGTGCCCATGCCACGACGGTTGCTCGCCGACGGCATCACGGACATGGTGCGGATCTCCGACGCTCGGATGAGCGGCACCGGCTACGGCACCTGCATCCTGCACGTGGCGCCGGAAGCGTCAGTGGGTGGCCCGCTCGCGCTGGTACGCACCGGCGACCTGGTCTCCGTCGACGTGTCGACGCGCCGCCTGGACCTCCTGGTCGACGACGCCGAACTGACCCAACGCCGCACCGCCTGGCAGCCTCCGCAGCCGGTGGCCGACCGTGGTTGGGTACGGCTCTACAGCGAGCACGTCCTCCAGGCGGACAGCGGCGCGGACCTCGACTTTCTCGTCGGTGGCAGCGGCAGCGCGGTGCCCCGTCACTCACACTGACGGCCGCGATCGGACGAGGCCCACGAGGAACTGATTCCATGGAAGAACGGACGGCCCGCCAGTGCGAGTTCACGCAAAGGCCGCTGTGACAGCGGCCGACCGGCCCCCGGTCATGGCCGACGTCGCTCGCCTGGCGGGCGTGTCACACCAGACGGTGTCCCGGGTCATCAACGGGGCACCCAGCATCAGGCGCGAGACGCGGGAGCGGGTCCTTGAGGCGATCCGACGACTCGACTACCGCCCCAACACGGCCGCCCGCGCGCTGGTGCGCGGACGGTCCGGGATGATCGGCATCATCGGCACGGCCAGGACGCTGTTCGGTCCGACGAGCATCCATCGCAGCGTCGAGGACGCCGCCCGCGCGGCCGGCTACTTCGCTACCTCGGTGAGCCTCTCCGAGGTGACGGTACGGGCGCTCAGCGACGCCACCGAACACCTCATGCGCGTCGGCGTGGAGGGCGTCGTGATGATCGCCGGCAACGACGAGGCGCTCGAGGTGGTGCGGATGACGCGCTCGGGTGTCCCCTTCGTCGTCGTGGAAGGCGATCTGTCCAGGGCCAGCGTGACCGTCGGCGTCGACCAGGTGCTCGGCGCCCGGATGGCCACCGAGCACCTCCTTGACCTCGGGCATCGGGAGATCGTGCACGTGAGCGGTCCGCTCAACTGGGCGGAGGCCCGCGCTCGCCTCGAAGGTTGGCGTCAGGCGATGGCTTCCGCGGGCCTACGCCCGCCGGAGCCGGTCGAGGGGGACTGGCGAGCGCACAGCGGCTACGCCGCCGGGCTGCGGATCGGTGCGATGCGCGGGACCACGGCGGTGTTCGCCGCCAATGACCAGATGGCCATCGGTGTACTGCGCGCGTTGCACGAGCGTGGGCGGCGGGTGCCACACGACGTCTCCGTCGTCGGATTCGACGACGTGCCCGAGGCGCCCTTCCTCATCCCGCCGTTGACGACGATCCAGCAGGATTTCGACGCGGTCGGCCGGCGGGCCATCACCGCCGTCACCCAGGCCATCGACGACACGGTGCCGCAGCGTCTGCCGCTGGTCGTCCCCAAGCTCGTGGTGCGGCAGAGCACGGCGCCGCCGACCGCTACCTGAACAGCCGACGATCTGGACCGGCTGCCCGCCGACGGGCGGGAGCCCCAGCGTGTGGCCGGGGCTCCCGCGACGTCGATGGTGCTCGTGGCGAACGAGGTGTTCAAAGGGTGAAGACGAGCGTGGAGATGCTGCGGGCGCCGACGTTGATGGTGGCTTGACCGCCGTTCACGCTGGTCGGCTGGCTGGCCGCGTTGGCGTTCTGCGAGGTGAGGTAGTGCTCGGCCCGGCTGACGTTCTGCGGGGCCTGGATCACGGCGTTGTTGACCGCGCTGTTCGAGCGGTTGAGGATCACCAGGGTGATCTTCCCGTCCCCCTGGTAGGCCGTCACCTCCAGCGGTGAGGCCTTCGAGCTCTTCGTCAGGGCGACCCGCTGGTAGCCGGGGCGGACGTACTTCGCGTACTGCGAGAAGGCGTACCCGCGCTTGAGCGGAGCGCCCGCGACGGTGCCGAACGCCGACTCACCGTCACCGATGAAGGAGTAGTAGCGCTTGCCGTACCACCAGATGTAGGCGTTCCAGTTGGCCTCCATCGACTTGTGCACGGTGCGCATGATGTCGTCGAGGGTCTCGTTCCAGACCGCCGCGTTGGCGGGGTTGCCCCAGATGTTGGAGCCGCCACCGTCGGCGGCGTGCAGGTTCCACTCGGTCATCCACACCGGCTTGTTGTGCTGTTCCGCCAGCGAGTACGGCCGCAGTCGGCCCGACTCCTCGGTGCCGTACAGGTGCCCGCCGACGTAGCCGATGTTGTTGCGGGCGGTTGCGTCGTTGAGGGTCGGATCGGTGTAGCCGTAGTTCATGTTGACCGCCTCGGCCACCATCAGCTTGGTGTTCTGCACCTTGGTGCCCTGGTCGCGGACGAAGGTGCGCAGCTCGGTGCCGCTCCAGTCCATCGAGTCGTAGTCCGGGTGCCAGTCCGGCTCGTTCTGCACCGACGTGACATCGATGGGTACGCCCTGGCCGCGCATGTACTGCACGTAGCTGTTCAGATGGTTGGCGTAGTCGTCGTAGTAGTCGGTCCTCAGCTTGCCGCCGTTGACCCGGCTGTTGTTGGTCTTCCACGCCGCTGGCGCGGTCCAGGGCGAGGCGAGGATCTTCACGTTGGACCCGTACGACTTCGCCGTCTTCAACGAGTTCACGTGCGTCGCCCACTCGCTGGATTCCGGCGACAGGCCGGTCCGCACGATGGAGAGTCCCAACTGGTTGGCGCCCATCCCGACCAGCGTCTGCGTGTCAGTCGTCGACCAGGCGCTACCCCAGATCGACTGCGCGGCCCCGAACCCGTCGACGGTCTGGTACCTGGTCGCGCTGTTCACCGTGATGTCCGCCGGCCCGTTCGGCGGCGGGGTGGTGGGCGGCGGGTCCGTCGGTGGCGGGGTTGGCTCTGTGCCACCGGTGCAGCCCACCCCGTTCAACGCGAAGGTGGTCGGATCGGGGTTGCTGCCGGTCCACGAGCCGTTGAAACCGAAGGAGACAGTCCCGTTGGTCGGGATGGCCCCGTTGTAGCTGACGTTCTTGGCGGTGACGGTGGTGCCGCTCTGCGTCAGCGTCGTGTTCCACGCCTGCGTGACGGTCTGTCCGGCGTTGTAGTTCCAGGTCAGCGTCCAACTCGTCACCGCGTCGTCGAGATTGGTGATGGTGACGTTGGCGCCGAAGCCGCCCTGCCACTGTGACGACACGCTGTACTTCACTGAACAGCCGGCGGCTGCGGCCCCCGCTGGCATCGCCACGGCGACCGCTGCCGACGCGAGCAGGACGGCGCCGGCCGAGACCACGGCGGCGTTCGTCACTCTGCTTCTTCTCATGAAACTCCTCCTGGAGTGGTGGTGGCTTCCACGCCTCGGGAGGGCTCGTCTGCGGCGAGATTCAGCGATGGTGTGGGCGGCTGAAAGTTGGGAGCGCTCCCAGGTGGTGGTTCCAGAAAGCTAATTCGTATAACGAATCCTGTCAATGCAATCGGCCTCGGCGCAGTGGTGCCGTCATCGGCCGCAGGCGCCGCACTGCCCGCGAGTGCGCAGGTGGTAGTCGGTGGACCCGATCACCAGGCCAACCCCCATGACGAGGTACGCCGACATCGCCACCCACAGGAACGCGTCCGAGAACTCGCTGTGCGAGCCCGACGTCACCTGCACCATCCCCATGCCGAAGTAGGCCACGATGCCCGCGCCGAGCCCGAAGCCGGGCACCAGCAGCAGCGGACGAGGAATGGTGCGCCCGGCGAGCAGCGGCACCCACCCCGGCCAGACCTCACCCCAGTGGTACACCAGCGCCAGTGGCAACAGCACTCCGGCCAGCACCAGGCCGATCTCCAACCCGAGCAGGGACGCGCTCTGGTCGACGCGGTCGAACCCCACCACGAACTGGGCCGCGAAGCGGGTCACGAGACCGCCCACAGCCGCCCACGCGGCCCAGCGCGCCCACCGCGCGGGTGCCGAGCGCCGCGTACCCGGTCGGATCGTCCGGCAGCAGGCTGGGCAGTCGCCCCGGGTACGCCGCTGATAGCGCGCGGAGGTCAGGGCGAGCAGTACCGCTCCGGTGACACAAACGAGCCGGCTGACGAACGCCAGCGGGTCGAAGAACGGGCCGACGGTGAACAGCAGGAAGCCCACCAGCTCCGGCAGCAGGATGGCGGCTGCCGCGACCAGCGCTCCGGCGACAGTCCAGGCGAGCCCCGCAAGCGCCGGCCGCCAGGTCGCCACCCGGTCCAGGGCAACCGCCAGCCCGCCCGCCGCCGCACACAACGCCACCGACCACCAACCGGTGAAGCCGAGCAGGTCCAGCCCGAGCCGCCCGAACTCCGGAGCCTCACCGACCGTCCAGGCCAGACGCACGCCCCCGTATGCCACGGCCCAGCCGAGCACTGCGTACGTCAGGCCGTGAACGCTCCGCCCGACGATCCGTGTCGATGTCGTCATGGACCGATCCTGGCGGCGTACCGGAGTGGGCGGACCCCGCTGACAGGGGACGTCACTCCCTCGCGCGAGGGATCGGCCTCACCGTGAATGCGAGGAACAGAGCGGGAACTGCCTGCTATCCGGCGTTCCCCGCTGCCTGTTCGTGCGCCCGGCGCAGGATCGCCTCCGCCTCCTGGCGGGCGGCGCTCACCGTCTTGTCGGCGTCGAGCCGCGCGGCGTTGAGGTGATCGTCGGCCTGCTCTTCGGCGAGTTTGAGGATCTGCTCGACCTGGGTGCCCAGACCGTTGAGCGTGGGTCTGTTCGCGTTCCGTCGCTTTCGTTCGGCGACGTCCGCTGTCCCCGTTGCCGTTCGGTCGCCGGCCGGCGCGTCGCGGTCGACCAGGCCGTCCCCCACCAGATCGGACTCCGCCGAGCCGATCAGGGAGAGCCCGATGCCGAGCGCGGCGACCGCGACTCCGAGCCAGACCGCAACCGGTCCGAGGGCTGGACCGACCGCGACGCCGACGCCCAGCCCGAAGAGGGCTGCCGCGGTCTTGACCGGCTTCGCCATTGGGGTCCTCCTCGGGTGGTACGGGACAGGGGTTTGCGGTTCCAGCATGGCGAGTGAGTCAAGCAGGGCGGGTCGTCTGTGGAGGGACCGGGTGTGGTGTGAATCCTCGGCCTTCTATACCGTGGCACGGTCACGGGTGGCCACTTCCTCGACCGGGCCGTCCCGCGACGACGTCGCTTACGCGTTCGACATGGGGGATTAGTCGTGACCATGGAATCGCCGACGACCGGCCGGCCGGAGGCCGGTGAGGCCGACGTTCAGCAGAAAATCGACACGTCGGTGCCGCATTCGGCGCGGATCTGGAACTACTGGCTCGGTGGCAAGGACAACTTCGCTGTCGACCGCGAGGCCGGGGACCAGTATCGCCAGGTCTTCCCCGGCGTCGTCGACGTGGCCCGGGCCTCTAGGCAGTTCCTGGTGCGCTCGATCATGTTCCTCGCCGCCGACGCGGGCATCCGCCAGTTCCTCGACGTCGGCACCGGGCTGCCGACCGCCAACAACACGCACGAGGTGGCCCAACGGATCGCCCCGGACGCGCGGATCGTCTACGTCGACAGCGACCCACTGGTGCTGGTGCACGCCCGCGCGTTGCTGGTGGGCGCGGCCGAGGGCAGGACGGCCTACATCGACGGCGACCTGCACGACCCGGCCGCGGTCATCGCCGAGGCCGGCAAGACGCTGGACTTCGCGCAGCCGATCGGTCTCATCCTCAGCGGCGTCATGGGTCACGTGCCCGACTACGAGGCGGCCCGTTCGATCACCCGGCAGCTGGTGGCGGCACTGCCGAGCGGCAGTTACCTCTCGCTGAACGACGGCACGAGCCTGATCAGCGCCGAGATGCAGCAGGCGCAGGACGACTACAACGACAGCGGCGCGACCCCGTACACCCTGCGCTCTCCCGACGAGATCGCCGGCTTCTTCGACGGCCTGGAACTGGTCGAGCCCGGCGTCGTGCCCTGCCCGCAGTGGCGGCCGGACGACGCGGTCGACACGCCGGCTGACATCGACGCCTTCGGCGGGGTGGGCCGCAAGCGCTGACGCTGTCCTGCGGCGGCGGTAGTCACCAGGGTGGGTTGTTCCTGGTGACTACGCCGCCGCGCGGTACGCGGTCAGCCGGATTGGTCGGCTGGCGGAAGGACGCTCTGCACCGCCACGCAGGGGTCCGTGGCGGGTGCGGCGGCGTGGATCGCTTCGGCGGCCCGGGCGGCGAGGTCGCGAAAGACCTCGCGCTGCTCCTCGGGTAACCCACCCAGCACGTGGTCCTCGGCGTGGGCGACCCGCCGCTCGGCCTCGGCGAGCGTCTGACGTCCGCGTTCGGTGGCCACGACCCGTCGGGCCCGCCGGTCCTGGGGGTCAGGCCTGCGCTCGATGAGACCGGCGTTCGCCAGGTCGTCGATGACGTAGGTCAGCACGCTGCGGTCGATGGCCAGGCGAGCGGCCAGGGCGCCCTGCGTGGGCACCTCCTCGTGCACGACGACGGCCAGGATGTGGTAGCCCCGGCTGCCGTGCGGCAGGTCCTTCAGCAGCTCCTCGACGCGCTCGTGCCAGCGGCGCAGCACCATGCCCAGCGACCAGCCGAAGTTCGAGCCGCGCGTGCGGTCGGCCGGCAGCTCGCACGGATCGGTCACGGACATGTCCCGATGCTAGTGGCCGGTGCGTTGATCATGATCCGACATCGCGGCAGCCCAGGAATGATTGGCGGCGAAGATAGGTTGTCTGACAAACGATAGGTACAGAACATGATGGGTTGATCAAACGATCGCGTGGATGGTGAAGCAATGTCGGACTACGGGCATGAACTCCGGTTTGGATCATTCCTGACACCCAGCGTGCACGACCCCGATCAGGTGGTGGCGCTGGCCGAGCTGACCGAGGCGGCGGGGCTGGACCTGGTCACCTTCCAGGACCACCCGTACAACGCGGAGTTTCTCGACACCTGGACCCTGCTGAGTTGGGTCGCCGCCCGCACGGAGCGGCTCCGGATCTCCGGGAACGTCCTCAGCCTGCCGCTGCGCCCGCCGGCCGTGCTGGCCCGGGCCGCGGCGAGCCTGGACCGGTTGTCGCACGGCCGTTTCGAACTGGGCCTCGGCGCCGGCGCGTTCTGGGACGGGATCGAGGGCATGGGGGCACGTCGGCTGACCGCGGGGCAGGGAGTCGCGGCCCTGCGGGAGGCGATCGACGTCCTGCGCGGCGTCTGGGACGACACGGCCACCGGGCCGCTGCGGCTGGACGGGGAGTACTACCCCGTACCCGGCATGCAGCGCGGCCCGAAGCCGGCACATGACATCGACATCTGGCTCGGCGCGTACCAGCCGAAGATGCTGGCCCTGACCGGCCAGAAGGCCAACGGCTGGTTGCCGACGCTGGAATACCTGCGATCTCCGGACCGGGTGACCGCCAACCGGCTCATCGACGAGGCGGCCATCGCCGCCGGCCGCGAGCCCCGGGAGATCCAGCGGCTGCTCAACCTGTTCACTGTCGACGTCTCGTCGCGCAGCCGTGGCTTCCTCCAGGGGCCTGTCGAGCAGTGGGTCGACCAACTCCTTCCGCTGGTCGTCGAGGAAGGGTTCAGCACCTTCCTGATCGGACGCGACGACCCACGCCTCATTCAGACCCTCGGGCAGGAGATCGCCCCCGCGCTGCGGGAGGCGGCCGCCAAGGAGCGCACCGGGGGCGAGGTCGGCACCGGGCCGGTCCGCACGACAGTCGCGCTGGCCGAGCGGCACCCCGGCCTCGACTACGACGCGCTGCCCCCGTCGCTGGCCACCGGGTCCGTCGAGCCCGGTGACCAGGAGTACGAGCGGGTACGCCACTCCTACAGCTGGCACGGCTCGCCGGCCCTGGTGATCCGTCCGCAGAACGCCGCCGAGGTGGTCGACGCCGTGTCATACGCCCGGACGCAGGATGTCCCGCTGTCGGTGCGCAGCGGCGGGCACGGCATCAGCGGCCGGTCGACGAACGACGGGGGAGTCGTCATCGACATGTCGAGGATGAACAAGGTCGAGGTGCTCGACCGGGCGACCCGTCGGGTGCGCCTGGAACCGGGTGCCCGGTGGGGCGACGTCGCCCAGACGCTCGCCCCGTACGGCCTGGCCATGAGCGCGGGCGACTACGGAGACGTGGGCGTCGGTGGTCTCGCCACCACCGCCGGCGTCGGATACCTGGCGCGCAGGCACGGCCTGACCATCGACCACGTCGTCGCCGCCGAGATCGTCACCGCGGATGGCCGTCTGCTCCGCGTCGACGACGAGCATCACCCCGACCTGTTCTGGGCCGTCCGCGGCGCCGGTGGGAACTTCGGTGTGGTCACGGCGCTGGAGCTGGAGGCGTACGAGGTCGACAAGGTCGTCTACGCCCAGCTCGTCGCGGACGCGACCGACACCGCCCGACTGCTGAGCCGGTGGGGCCAACTGGTCGAGGACGCGCCACGGGAGTTGACGAGCTTCCTCTCCCTCTTTCCCGGCCGCCGTGGCAACCCGCCGGCTGCCCAGGTCACCCTGGTCTACGCCGGTGACGACGTCGAGGCGGCGCAGTCCGCCCTGAGCCCGTTCCTGGAGATCGGGCCGATCCTCGACCAGCAGGCACAGCTCGTGCCGTACCCGGCGATCGTCGTGCCGGCGGGCAACCAGCATCGGGGGCAGGGGCTGAGGGACACCCGCAGCGGCCTGTTGCACCACGTCACACCACAGGCGGCCGACCTCATGGAGAACATGATCCATTCCAGCGATGTGATGATCATGCAGGTGCGATCCGTCGGTGGGGCGGTCAACGACGTCGCCCGCGACGCGACCGCCTACCCGCACCGGAAGCAGAACTTCTCGGTACTCGCCGCCACGGTCCCGGACCGCCGGCCCCAACTCGACAAACTGTGGGCCGAGCTGTACCCGTACCTCGACGGGCTGTATCTCAGCTTCGAAAGCGACACCGATCCGGCTCGACTGCTGGATGCCTGGCCCGAGCCCACCCTCGGCCGGCTGCGCGCCATCAAGGCCAGCTACGACCCGGACAACGTCTTCAACCGGAACTTCCCCATCCCACCGGCTGAGCCCCTCGGCTAGAGGGCGCCGGACAGGTAGTCGCGGCGACGCTGCGGTTCGAACTTCTCGATCGCGTACCGAAGCATGACCCGTGGCATGACCCGGTAGCGGCGGACGAGGAACTCCTCCTCCGCCGCTCTGTCCCGGTTGCCCACCTCGCGCAGCATCCAGCCCACCGCCTTGCGAACGAGGTCGTGCGGGTCGTGCAGGAGCCGGTCGCCGAGGCGGAAGGTCCACTCGAAGTCACCGGCCTTGATGAAGGCGAAGGTCGCCATGACGGCGATGCGCCGCTCCCACACGAGGCTCGACTCGGCCAACCGGTCCAGGACGCTCCGGTCCCTGTCGAGCAGCCAGGGGCCGACGATGTACGGCGCGGACGAGTCCACCAGGTCCCAGTTGTTGATGCGGTTGGTGTTGGCCAGGATGGTGTTGAAGATCCGACCCCGCTCCTGCTCGTCGCCCTTGGCGAACTTCCGCACCAGGATGAACAGCGCGGTCAACCGCTCCTCGTGGGCGCCTTCGATGAGCAGCTTCGTCGTCTCGGCCAGCGAGAGGTCGCGCCAGAACCGGGCGGCCACCGTGCGCTGGTCGGGCACTGAGACACCGAGGGCACGGTCGCCCTCGCCGTACCCACCGGGGACCATCTGGAGGAACCGGCTCGACGCCTCGGCTCGACGTGGATCGGCGAGGCTGGCGAGTGCCCGACGCACGTCGACGCTGGTTGCCATGACCGTCGACGTTACCGGGGGTCAGCCGGCGCGGCGTAGGCGTCCGAGCATTCCGTTGAGGTCCTGGACGAACAGGTCGTGGCGGAAGAAGTGCCCACCCGGCACCTCGCGCCACTCGTGCGGGATGCCGGCTCGGGCGAGTGCCCCGCGGAACTCGCGCTGACCGGCAAGCACCTGGGTCTCGTTGGCGGTGTCGAACCAGTTGATCGGGTCGGGGGAGGTCCCGGCCGCCAGGAAGATCCGCTTGTTCTGGAAACTCGGAATGCGCTGGACCGGGTTGTCGGCGTCGACCCGGGCCTCATCCCAGAACGGGACTCCGTAGACGGTGCCTCCACCGAGGTCCAGCGCGGCGGAGGTGGCATTCGCCCAGTGCACTACCAGTCCGAAGTCTCGGCGGAGACTGGCCGGCCCGGAGTGCGAGCTGACCGAGCAGAAGTGGCCGTAGTACTTGGCCGCGTACTTCAGCGCACCGAAGCCGCCCATCGAGAAGCCGGCCACCGCACGCCCGTTGTACTCGGCGAAGGTACGGAAGTTCGCGTCGACCCATGGCAGCAGTTGGGCGATGTGGAACGTCTCCCAGTTGCGGGGTCCGACGAAGCTGGTCACCGGATTGCAGTACCAGCCGGTCGACGCGTCCGGCATGACGACGATGACCTCCCGGCCGGCGGTCAGACCGACGATGTTGTCCTGTAAATGGAAGGTGCGGAAGTCGGCGTTGCCGCCGTGCAGCAGGTACAGCACCGGATACCGCTTGCCGCTGGTGTGGTAGCCGTCGGGCAGCAGCACGTTGACGCCCGGGTCCCACTCGATGGCGTCGGTGGCGAAGCGGTAGTACTGCAGCCGGCCGCCGTTCTCGTTGCGGTCGACGATGCGCAGGCCGTACCCGTCACCGGCGGCCTGGGCGGCGGACGACCCGGCGAGGGCGCCGCCGAAAAGCCCGGCGGCGGCCGCCGCCGCCGAGCCACCGATCAGCCGGCGCCGGCTGATCGACGAGGGCGGGGGTACGTCGAGCATTGGAGTCTCCCTGCGTCAGAGGGTGGTTTCGCCGTTGAGGCCGAAGAAGTCGTGCCATTTGGTGGCGCCGAGGAAGCTGGTGCCGGTGGAGAGGCCGACGTGGACGTCGTTGAAGCTGCCCTTGGTGAAGGCGACGATGTCGTCCTTGCCGTCGCCGTTGTAGTCGCCCAGGTAGGGGAACTCGCCGGGTAGGCAGAAGAGGTCGTTCCACTTGACGGTGGTGCCGACGAACGAGGTGCCGGTGGAGACTGCCGCGTAGACGTCGGCGTCGGCGTTGCAGGTGAAGGTGACGATGTCGTCGCGGCCGTCGCCGTTGATGTCGCCGACGCGGGGTTGTTCGGTGCCGACCGCGAACAGGTCGTGCCACTTCTGGGGCGCGCCAAATCCGCTTCCGGTGGAGAGGGAGACGATCACGTCGCTCGCCGTGAGCGGCCCCTGGGTGAAGGTGATGATGTCGTCGCGGCCGTCACCGTTGACATCACCGAGGGCCGGAAACTCGCCGGCGATGGAGAAGTAGTCGTGCCACTTGAGGCCGGGGCCGAAACCCGTGCCGGTGGAGAGCGCCACGTAGACGTCGGCGTTCGTGTCGTGGGTGAACGCGATGATGTCGTCGCGTCCGTCGCCGTTGACGTCGCCGACCGCACCGACCTCCGCGCCGGGCGCGAACCAGTCATGCCACTTCAGGCCACCGCCGAAGCTGGTGCCGGTGGAGAGGGCCACGTACACGTCGGCAAGGGTGCCGTGGGTGAACGCGACGACGTCGTCCTTGCCGTCGCCGTTGACGTCGCCACTGAGCAGGGTCTCCCCGTTGAGGCCGAAGAAGTCGTTCCACTTGACGGACGTACCGGTGAACGCGCTGCCGGTGGAGGTGGCCACGTAGACGTCGTTGAGGCTGCCCTGCGTGAAGCTCACGATGTCGTCACGGCCGTCGCCGGTGAAGTCCGTCGGTGACCCCGCCAGGTAGCGGCCCCCTGAGCCGCCGGCGTTGACCAGGGAGATGTAGTAGTTCCAGTTCCAGTTCGGCCCGGGGTCGGTGTGGTCGTTGCCGGGCAGCTCGTTGTGTCCCTTGATCGACGCACGGGTCTTCGGCAGCCCGTACTTGTCGCAGAGGTGGCGGGTCAGCGCGGCGGACGACCGGTACATGGCGTCGGTGAACCACGCCGGGTTGTCCACGAAGCCCTCGTGCTCGATGCCCAGCGCGTACGGATTGGCCGAGCGTGCGTGGTAGGCCGTGTCGCCCTCGCGCACCATCTGGGTGATCTCGCCGTTGCTCGACTTCACCACGTAGTGCGCGCTCACCCCCGCCGACGGGTTCTGGAACCAGCTCACCGTGCCGGCGTACGACCCCTGGGTCACGTGCACCACCACAGTGGTTATCCGCGCCGACCGGCCGGCCTGGTAGTTGCCGCCGTAGGCGGACACCCACCGGGCCGGCGCGTACTCCGGCACGGCCGCCGCGACGTTCGCACCGGCGGCGCCCGCGGGGGTGGCCCCCGCGTAGCGGCCGAACTCGGGTCGGAGCGGTCGCGGCTCGACCCGTACCGCTCCGGCGGCGATTCCGGTACGCAGCAGGTCGTAGACGTGGTCGGCGTAGAGCCGGGCCGTCGACGCGTCGACGGCGGCGCTGTAGCGCGCCACCACCGGATACCAGGCGGAGAGCCGGTCGCGTGCCCCGCCGGTCAGCCCTTCGTCGTCGGCCAGGTCGCGGAGCACCGCCGCGCCGCCGCGGATGTTGGCGGAGGTGACCGAGCGCAGGCGGTCGACCGGTTCGCCGGTGAGCGCGGCCGCCCGCTCCAGGCTGTGCTGGGTGGGATTGCTGACCAGGTGCATGACCCCGTACCCGTTGGCCTGACTGGGCAGACCACCGTGCCCGTCCAACCGGGACTCACCGTAGGCGACGGCGACCAGCAGGTCCCGGGGTACGTCGAACTGGGCGGCGGCCCGGGTGAAGTCAGCGGCGAGCGAGCCGGATGCCGCTTGTCCGGCCGCGTCGGCCGGCGCGACCGCGACCTGACCGGCCAGCGCCGCCGCCAGGAAGAGGGTGCACGTTCGCCCGGTCAGTCGCATGAGGTCTCCAATCCGCTGATCACAGCGTCGTCTCGCCGTTGAGGCCGAAGAAGTCGTGCCATCTGGTGGCGCCGAGGAAGCCGGTGCCGGTGGAGAGCGCGACGTGGACATCGTTGGTGGCGCCCTTGGTGAAGACGATGAGGTCGTCCCTGCCGTCCCCGTTGGCGTCGCCGAGGTAGGGGAACTCGCCGGCCAGGCAGAAGTAGTCGTGCCACTTCACTGTGGTCCCGGCGAAGCCGGCGCCAGTGGAGGTGGCGACGTACACGTCGGCGTTGGGATCGCAGGTGAAGGTGACGATGTCGTCTCTGCCGTCGCCGTTGACGTCACCGACCCGGGGTAGTTCGGCGCCCACGGCGAACAGGTCGTGCCACTTCTGCGCGGTGCCGAAGGAACTGCCGTTCGACAGCGCGACGATGACGTCGCTGGCCGTGGCCGGGCCCTGGGTGAAGGTGACGATGTCGTCCCGGCCGTCACCGTTGACGTCACCGAGCGCGGGGAACTCGCCGAACGGGCTGAAGAACTCGTGCCACTTGAGGCCGGCGCCGAAGCCGGTGCCGGTGGACAGCGCGACGTACACGTCGCCGGCGGGGTTGTGGGTGAACGCCACGATGTCGTCGCGCCCGTCGCCGTTGACGTCGCCGACCGTTCCGATCTCCGCGCCCGGGGCGAACCAGTCGTGCCACTTGAGGCCAGCACCGAACGAGGTGCCGGTGGAGAGCGCCACGTAGACGTCGCCGGTGTTGCTGTGGGCGAAGGTGACGATGTCGTCGCGGCCGTCGCCGTTGACGTCGCCGGTGGAGGCGGTCTCGCCACCGAGGGAGAAGAAGTCGTTCCACTTCGCCGAGGTGCCGGTGTAGGAGCTGCCGACGGACGTGCCCACGTAGACGTCGGCGAGGGCGTTCTGGGTGAAGGTGACGATGTCGTCCCGGCCGTCGCCGGTGACGTCCGTGTGGGATCCACCGGCGATGGCGTGGGTACGGGCCGCCTCGTTGAGCTGGGCCCGGGCGGTGGCGGCCGCCTGGTCGTACCGGTCGGGGAAGCCGGACCGCTGGACGCACTGGGCGACCTGGCCCGCGCTGTGTCCGGGGTTGTCGCGGTCGCAGACGATGGCCCGGGTGACGTACTGCGTGCTGGCGTAGACCGGGTCCATGATCTGCTCCGGAGTGCCCCATCCGTAGTCCCAGCGCTGCTGGAACACCCCGAGCGACGACTTGTCGCCACACGGCAGGTTGTTCATGTGTGACTCGACCCAGCCCGCCTCGAAGGCGGACAGCGTCACCTTGTCGTTGGCGTTGTAGGCCCGGGCGACCCGGTAGACGACCAGGGTCACCGCCGGGTCGCGGTTGGCGGGGACGGAGGGGCAGGCCAGGATGCCGACCGGGTCCGCGTGCGCCGGCGTGGCCGGGACCGTCGTGCCAGCCATGCCGAGGGCGACCAGCAGGGCCAGGAGGGTACGTCTCACGCTGCTCCTCGTCGGGTCGGGGATGGTCGACTGATGGCGTCACGAGATCGCCACCGACCGGGAGACCGATTGCTGAGAGTTTCTTCAGGGCGCTGATGGCTGTCAATGTTCTATGAAGAATTCCTTCAATGCATCGTTCAGGGCGGGCAGGTATTGACAGCGACGACTGTCGGCGGGTTTACTCGCCCGCAACCGCTGTCCGATCACCGCGGCAAAGCCATGACGAGTGCGACAGGAGAGGGCAGCCATGGGTGTACGTCGTCGCTCGTTGCTCGGCCGCGCCGCCGCGATCGGAGCCGCCAGCGCGGTCGGTTCCGTCGGCGCGATCCTGACCACTGCCGCTCCGGCCCAGGCGGCGGTGTGGAAGAAGCGGCTGACCGGTGCGGACCTGGACACCAGTAGCCGATGGCGGGTGGCCGGCACCGATCTGGGCATCCCCTACGTGCTGGAGAACGGATCGATCGGCTACCTCTTCGGCGACACCTTCGACACCCCGTGGCCCGAGGGCCCGCCCCTGCCGAACGACTGGCGGTCGCCGGTCATGCTGCGCTCCGCCGTCCACCCCGGCGCGCCGGGCGGAATCGTCTTCGACAGCGCCGCACGGGTCGTCGGCAACGGGCGGGCCCCGGAGCTGATGCACAACGGCCACCACGGCATCGGCATCGACGGTCTTACCGAGGTGACCGTCATCCCCAACGACGGCATCAGCTTTCCGGAGACTGGTCGGCAACTCATCTCCTACATGAGCATCGAGAACTGGAACTCCGCCGGCCCGGCCGGGCCGCAGTGGAAGTCCCGCTACGCGGGGCTGGCCTTCTCCGACAACGGCAACGACTTCATCCGTACGCCGTTGAAGTGGTGGAACAGCCCGGACAACAAGGACCCGTTCCAGATGTGGACCATGCAGCGCGACGGCGAGTACGTCTACGTCTTCTCGGTCCGGTCGGGGCGGCAGGACGGTCCGATGATGCTGCGACGCGTCCGGTGGGATCGGCTGTTCTACCCGGAGTCGTACG
Source organism: Micromonospora sp. CNZ322 (assembly GCF_007827755.1). NCBI lineage: Bacteria > Bacillati > Actinomycetota > Actinomycetes > Micromonosporales > Micromonosporaceae > Micromonospora > Micromonospora sp. CNZ322. Next base: position 178,690 of record NZ_VITD01000012.1, read on the forward strand.
AGGGCTGGGGCTGGAACGGCGCCAACTGGGGCTGGGGGAGACCCTGCACACCCATCCTCACCGGGCGCTTCGGCGAACCATCGGTGCGCCGGCTGGCCGACGGGACCTGGGTGATGTCCTACCTCAACTGTCAGAACGGGTGTCTGGTCACCCGGACCGCGTCCGGACCCGACCGGTCCTGGACGGGGGAGAAGATTCAGCTGACCAGCTGGCAGGAGCCCGCGCTCTACGGTGGGTTCATCCATCCCTGGTCCAGCCGGAACGCCGACGACCTGCACCTGATGGTCTCGAAGTGGACCCGCACCCCGGACGGCCGCAGCACCGCCTACCACGTCAGCCAGTTCACCGGCTCGGTGTGACGGGGGCCGCTGTCCGACCGTCGTCGTGGCCCGACATTCGCGACCCCGACCCGCTGGAGCTGATCGGCGCAAACGCGGGCCGCCATGTCCTCAGCAGGGTGTGAGTGGTTGATTCAGGGGGTAGGACCACGGTTGCCGACGACCGCCCCGGGGCGGAGCTGCCGAGCATCCGACGTGGTGCCGGCGGTGCCGGAACTTTCCCGTTCCGGTGGACGCCGATCGAGGAGGACGTACTGCGATGACGCAGCCGACGATGGATCCCACCGACGCGTTGGCCGAGCTGGGCCGGGTCAGACTCGACGAGGTCAGCCTCGACGACATGCTGCTCCGGATCGCCGAACTCGCCAATGGGAGCATTTCCGGGACGAGGGACGTGTCCGTCACTCTGGTGCGGGGTCGGGTCGGTTGGACCGGGGCGTTCACCGGCGAGCTGGCCCGTCAGTTGGACGAGTGGCAGTACGAGCAGCACCGGGGCCCGTGCCTGGATGCCTCCGCCAGCGGTGACACCATCTCGGTGCCGGACATGGCCACCGAGGAGCGCTGGCCGGTATGGGCGGAGAGCGCTCGCGCCGCCGGCGTGCAGAGTTCCCTCTCCATCGGGCTTCCCATCCAGGGCTCGGTTGTCGGTGCGCTCAACGTCTACAGCGATTCGCCGAACGCGTTCGATCCGTCCTCGATCGCCAGCGCGGAGGGCTTTGCCGCGTACGCGGCGGTGGCACTGGCCAACGCGCACCTGTACGAGAACGCCGCCACGCTGGCCGCGCAGATGCAGGAGGCGATGCGGAGTCGCGCGGTGATCGAGCAGGCCAAAGGGATCGTCATGGGGAGCCGGCGGTGCTCCTCGGAGGAGGCGTTCGCTCTGCTGTCGAAGATCTCCCAGGACACCAACCGGAAGGTGCGCGAGGTCGCGGAGGCCCTGGTCGCCCAGGCGGTGGGAAAGACTCAGGGGTGAGTGTCGCCCTTACCGCGCCCTGTTACGCCGACCGGGCCGCCCGCACGAGGCGGGCGACCCGGTCGACAGATCGCGCGGGACGGATCACCGCCCGGCTGATTCCAGTCAGCTCTCCGAAGGCTTGCGCACCGCGTCGCGTACCCGGTCGATAACCGCCAGCACCGGCCCGGCGGCCAGGTTGCCCTTCGCGGACTGGGCGCTGGGATGTGGCCGCGTCGGCGCGGACGCCTCCGCCGCCCGGACCGCCGCGGCGAGGCTACGAAGCCGGTCGACCGGAACGTGCTGCCGGAGCTGGGGGAACTCGTAGCGCTCCTCGTGCCGGGCGTGCAGGAGCACGGCGTCGCGCAGCAGGACGATGCCGGTGTCGAAGCCGTCGGCGTCCACGCCACCCTTGATCAAGGTTTGCAGAGTCTCCTTCGCCTGCCGCTCCTCATCGAGCCGGTCGTCGACCATCACGTCACCACCCGCACCGGGCAGCGTCCGGGCGAGCGGGTGGACGATCTCCTCCTCGGCGGTCTCGTGCGCGGCGAGGAGCTTGACCAGATCGTCGAAGGCGTCGCGCCGGGTGTCGCCGGTGCCGCCGATGACCAGCAGGAAGAGTTGCTCGATCTGGGCGTGCTGGGCGAGCAGCAGGTCGACCACATCCTCCTCGGGACCTGGGGTGGCCGGGGTGTCGGTGTCAGGCATGGCTGCCTCCTTTGGCGCGCAGCGTCTCGATCGGGTGCGGGCCCTCGGTCTCGATGCGGTACTCGTCGCCGAAGCGCTCCCGGTGCATGTCGATGACCTGTTCGCTCGGCGGCTGCTGGCCGTCGTGCAGTTGCTGCTGCATCCACTCGAAGCGCTCGTGGGCCTCGCGAACGTAGCCCTCGCCGAGCTTCGTCAGGTCGATCTGGGTGGCCAGCAGATGGCGCAGGTAGTCCTTGTTGGGCTCGAAGGTCAGCGGCTCGGGAAGGCCGGCGCTGCCGACGACCTCCTCCGGCTCCCGGCCGTCGTGCCGACGCAGCAGGTCGGCGGCCTGCTGGAGGTGGGCCAGTTCCATCTGCAGGTGCAGCTCCCAGACCGCCTTGATCCGGGGGTCGCTCTCCTGCTGGAGGAAGGAGTAGTAGAGCCAGCACTCGTTGTACTCATGGGTGAGCAGCCGCTCCCACCAGTTCTCGCCCGGGTCCAGCAGTGACTCGTAGTGGGTGACGTGCTCCTGCTCGATCATGCTGATTTCCTGGTAGAGCTGGCGCGCGATCGGTTCCATGTACTGCGGGCCGACGTTCATGTAGTAGAACATCACCTGCTGCTCGGCTGACAGGATCGTCAACGCGTGCAGCTTCGAGCGCGGGTCCACCGAGTTGCGGTCGTACGGGGTGCGGACCTCGTCGAAGGGATGCCGGTGCTCCTGGACCGTCGGTCGGCCGGGCATGACCTCGGTGAGTCCGTCGACGATCTTCTCCGCCTTGCGTCGCTCGACCATCTCGTAGAGGTTGGCGTAGCGGTACAGGTGGTCGAAGTCCTCCAGCACACCGAACTCGTACGCCTGCTTGAGGTAGGGGTCGGGTTCGTGCCGGGCCACCCAGGCGGTGAGGTCGACGGCCACCTGCTCGTAACCGAGCGTCGTCTCCAGCACGCTGGCGACGCCGGGAAGCAGCCAGTTCACCACCCGCTGTTGCTGGTTCTCCAGGTACCGGACGTAGGCGAGCTGTCGGCGGACCTCCTGGTCAGGGCAGTTCCGGGCGAACTGGTGCTGGAAGTTGATCGCCTCGATCTCGATGCCGTTCATCGTGATGATCCGGCATCGGGTGTACGGGTCCACCGCCTCCGGGTCGATCGGATCGACGTTCAGTTCACGCCAGTTGCGGATCTGGTTCTCGAGAGGGATTCCTTTGTGGTCGAGCGGATTGAACATGCCTCTCCTTCGCGGGGGGATGGTGGCCGTGCCGCCTGGGGTTGAGCGGCGACGGAGGGGCCGAAGGGCTGCGTGTCTGCGCCCCGCCGGGACGTTGCGGAGCCACAGCAGGACGGACCACTGGAGGGCGCATGTCTTGACCCGATTGGGCCGGTACCCGCCGCGAACGGTGGCAAACCAGGCAGTCGTCCGGATCGAGGTCCGGTGACGATTCGCGGGTGTGGGTGCCCGATCGCTGGGTAGGGCTGAACCATGCTGAAGCGAGCGGTGTGGCAGGGCCTGGTGGCGGGCCTGGCCGGGGCGGCGGTGATGACCGCCGCCGAGAAGATCGAACAGCGGGTGACCGATCGGCCCGACTCCTACGTGCCCGCTCGGGTTCTGGCCAGGCTGACCGGCCTGCCGGAGACCTCCGGGCAGCAGCCCCGGTGGCAGAACCTGGCGATGCACTACGGCCAGGGCGCACTGCTCGGCGTGCTGCGCAGCGTCATGGCGCAGGCCGGGCTGCGCGGCGCCTGGGCCTCGACGATGTTCACGGCGGTGCGCCTGACCAGCGACCAGATCCTGGAGAACGCCACCGGCGTGGGGGCGCCTCCGCTGACCTGGCCCCGCCCCGAGCTCGCCGTCGACGTGTTGCACAAGTCCATCTACGCGTTCGCCACCGGAGCGGTGGCCGACGTGCTCGCCGCCCGCGACGGAGCGGGTCCCGGGCAGCGGCACGCGGCGCTCCGTCCCGGTCGCCACGCGGACGTCGGTCCGCTGCCCGGGGCAGCAGCACGTCGGGCATAGCCGCGGAGGCGCGCCCACTGTCGGGAAGCTGCGCACGCGGCCGGGGAGTGTTTAGCTGCACGGATGATCACACCCGTTCCCCTCGGTACCTGGCCGACGCCGTTGGAGGCCGCGCCCCGGCTCGCCGCCCGGCTGGGGCTGGCCGAGCTCTGGTTCAAGCGTGACGATCTCAACGGCCTCGGCGGGGGCGGCAACAAGATCCGCAAGCTCCAGTACACCTGCGCGCAGGCGATCGCCGTCGGCGCCACCACTGTCATCACCTCGGGGGCGCCGCAGAGCAACCACGCCCGGCTCACAGCGGCCGCGGCCGCGCGGCTCGGCCTCTCCTGTGTGCTGGTGCTCGCCGGCTCGGCCCCGGAGCGTCGGCGAGGCAACCTGCTGCTCGACGGACTCGCCGGCGCGGAGATCGTCTGGAGCGGAGACCGCCCGCTCGCCGAGGTGGTGGCGGCCGAGGCGGAGCGCCGATCGGCGTACGTCATCCCGTTCGGCGGCACCGCTCCTGCGTCGATCCAGGGCTATGTGGACTGCGGTCGGGAGCTGCGGGCCCAGTTGCCCGACGCCGACGGGGTCGAGGTGGTGGTGGCGCTCGGTTCCGGCGGGACGATGGCCGGCCTGGTGCGGGAGTTGGGTGTGCAGCGGGTGATCGGCGTGGATGTCGGTGCCGTGCCGGACCCGCGGGCGACCGTCGCCGGGCTGCTCGTCGGCGAGGTCGAGCCGGACGCGCTGCGGATCGACGGCACCCAGGTGGGTGCGGGATACCGCACGCTGACCGAGGCCGTCCGGGCGGCGCTGGAGGTGACCGCGCGTACGGAGGGGGTCTTCCTGGACCCGACGTACACCGGTCGGGCGATGGCGGCGCTGCTGGCCGGCAGCTTCCCGCACGGCGACCGGGTCGTCTTCCTGCACAGCGGCGGTCTGCCGGGACTCTTCGGCCACCCCGAGCTGTAGGGGCGCCGGCCGGGCACGCACTACGCCCGACCCGGCCGACCGCCGGGCAAAGCTGATCGTGCCGACGGATCGGGGTCTCAGCTTCATGGCGGCCTCCGACGGCCTCGTGCACCTGATCGAGCAGAAGCTCGCCGACACACTCGGCCCCGACCGGTACCGCGACTTCAGGGACGCGCTGGCCCGTGGCGTGGCGAGCCTCCCGGCGACCGGCCAGGACACCGAGGGCTGAGCTGGCATGTGCCGGCGCGAACCGGGTACGCCGCCGTGGCCCAGGGGGCCGGCGGAACGCCCAGGCTGACCGCTTTTCACGCAGCCGAGGAGCTCCGACATGCCTATCGCCGGGCGGGCCCGACTCACACCGACGGTCTCCCTGGTGCTGCTGGCGTCGATCCTGGTGTCGTTCCTGGCCGCGTCGGCGGCCCCGACCCCGCTCTACGGTGTGTACCAGGAACGCTGGCACTTCTCGCCGGTCACCACCACAGTGGTGTTCGCCGTCTACGCACTCGCGGTGCTGGCGTCGCTGCTCACGTTCGGCAAGTTGTCCGACCACGTCGGTCGACGGCCGGTGCTGGCCGTCGCGATCGCGGTGCAGATGCTCGCGCTTGTCGTCTTCATCTTCGCCAACGGCGTTGCGTCCCTGCTGGTCGCCCGCCTCGTGCAGGGGCTGGCAGCCGGCGCCGCCACCGGCGCGGTGGGCGCCGCCATGCTCGACATCGACCGGACCCGGGGCACGCTCGCCAACTCGATCGCCCCCGGCATCGGCACCGGAAGCGGCGCCCTGCTCTCGGCGCTGCTCATCCAGTTCCTGCCCGCGCCGACGCGCCTGGTGTACCTCGTGCTGCTCGTGATCCTGCTGATCCAGGCCGTCGGGGTCGCGCTGATGCCGGAGACGGTCACCCCGATGGCCGGGGCCCGAGGCAGCCTGCGGCCGGACATCACGCTGCCCCGCTCGGTGCGCCAACCGGTCCTGCTCGTCGTCCCGGTGCTCTTCGCCGTCTGGGCGCTGGCCGGGTTCTTCGGCGCGCTCGGCCCGGCGCTGATCCGCAGCCTCATGAACACGTCGATCGTGATCGGCGGTCTGGTCCTCTTCGTCTTCGCCGTCTTCGGGTCGATCGCCGTGCTGGTACAGCGCAACACCGCCGCGCGGACCGTGATCCTGACCGGAATCGTCGCGCTCATCCTGGGCATGATCGTCACCTTGGTGGCGGTCATGGCGCAGTCCATCCCGGTCTTCTTCGTCGGCCTCGCGCTCGGGGGCGTCGGCTTCGGCAGCGGCTTCCAGGGCAGCCTCAAGACGGTCATGCCGCTGGTCGAGGCGCACCAACGCGCCAGCGTGCTGTCAGTGCTCTACGTCGTCTGCTACGTCGGTTTCGGCCTCCCCACGGTGATCGCCGGCTTCCTCGTGGTCTACGCCGGCGGCCTGCCGAGGACCGCCGACGAGTACTCCGTCGCCGTCATCCTCCTCGCCCTGGTCGCCCTGTTGGGGGTGCGCAGGGCAACCAGGATGGCACCGGGCTGATGCCGGGAAGTCGGCGCCGAGCACTGACTCAAGCAGTAGCGTGGTGATCAGGAAGGGGGCGGCGATGAGCCCGAAGGTGGCCCAGGGCGACGCGAGTGCGACGTCGCGGATCGAGAGCCTGGACGTCAAGCTTGAGGTGATCGTCATCCCGGTGTCGGATGTCGACCGGGCGAAGGCGTTCTACGAACGACTCGGGTGGCGGCTCGACCAGACCCCGCCCGGCATCGTCCAGCTGACGCCGCACGGCTCCGCGTGTTCCGTGCAGTTCGGCCCCGGGCTGACGTCGGCGGCACCCGGCTCCGCCATGGCGTACCTGATCGTGTCCGACATCGAGGCGGCCCACGACACCCTCGCCGCCGCCGGTGTCGAGGTCGGCGACGTCTTCCACGTCAGCCCGGACGGCCCGGTCGACGGGCCGGACCCGCAGCGGCGCAGCTACTTCTCACGCGCCACGCTGCGCGACCCGGACGGCAACACCTGGCTGATGCAGGAGATCACCACCAGGCTTCCCGGACGCATCGAGGGTGGCCTCACGTCGTTCGGCTCCACGAGCGACCTGGCGAGCGCCCTTCGGCGCGCGGCCGCCGCGCACGGTGAGCACGAGAAACGTACGGGCGAGCATGACGACAACTGGCCCGACTGGTACGCGGCGTACATGGTCAGCGAGCAGTCGGGGGCCACGCCGCCCGAGTGAGCCGGTCAGCGCAGTCCGCGGATGAGGTTGTCGACCAGGGTGCGGGCGAAGTCCTCGGTGAGCGGCAGGTCGGCGATGAGAAGCCGGTGGTAGCAGGCCCCCCAGAGCTGGTCGACGACGGATTCGCTGTCGATGTCGGGCCGTAGCTGCCCCCGGGCCATGGCCCTGGTGAGGGTCTCGACGGCGAGGGCCCGGCGGGGGCCGGAGTAGCGCTCGCGGTAGGCGGCGGCCAGTTCCGGATCGGTCTGCGCCTGCCCGATGAGCTGGCTGATGACCCGCCCGGCGGTGGTGTCCCGCACCAGGTGGACGAAGGCGACGAGCTGGTTGGTCAGGTCGGCGACGATGTCGGCGGTGTCGGTGAAGGCCAGGGTGGGCGCGACGACTGTGAAGTAGCCGTCCAGGGCGAGCGCTCCCTTGGAGGGCCACCATTTGTAAATGGTCATCCGGCTGGCTCCGGCGTGGGCCGCGACCTTCTCGATGGTGAAGCCGGCCATGCCCTCGGCCAGCAGGAGTTCACCGGCGGCCGTGAGGATCTCCGTGCGTACCTGATCGGCGGGGCGGCGGCCGCGACCACGGCGCGCTGGCGTCTGGGCATCCGGCGTGAGCTCGGCCACTGGTCCTCCCGGTTATATGGACACGCTGTCTACTTGCTGGTTATATGGACACAGCGTACACAGCGGTGCCGGGACACCACGACGCACCGCGGCGACGACCGAAGGAGACGAGGGACATGACGGGTCTACGACGGCGACGGTTGGGTGCCTCCGGACCGGAGGTGTCGATCATCGGGCTCGGCGCGATGGGCATGTCCGACCTGTACGGGCCGGCCGACGAGGCGGAGAGCGTCGCGACGCTGCACGCGGCGATCGACGCCGGTGTGAACCTGATCGACACCGCGGACTTCTACGGTTCGGGTCACAACGAGATGCTGATCGGCCGCGTGCTGCGGGAGCGTCGCCGGGACGAGGTGGTGCTCAGCGTGAAGTTCGGCGCACGCCGGACACCCGACGGCGGCTTCCAGGCGGCACCGTACGACGTGTCGGCGGCGGCGGTGAAGGACCGGCTGGCGTACTCGCTGCGACGGTTGGGCACCGATCACATCGACATCTACCGGCCGTCGCGGCTGAACCCGCAGGTGCCGGTCGAGGAGACCGTGGGCGCGCTGCTGGAGATGCAGCAGGCCGGCTACATCCGGCACATTGGGCTCTCCGAGGTGGGCGCGGACAGCATCCGCAGGGCCGCGGCGGTGGCGCCGATCAGCGACGTCCAGATCGAGTACTCGCTGCTCTCCCGGGGCCCGGAGGCCACCATTCTGCCGGCGTTGCGGGAGCTGGGCATCGGGTTGACCGCCTACGGGGTGCTGTCCCGAGGTCTGCTCAGCGGCCACTGGTCAGCGGACCGTGCGCTGACCGGCACGGACTTCCGGGCCAACAGCCCACGGTTCCAGGGCGAGCACCTGGCCGCCAACCTGCGTCTGGTGGACGCGCTCGGGCGGGTCGCGCAGCGGCTGGGCGCGACCACCAGCCAGGTGGCGATCGCCTGGGTGGCGGCACAGGGCGAACAGATCGTGCCGTTGGTCGGGGCACGGCGGCGGGACCGGCTGACCGAGTCGCTGGCCGCTGTCGACCTGGTGCTCGACCAGGACGCCCTGGACGAGATCGAGCGTGCCGTGCCGGCCGGCGCCGCCTCCGGCCAGCGGTACGCGACCGCCATGATGGCGCTGCTCGACAGCGAGAAGTGACAGCGGCGGCGGCTCAGGAAGCTGCTCGCCAGACCCAGTTGCGGCGTTCGTAGAGCGGCACCAGCCCGGCCCGGCGCATGTTGTTCAGCGACGGGTTCTGCTGACCGGGCGCGGGCTTGCCGGTCTCGGCGAACAGCCACCGGCATCCCGCCTCGGCCGCGGCTCGGGCGCGGGCGGCGATCAGCGCCGACTGCGCCCCGAGGCCACGGTGACCGGTGGCCGTCGCGGCGGCGTTGAGCGACGCGGTTTCGCCGTGCAGGAACAGGTTGCCGCCCGCGACCAGTTCGCCGTCGTTCCAGGCCGCGTACGGTCGCCACGCCGGCTGGCCGACCGTCGCGGCCAGCATGTCGGTGAGCCCACCGGTCGGCATGCCGAACCCGGTGAGCACCACGTCGGCCCAGCGCCGCGCCTCGACGGCCGGCACCGGGGCGACGCGCAGACGGGTCTGCGCCGTGGCGACGTCGCCGGGTCGGGCGGCGAGCTTGACCCAGGTGCTTCCCGGCTCCAGCCCGCGCGCGGCGGCGACCTCGTCGAAGCCCGCGGGCAGCACCGACGGAACGAGCTGGAGGACCGCCTGGTCGACGCCCTGCTCCCGGTAGAAGTCGAGGACGCGGTCCAGGGTCTGCACTGTGAACGGCTCGGTGGTGCCGAAGCCGAGGGCCTTGTTCCAGTACCCGCCGGAGGGATCGTTGCGCATGGCGAGGGCCACACCGCCGCCGATGCGGGTGGTCGCGATCCCGAGTTCGGTGTACGTGGGCCCGGGCGCCTGCGACTCGTAGGAGTGCATGAATTCGCACTCCGCGGCCTCGGCGAGCGGGGTCAGGTCGGCTGGCGCGGTCATCGGCTGATTATCGTCTGGTCCGTTCCCAGGCCCGCACCAACTGCATCCGATTGTGAATGCCCAGCTTGTGGTATATGGAGCGGAGTTGGGTGTCCACGGTGTGGAAGGAGACGAAGAGGTTCCGGGCCGCCTCCTTCTTCGTGGCGCCGGCGGCGAGCATCTCGGCCACCCGCTCCTCGGCCGGGGTGAGCGCGCCGATGCCCCGGCTTGACGGCTCGTCGATCGACGGCCGGTGGCGCGGGGTGGCGGCGAGGTCGGCGCAGCGCCGGTCCGCGATCGCCTGGTCGCCGGAAGCGCCGATCCGGGCGTAGAGGGCAGCCGCCTCGTGCGCGGCATCGCGCGCCTCCCCGGAGCCTGCCCGGGGACTGTTCGCGAGGTCGAGCAACGCGTCGGCCAGCGCTGGCCGCGCGGCGGTGGTGCGCAGCCGGTCCACCGCCGAACGGAGGGCGTCCGGATCGCCGTCGCGCAACCCTCGGCTCTGGTCGGCCAACGCGTGCCACAGCGGCACCGGGGTACGGGTGGAGACCAGCTCGACCAGTTCGGTGACCCGGCGGGCGGCCCGGGTGTCGTCGGCCGCCACCGCCGCGCGTACCAGTCGGGGGCCGAAGTGCGGCACGGGCAGCAGTGACCGGACCGACCGGTGCAGGTCGGCGACGACAGTGGTGAGCAGGCCGGCCGGCGCGCTGAGGGCGGGGTCGCGCACCGCCACACAGAACGCGAACGTCCACATCGTACGGTCGGGCCATCGGTCCTCGGCGAGGCAGGTGCGGAGGATGGCGCGGGCGTCGTCGTGTTCGCCACGGCGGTAGCGGACCTCGGCGATCACCGCGACCAACAGGGCACGCACCTCCCTACTGAGGTCCGCAGAGCCGGAGCTGAGTGTCGTCACGGCCAGCGCGGCCGCCTCGGGCAGCTCTCCCACGGCCACCATCCGCAGGCAGTCCAGCGCGGTCAGTCCGGTCAGTGAAACGTCGGTCGCGTCGGGCGCCTGGCGGGTCGCGGCCCGCGCGTCCTGGTGCCGGCCCAGGCCGAGCTGCACGAGGATCCGTTCCGCCCGGATGGACGGGGCGTCGGCGCGCGCCGCCCAGGAGCTCGGGTCGAGGGCCGCCAGCACAGCCTGGGCACCCGGCAAATCGCCGTGCGCGAGCGAGCGGGCGGCCCGGCCGAGGGCGAGGTGGCGAGCGGACGTCGGGTCACCCGACGCGGCGTGCGCGGTCCCCGCGTCGCGCAGCAGGGCATCGGTGTCCGGATGTCCCGTGCGGGCCGCGATCGTGGCGACCAGGGCGAGCAGGGTGCCGCGGCTGTCGGTGTCCAGTCGGAGGTTCAGCGCCTCCCGCAGACCGGCGAGGGCGATGCTCGGCTGCTCCAGTGCCACGATCTGCGCCAGGCGACCGAGCAGGAGGGCGCGGTGGCGCTCGCCGCTGCGACTCGTGGCGAGCTCCGCCGCCAGGACGTGCAGCGCCTCCGTCTCGCGTCCGGCGAGCCGGAGCTGGTCCGCCGTGGCGAACAGCCGGTGCCGTCGTTGCTCGGCGTCGGTGGCGATGTCGTCAGCCGGGAGCGTTCCGGCGTTGAAGGGTGATTCGGGCAATGGCGTTCTCCCCGGTTGTTACCAGGCGCGTCGAAATGCCGTCCTGCGACCGAGCCTAGCCATGGCGACAGGTACGGGCGACCAGATCGAGGAACCGACGGGAGTGCGCCGAATGACCCCCACTGTCCGGGATTTGACCTGCGGTAATGGCGCGATCACGTGATGCGACGGACGACGTTCGGCACCGATCATCGGACCATGGCCCAGCTCACCAAACTTCCCGGTCTGCGTCGGCTCCGGGTCGTACTGCTGATGTTCGTCCTCTACGCCAGCATCGGGGCGGGTGGTCACGCTCCGGCGTGGGCCCGCCTGGTGCTGATGGCGACCGCCGCGGCGATTCCGGTCGCGATCGCGGTCCAGTACGGCTGGCCCGGACTGCGTGCCCTGCTGGGGATCTCGTCCCGGCTACGGCTGCGGGGCGGATCCGTTCCCGCGCCCAATCCGATCCAACCCGAGTGAGGAGACAGCGATCATGGCGAACAGCGATCCCGAGCCGCGGCGCGGCGACCAGGGCGCCGCGCCTTTCGCAGGCCGTAACGTCGAGCTCGAGCGGCAGAACCGGGACCTCCTGGTTCCACCGACGACCGACAGCCGGCTGGTGCCCAACCTCAAGTTCTCGTTCTCGCAGGCGCACACCCGGGTGGAGAAGGGCGGCTGGACCCGCGAGGTCACCAGCCGAGACCTCCCGATCGCCAGTCAGTTGTCCGGCGTTCAGTTCGGTCTTGAGCCGGGCGCGTACCGGGAGATCCACTGGCACCAGCAGTCGGAGTGGGCGTACATGCTTAGCGGCAGCTGCCGGATCAGCGCCGTCGACCACGAGGGCCGCAACTTCATCGAGGACGTGAAGGTCGGCGATCTGTGGTTCTTTCCGCAGGGCGTGCCACACAACATCCAGGCGTTGGAGGACGGCGCGCAGTTCCTGCTGGTCTTCGACGACGGGGCGTTCTCGGAGAACAACACCTTCCTGCTCAGCGACTTCTTCGCACACACCCCTCGACACGTGCTGGCCAAGAACTTCGGCTGGACGCTGGAACAGATGGAGAACCTGCCCGAGCGGGAAAAGTACATCTTCCAGGGCGACGTCCCACCACCCCTGCAACAGGACCGGGTGGTCAGCCCGACCGGCGACATCCCGCGAAGCTTCAAGCACCGGATGCTCGCGCAGACCCCGCAGCGGTTCCGCGGCGGAACGGTCCGGATCACCGACTCCACCAACTTCGCCGCCTCCGTGACCACCGCCGCGGCCCTGGTCGAGGTCGAGCCGGGAGGGATGCGCGAGTTGCACTGGCATCCCACCACCGACGAGTGGCAGTACTACATCTCCGGCACCGGGCGGATGGGCGTCTTCGCCTCCCAGGCCGCGGCCCGGACGTTCGACTTCCAGGCCGGCGATGTGGGCTACGTCCCGTTCGCGTACGGCCACTACATCGAGAACACCGGCGACGAGCCACTGGTGTTCCTGGAGATGTTCCGCCATCCCCGGTTCGAGGACATCTCGGTGATGCAGTGGATGGCCAACACGCCCCACGAGGTCATCGCCGACACGATCAACGTGCAGAAGTCGATAGTCGACAGCCTGCCGAACACCAAGCAGGTAGTGATCTGAGCCAGGCGTCCGGCCGTCCGTCTAAGGACGGACGGCCGGTCCGGTGGATCAGCTCCCCGCGGGAGCCGGGGAGGTGGGAGCCGCGGCAGGTCGTCGGCGTCGAGACACCGCACCCACCACCACGTCGATGACGAGGAAGGCGAGCACTGGGAGCCCGAACAGGGGCAGCGCCCAGCCGATCGCCACGGTCACCGGTACGCCGATCAACAGCGCCCAGAGCGACAGGCCGCGTACGCCGCCGCGGGCTGGCGGGGTGCCGGCGATCGCCCGGCGGTCGGCGCGGGTGGGTCGGCGTTGCCACCACATGCGGTAGCCCCAGAAGATGACGCAGAGCAGGCCGAGGGCGAGCGCGGCGAGCAGGATCTGGTTGACCAGGCCGAAGAGGATCCCCATGTGGGCCTGGATGCCGAGGCCGCTCAGTTTGGCCAGCAGGGGCCAATCGGCGAAGTCGCTGCGGGCGGTGACCGTGTCCGAGGCCGGGTCGACGGCGATGCGGTCCTTCTTGACCGGCCAGGTGTTGTCGACCTGCGTGACGGTCCAGGCGGAGCCCGGCTCCGGCGCAGGGCTGATCTCGACCGGCCCGGAGAGGCCCGCGCCGCGAGCGACAGTCAGGACCCGATCGAAGGCCGCCGACTCGACGACCCCGCCCGCCCCGGCGGCGCCGTGCTCGTGGCCCCCACCGGTCTCGGCAGGGGCGGGGGGACCGGTGGTGAGGCTGGTGGAGATCTCCGGAGTGCGGGCGCTCAGCGCGTCGAGACCGGCGGCGAAGTTCGCGCCGGCGTAGCGGGACCAGGTCAGGCCGGTGACGGAGAGGAAGAGGAGTCCGACGGTGAGCCAGATGCCGGTGGTGGCGTGCCATCCTCGGGTACGGCGGACACCCTTACCGGCGGACAGGTCCGGCACGAGCAGATGCCGAGTGGCGGCTCGGGCGGCGCCGCGTCGACGCCACCAGAGGATGACCCCGCCGAGCGCCATCACCCACAGCCAGCTCGCAGCCAGTTCGGAGTAGTGCTCGCCCACCGTGCCCAGGTGCAGGTGGCGGTGCAGGTCGTCCAGCCAGGTGGTGGCTGGCGTGGACCCGAACCAGGTGGTGAGCTGCCCCTGGGACTCGCCGGTGTACGGGTTGATGTAGACAGTGTGCTGGTTCTCGCCCAGCTCGGGCACTGAGAACACCACTTTGGTGGTCCGGTCGCCGTCGCCGGGTTGCACTGTGGTGATGCTGCCGTCGGGGTGCGCGTTGCGGGCGGCCCCGATCTGCTCGGCCAGCGGGAGCTGACGGTCACCCACCTGGGCGACGGTCAGCTGGTCGCCGTAGAGGATCGAGTCGAGTTGCGGGGTTGTGGTGTAGGCCAGGCCGGTCAGTGCGGCGACCACCAGGAACGGGGCGACGAGAATGCCCGCGTAGAAGTGCAGCCGCAGCAGCAGCGCACCGAACGGCGACGTGCGCCGGGCGGGTCGGGCCGGTTTCTCGCCGGTCGTAGCGGTCGTGGCGGGCTCCGGCGTCGGCGTGCCGGACAATTCGGTGAGAGACATGGTGATCCGATCGGAAGAGTCGGGAAGCACGAAGGCGTTTCCCGTACTGGTCTGGTCGCCCGGTGAGGTGTCGCGTCGGCCCTGACTGGTAGTCGGGGGAGAGACGCCGGCGGTTCCCGAAGATCAGGTTCCCGATGTCAGGGTTACCGAGGCGGTAGCGACGGTGCGGGCGAGCCGACCGCATGGGGCGGGTCGGATCAGCGCCGGGCCGCCCGCCGCCACAGCAGCCCAGCCGTCACCAGGACGAGGAGGGCCAGCACGGCAGCCGCGACGAGTACACCGGCGCTCGGACCGCCGCCGGACTTCGCTGCTGCTGCTGCTGCTGCTGCGGCGGCGGACGGTGCGGGCGCTGACGCGCTGACGTTCGCAACCGGCGTGACGCTGGACGTCGGATCGGCCACAGTGAACGGATAGGACCCCTGAACCGGGTGCCCGTCGACGGAGACGACCCGGTAGGCGACCGTGTATGTCCCGTTCGGCAGGGTGTCGGTCACCTGGACCGTGCTCTTCGCTCCGGTGACGACCGGTTCGCCGGTGGGAAGCTTCCGCTTGGCGGCGTCGGTGAGCACGATGGTGGTGAACGCGGGGTCGAGTCGCTGCATGAATTCGAGCGTGATCTCGGTCGGTGTGCTCGGCACTGTCGCGTCCCGGGCAGGCGTGGCCGTCCGGAGCGAGTTGTGCGCCCAGGCCGGGCTGCCCGCGATCAGTACCGCCACGAGGACGGCGAGCACCGCCGCGCCGAGCCGGATGGCGGTGGGGCGAGACGGCGGTACGGTCGTGACGGCTGGCGCGGTCATCCGAGCACCTGCTCGCCGATCCACCCGCCCGGTTGACATCCGGGCGGGATGGCGAAGACAGCGGACCCGATCGGCGTGGTCCACTCGTTGAGCAGGTCCCGGTCGGCCAGCCGGCGCTGGATGGGCAGGAACTGTCGGGCGATGTCGGCCTGGTACGAGGTGAAGATCAAGCCGCTGTCCGCGTGGCCCTCCGCCGTCGGCACCCCGTCGTAGTTGTAGGGCCGGCGCAGGATCTTCAACCGGTCGTCGGTGACGTGGGCGCGGGTCAGGTGAGAGAAGTCGGGGATGACGGTGAGGCCGTCGGCGTCGGTGGCGGCGAAGTCGGGTTCGTCGTGTTCGGCGGTGCCGGTGAGCGGTGCGCCGGTGTCGAGCCGTCGCCCGACGGCGAGTTCGCGGTCGGTCCGGCCGAGCAGGTCCCAGGTTTCCATGTTCATGCTGATCCGGCGGAGCACCACTGTCGTGCTGTCGCGCAGCCACGCCGGGCCGTCCGGGACCCAGAGGGCGGTGTCCATGGGCGCGCCAGGTCGGGGGTTGGCGGTGCCGTCGAGCTGACCGAACAGGTTGCGTTGGGTGTGGCCGCCCGGCTCGACACCCGGGCTACGCCGGAAGCCCTGCTGGACCCACCGCACTGTGGCGAACGGTCGGCTGTCCTTGATCAGGACCCGCTGGGTGTGGGCGACGGAGATCGCGTCGTCGGCGCAGATCTGCAGCAGCAGGTCGCCGCCGGACCAGGTCGGCTGAAGTCGGTCGATGCGGAACGACGGCAGGTCGGTGACCGATGCCGGCCGGCGGTCGTCGACGCCGGCCGCCCGGTAGAGGCCCGGCCCGAAGCCGAAGGTCACTGTCAACCGTGCCGGCAGCAGCCCGAGTTCGGCCTCGGTGTCGGCCAACGCGGGCCGACCCTGGGTCAGCCGGGCGGCGTCGTCGGTGAGCAACCGCAACATCCGGCCCAGCGCGGCCCGGTCGACGCCGGCCCGCAAAGTGAAGGCCACGAACGACGCGTGCGCCTGCGGTTCGGTGGCCACCCCGGCCTGCCGGGCGCCGTGGAACGGCTCGACCAGGCCGCCGACGGTCGCCGCCAGCGTCGCGTCGGCGGCGGTCGCCGACGGCGGCCCGGTCCTCCCCGCAGGGGTGGCGGAGATCGTGGCACCGCCGGCCAGTGCTCCGCCGGCGGCCAGTGCTCCGCCGGCGGCCAGTGCTCCGCCGGTGAGCAGGCCACGCCTGCTCACCGGTCGGACCTGTGGTGTCTGGGTCACGATGCCGGGCTCATGCTCATCTCCGGCGTGGCGCTCATGCCGGTCATCGGTTCGCCGTGCCCGGGGGCGTAGCTCTCCTGCGCGCCGGTGAACGGCTTGGCCATAGCGCGGAACTGTTGGGTCTTGCCGTCGGCGAAGGTCAGGGTGACTGTCAACTCGTCGCCGGCCTGAACGGGCTTGGTGAGGTTCATCAGCATGAGGTGGTCGCCGCCGGGCTCCAGAGCGTGCGAGCTCCTGGCCTTGATCACGATGCCGCCCTGCTTCTGCCGCATGACCATCTTGCCGTCCTTCACGGCCATCTCGTGCAGCTCCATCGGCGACAGGGGGTCGTGGCACTCGTCACCGTGACATCGGTGTCGCCGTCGTTGACCAGGGTCCCGAAGGCCGCCGTCATGCCCTTGTCGGCCGCCTTCACCCAGGGGTCACGAATGCCGAGCACACCAGCGTCCGGGTTGGCCGAGGCCGAGGCCGAGGCCGACGCGGACGGGCCCGCCTGCGCTGTCGACGGAGAGTCGGACGAGCCGCAGCCGGCGACGCCCACCGTCAGGATCGCGGCAGCGAGCACGGCGGCCGAGCGGCGGCGTGAAGCGTTTGGGCTGGTGGTGCGCATGTGTTCTTCCTCCGATGGTTGCTGCTGGGAGGTTGGTCGGCCGCAGCTCGGAGAAAGTTCCGGACTCAGGGAACGTTGATCGTGAACTCCCCGGTGTGCACAGTGCCGGCGACCTGGAAGTCGAAGAAGGCCCGGTACCGGCCCGAACTCGGCGCGGTCAGCCAGAACTTGACCGTCCCGTCGACCAGCTCCTGCTCGGGGTGGACGTGCACGTAGCCGAGATCACCCTCACGAACGACGACCAGGTGCCCGTACGCGCCCAGGTATCGCTTCAACTGCGCCGGGACCGTCGGGTCGGCGCTGACCTGGAAGTGGATCGGCGCCGTCACCCCCACCGTCGGGGAGCCGGTCATCGACACCGTGTACGGGCCAGCCGTCGCCTGCGCCTGAGCGGGCGGCAGCGCGGTCGGGCTGTGCGCGCCGGGCACCGTGTGGTCGACGCCCAGCACGAGAGGCTGCTGCTTGCCGTCGGCCGCGGTGACGGAGAAGTCGGCGAAGACGCGGTAGCCGCCGGGTCGGGCCAGCGTCAGGGGGACGCTCCAGGTGCCGTCGGGTGCCATCGTCGGGTGCAGGTGCTGGTAGCCGGACAGGTCGCGGCCCACCACGATCAGGTGCAACGGCTTGTCGTGGACGACAGCGAAGCGGGTCGCCGCCTGCCGGTCGGTCCCGACGATGCGGAACCGGTAGTCCGCGCGTACACCAGGCGGTTGGGACCGCTCCAGCGGTTGCAGGGTGTACCCGCCGGCGCTGACCGTCGTCCCGGTCGCCAGCGTCGCGCCCGTCGCGTCGTCACCCCGATGCGTGTGCGGCCCCGTACCGGCCGGGTGTTGGTGCCCGTCGGTCGCCGAGCCCACCTGGCCCGAGTCGGGCGGTCCACCGGCTGACGGTCGTGCGTTGCCGGTCGCCGGGCTCTCGTCGGCGGTGCCGATACGGGCCAACCCGAACCCGGCCAACAGGGCCACCACCAGACCACCGACGAACAGCGCCAGGTGGGTGTTGCTCAACCGGGACCCAGGCGTCGCGGCGGCCAGGTCCGTGTCGGGCCGTGGTCCGGAGTCGACCGCCGGCTCGCCGTCCGTGCTGGCGAGGGCCTTGGTCACCTGATCGGTGGGCGTCGGATCGACAGCAACGCCCGTGCGGGCCGTGACGACCGTGTTGCCCTTGCGCTCCGCCGGCACGGTGGCGGGCCGCTGCTTGTCGCTCGCGGTACGCGCGACGACGCCGCTCGCCGCGCCGACCTTGCCCCCGCCGGTCTTGCCCTCGCCGACCTTGCCGCCGACGGTATTGCCAGTGCCGGTCCTGTTCATGGCACGGGCGCCACCGCCGCGTCGACCGGAGGTCGCCGCCGAGGTACGGCCCCGGCCGGTGGGTGTGCCGCCGGATCGGCGACGCCAGACGACGAACCCCGCCATCGCTCCGACCGCCGCGACCGCCGCCGCCCAGCCGGCCCAGGCCGGTGCCCCAGGACCGCTCTCCTCGGTCGACCCGGTCGGCGGGGCCGCCGCAGCCGGCGGGGTCGACGGATCGTCCGCGGTGGTCGGCACCGCCGAGGCCTGCCCGGACGTGTTGTGCTGCTCGGTGGCGGCCACCAGCGCCGGGTCCGGTTGGGTCGACGGCGGGCTCCATCCCTTCGGCGCTGCCGTCACCCGCCCGTCGTAGCGGAAGGTCAGGGTGCCCCGCACGGTGTCGCCGTCCGAGGCGACCGACAGGTAGCTCACCGAGTACTGACCCTTGGCGGGCAGGTGGGCGACGGACACCACCGCGGGGAACCCCGTGGTGTACTCGCGTGGCTCGAACTGTCCGTTGACCAGGAAGTACTCGCGCACCGGCTTGTCCAGCGGCTTCGGCTCCCCCTGCGACCAGCCGTTGTCGACACGGGTGCCGCCCGGGGCGGTGATCGTGAAGAACGCGTTGGCGGCAGCCTTCTCGGTGAAGTAAAGCTGCACCGACGTCAACGGCTCGCGCACTGTGGCGCCGCTCGCCGGTGTGGACATGGCCAAGGTCCCGTGAGCTGCGGCGGGTTGGGCGGACGCGAGGAGGGCGACCGCCGAGGCGAGGAGGAGTGCGAGGAGGCCCGAGACCACCCGCCCGCAAGTCTGGGGGAGACGACGCATCTGGATATCCTCACCCTCGCGAGACTTTTTTCAAGAGGTGGCGATCTTCTTCCTCAGACGACAAAAGTTGACGATGAGGCCATCCGCCGCCCCGGCGGGACGCCCCGGGTGGACACATTCCCTGGCCAGCTATGCTCGCCGGCGGCGCTGGTTCGCCCCGTCGTGACCGGCTGGGCGTCGTAAGAGGGAACCCGGTGGAAATCCGGGGCTGCCCCGCAGCGGTGAGTGGGAACGACCGCCGTCATCAGCACTGGGCCAGTGGCCTGGGAAGCGACGGCCAGTAGGGGACCGGCGCGACCGGTCAGGCCCGCGAGTCCGAAGACCTGCCGGCACCGCGTACACAACCGTGTGCGCTGCCGTCGGCCTCGCGGGTGGGCTGAGCGGGTGACGGGTCGTGCGTGTGGCGCACGGCCAGGTCCTCGTCAGCGTGTGTCCGCGACCCGGCGGTGTGGTTTCCCGAGGGACGGACTACCGCTGTGCACGACACCACCACGATCGCCGGCCGAGCGCCGTCGGCGTCGCACCTGACCCTTTCGCAGATCATGGACCAGCACCACACCAACCTGATGGGTACGGTGCACGGCGGCCGGATCCTCAACCTCATCGACTCCGTCGCCGGTGTGGTCGCCGCCCGGCACTCCGACGGACCGGCGGTGACCGCCGCCATCGACGAGACGGCGTTCCTCCGCGCGGTGCGCGTCGGTGACGTCGTGCACGTCGACGCCCGGATCACCTGGGCCGGCCGCAGCTCGATGGAGGTGGCGGTCAAGGTGACCGCCGACCGGTGGGACCGGGCGGTGCCGCCCACCGACGTGGCAACCGCCCACCTGGTCATGGTCGCCATCGACGACGACGGCCAGCCTCGTACCGTGCCGCCGCTGCTGCCGGAGACCGATGGGGACCGGCGACGGTACCGGGAGGCGGAGATCCGCCGGAAGCACCGACTGGCGCTGCGGCGGGCGCTCCTCGACGGTGCCGAAGACGACTGACCCGTGCGCGGTCCGCCCGTGGCGGCGCTGGCGCGGTCCGAGGAACCCGCCCCGCCGCCTATCCGGTCGGATAGCGTCCACGTGAAGCCTCGATCACGGAGAGTGTGGATGGTTATGCGCGCTGCGGTGCTGCGGGAGTTCGACGTTCCGCTGACGGTCGAGGAAATCGGCGATCCCACCCCCGGGCCCGGCCAGGTGCTGGTGCGGATCGTCGCCAGCGGGGTCAACCCGCTCGACACGAAGATCCAGGCTGGAAAGGCCGCGCACGCGCGGGTCGAGCTGCCCGCGGTGCTCGGCCTGGACCTTGCCGGCGTCGTCGCGGCGGTCGGCGCGGACGTGACCGGATTCGAGCCGGGAGACGAGGTGTACGGGCTGTGCGGGGGCGTGGGCGACCTCCAGGGTTCGCTTGCCGAGTACGCCGCAGTAGACGCCCGGCTGCTGGCCCGCAAGCCGAACACCCTCTCGATGCGGGAGGCCGCCGCGCTGCCACTGGCGGCGATCACCTCCTGGGAGGGGCTCGTCGACCGGGCCGGGGTCCGCGCCGGGCAGAAGGTGCTGGTGCACGGCGGTGCCGGCGGTGTCGGATACGTGGGCGTGCAACTGGCCCAGGCGCGGGGCGCCGAGGCGTACGCCACGGGCGGGCCGGCGAGCATGCGGGTGATCGAGAGCCTGGGCGCCGTGCCGATCGACTACACCACGAGCACTGTCGAGGAGTACGTCGAGAGGTACACCGGCGGCGAGGGGTTCGACATCGTCATGGACAACGTCGGCGGCGCGACGCTCGACGCCTCGTTCGCGGCGGTGCGCACCTACCACGGGCACGTCGTCAGCGCGCTGGGCTGGGGCTCACACTCGCTCGCCCCGCTGTCGTTCCGAGGCGCGACCTACTCCGGCGTGTTCACGTTGCTGCCGATGCTCACCGGGCGGGGCCGCGAACACCACGGCGACATCCTGCGCGAGATCGCGGCGCTGGCCGACGCCGGCGCGCTGCGCCCCCGACTGGACGGGCGCAGGTTCACGCTCGACACGGTCATGGACGCCCACCACCTGGTCGCCGGCGGCACCGCCGAGGGCAAGGTCGTCGTGGACGTCGCCGGTTGAGCCGAGCCGTTCGTTTCCGCAGAGTGCTCTTCGGTTCTACGCAGCGGTCGACAAGGTTCTATGTGGCCTGGCAGGGGAGTGTGCGCAGGTCAAGGCGGTAAGGAGCTGTTGGTGGGCCTGGCCTTGTAACTGGGAGCAGATTGGGTGCAGGTTGGCGAAGCGGTCTCCGCGCCCGAAGTGCCCACCGACGCCGGAGAGAGACGATGGCTGTGATTTGTGGTGATGCGGTGGAGCGGTGCGGCGTGACCTCCCAGTAGAGGTCGAAGTGGTCAGGCGTCCTGCTGCCGGGATGGCTGGTGCCGGCCGGCGTCTCGGGCCGCCTAACGCCATGCCTGTAGGTGTGCTGTAGGTCGATGTGAAGCGTTGTGGGGGGCTTGCTGGGGTCGGCCGCGGTTCCGTCATTTGAGACTCCGATCCCACGGTCAACGCCCTGGCCAGGCGCTTCGGGGTGGAGACCTCTTCGGCGGCACCGAAGATGTCAGCCATGGTGCTCCCGGCCGTCAGTTGGGTGACGTCCGCTCAGCTGCCGGTGGCCTATCCTCCCGTGCGTGGATGAGCGCATGTGGCACCAGAGTTCCGACGTATCCCTTGTCATCCGTACCGATTTTGCCCATCCACAGGAATGGACAGCGATTCAGGCGGCGATCGCTGAACCGCAGACAGAAGACGGGTTCACCGCTTTCGTTGCATTCGTCGATGATCGTGCGTTCGAGGGGATCACGCCGTCGCAGCTCCTGGAGGTGGTGCCCGCGGATTTCAATCATGCCGTTGCCTTCCTCGTCGACACGAAGGCGCTGACCCACCCTGATCGGCCGATCCTGGTAGTCAACCTCTACGACTACGTGGAAGATCTAGAGGACCAGGGCAAGGGGCCGCAGTACGGTGCCACGTTCCGAGTCCTGCCGTCCGAGATGTGGTCGGTTCAAAACAACCTCACGATTTCGAACATGGACTGGGAAGATTTTGCCGACAATGCGAACGGCGAAGGCATCTTCCGCGGCTTCTACTAACACGCAACCTGATGCGAACATCTGCCGCCGCATGGCGCATTAGCCGTCCGTACACCCTCACGGCCAGTACGGCATCGAGATCGCCCGCCGAATCATCAGGCGATGATCGTGGCTGCAGACCCGGCCGCCAGCGCCATGGTCGGCGTGACTCACCATGATTGCTGGACGAGTCAGCTGACGGACCTACCCGAGCAGCGCCGCCGCCGCGGCCAGGGTGGCCAGCGACAGCGTCGTAGTCACTACCACCGCCCGGTTGGCCACCGCCTCGCCGACGCCGTACTCCTGGCTGAAGATGAACGTGTTCTGCGCTGTCGGCAGGCCTGCGCACACCACCACGGCGAGCAACTGTGGCGCGGATAGGTGCAAGGCCAGCCCGGCTGCGTACGCGATGACCGGCTGTGCGACGAGCTTCAGCGCGGTGATCACGGCCAGCTCGGCCAGCTCGGCCAACTCGGCCGGCTCGGCCCGCGACGGCGCCGTGCGGTGCATCGACGCGCCGAGCGCGACCAGGGCGGCCGGAACCGCGGCGCCCGACAGTCTCGCCAGCAAATTGCTGACTGTGGGCTGCCGGGTCAGCGAGCGGTGGGGTTGGTTAGTCGGCCCAGTTCGGTTGCGGCGAGTTGGCGCAGGGTCTGGTTGGGGTCGCGGGTATACCGGTGGAGGATGTCCGGGGCAGCGTCGGGCGCGAGGTGTCGTGCCACGACCGCGACGCGCTGACGGACCAGTGGATCTGGGTCGTCCGCCAATTCGATCAGGAGTCGCCCCCGGAGTGATGGCCCGCGATCGGCGCTGGCGAGTCCGCTGAGGGTGGCCGCTCGTACTGCGGCCTCGCCGTCTCGTGCCAGCATCGTGAGTTGCGGCGCAACGCGGGGATCCGAGTCAGCCGCCTTCGCCAGCGCTTTCGCGGCTTGGACTCGCAGTTGTGCGTCTTGGTCGGCGGCCAGCACCAGCAGCGCATCGACCGCCGCCGGCCCTCCGACCGAGCCGAGAGCTTCCGCGGCGTTCTCGCGGACGTGCCGATCGGGGTCCTGGAGGAGCCGTTGCAGGGCCGGGATCGCCTCGTGACTGCCGAGTCGCCCGAGTGCGTAGGCGACCATGGACCGTACTCGCGGTGTCGGGTCGGCGGCGAGGGCAGCGAGCGGTGCGACCGCGTCAACGCGGCCGGTGTAGCCAAGCCTGCTTGCGGCCGATACCCGGACCTGCTCGTTCAGGTCACGCAACGCCAGGACGAGCGCGCCGAATGCCCAGTCGTCGCCGGCTGGGTCAGGGATCGATCCGACCGCCATAGACCTGATCTCTGGGTCGGCGTCGGTCACGGCCGTGGCGAGCAGCTCGACATCCTGTGCTTCGACCACGAACCCGAGGGCCCACAGCCCCACACGGCGCAGCTCCGGCGTATCACCTGTGGCGGCATCACGTACCACACGCTGGCTGGTCGCCCGGTCTGCGTGCAGCAGCTCGATGATTTCGGCCTGGAGGCTGTCCTGGTCGTCCCCGAGATCCCGCGCCGAAGCGCGTAGCAGCACCGGCAGTGCCGCCACGCCCTCGATGCCTGCCAAGACACCGGCAATCAGATCCTGGCCGTAGAAGTTCCCCTCGTCGAGGAACCGGTCCAGCACCTCCCGCAGCCGGGGTACCAAGGTGGTGTCCCCGGATGCGGCCAGTGTCGTGACCGTCGGCGCGATGTCGTCGTAATCGTCCTCAAGCTCCACGGCATGCCGGACCACAGCCTCCAACGCCCCACGGCTGTCGATCATCCGGTCACCCTGCCACATCACCCGGCGGTGGAACACCGCACCCATGCACGCACGGTCTATGGATCGAGCACGGATCTGCCGCAGACAACGCGCGCTACCAATGTCACCACAACCCGATTGAGCCGGCCATCGGTCGTGCTGATGTCAGCGCAAATTCGAAGCTTCGATGATGGTGGCCGTTCCTACCGCGGGCCGGCCCTCGTGCATGGTGATCGTCATGCCCGGCCACAGGTGACGCCAGAGGGCTGGGGACAGAGGGCCCAGGCGGACCGACCCGGTAGCGCCTGGTGGCAACGCTGGCGCGGACTCCACCCAGATGCGTGCCACGAGCAGATCGGGATCGCCCGCAGCCGTGCGCCGGCCGAGGTCCCACAGCGGTCGGAGGATGCCCTTGCCCGGGATCGGTGTTCGCCGGCCACCTTCGGTGGGCGGCAGGAGTCGCAACTCCGCGCGGACGATCCCGTGGATGCTCTCCCACCGGCCCCAGTGGCACCACGCGGCGGCGTCGGAGAGCCACATCAGCTCGGCGCTGTCGATCAGCAGATCCCACCAATCGGTTGGCGGTCGCCAACCCGTGTCGAGGTCTACAAGGAGATCGAGCGCGACTTCCCACTCGTCGTGGTCGAGGTACTCGCGTACGTCCACCACCGTCACGCCGGCCTCGTTTACGACATCAGCCGGGACCATGGCCGCAGCTCGAGCGAGCAGATCGGCAACATCCACGCGCGGATTATTCAACGTCCCCGGAGCATCAGCGCAAAGGCTCCTACCGGCGCACGGGTCTGCTGCTGACAAGGCGCTGCAATCGTGGGCGTGCTTCCCGATCGACCGATGTGCCTGCGGGAGCCCGCGCTGTTGCCACCGTACTGGGCCGGCAGCTCACGATCGGTCGGCGGTCGGCGGTCGGCGGTCGGCGGTCGGTGCCAGCTCGACACCGATGGCTAACGACCCATCCGGCTCTCACAATCGCGCACACTCGCGTGATGATCTGATGCCATAGGGTTAGCGGCATGGCCGATGTAGACAACGAACTGGACCACCAGGACATGGCAAACGAGCTGATCGACGCCTTCGCCGAACGCGACGCGGCAGGCCTGGCCGCGCTCGACGCGGCTGGCCGGGTAGCGCAGGTTCTGGCCCGGCAGGAGCTGTATGACTACGTCGACCGGATCTGGGAGGACGCCAAAGCCCGCGGCCTGGACCCGGCGGTCCGGCCGGACTGGAACGTCGTGGCCGGGCTGCGGGACCTGACCAACGCGCTAGGTGTACTGCCCAGGGACGTTGGTCGAGATTGTGTGACGACACGATCTGATGTCGTAGGTAGGTGAAGGCCTCCGGTTGTGGAGTGGAGCTG